>CANIVU010000012.1 GCA_947470805.1 Acidobacteriota bacterium | reverse complement strand
TTTTAGTAACCAGCCGTAACCGGCTACCAAAATTCGTACAATTTGCCAGAGAGTTTTGTTTTGCGTAGCCTTCTCTTTACTTCCGAAGGTCGCCTTCCCGCTTTCACGGTGACAGCCAGGTTCTCTTATTTCCCTGTCCGTCTGTTGCTTTGACTTGCTGCTCGGGCCGTTTTAAGTGGCTCGAATCAGCCTCTCGTCAGTTGTTGTTCGCGCCGCAGCGCCTTGCAACCCTTTCAGAATAGCACGGGCAAAACTTTTGTCAAAGGGTTTGTGAATATTTCTACCGGGTTATTCCAGATTCAGTCGTCGGATTGTCGGTATCACCAATAGAATCAACAGGAAAGCGAGTACATGAAAAATTCCAGCCATCGCGAAAGCAGGTCCGTAGCCGTAGCCATTGTCGAGAACGAACCCCACAACGAGCCCAAAAACGACCCCACCCATGGCTCCACCGAAGCCAACCAGGCCCGCAACAGAGCCGACGGCCCGTCCGGTCACCAGATCCGTGGGTAAAGTCATGACAAGAGTGGACCAGGACTGTTGCCCGAAGAACGCCACGCTGAAGATTGCGATGGCAAGATCAACGGGAGCGCTATCCACCAGGAAGATGATTGGCATCACTGCTGCACTGGCACCCAGAGCGATTTTTCGGGCCTTGTTCACACTGCAGCCCCTGCTTATTAGCCAGCTGGAGAACCAGCCACCCGCCAAACTACCGATCCCGGAGGCAGCATAAGGGATCCACGCGTAGTATCCGACCCGCTTGGTATCGAACCCACGAACGTCGTACAGATATTTGGGTAACCAGAAGAGATAGAAGTACCAAGCGGCATCACTGAGGAACTTAGCAACTATCAGAGCCCATATTTCTTTGCAGCGCAGCAGGGGCAGCCATGCGACGGAGGCCTCTTGCTTGTGTGCCGGTTCTTCCTTTACGGCAGTCAGCCAACATATCGCCCACAACAGGCCGATTGCGCCGGCTATAACGAATACCCAGCGCCAGCTAGAACTGGCGATGATGGCGGCGATGGCCGGGGGCGCGAGCACGGCACCGACGGCGGTACCGGCGTTGATCACTCCCATGGCCGTGGACCGGTCACGGATCTCGAACCATTCGCCCACTGCCTTCGTGGCGGCTGGAAAGCCTCCGCCCTCACCCATTCCGAGCAGGAAACGGGCACCCATTAGAAACCCAAAGCTGTTTGCGAGGCCGTGTCCGGCACAGGCCAGGGACCACCACACCATGACGGCGGCGAAACCCTTTCGTGTGCCGATGACATCGATCAGCTTGCCGCCGCCGGCGTACATGATGGCATAGGCGACGAGGAACGCCGCCTGGAGTTGGGAGAACTGCGAATTACTGATGGGGATATCGCGCTGGATAGCCGCGATGGCGACGGGCAGCGTCTGGCGGTCGAAATAGCTGATGGCAATAGCCGCGGCAATGAGCAGCGTAATCTTCCAGGGCACGGGACACCGCCTACCAGCTGACTTGAACGAGGGAAACAGCCTGGCGAGGCAACGGGAAATCCAGTTCCACAACGCCGCCCTTCACGGGCACCCACGCTGGCGACCCGAGCGACTGCAACTGCCCGGCAGCCTCCAACTGCGCGTACTGCGCGGGCGTGGGCGACTGGGGAGAGCCCATGGCGAGCCAGGCCGTATAGGCATTGCTGTGATCCCGATCGATGCGGTAGTGGCGGACTAGCGCGCGGGAGGCAGTGGCGGGGACGCCGGCCACCTTTAAGGAGACGGGCGCGGGCGTGCCGGCGAGGTCGTCGTCATGGTAGTTCCAGGCCATTACGGAGATCACCTTCTCCCCTCGTGTGGCGACGGCGTTGATATCGGGCTCTGCTTTCACACCGGCCTTTAAGATGTCGTCAAGACCGAGCGCGCCGCTGCTCTTTACGCTGAGCCGCTGTCCGTTCATGAGCCCGAACATCCGAAACACGTTCAACACCGGTTTGTCGATACCGTTCGTTGCCAAGTCGCGGAAACCATCGAAGTACGGCTGGTCCTCGAATTCAAAGGCCCATGTGACGGCGCCTTCGAAGTTGATCCCATGGCGCGTGGCCAACTGGTTTTTCCGCGCGAAGGTGGCGGCGGTGTAGCTGGAGTACATGGTCCCGTTGCGGTAGGCATTCTGCGGGTTGAAGCGCACGGAGCAGGCCGCACAGCCTTCGGGATCCGATTCGCCGATGATGATGGGGAGTTTCTTGAGAGTCGGGAAGGACGCCACGATCTCGAATCCCTTCGATACGTCGTTCATCTGCTTGTCGCTTGCCATGCGGACGTGCCCGTCGACAACGGTGGGGCGGCCTTTGGCGTGGAAGCTGATGTAGTCGAGCGGAGCGCCCGTCTTTCCGGTGGCGAAGTTGCGACCCTTGACGACGTGATCCAGGAAAACCCGGAGGAAGCCGGCCGCCTTCTCGCTGCCGGGGCCGGTGGTGGTGGGGCCGCCGATGCGGATGCCGGGCAGGGCGCGCTTCACGGCGTCGGCCGAGTAGTCATACAACTTGAAGTACTCTTCGGGCGTGGACTGCCAGTAGCCGATATCGGGCTCGTTCCAAACCTCCCAATACCAGCTCTCCACCTCCGCTTTTCCGTAGCGGGCTACGGAGTGCTTCACCCACTGGTAGACCAACTCCGACCACTTGGCGTAATCCTTCGACGGCTGGGCCCAGCCGGTGTAGATGTTCTGGTATTTCTGCGCGGGATCCCAGTGGTGTTGGTAGGGCTCGGGCTTGACGGAGAGCGCCTGCGGCATGAAGCCGATTTCGACGAGCGGCTTCATCTTGCGCTCGACGAAGGTATCGAAGATGCGATCGACGATGGTCCAGTTGTAGACTGGCTTGCCGTTGGCGTCCTCGGTGTAGGCGTTGGTGGAACCCCATTTCAATGCGGCTTTCCCGTCGCCGGTGGTGAGCAGGTTGTGCACACGCACATGGACAGTATGCGGGCTGAGGGCGGCGATCTCCGACAGCAGTTTCTTGCCGTCCTTCATGTAGGTGTAGTTCGGTTCGTCGTAGCCGAAGAAGCGCCAGACGGGACGCCATTGGCCTTCGGCGGCCGGGCCAACCTGAATCTGGACAGGGGCCTGCGCGAAGGCGGCGGCGGCGAACAGCAATCCGAGAGTGAGTCGCATGTGATTAGAAAGTGTATTTCAGTGCTACCTGCATTTGGCGGGGGGCGGTAGCGGTGGCGGTGACACGGCCGACGACGGCGGTATCGAGAGTGGAGTTCGGCGCGGCGAAGCTGGGCGTGTTGGGCAGGTTGAAGGCTTCCCAGCGGAACTGCAGGCGGCCGGTTTCTCCGATCTGAAAGTTCTTGAAGAGAGAGAAGTCGACGGTGCGGAGAATGTCGGCCGGGAGAATACGAAGGCCTGAATTGCCGTAGACAAAGTTGGGCGCGGCGACGAAGGCGGTGGGGTCGAACCAGCGGGCGAGAGTAGGATCGCCGACTTTTCCGTTGGCAACGCGATTGGGCCGCTGGCCGCCGACGCCGGTGTTCGCTACGTCGCGCGCCATTGTGACGGTGTACGGCACGCCGCTCCGGAACAGGAAGATGCCCTGCATCTGCCAGCCGCCGATGATGGCTTCGGTGACGCGGTTGGCATTGGAGGCGAACGTATGGCCTTTGCCGAAGGGGAGCGCGTAGCCGAAGCTGTGGGAGAAGCTGTGCGGAAACTGATACTCCGAGGGGCCCTTTTCAAAACGATATCGGCCGCCTGCGGCGGGGGTGTTCGTCACCCATAGGCTCTTGGCGAACGTATAAGAGGTAAGAAACCAGAGGCCGCCGGCGAGCCGTTTTTCGAACTTCGCCTGCATGGCGTGATAGGTGGTGGACACGTCGGCCGAGATGTAGCCGAAGCCGGAGAAGCGCGGGTAGGGGCGGCGCGCCTGGACGCCACCGGGGCCGGGTTCCGGGATATTGAAGGCGTCGTTGCCTTGAATACGGGAGCCTTTGTTGCCCACGTATTCGATGTCGAACATCATGGTTTTGGCGATTTGCTGCTGGACGCCGAAATTCCAGTGCTGATCGTAGCCCATGCGCATGCGCGTGTATTCGGGCGTGAGACCGACGACGGTGTCGGGCGAGCCGAGCGGGGCGCCAAGGTAGAAATCAGAAAGCGTGCGCCGGGGGACAACGCCGCGATCGTTGACGTTGCTGTCGGCTAGCAGGAAGGGCGGCATGAAAAGGTTCACGCGACCGTCGGTGTACTCGCCTTCATAGAAGATGCCGTAGCCGCCGCGGATGACGGTGGCGTCGCTCATCGGCCGCCATGCAAAACCGAAGCGGGGCGCGAACTGCTTCTTGTCCGGATAGGTAATGGAATAGGGCAGGCCGGCTTCGGAGGAGGTTTGGATGAGGCTCTTCAGGTAGCCGTAGGCGACGGGCGCGGCGGGCTGGGCGGCGAGGTCGATGTCCTTCGTCTTGCTGGCGACGATGATTGGACGGGCGAGCGTTCCGTCGAAAGTACCGGACTGGCCGCGGTAGGGCGAGGTCCAGGGCGTGTACTCGTAGCGGAGGCCGACGTTGAGCGTGAGGCGGTTGGAGACCTTGATGTCGTCCTGGAAATAGAGGTGCCAGGCGTTATAGGAGCCGCCGAAGGTATCGGAAGCCACGGCGCGGGCGGCGTTGGCGGGCAGGCCGAGAACCCAATCGGCAAACGAATCGCCGGTACGGGCGGCGCTGGCCGGGTTTTCGGTGTTCTGACCGTTGAAGGTCCAGGTGCCGGCGTAGCTTTTGCTATCGGTGCCGAGCCATTGATAGGTCCGGAACTTGGCACCCATTTTGACGACGTGTTTGCATTTGATCCAGGTCAGGTTGTCGACGAACTCGCGGGTGTAGCGGTCCTGGGTTTTGGGGCGCTGGTCGAAGGCCGAGCCGGTGAGGCTGGCGTAGCCGGCCCAGGCGAAGTCGGGGAAGGAGCCGATGTCGAAGGAGCGTTTGGTTTCATCGAGGCCGCGAATGCCGGCTTCTTTGTTGAAGTCGCGGCCCTTCAAATAGGGCTGCAGCTGGATGGCGCCGTAGAGGGTGTTGAAGCGGAACTCGTTGATGAGGTTGGACTTCAGATTGGAGTTGATGGAGACGGTGTAGTTCTGGCCCTTGGTACCGGAGGCGGCCATGCCGAGGGCGGGCGAACCGCCGGGCTCGCTGAGGCGGTTGTTGTTGAGGCTATAGCGGAAGGAGACTTTGTGGTTGTCAGTGATGGTGTGGTCGATGCGGGTGGTGATCTGGTCGAGATCGACGGCGGTGGAGGGAGAGAATGTGAACGTGCCGCCGGGGTTGGCGGCGAGGGTCAGGTACGGATTGAAGAAGGCGGCGGCGGCGGAGATTCGATTGGAGGGGATCCGGTTGCCGGGGAAGGGTGTGCGGGTACCGCCGGTGGTGGTGGCGGGGTCGTACAGGGTGTTGCTGACGGCGCTGAAGTCGCCGCCGAGCATGGCGGCGGTGGGGCTGACGCGGTTATTGACGTTGCCTTGGCGTTCGCGGGTGCCTTCATAGTTGAAGAAGAAGAACGTTCGGTTTCTGCCGTTTAGAACTTTGGGAATGATGACGGGGGCGCCGACGGAGGCGCCGAATTGATTGCGCTTCAGAAGGTCGCGGCGGACGCCGAAGAAGGTGCGGGCATCGAGTTTTTCGTTGCGCAGGAATTCGAAGAGTGTGCCGTGGAGCTGGTTGGTGCCGGACTTGGTGGTGGCGTTGAAGAAGCTGCCGGAGCGGCTGTGTTCGGCGGAGTAGGCATTCTGCTGAACGCTGAATTCCTGCAGCGCGTCGATGGAGGTTTGGATCCAGCTGCCGCCCTGGTGCTGTTCGCTGGTGTCGGCGCCGTCGAGGTAGTAGGACACTTGGCGGCCGCGGACGCCGGAGATGGTGGTGCCGTTGAAGAATTCGGGACGAATGCGGGTGACGTTGCCGGTACCCGGTAGCGAGACGACGCCGGGCGTGAGGCGGGCGAGATCGTTGAAACCGCGACCGTTTAACGGCAGGTCGACGATCTGCGAGTTCGTCATGACGTGGCCCAGATTCCCGGATTCGGAATTGAGAAGCGGCACTTCGGAGCGGACTTCGAGGACCGTGGATGTTTCGCCGATGGCGAGGTCGACATCAAGGTGAAGATCCTTGCCCACCTGCATTTCGACGCCCGGGCGCGAGGTAGTGCGGAAACCGGGGGCGGTCACCGCCACCGTGTAGACACCGGGGTTCAGCGCGAGGACGACGTAGGCGCCCTGCCCGTCCGTGGTCACCTTCGTGGCGACGTTCGTAGCCTGGCTGGTGACGGTGACTGAGGCGTTCGGCACCGCACCTCGATTCGGATCGAAAACCGTCCCGGCAAGCCGGCCTGTCTGTACTTGGCCGAAGGCGGCGCAGGCGGAAATCAGCAGGGCAAACGCGCGAAGACAAGGGCGCATAGACGACTCCTAAAACGAGGTAGGAACTGAAACCTGAGGGGAATGGTAATACCAATAAATCCCGATTGCAAGACGCTATCGGAAAGAGCGGCAGTAAATACACAACCGCGTGCTAGCATTGGTCGTGCCGATTGCGAAACGCCGAAAAGAAGACGTCACCGTCAAGCTGATCGCCGTCTTCAAACAACTGATAGCGGAGGGAACGCTGGAACCCGGCGGACGATTGCCGGCCGAACGCGAACTGGCCGAGAGCTTTGGCGTCAGCCGCTCGTCTTTGCGGCAGGCGTTGAAAGTGCTGGAGATCATGGGCGTCATCTCCCAGCGCGTGGGCGACGGAACGTACTTGAACAAAGGTGCCGACGCGATCCTCCGCGAACCGATGGAGTTCCTGATCCTGCTCGACGGCATCTCCGCACACGAGCTGATGGAAGCGCGCTTATTGGTCGAACCAGAACTGGCCGCGCGGGCGGCGCTGCGAGGGTCGGACGAAGACGTTGCGGAGATCTACAAGGAACTGCGCGCGATGGAGGCGGCAAAGGAGGATCATGCCAAATTCGTCGCGCATGACCTGCTTTTCCACCAAGCCGTTTTTCATGCCGCCGGCAACCGCGTCACCAGCCTGATGTTTTCCGTCGTCCATAAATCGCTCGACAAGTTGATCACCATGACGTCGCAGGTCGTGGAACCGGAGCATACGCTGACACTCCACCGCCGCATCTATCAGGCCATCCGCAAACGGGACCAAGACGAATCCCGCCGCCGCATGACCGAACATCTGGTGGACGCCCGCGACCTGCTTTCCCGCGCCGCCGAAAAACAAAGCCACTTTCAGATGGCGGCGCGCATCCAAAGTTTGAAGAAGAAAGAAACGCGCCCCTCCCGCTAAACTGGAGAGGATGCCCACAGAGCCAGCCACAGAGCAAACCGGCCCACCGAAGACCGGTTGGCGCGCCGTTGTCCGCATTGCATCCGGCATCGGGCTGCTCATCGTTGGCATCATCGGCCTCATCCTTCCCGTCATGCCCGGCTGGGTCTTCGTCATCCCAGGCCTGATGATCCTCGCCGACTACTACCCGCCCATTAAGCGACTGGTCGACTGGGCCAAGACCAAGGTCGACGACGTTCGCACAAAAAAAAGCTAACCATGCTCAAGCACATCTCCGTCCACGGCGCCCGTCAGCACAACCTGCAAAACGTCAGCGTCGAAATCCCGCGCAACACGCTCACCGTGATCACGGGCCTGAGCGGCTCCGGCAAATCGTCGCTCGCTTTCGACACGATCTACGCCGAGGGCCAGCGCCGCTACGTGGAAACGTTGTCGCCCTACGCCCGCCAGTTCCTGGACCAGATGGAGCGCCCCGACGTCGATTCGATCGACGGCCTCAGCCCCGCCATCTCCATCGAGCAAAAGACCACCAACCGCAGCCCGCGCTCCACCGTGGGGACCGTCACCGAAATTTACGACTACCTGCGCCTGCTCTACGCCAGCATCGGCGTCCCGCATTGTCCGACGTGCAACTTGCCCATCTCGGCGCAGACCACGCAGCAGATTCTGGAGCAGATCCTGGGCATGCGCCAGGAAGAGCGCGTGATGATTCTCGCGCCCGTCGTCCGCGGCCGTAAGGGCGAGTACAAAAAGGATCTCGAAAAGTATTTACGCCAAGGCTTCATGCGCGCCCGCATTGATGGCGAACTGCGCGGGCTTGATGAAGACATTCCGCTCGACCGGCGCAAGAACCATACGATCGAAATTGTTGTCGATCGCCTGCTGGTCAAGCCCGGCATCGAAAAGCGACTGGAAGCCAGTATTGAAACGGCGATGAAGCTGGCCGGCGGCCTCGTCACCGTGGCCGTCGTCAATGGCGAAGAGCGACTCTATTCGAAAAGCCTCGCCTGCCCCGAATGCGGCAACAGCGTGCCGCAACCGGAGCCGCGCAGCTTCAGTTTCAACAGCCCCTTCGGCGCCTGCGAAGCCTGCAACGGCCTGGGCAGCAAATGGTCCTTCGATCCGGACAAGTTCATTATCGATCCCTCGAAACCGCTGCTCGATGGCGGCCTGGGCCCGGGCGGATCTTCGTCAGTCATGTCGACCCGCGTGGAAGACGCCGCGCGCAAGCACAAAATCAAAGTCGAACAACCTTTCGATTCCTTGAGCAAAACGCACCAAACGATGTTGCTGGAAGGCGCCGAAGGCTTCCCGGGCATCATCAAGATTCTCGACGGCATGTATCGCGACGGCCCCAGCGGCTCCAGCGAATACTTCATGTCCTACATGTCGCCAACGACGTGCGCTGCCTGTAACGGCCTCCGTCTGAAACCCGCGAGCCTTGCGGTCCGCGTGAAGGGCGTGAGCATCGCCGACTTCACCCAGCAACCTCTAAACCGTGCCCTGGAAACCGCAACAGCCTGGACGCTTACCGAACGCGAGGGCCTCATCGCCAGCCGCATCCAAGAAGAGATCCAGCACCGCCTGGAGTTCCTGCTCGCCGTGGGCCTGGAATACCTGAGTCTCCACCGCTCAGCCGCCACGCTCTCCGGCGGCGAGTCTCAACGCATCCGCCTGGCCACTCAGATCGGCTCGAAACTCCGCGGCGTCCTGTACGTCCTCGACGAACCCTCCATCGGCCTCCACCCGCGCGATAACGACCGCCTGCTCGACACCCTCTCCCAGCTCCGCGACCTGGGCAACACCGTCCTCGTCGTCGAGCACGACGAAGACACCATCCACCGCGCCGATTACGTCATCGATCTCGGCCCCGGCGCCGGCCGGCTCGGCGGCCACCTCGTCGCCGCCGGCACACCCAAACAGGTGGAAAACACTAAGGATTCGCTGACCGGCCAGTACATGAAAGGGACGCGCAAGATCGACGTCCCCACAGTTCGCCGTCCCGGCAACGGTACCGCGATCCGCATTGAAGGCGCCACGGAGCACAACCTGAAGGAAGTCGATATCAGCTTCCCGCTCGGCACCATGACGGTCATCACCGGCGTTAGCGGCAGCGGCAAATCCACGCTGATTACCGACATTCTCTACAACGCGCTCGCCAAGGAAATCTACGGCAGCCACGCCGAACCGGGCCGCCACAAAAAGATCAAGGGCATGGAGTTGATCGATAAGGTCATCGAGATCGATCAATCCCCCATCGGCCGCACGCCGCGCAGCAACCCGGCCACCTACACCGGCACCTTCGGCCCCATCCGTGACCTGTTCGCCCGCCTGCCCGAATCCCGCGAACGCGGCTACGCCCCCGGACGCTTCAGTTTCAACGTCAAAGGCGGCCGCTGCGAAGCCTGCCAAGGCGATGGACTGAAGCGCATCGAAATGAACTTCCTGCCGGACGTTTACGTTACCTGCGACGTCTGCCGCAAACGCCGCTACAACGTGGAAACGCTGGCCGTGAAGTACAAAGGCTACTCCATTGCGGACCTGCTGGAAAGCACCGTCGAACAGGCGCTCGGCATCCTGGAAAACGTCCCGCAACTGCAGACTAAACTGCAGACCCTTGTCGATGTTGGCCTCGGCTACATCCACCTCGGCCAGAGCTCCACGACGCTCTCCGGCGGCGAAGCGCAACGCATCAAATTGGCCAAGGAACTCAGCCGCCGCCAGACCGGCAAGACGCTCTACATCCTCGACGAACCCACCACCGGCCTGCACTTCGAAGACGTCAAGCGGCTCCTCGATGTCATCAACCGCCTCGTCGATCTCGGCAACACCGTCATCATCATCGAACACAATCTCGACGTGATGAAGTGCGCCGACTGGATCATCGATCTGGGTCCCGAGGGCGGCGAAGGTGGGGGCACCATCGTCGCCGCCGGGACTCCGGAAGACGTCGTAAAGGTCAAGAAAAGCTACACCGGCAAAGCACTCGCGAAAGTGCTGGCGAAGAAGTAGCTACTTCTTCCCCTTCGCCGCCAGCGCCCGCAGGTTCTCTTCAAAGGGTGCGGTAGCCACTCCATACTCAGTGATGATGCCGGCCACGTAGCGGTTCGGCGTCACGTCGAAGGCGGGGTTGCAAACTCCCACGCCTTCCGGCGCGACAGGCACTCCGAAAACCGAAGTCACTTCCGCGGCCGAACGCTCTTCAATCGGGATCAGCGAGCCATCCGTCAGCGTCAGGTCGAGCGTCGAAATCGGCGCGGCCACGTAGAACGGCACGCCATTTTCCTTCGCCAGAACCGCCACCGAATAGGTGCCGATCTTGTTCGCCACGTCCCCGTTGGCCGCAATGCGATCCGCGCCCACAACAACGCACCCAATCCGTCCGGACTTCAGAAAATGCCCGGCCATGTTGTCGGTGATCAGCGTCGTCGGAATATTGTCCTGCATCAACTCCCACGCCGTCAGCCGCGCGCCCTGCAGAAACGGCCGCGTTTCGTCAGCAAACACGTCAATCTTCTTGCCCGCCTCCACCGCCGCGCGAATCACGCCCAGCGCCGTGCCGTAGCCCGCCGTCGCCAGCGCGCCGGCGTTGCAGTGCGTCAACACGGTCTTGCCATCCGGAACCAGCGGCGCGCCATGCCGGCCGATCTCTTTGCAAATGGCGACGTCCTCGTCCTTCACCAGAACCGCTTCGGCAATCATCGCGGCCTGCTTCTCCGCCACCGACTTCCCGGCCAGCGAGGCCCACAAACGGCGCATCCGCTCAATGCCCCAGAACAGGTTCACCGCGGTCGGCCGCGTCGCCGCCAGCGTTTCGCAAATCGTCGAAAAATCGGCATCCGGGTCGGCGGACTTTTGCACGCCAATCGCAACGCCCATCGCCGCGGCCACGCCAATAGCGGGGGCCCCGCGGATGATCATCGTCTTGATCGCGTTAGCGACTTCCAAATAATCGGTGCAGGTGACAAAGACCGTCTGCGTGGGCAGCAAAGTCTGGTCAATCATTACGACCCCTTGCGGAGTCCATTCGATAGTTTCGAGCATGTTTTCCTATTGTGGTGTGAGAAAGTGTCCGGCGAACATCGTCAGATTGTATGCGCCGTGGGTAATCGTGGAAGCCAGCGTGGAGTGGGACCGGATTCGCACCAGCCCGAAAACAACACCGACAACCACCAGCAGCAGCAGATGCTGCCAGCTCCAGTCGTACATCGGCCCATGCATAATCGCGAAGGGAATGGAGGTGACCAACAGGCCCGCCGCCGTCCCCATGCTGCGCAACGCAACAGGCAAAATTATCCCGCGAAACAGCAACTCTTCAATCAGCGGCGCGCCCGTGATGCCGAACAGCACCAGCAACCGGCACCCCACCGGATCGGACAGCAACTGCTCCATCAGCCCGTTCTGTATGTTCTTCGCGTGCAGCAAACTGGCCAACAGCCCCGCCCCCAGCGCAAGCCCGGGACCAATCGCCAGATAAACCCACGGACCCTCCGCAGGCCAATCAAAATGCAGGTCCCGCCAGAACACACGCCCGGGCCGGCGCAGCAACAGCCACACCGCGCCCAGCCACAACCCGTATGCGGCGGACTGCCCGGGGATCGCAATCTGCACCTGGCTGGGCGAGTGCCCCAGCAACAGCCAGCCCACGCCCACCGCGCCGATCGAACCAATCAGCATCGCCGGAATCATCAGGCTGATGGCGATGACGACTTCCTTCCAACCCCAGTTGGGGCTCTCGTTCATTGGCCGCCCTCAACCAGAATCGCGGCCAGCAGCGGGATCATGATTTCGTGGTGCCCGGTCAACGCATAGCCCTTGCCCCCGGCGTTGGCGTGCGGCCGCTTCACAACGTTCACGCTGGGCCGGTAATGCTGCAAAAAGTCGAAGTTCACGGTGGTGAAATTCCGCAGCGGATAGCCCAAGTTGCGCACCACGCTCACGGCCTTCAAAAACACTTCCGGCATCACCACGGCCGAGCCGACGTTTAAGTAAACCCCGCCCTCGTCCAGCCCGCGAATCATCTCACACAGCAGCCGGAAATCGTGATGCGACGTGCGCCCGATCGCGGCGCCATCGGCTCCGGGATGCGTATGCGGTGTATCGGTGCCGACGGCCACATGCACCGTCACCGGCAGCTTCCGCGCATAGGCGCCGTGCAACAAGCTCGCCGCCGCGTAGCGAGGATCGGCCAGATCTGTGATCTTCCGGCAGATCGCCTCACCCATGCCCACATCGTCAGCCGCGCCGTTGATGGCGTCATTCAAATCCCGCCCGGTCTCTTCGGCCGAACCAAAGCTACCGTCCGGCAGAACCGATTCCACGTCCTCGCTTGAATGCCCGGCCACGGCAATCTCGTAGTCGTGAATCGTCGCCGACCCATTCATCGAAAACCCATGGGCGAAGCCCTTATCGGCCAGATCGAGCAGAATCGGCGCCAGGCCGACTTTGATCACATGCCCGCCAATTCCCCAGAGAATCGAGCGGTTTTTCGCCCGCGCTTCCAGGATCTTCCCCGCCACCTCCCGCAGTGTATCCGCCGCCAGAATACGAGGCAGGCTGTCGAGGAAGGAGGAAAGCGGGGTCCCGGCGACGTGTGGTTTCCCAAACATCTCCGGGGTCACCTTGCCTCCGCGGCCGTGAAGAGAAACGGTTTTCAGGCCGCTGAAATCCATTGGCCGAACGGTGTAGATGCTCATGAACGGTACCTATTCAGGGTACCGCGCCCGCTCAGTATCCGGAGTAGTAGTCGTCGTAACAGGGCGCCGGTTGGAAATTCCCCCAACCGTCCACCCAGCCGCAACCGCGATTAGTTGCATACCCATACCCGTACGGAATGCCGATTCCAATTCCAAAGTAAGGACGCGCCCAGAAGCTACCGCCGTAGAAGTACCCGCGGCCCGCGTAGAACCGGCCAGGGTAGAAACCACCCCCACCGTAGTAGCGCGGTGCCGAGTAGTAGCGAGGCGCGGAATAGAAGCGGCCCCCGCCGTTGTAGTAGTTGCGGCTGGGCGCCGCATAGCTGCGTCCGCCGCCATTGAAGCCCCCACGACTGGGAGCCGCATAACTTCGGCCGCCGCCGGAATACGAGCGACCGCCGCCGTTAAAATTGCCACCACCCCCCCCACGGTTGCCACCACCGTTAAAACTACCGCCTCCACCACCGCCACGATTGCCACCACCACCGCCGTGGTTACCTCCGCCCCCTCCACCGCCATGGCCACCCCCACGCTGGGCCAGCGCCGTAGGCGCGGTCACCAGAAGAGCGGCGGCGAAGAGAAGGGATAAACGAGATTTGCTGGTGAAATTCATGGGGTCCTCTTGCTCTTCTTCCTGCAAGTTCCCCGCCAAATCAACCCCGCTTGATAATCCAACAAGTTAGCGGGTTACCTGGGTAACCCGCCTGGTGGAAAAGCACCACAGCCGGTGGCTCGCAGCCAAATCTTACTGGATCGCCACCGTAACACCCGCCGGGCTGGGCGCCGGGCCCACGCGGATTTCAATCGGCACAGCCGGCCCGCGCGGCACCTCGCTATTCAACTTCACGTTCACCTGCATCAACCCGGTCACCTGTCCCGGCGTCGACCCCGCGTACTGCACCTCCACCGGCACGCCGCCGATATTGACAGCCACCGGCAGCACCGGCTTGCGCAGGTCGGTCGCAATCACTCGGCCCTCCTGGCCGACAGGTTCCGTCTGCCCCTCACCGGTCACGTAGAAGACCAGCACGCTCTCCACGCTCGCCGGATTGGCCGGACCATTCAGCCGGCCACTCTGATTTATCGCCGCCGCCTGGCCGCGTCCGCTCCCGTCCACAGTGAAGATCCCTGGCGCCGCGTCCGGCGAAACAACAAGGTCGCTCGGGTTCGACCGCGCCCCGTTGTACTCCACCTCCACCCGCGTGCTCTGCCGGCCCGCAATCGCATACGGAGCAACCGTGTCGATTTGCGTGCCGCTGATATAGAGAATGGGGGCCGGCACGCCGTCGAACAGAACGCGATAACCGTTGTAGCTGGTCTCAAACGCGCCCGCGCCGGAGACGTTCCCCTTCACTCCCGTCACCGGGCCCATGGACGTCCCGATCAGGCTCAAGATCATTCCCGGCGTGATCGCACTCAACTCCCGCGTCGCGCCATGCAGCGCGGTGCGCAACGTCGGCGCGGCTGGCGTGGTCACGCTTAGAATGACCTCCGCGCTCCGGCTCTCGCCAGTACCAAACGCCGTCACCGTCACAACGCCACGATATGTCCCCGGAGCCAGACCCAACGGCTGCACGCGAACAGAAATCGTGGCCGGAGTCGAAATACCGCTCGCGCTCGCAATCAACCAACTGCTGCCGGAGTCCGTGCGCGCGCTGACGGTGAAATTCGCCGTGCCCAACGTGCTGTTAACGGAAATCGTCTGCGCCGGCGGAACATCTCCATTCGTCACGAACTGGAAGGAAAGGGCGGTCGGCGAAATGGTCGGCGACGCATTCGCGCTGACCGAAGCGTTCACCACGACACTCGTAGTCGCCCCGCCACCGCTGATCGTCAGCACACCCGTATAGTTCCCCGGCGTCAAATTCGCCGCGCTGGCAAACACCGTCAGCCCCGACGGCGTCGTCCCCGACGATGGCGATGTCGACAACCACGCGCTATCGCTCGTCACCGTGAATGGCGTGTTCACCGAGCCACTCACCTGCACCACCTGCGACAGCGGCGTCGGCGCGCCCGCCGTCAGCGAATAGCTCAGCGCCTGCGGACTGGCCGATAGCGTCGCTCCGGAAACCGTCATCGTCACCGGAATCGTCAACTGCGTGTTGTCGGTGACATTGGCCACCTGGATCAACCCGCTATAAACGCCCGCCGCCGAAACCGCCTGCGGCACAATGCTCACGGTCAGCGAGGCAGGCGTGGTCCCGCTGTTCGGCGTCACCTGCAGCCACGGCGCGCCCGTCGTGCTGGCCGAAGCCAGGAAGTTCTTCCCCGTCGCCGAACTCAGGTTCAGCGTCTGGCTCGCCGAAGGCGAGTTGAGCTGCGTCTGGAACGACAGCAGTGCCGGATTGGCCGCAATCGAAGATACGCTCGAAGTCCCCACGTTAATCGTCACCGGAATCGGAATCGTCGTCGTCCCGGTCGTCACGTTAATGTTGCCCGAGTAGACGCCCGCCGGCAGCCCCGATGGCGACACCGAAACCGTCAACACATTGGATCCACCCGTCGACCCGAACTGCGGCCCCACCAGCAGCCATCCCGTGGAACTGGCGCTGGCGGTAAAGTTCACACTCGCGCCCGTACTCAGCACCGTTACCTGTTGCGCCAGCGGAATACCCGCGTCCGGAAAATAGTTGAAGGTCAACGATGCAGGGCTCGCCGTCAGAATCGTGTTGTCGCTAACCGTCAACGAAACCGCCACCGATTGCGTGGAGCCATTGGACGCTGTGATCGTCACCAGCCCGCCGTAGTTGCCCGCCGTCAACCCAGTCGGATCTACATAGATATTCAGGTTGCTGTTGCTATTCCCATTCACTGTCAGCAACGGAGAGCTGTTCAGATTGCTCGTCAGCCGGATCCAGGACGCGGACCCAGAGGCGGTATAAGACACAATCCCGGCTGAGTTATTCACGTAGATCGCCTGCCCGCCCGGCGTCGCCGTGCCGATCTGGTAGGAGAAATTGGCCGTGCTCGGCGTTACGGTGAACCCCGTCAACCCGCCGCCGGAACCCACCGTGAACGACACCGGAATCGAAACACCCGGCGACCCGTTCGTCGGCGCAATACTCACTGTGCCGGAGTAAACGCCGGAAGAGAGCGCCGTCGGATTGGCTATGATCGTGATCGTCGTCGGCGCCGTCGACAGCACCGTATTCACCGACAGCCAGTTGCCGCCGGACGTCGTGTTCGTGAATACCTGAAACGGCACGTTCCCGACGCTGTTGATGCCCACCGACGCCTGCGACGTGACGCCCGTCACCGCCGTCAGCGACACCGTCGAAGGGTTAGCCGTAACCACGCTGCCGCCCGCCGTCGTGCTGCTCACCGCAAGCGTCACCGTCACCAGGGCCGATTGCGACCCGCTGGCAACAATCAACACCTGCCCCGTGTAATTGCCCGGTGAAAGATTCGCCGGCGTCACCGTAACGGTGACATTCCCAGGCGTCGCCGCCCGGTCCGCCGTCGCCGACAGCCACCCTTCCGTCGTCGTGAAATAGCGGACGGAAAGATTGATCGGCAACGAAACGCCCGTGGACGTCACGCCAATCACTTGGCTCTGCGGCAATGCGGCGCCACTCAGGGCGGTGAAGTTCAGCGCACTCGCGCTGACCTGTAAGTTGCCAACTTGACCGAAGGCAGGCAGAGATAATGCCAGGGCGAAAAGAGACAGGGTTCGCATGATAGTAAGGGGATCCCCCCTCTCTTACTATGACTGTTCCGGGAGCTCGCAGGTTTCCCCGGCCAGCAACTCGTGCCGGTGCCGCGCAATCCAGCCGTAGATCAGATTGCCGATCGGGTTCGATACCGGCAACAGGAACAGCAGCGTCGCCCCCACCACCAAACGCCGCGCCAGCGGGCACGGCGAGAAAGCCACCGCCGCCACCAGAACCATGGCGAACAGCGGCATATGCAGAATCATCCGCCGCACCGCCGAGTAACCCGCCAACAGCCATCCCGGCCCCGCCGCGTGTAGCGCCTGCTTCAACTGCGCCTTCGTCAGGCCGTATTGATCGCCCACGTTCGACTGCAACGGCCGCCACTCAAAAACCGGATCAAAATCCAGCTTTTGTACGAATTCCTTGGTCCGCCGGCAGAAACCGCAACTGCCATCCCAGATAACAAGAATCTGCCCCTCCGGCCACCGCGCAAACGCGAACAGCGACGACTGCATGCCGTAGAAAAACAGGTTGAACGGATCCCCCGTGAACAGCAACAGCCCCGATTGAAACAGTCCGCTCCCCCAGATAAAGGCTGGATGAAAGCGCGGCATCACCGCCAGCACCGCCAGGACCAGTTCCGCCACGATCGTGTACCAGCAGAAGATCTTGCCCGCCACCAGCGGCGGCAACTGCGCCGCGAACCAGATGTAAGCAGGATTTTGCAGTCGGTCCGTCGCCCAGTGATCGAAAAACTGTCCCGACTGCCAGTCAGGGTCAAGCAGTTTATTCAGCCCCGCGCCAAAGTACACCAGCGCGAACTGCCACTGCAACAACCGCGGCGGGCCGGTCTCCTTCGATAACGACGCCAGCACCAGCATCAGCCCCACAAAGGTCTTGTTGTTGCCGTAGTATCCCCGCGAACTCAGCACAGCGCAGAGAATCGCCACGCCCGCCATAGCGGCAAACAGCCGCGTCCTCTTCGTGAAAAGAAGCCCAAGCGAACCCACCACCAGCAGCACCTGCAGCACGCGCTGTGTCAACTCCGGCGGCAGCTGATCGATGAAATCCAGGAACGGCAGAAACGGTGTCTGAATCTGCGCTTGGTGGTTGGTCAGCAGCAGCGTCAACGCCAACAACCGGCACAATAGAACCAGTTGCGGCGGCAGGTTCAATCCCGTCAATCGCAGCGGATTGGCGATCACTGCGGATACCGCCATTCCTGCTCCGCGTGCCCGTTCACGCGGTAGCGCACCAGAACGCGGCTCCGCCCGGCGGGCTCAAACTTCTTCTCGGCGCGGGTGATGATATCGAAAAGGTGCTGCGCCGAACGATTGTCGACGCCCTCCGCCGGCCGCCGGTATCGCTTGCTGATCTGCTGATACGCCAACCCCTCATCGCCAATCGTGACGCCAATCGTGTACTTCGTCTGCTGGTCGAACGGCGCCCAACAGAAGTAGCGGTCATTGGCAAAACGCGCACGGACAATCGCGCCGGCCTGCAGCAACAGCAGCGTCAATCCCAGGGCGTAGCGCCAGTTCATGGAACTAATTATTCCCTAACGGCAACTGGAACGGGGGCCCCGGCAATTTGTCCTTGGTCAGGAAGAACAACGCCTTGATCTCCGTCGGCCCGCAACTGACGTCCGATGGCGACTTCGGCCAATACACACATAAAGGATTGATCGATTTCAAATCACCGGCCGTCGTCCCCGGCGGCAGCTCGATCGTCGAACGAACCCAGCCCGAACGTTCAATCGAATCCCGCGTCCGGCCTTTGTGCGAGTAGTAATACTGCCCGTTCTTGTGCAACACCACAAAGGCGATCGCCGCCTTCCCGGGCTGCACATTGGCCTCTATGTACAGATAATTCCGGGGATCGGAAATCGTCTCACCCCGCTCTTCGCCATACGCCCGCAGCTTGTTCTCCCGCACGAGCTCGGAGGTCATCACCAGCCAGGTAATGGGGTTCGCGTCCATCACCGCCTCCCGCGACGCCTTAGACAAATCGGCCAGAAACGGCGCTGGCTGATAGCGAACCGCGCTCGGACCTTCACCCGCCACCATGTTGTTATCGGTCACCGGCATCAGCATCGGATGCGTTCCCCAGAAGGGGCCTTTGAACTCGATATCCTGATGGCCGCGCGATTGGATAATAGCCTTGTCCAACGAGCCATCCGCCTTCAAATACGCGCGATAAACATACTCGATATCGGTGGTCCGCCCCCACCGCGCCATTAGAGAGCGAGTCGAAGTGCCCCCGTCTTCATTCGAAAAAATCACCGTGTACTGCAGAATCTGCTGGCCATTCTCGGTGAGCTTCTCCACATAAGTAACCAGAGGGATATCGGTGAATTTGCCAATGGCGTTCTTCCGCTCAAACAGCACCGGCGCAAACGCCGTGTAGGGCTCAGCGGGGGCGAGGGAAATCCCATGCTCCACAATCCCCTTTCCCTTCACGCGCACCGTGTGGTTCTCTCCCGAAAGATCCCCCAGGAAAAGGGAGTACTTGTGGCGCCGCGCCCCGGCGTAGAGCATCAGCTGCTGCTGCACTTTCCCGTCCACTTCCACATCGGCCAGTACCGCTTCCCTGCCCTTCACTTCCCAATCCGTGCCCGGCGCGGAGAGTTCCAAATGGGCCACCATCTCCGCCCCGTGCAAGCCCATCGCGGCGACCACAACTGAACACGCCAGCGGCGCAATCGACTTTGTTCCTCTCACAGGCATCGTGTCCATCCTACCAGCCGCGTCCAGCGGCACTCAGAATCCGGCACCGTCACCGGAAACGCCAGCGCCAGCCGCGCCCAACCTGCACGCCGGATCCCCAGCCAAGCCGACCCTCGCAAGAACCGGTGCCAGTCACACCCCGCCCGGGTCTCCTTGATCCCGCCGAGTGCTTCAAATACGCACCCGGCACTCAATCCAACGACAGCCCCGCCAGGCGCGCGATGTGCGCCAAGAGCGCCCGTGTTTTCACCGGCTTCTCCAGCACCTGGTCCACCTTGACCGTAAGCCCGGCAGTCCAACCACTGAGCACAATCAGTTTCATGGAAGGGGCGCGCTCCTGCAATCTTTGAATCAGCGAAACGCCGTCTGTCAGCGTCGGAATTCGCAGATCCAGCACTGCCACTTGGGCCGTCACCTCATGCGCCAACGCCTCCGCCGCGTTCTTCGCGGGCAGTACCGTGTGGCCGGCCATCGATAGTATCTGCTCCCGCAGATCGAGCTGATCCGGATCGTCTTCGACCAGCAGCACGGTAGCCATTATTCGAACTGAATCTGGGCGATCACGAGTTGCGGCATCGCCTGGTTCCAACTCTGCGGCATGTTGTCAAAGGGCATCCGGAACCCCTTCGTCTCGGTCGGGGCCAGCCCGCCATTCTTCGAGCGGACAATCGCCACCCGTTCCCGCAAGACCACCTGGTTATATGGATCGTAGAAGACGCAGTTCAACTCCACCAGCTTCAGCTTCCGGTCGCCGTTATTGGTGATATTGCCAACGATCTCAATCAGCGATTTGGCCATGGCGCTATCGGTGGCCTTCAGCTCCACCCCGCCCAGCTTCAGATTCTTCACGTAGGCTTTCGCCTCCGGCGTCAGCACCGGCGCCTGATTGGCATTGTCCCGAGGCTGCCCAAAATACCAGGCCGCCCCGCCGCCCACCAGCAACATCACCACCACCGCAATCGCGATGCCGGTGGGGAACTCTTTTTTCTTCTTAACTGGTGCGCCGGTGATCATTTGCCGCTAATGGTCATATCGCTGATGGCGATCGTGGGCGCGCAGGTCGAGCCGCGGAACTCCAGATCGCTCCCGATATGGATGATGTTCTTGAGCATATCCGATAGATTGCCGGCGATGGTAATCTCGGCCACCGGATAGGACAGCTTACCGTCTTCAATCCAGAGACCGGCCGCGCCGCGCGAATAGTCGCCCGTCACCGTGTTCACGCCGAACCCGATCAACTCGGTAACGTACAACCCCGTGCCCACCGCCGCGTAGATCTCCTCCGGCGTCTTCGTACCGGGTTCGATGAACAACGTGCCGTGCCCAATGCCAGCCGCGCCGGTCAACCCGCGCGACCCGTTCCCGGTGGTCTTCGCGCCCAGTTTCCGGGCGGAGTACGTGTTGTACAGATAGTTTTTCAACACGCCATTTTCAACGATCACCGTCCGCCGCGAAGGCACGCCTTCGTCATCAAACGGCGACGTTCCGAAGAAGCCCGGCATCGTCGCGTCGTCGATCAGCGTCAAGCCATCGACGGCAATCTTCTCATTCAGCTTATCCAGCAGGAACGACGACTTCCGATAGATCGCCTCCCCGGTGACAGCCTCAAAGATATGTCCCAAAATCGATTTGGCCACGCGCGGTTCAAAAACGACTGTTGCCTTGCAGGTCTCAATCTTCCGCGCGCCCAACCGGCGCAGCGCCCGCGCCGCCGCCTTCCGGCCAACGTCCTCCGGCGACTCCAGCCCAGCCCACGACCGTGAGATCGAGTGCCAGTAATCGCGCTCCATCTGTTCGCCCTCGCGCGCCACCGGGGTCACGCTCAGCGATGCGGTCGTGCTGGAATAGCTGCCCAGGAACCCGCGGCTGTTGGCGAACACCCGGCAGCCCGTATAGGTTTCACAGCCGGCGCCCTCGGAATTGGTGATTCGCGGATCAGCCCCGAGCGCAGTGGCTTCGGCGCGTTTGGCCGCATCGATCCGGGCCGAAGCCTCCACCTGGGCCACATCGGCCTCGGCCAGTTTCAAGTCACCGTCAATCTGCCCCAGCTCTTCCCGCTCCGGCAACCCCGCGAACGGATCCTCTTCGGTGATCCGCGCAATCGCGATCGCCGCGTCCACCATCTGCGAAACGCCTTCATCCGTCAGGTCGGAGGTATAGGAAGAGCCCTGCCGCTTCCCAATCAACACCCGCAACCCCGCCGCCCGGGAGCCGGCTTCCTTCAACGTCTCCACCTCGCCCAACCGGACCGTGGCGGAGAACTCATCGCCCTCGGCGATGGTGCATTCGGCATCGGTGGCGCCCCGCTCGGCCGCCAGCCGGATGGCCAACGACGCGACATCGCGCAAAATCGCCTCGCTCATCGGGTGCCTCCCACCGTCATGTGGTCAATCTTGATCGTGGGCATCCCCACCCCCACCGGGACCGACTGCCCCTCTTTCCCGCAAACGCCGATACCCAAGTCCAGTTTCAGGTCGTTCCCGACCATCGAAACATGCTTCAACGCCTCCGGTCCATTGCCAATCAGAGTGGCTCCCCGGACCGGCGAAGTGATCTTTCCGTCCTCGATCAGGAACGACTCGGAGGCGGAAAACACGAAATTTCCGGACGTAATATCCACCTGTCCGCCCCCAAAATTGGTGCAATAGATACCGTTTTTGACCGTTTTTATGATCTCTTCCGGGTCACTTTCGCCTGCCAACATGAACGTATTGGTCATCCGGGGCATGGGGTAGTGCTGGTAATTCTCCCGCCTCCCGGACCCAGTGGAGACCCCGCCGGAGAGGCGCGCAGAGAGCTTATCGGTGAGGTAGCCGCGCAGTATCCCGTTTTCTATCAACACGTTCTGCTGGGTCGGCTCGCCTTCGTCGTCCACGTTCAGCGATCCGCGCCGGTGCGCGATCGTCCCATCGTCGACAACGGTGCACAACGGGCTGGCCACTTGCTGGCCAACGCGGCCGGAAAACGCGCTAACCCCTTTCCGGTTGAAGTCCGCTTCGAGGCCATGGCCGACCGCTTCGTGGAGCAGAATCCCCGGCCAACCGGGGCCCAGAACCACCGTCATCTCGCCCGCCGGGGCGTCGATAGCGTGGAGTTGGACGATGGCTTGGCGGGCGGCGTCCTCGGCGAAGGCCTCGGGCGAATGGGCGCCGGTAAAGAACTCCAGCCCAACCCGTCCCCCACCGCCGGCGTAGCCGCGCTGGGGAACACCTTCCCCTTCGCGGGCGAGGGCGGCGACGTTGAGGCGCGCCATGGGTTGGACGTCGGTGGAAAGCCGGCCATCGGAGGTGGCGACCAGGACGTGGCGGACCGAATCGGCGTAGATGGCCTGGACTTGAAAGACGCGGGAGTCGTGGGCGCGTGCGGCGGCGTCGGCGCGCTTGACCAGCTTGACGCGTTCTTCGAGCGGCGTGTCACCGGCGAGTACGCCAACGGGATACAGGTCTCGCTTTTCGCCGGATTTCAGGCCGTGGACGATTTCGGTGGCCGGGCCGGAGGCGATGCAGGCGGCGGTGCGGGCGGCCTTTAGAATCCGGTCCGGGGAAAGGTCGTCGGAATAGGCGTAGCCGGTCCGCTCCCCGGAGAGGACGCGAATGCCAACGCCAAGGGAGACGCCTTGGGTCGCGGATTTGACCAGCGATTCATCGAGACTGATGGAACTGGTGGCGAGGTATTCAAAGTACAAGTCGGCGTAATCGCCGCCTTTGGAGAGGGCTTCGGCGAGGTACCGCTCGAGATCCCGTTCCGTCAGGCCGAACTTTTGTCCGAAGAGGTTGGAGAGTGAACTCACTCTCTTATTCTAAGTTGTTCGGCTACGCTTCGAGGGCATTTACGCGGGAGGCGATCAGGATTTGCAACTCCGGAACGACAATGTTCAGGCGTTCTCTCAAGCCGGGCGGGAAAGTGGCGAGAAACTCGGCGACAGGTTCGCCCACAATTTCCTCGTTTTCGAGGGGAGCGAAACCGAGCGCATCCGTTATTCTACAACCGTAGTGAATAAGCCCGGTGATGGTAAAACTGTCGCCGGTTAGGGGCTGGTGGTGGACGCGAATGGCGCTGGAGATGACCGGTGGAAGCCCCCAGGTGCTGGCAAGCCATTCGCCTGCGTAGGCGTGATCAATTCCATAGGCGTCCCGTTCCAGGTCACAGAGGGAGCCACCGTGGGTGGCGGCCTGGTCCAGCAGTTGGAGATAGCGTGCTGGATCTAAAGCAATTAGCCCGAGCCTGCCGATATCGTGGAGGATGCCGGCCGTATAGGCCTCGCCGCCGTCCTGGCGAGCCCAGTCCGCGATTTCCGACGATACTACAGCTGTAGCAAGATTATGGCGCCAGCACCGCTTGAGAGCTGGGATCTGGAGCGCGTTGCCAAGGTAGCTGCGCAAAGCGACGGTACAAGCGAGCCCCTTCACCTTTTCCGTGCCGAGAACCGCGAGGGCCTGGAGGATACTCCGCACTTCGTTCCGGGCGCCGAACATCGCTGAATTCGACATTCGTAGAATTTCACCGGTGAGAGCGGCATCGGAAACGATCAGGTTGCTAATTTCTTTCAGACTGACGTCGGCGCGGCCCATCATTCCCAACAGCCGGGCGGAAACGGTTGGCATGGACGGAAGGCGCTTCAAAAGTAGTTCAGCAGCTTGCTTCTGGTCATCGCCCGGAGGTGGTGCTGAAGCGGGTCCGGACAAGGTTGGAATAGAAGCCATGACAATAAGCTCATCGGCGGTCCGTTGATGAACTTAGAACCTCCTAGGAATAATCCGGGGATCGGAGTAGTGGCAGAATGGACGGATGATTCCGTTCCGGGAGAATCGGGCACTGCATTATCTGATGGCGGCGACGGCCGTGGCGATGGCGGTGTCGGCCTACCGGCCATCGATGGTTTTCGACTGGTGGCTGGAAAACCTGCTGGTATTTCTGATGCTGGGATTCCTGACGGCGACCTACCGACGCATTCCGCTATCGACGTTTGCCTACGGCATGATCTTCCTGTTCCTGCTGGTTCACGAGTGGGGGGCGCACCACAAGTACGCCGATGTGCCGCTGGGGGAGTGGATGAAGGGCTGGCTTCATACGACGCGGAACCACTACGACCGGGTGAGCCACTTCGCCTACGGGTTCTTTCTTTGTGTTCCGGTGCGGGAGGCGTTTGTCGCCACGACGGGGCACCGGGGCGGGTGGAGTTATTTCGTGCCGGTGGAGTTCTCGCTGGCGTCGGGGGCGGTGTATGAGGTGATCGAGATGATCGTGGCCGAGATCGTGACCCCGGAGCACGGCGAGGCATTTGTGGGCATGCAGGGCGATATGTGGGACGCGCAGAAGGACATTGCGCTGGCCGGGATCGGGGCGGCGCTGACGATGGGGTACTTGCGATTTAGAGCAGGAGCGGTTCGATCGCGGCCCGAATGACTTCCGGGGCTGGGATGGCGTCCGGTGTGGCTTCCAGGATCAGCGTGCTGCCGCCGAGAACGGCGGGTGTGGCGCCTTCGCGCAGCAGGATCTGATCGACCTGCGCTTGCAGCGCCTTGTTGTGGACTTCGAGCAGTTGGATGGCGGCGACGATGTTCTTGAGCCAGTTGGCGAGGGGCTCGGCAGAGTCGAGAAACGCGTCGGGGCGGATGGCGAGGCTGACCGGGTAGCCGGCGGCCTGGCGGAGGGCATCGCGGATTTCGGTGCCGAGGCGGTCCGATTCCTGGCGCGGAGCGGGCACGCGGAGCGTTACGCCCTGGATGTGGGCGGCGCGGATGTAGTGCACGTCTTCCTCGGTGAAGCCATTGCCACCGCGGCAGATGAGCAGGCCGGCGTGGCGGTTCCAGGAGACCAGGCGCGCGCTGGAAAGCGTATGGCCGGGGAGCCAGAGGGTGATTTGGCCTTCGGCGCTGTCGAGGATGTCTTCGATGTCCAAGAGTCGATGGTATTACGATTCATAGATGCGAATTGAGAGCGTGGACCTTTTCTACCTGTCGATGGCGGAGGTGTTGGACATCGGCGACGGCAGCCAGGACGCCCTGCTGGTGCGGGTGCGGGCGGGCGAATGGACGGGTTGGGGGGAGTGCGAGGCGGCACCGCTGCCGTCGATTGCGAGTCTGATCTGCCCGATGTCGCACTCGGCTTGCAAGCCGGTGGCGGCTTCGGTTGTCGGGCAGACACTGGACGGACCGGAGGACATTCGGCGAATCGGGGATCTGGTGCGGGCGGAGAGTTTGGACCTGCTGCAGGCGGACCATACGCTGTCGGGGATCGATATGGCGATGTGGGATTTGTGGGGGAAGCGGGAGGGTGCGCCGGTGTGGAGTTTGCTGGGATACCGGGAGGCCTTTCCGAAGATACCGTATGCGTCCATGCTGTTCGGCGACACGCCGGAGGAGACGTTTGCGAAGGCGCGCGGGGCGCGATTGCGGGCGGCGAAATTCGGGTGGGGACCGATTGGGAAAGGGTCGGCGGATTTGGACGCGGCGCACTTTCGGGCGGCGCGGGAAGGATTGGGCCCGGACAAGACGCTGCTGGTGGATATTGGAACGGTTTGGGGGGAAGACGTGGAGCGGGCTTCGCTGGCGCTGCCGGCGTTGGAGGAGTGCGGGGCGGTCTGGTTGGAGGAGCCGTTTGTGAGCGGGGCGCTGGCGTCGTATGCGGAGTTGGCGCGGCGGTCTGGGAAGGTGAAGATGGCGGCGGGCGAGGGGAGCCACAACGTCTACATGGCACGGCAGATGGTGGATCATGCCGGGATTGGGTTCCTGCAGATTGATGCGGGGCGGATCGGCGGGTTGACGGTGGCCAAGCAGGCGGCTGATTACGCTTCGGCGCGGGGGGTGACGTATGTGAACCATACGTTTACTTCGCATCTGGCGTTGAGCGCGTCGCTGGCGCCGTTTGCGGGATTGGAACGGGATGAGATTTGCGAATATCCGGTGGAGCCGAAGGCGCTGGCGCTGGCGATTACCTCGGATCATTTGCTGCCGGATGCGGATGGAATGTTGCCGATTCCCGATGGGCCGGGGCTGGGGATGACGGTGGATCCGGCGGGGTTACGGCCGTACCTGGTGGATTGTGAGATTCGTGTGGGCGGGCGGGTCCTATACGCCACCCCAAATTTGGAAGAATAGAGCGATGCAAAAACTGTGGCTGGCTTCGCTGATCGTGACGGGAGTGTGGGCGGCGCCTACGTACCATGGCGAGGTGCGCCCGATTCTGGAGAAGCGTTGCGTGGGGTGCCACAGGACGGGCGAGATCGGGCCGATGCAGTTCGGTTCGTTCGCGGAGGTTCGGCCGTGGGCGAAGTCGATTCGCCAGGCGGTGGCGAAGGGGACGATGCCGCCCTGGCATGCCGATTCGGCGAAGAGTGTTGCTTTTCACAACGACCGGTCGCTGAGTGACGCCGAGCGAAAGACGCTGCTGGAGTGGGTGGACGCTGGGGCGCCCGAAGGGAAGCCGGGCGTGGCCACCGTTTCCGCTGCGCCGGCGGGCGGATGGCAGTTGGGAAAACCGGACCTGATTGTCCGGGTGCCGAAGATGCCGATTCCGGCTTCGGGGACCATTCAGTACACGTTCCTGGTGACACCAACGGATTTGCCGGAAGCCAAATGGATGGCGGCGGCGGAGTGGAAGATTGACCAGCGCTCGGTGGTCCACCACATCAACGCGTTTGTGCGGCCGAAGGGTTCGAGCTACGTGGCCGATGCGCCGCCGGGGCAGTTCTTTGTGGCTTCGAAGGCATCGCGCGGGGCGCGGCGGCCAGATGAGCGGGAGGCCGACCGGCGGGAGTTGTTGCTGGGATATGAGCCGGGGTACCGGCCGATTCCGTGGGGCAAGGGACGCGCCAAGCTACTGCCGAAGGGCGCCGATATTGTATTTGAGATGCACTATACGGCGAATGGGAAGGCGTTAAGTGATGAGTCAGAACTGGGTATTTACTTTGCGAAATCGGCGCCGCGGGAACGCGTGTTGACGATCACTCCGGCCGATTCCGCTTTTGCGATTCCGCCGGGAGACGGCAACTTTCCGTCGTCCACAGCGGCGACGTTACAGCGCGATTTGACGCTGCTTTCCATGCAGCCGCACATGCATTTGCGGGGCAAGTCCTACCGCATTACGGCGCGGTATCCGGATGGGCGCGTCGAGAACCTGATCGACGTGCCGAAGTACGACTTCAACTGGCAGACCACCTATTTCCTGGCCCAGCCGAAGTCCTTGCCGAAGGGCACTGTGCTTGAGTGCCTGGCGTATTTTGACAACTCTCCCAACAACCGGTTCAACCCCGATCCCAGCCAGACGGTGCGGTGGGGCGACCAGAGCTGGGAGGAGATGAATATCGGCTTTATGGAAGTGGTTTTTCCGGCCGCGGCGGACCCGGACGTGGTGACGCTGAGCGGCACGACACGGCCGGGTTCGGCGGCGCCAACGCGTTAGAGTTCCTTGACGCGGATGTTGCGGAATTCGACGTGGGAGCCGTGGCCGAGGAAGCCGATGTGGCCCTGGGCGCGCTTCAGGCCGGGGTGCTTCTTGTGGACGGCTTCGTCGGTGACGGTGGAGAGGTCGGCGTCGGTGATGACCTTGCCATTGAGGGTGACCTTCACTTTGTTGCCCTTGACGTGGATCTCTTCGACGTTCCATTCGCCAACCGGCTTCAGCGCATCGGCCTTGGCGGCGATGACATCATAGACGCTGCCGTGGTGCTGGGAGGGCTTGATCTTGCCCTTGTACATGGCGTGGTCGTGATCGAGGATCTGGATTTCCATGCCCTGGTAGGCGGCGTCGCCTTCGAGTGGGGCGCGGATGCCGACGCCGTTGTTGCCGCCGGGGGAGAGCTTGAATTCAAAGCGGAAGACGAAGTCCTTGTACTCCTTGGCGGTGAAGAGATTGCCGCCGCCTTCCTTGGGGCAAACGAGGATGCCGTCTTTGACGACGTAGCCGGGGCCGTGGCCTTTGACGAGTTGCCAGCCGTTGGTGGTCTTGCCATCGAAGAGTTCCGTGAAACCCTTTTCGGCGGCGCAGACGGCGAGGGCCGAGAGGGCGAGGACTGCGAAGATTTTCATTTGTTCATTCTCCAGGATTAACGGGATACAGCGCCAGCGGGACTGGGGCTGAGTGTGCCATTTTTTTGCGATTCGTACTGCTTTTGGATGTTTTCGGGGAAACTCTTGATCAGTTCGTCGACGCGGGCGATGAGGCGCTTTAGAACTTCGGGGTTTTCGGCGGCGACGTCGAAGGACTCGTCGGGGTCGGCGACGAGGTCGTAGAGTTCGGGATTTTGGAGGCGAATGTTCTTGCGGCCACCGGCGGGGGCGGGGCTGTAGGTGACGTTGTTGTAGCGGCTGAAGTGCACCTTCCATTTCCCCTGGCGGGCGCACTGGACGTTGATGTTGTCGAAGTAGAGGATGACTTCGCGATCGAGTTCGGATTTCGCGCCGGTGAGGAGCGGGGTGATGTCGATGCCGTCGATGGGAAGTTTCGGCTTCGCCGCGCCGGTCATGGCGCAGACGGTGGGGACGACGTCCATCGTCGATACGAGCGAGTGGCAAACGCGTCCTTTGGCGACAACTCCTGGGCGCCACATGATGAGCGGGACGCGGACGCCGCCCTCCCACGTCATCCCTTTTCGGCCGCGGAGTTTGCCGGGGCTGCCCTGGTACCAGGGGCCGTTATCGCTGGAGAAGATGAAGAGCGTGTTTTTGTCGAGGCCGTGTTTCTTAAGCGTCTTCATCAGTTCGCCGACGGACCAATCGAGTTCGCTGACGACGTCGCCGTAGATGCCGTGGGGGCTTTTGCCTCGGAAGGCTTTGCTGGCGGCGAGCGGGATGTGGGGA
This sequence comes from Acidobacteriota bacterium, assembly GCA_947470805.1. Classification (GTDB taxonomy): domain Bacteria; phylum Acidobacteriota; class Terriglobia; order Bryobacterales; family Bryobacteraceae. The sequence goes on along the minus strand of CANIVU010000012.1, from coordinate 99,717 downwards.
TAGGTGTGGGGGAAGTAGAGGAAGAACGGGGATGCTTTGTTCTCCTCGATGAATTTGACGGCGCGTTCGGTATAGCGCGGGGTGAGAGTTTCGAGCGTGGCGGTTTCCTCCACTACTTTTTCGTCGTCCATGAGCCAGCGGGGCGACATGTCGTTGGAGTAGGGGATGCCGAAGTAGTGATCGAAGCCTTTGTAAGTGGGGAGATTGGGCGGGGTGTGACCGAGGTGCCATTTGCCGACGCACTGCGTTTTGTAGCCGGCGGTTTTGAGCAGATTGGCAAGGGTTTGTTCGCCTTCGACGAGGCCGGTACGGTCGGCAGGGAAAAGGACGACGGGAACGCCGACGCGGGTGGGGTAGCGGCCGGTGAGGAGGGCGGCGCGGGAGGGAGAGCAGACGGGATTGGCGGAGAGGCAGTGGGTAAAGCGGGTACCTTCACGGGCGGCCTGATCGAGGTGCGGGGTGGAGAGGGGGGAGCCGTAGCAGCCTAGGTCACCCCAGCCGAGGTCGTCGGCGTACATGAGGATGACGTTGAGGGGTTTCCCGGCGGCAGAGGCAAGCGCGGGCGCGGCGGCTTGCAGGAACGTGCGGCGAGTAAGCATAAACGGTCATTGTATCCCTTCACCAAAAGAGGGTGGTGGTTAGTGTACACTCTTGTCATTGGAGGTGGATCTTCCCGATAGGGCAATCCCCAACGCTTTCGAGCACCCTCCGCGACGCAGCCGGGCACATTGGCGCGTCTGTCCTTAACCTGGTGATACCGGGTGAGTGTTTACTGTGTGGCGACGTGCTTCGGCACGCCGGACGTCTTCCGTATTGTGAGAGTTGCCTGGCGAAACCGGAAGCAATGTCCGCCGATTATTTTTGCTTCCGCTGCCGGACGCCGTTTTTGAGTGAGAGACCGCTGGACCAGGATGGCGTTTGCCGCCGGTGCCTGAGCGGGCTGACGGGTTATGACTATGCCTACTCCTTCGGTTATTACGAAGGGGCGCTGCGGAAGATGATCCACCACTTCAAATACGCGAGTGTGGATGTGCTGGCCGGGCCACTGGGAGACCTGATGGTACGGGCGCTGCCACTGGATTTGCAGGTGGATGTGATTGTACCGGTTCCGCTGCATTGGCGGCGGAGACTGTGGAGAGGGTTCAACCAGTGCGAGTTGCTGGCGAGGCCCCTGGAGAGTAGACTGCGCGTCCCCGTGGTCGCGGCGATCCGAAAGAGCCGCCACACGGAGACGCAAGCCAGTTCCACCCCCGCACAGCGCCGGTCCAACTTGACCGGCGCTTTTGTTTTAGCAGACAAGAACGCGGTGGCAGGAAAACGTGTGCTGCTGGTGGACGATGTGTTGACCACTGGGGCGACGGTGACGATGTGCAGCAATTTGCTCCGCCGGAGCGGAGCGGTGAGTGTGACAGTACTGACGCTGGCACGTGTGGATCGACGGCCTGCCGAGGGGCGGGCGGAGATGACCGCGTTGCGAGCAACGGGAGGAGCAAGGTAGAGATGGGGAGTTACGACCGACTACATCAGCCCGTGCTGGTCCTGAATGCCAGTTACGAGCCCATTAACGTCTGCGCGGCCCGGCGGGCGCTGATCCTGATCTTGAAGGGATTGGCGTCGGCAGAGGAAGATGCGCCGACCTGTGTCCATTCCTATAACCGGCTGACGGCCTTGCCGAGCGTGATTCGCCTATTGGAGTACCGGCGGATTCCGCAGCAGTCGCGCGCGCTTTCGCGGAAGAATATTCTGCTGCGGGACCGCTACACGTGTCAGTATTGCTACCGGGTTTTGCCGTCGGTGGAGCTGACGTTGGACCACGTGCAGCCGCGTTCGCGAGGCGGCGGATCGTCGTGGGAAAACCTTGTGGCCTGCTGCCACCCGTGCAATAACCGGAAGGGGAGCCGGACGCCGGAGGAAGCAGGGATGAAGTTGGCCAAGGCGCCGCGGCCGTTCAGTTTGCACACTTCGCGGCACATTATGCGAATGCTGGGAAATACGGACGCGCGGTGGCGGAAGTATTTGTTTTATTGATGTTTGGGAGCGCGCGACTATTTTCCCCAGTGGAGGACGAAGCCGCCGCCGATGGACGTGTTGTGCCGTTTGCCTGTGGGGATGTTGAAAACGGGAGCGCCGGAGTAGTTGTCACGGATCTCACCGCGAAGCCCGAGCCATTTGACGAGAGAGACATCCACACCGGCGCCGTAGGTAACGGCGCCGGTGTTGGACGTTCGGGGGCCGGGATTCGAGCTGCCGCCGGCGGTGAGCGTGCTGTGCTCGTAGACGGCGAGGCCGGCGCCGAGGAAGGCATAGGGCTGTAGGCGGCCCGTACCCAGCTTGGCCTTCAATTCTGGCGTCACGTAGAGGCTCGCCAGATCACGAATTACGATCGGGTTGAGGGACGTTACCTTGCGCTGGGGATTGGCAAGAAAATTCACGGCGGCGAAGAGGCGGACCGGGCCGGCGGTGGCGAAGCGATAGGCATAGTTGGCCTGCAGGGCTGTCCCCGCATCGAGAGCCGGGGCACCCGAGCCACGGAGGGTACCGAGGAGGAGGCCCAGCTCCTGGTTTTGTGCGGCGAGTGGGAGGAGTGTGAGTGCGGCAAGCAGGATGGGTTTCATTGGAAGGTGACCTTGTTTGTGGTTTGTGCGGAGCCGATGCGGAGGGTGAGTTCCGCCTCTGGCAGGAGCGGGATGCGGGCGTTGATTTGCATGACGCCGGGGACGCCGGGCATAGGGCCGGCGAAGAGCAGTTCCGCTTCGACGCCGGCAACGGTGAGGGAGATGGGAGCGGGGATGGACTCGTTGGCACCGGTGACAAAGAGGACGACGATGTCATCAAAGCGGAGCCCGGTGGGGAACAGACCGGGCGCACGTTCAACGACAGTGAGGGGCACGCCGAGCAGGGAATACCGGCCGAGTGGCGTATCGGGGGAGAGCCGGGCGTTGATTTGCGAGGGGCTTGCAAAGAGAACTTCGGCGTTGCGGCCGGCCAGAGCCAGGGGGCCGGTGGGGGGCAGAGAGTTGCCGTAGATGGAGATCAACGTTCCGGGAGCTACCGGGCCGGGGGACTGGGAGAAGGCGTTGACGATGGCCGGGCGCGCGGGGGCGAGGGAGAGGAGGTCGGCGGTTTTGGAACTCTCCTTCGTGCCGCCGAAGAAGCAGATGGAATCCGCGGGGGCAGAGGCATAGACACCTTGGAGGCGAAGGCGGGGAGCAGGCGGGGCGGGGATGGCCAGCTGGCTCCAGGTTTGGAGTGTGGGATTGAACTCCCAAGTGTCGTTAAAGACGGCGGCGCCGGAGCCACCATGCAGGACGAGGCGCCGGCGGGCTTCGTCAAAAGCGAGACCGTAGTGAAACCGGGCGGGGGGAGTGACGGCAGAGCGAACCTCACTCCACTTGCCGGTACGGAAGTCGAGGCTCCAGAGGTCCCCCAGCGGGCAGGGGCCGAAGCCAGAGGCGCAGCCGCCGTAGATGAACATCTGGTCGCCCGCTTTATCGAAGACAGCGTGGTGGAGGCAGCGGCGGAGGGGGCGGCCGGAGGAGGGACTGATGTCGGTCCACCGGTTCGAGGTCAGATCGAACGCGAACGTGTCATCGAAGCGGCCGCGGTCTGTGAAGCCATGGGAGACGACGAGGCGATTGCGGCCAGTGTCGAGGATGGCGGAATGGCCATAGCGGCGACTGGGGCCGGCGCCGTTATCGGCGAGGCGGGTCCAGGTATTGGAGGCGATGTCGTAGGCCCAGACGTCGGAGAAGAAGCCGCTTGCCTGGCCGCCGAAGACGATGAGACGGCGGCGAAGGGGATCGAAATTGAGCGTATGGCCGAAGCGGGGATCTGGTTTTGGGCCCGAGGGGGAGAGTTGCCGCCACTGGTTGGATTCGACGGAGAAGGACCAGAGGTCATTGCGGGCGACGGTGTCTTCGCCACCGAAGAGATAGATTTGGTTGGCGGCGGGGTCGTAGGCGATCGTACCGTCGAAGCGGGGAGAGGGGCCGGTGGACGGCAGCGTTGTGAACTGCAGTTGCTGCGCGAAGAGCAACGGGGCGCAGAGCAACAGGACGAGGGAGCGCATGCCAGTGAATCCCGGAACGAGTGGGATTATTCCCGCGAGGCGACGGCAGTCGATGTAAAAAGAAAAAACCCCCGCAGGATCGCGGGGGTTTTGTCAGCTATCGGGGCAGCGTGGTGACTAGTGCTTCTTCACCGGGCTAATGATGATGTGGGCGTTGCGGCCTTCCATGCGGGGCTGGCCGTCCATCTGCCCATAGGTGGAGATATCGGCGGCGAAGCGCTGGAGGAGTTTCTGGCCCAGATCGGTGTGGGCGATTTCGCGGCCACGGAACTGAACGACAGCCTTCACGCGGTTGCCTTCCTGCAGGAAGCGGATGGCGTGATTCTTTTTGAACTCGTAGTCGTGGTCATCGGTGTTGGGGCGGAACTTCAGCTCCTTCACCAGAATGATGTGCTGCTTCTTACGAGCGTCGTGTTGCTTCTTCTTGACCTCGTACTGCCACTGGCCGTAATCCATGGCCTTGGCGACAGGCGGCTCCGCGGTGGGCGCGATGCAGATGAGATCGAGGCCGAGCTCTTTTGCCTTGCGGATGGCCGCATCTGTCTTCATGATTTCGACAGTGCCGTCGGGGAATACTGCTCTGACTTCCCTGGCACGAATCGTTTCGTTGACGTTTTCTCTTACGCGGCGTGGTGTGCGGGGGGCAAAAGTTCTATTTGGATACATCGAGCTCGTTCCCTTAGTGTAATCGGAGTTCAAGCACAAGTCCAACGGTTTGTGACGCTTACAAATTGTGAGGCTGTATAGGAAGTTTTTTCGCGTTAAAGTTATGGATGCCGGGGTACGAATCCGGCACAGGTGAATCATGAAGAAGCAACTGTTCTCTCTCGTTGTGCTCCTGACGTTGACGCAGTCCGCCTGGAGCCAGAAGAAGCGCGTGGCTGTAATGGATTTCGAGTTTGGGACTGTGCAGGGCGGGGTTTCGGCGATCTTCGGGCAGAACGTCGACATTGGCAAAGGCATCGCCGACCTGCTGGTGGACCGTCTGGTCCGGGACGGCACCTACTCGGTCATTGAGCGCAAGGCGATTCAGAAGATTCTTGCCGAGCAGAACTTTTCGAATAGTGACCGGGCCGATAGCAATACGGCCGCGAAGATTGGGAAGTTGTTGGGCGTGGACGCCATTATTATCGGCAGTATTACGCAATTTGGCCGGGATGATAAGAATGTCGGCGTGGGTGGCGGGGTGTTCCGGGGCGTGGGCTCGAAGTATGGACTGGGTAATGTTGGCGTGAAAAACTCGAAGGCCGTCGTAGGAATTTCGGCGCGGACCGTGTTGGTGGAGACGGGCGAGATTCTGGCGGTGGCGAGCGGGAAGGGCGAATCGCAGCGGAGCGGGACGTCGTTGTTCGGCGCCGGGTCCGGCTCGCGGACGGCGGCCGGGGGCGGGGTGGATATGTCGTCGTCGAACTTCGCGAATTCGATTATCGGCGAAGCGACGTCGGCGGCAGTGGATCACCTGCGCGGTGAACTCTCGGCCGGGGCGAGCAAGATTCCGGACAAGGTTGTGAATATCGACGGGCTGATTGCCGATGTCAGCGGCGGCACGTTGATCCTGAATGTGGGTACGCGGGCCGGAGTGCGCGTCGGACAGAATTTACAAGTTGTCCAGGGCGGACGCGAGATTCGCGACCCTGCGACAGGGAAAGTTCTGCGGCGTGTCGGGACGCCCATTGGGACATTGGTGATTACGGAAGCCGATGAGCAGTCGAGCGTCGGCAACTATAATGGCGCGACGAAGCCAAAAGTCGGCGACCAAGTGAAGTCGCTGCCGAAGTAAAGGAAGGCACGAAATGAGTCTCCAGCCAGGGATGCAGGTGGGCGATTACCAGATCCTGCGCGAATTGGGCGCCGGTGGCATGGGCAAGGTGTTTCAGGTCCGGAATGTGATTTCCGACCGCATTGAGGCCATGAAGGTCCTGTTGCCCGATTTGGTGGGCGATCCCGGGCTGGCGGACCGGTTCCTGCGCGAGATTAAAGTACAGGCGGCGTTGGAACATCCGAACATCGCGGGACTACGCACGGCGATGCGCGACGGCAACCAGTTCCTGATGGTGATGGAGTTCGTGGAAGGCCGGACGGTGGGCGAGTATCTGGACCAGGGACCGGTGCCGGTGCAGAACGCTGTTGGTATTTGCATGGAAGTACTGTCGGCGCTGGATTACGCGCATTCGCGGGGCATTGTGCACCGGGACATTAAGCCTTCGAACATTATGATCACGACGCAGGGCCAGGTGAAGTTGATGGACTTCGGCATAGCCCGCGTGATGACAGATCCGAGCTTGACGCAGGCGCATCAGACGACGGGCTCGCTTTATTACATGTCGCCGGAGCAGATTAACGGCGCCCAGTTGGACGGGCGCAGCGACCTGTATTCCCTTGCAATTTCTCTGTACGAGATGGTGACGGGGCGGCGGCCGTTTGACGGCGAGAACACGTTCGCGATCATGGCGGCGCATATGCATACGGCGCCTGTGCCTCCTGTGCAACACGATCCGCGCGTGCCGGCGGCGCTGAGCGACGTAATTTTGATGGGTATGGCGAAGGACCCGAACGCACGGTTTCAAAGCGCAGGGGCGTTCCGGGCGGCCTTGGGACGGGTTATGGAAGCGCCCGCCCCCGCACAACCCACGCCGCAACCGCATTCGCCCGCGCATGGGCCGGGGCCTGCGGTAATGGCGGCGCCTCCGGCGAAGGCGAGTTCGTCGCCGCGCGGCTTGTACATGATGGTGGGTTCGCTGGCGACAGTGGCCGTCTTGGCCGTGCTGGTGACACAGGCGCCGAAGTTTTTCAAGACCAACGCGCAGCAACCGCCGGCGCAGCAGGAACCGGTTCCCACGGAACCGCCGGCTCAGCAGCCACCACCGGCTGACGCGGGTCAGCCACAAGGGAAACCTGCGGACCCGGCACCGCCACAATTGGCGGCGCCGGCGAGCGGCGGGCCTCGCGCCCAGACGCCCGCACCGAACTATTCCCAACCGGCGGCAAACGCGGCTCCGCAATACACCCCGGCGGGCCAGCCACCGCAGGTGCAGCAACAGCAACAACCGCCGCAGGTTTCGGCACCGGTGGCTTCGACGCCGGCGGCGCCCGCGGTGGACCGGGCGGGACTGGACGAACAGAAGCGCCGGATCATTCAGATGGCGCAACGGATCGCTACGGCGAAGGCGGCGTTGCAGTCACTCCGAGAGAGCATGGCGCAGCAAGGGCTGCGGCCGCGGGCGGAGTTGCAGGGTTCTTCGCAGCGGATGCAGTTTGAGATGGACCAGGCGGAGGCCGCGTTGAACAGCGGCAGTGTAAGCCAGGCAAAGCAGCATCTGGATTATGCGGAACGCGCGCTGGAGGCGTTGGAAAAAGCGCTGAACTTGTAGGCGCTAGTCCTGGCGAAGGGCGCGCAATGGGTCGATCCGGGCCGCGCGCCAAGCCGGGATGCTGGTGGCGGCGATGGCCACGAAGAGCAGCAGGGCACAGACGAGCGAGAGCACGACCGGGTCGAATGCGCTAACGCCGAAAAGCAGGTTGCTGAGGAGACGCCCGAGGGCGAGCGTGAGTACGAGTCCGCAGGCGACGCCGAGCAGGACGAGTTTTCCGCTGTGACTGAGGATGAGTTTCAACACGTCGCCCGGCGTGGCGCCAACGGCCATGCGGATTCCGATTTCCTGAGTGCGGCGGCTGACGGCGTAGGACATGACGCCGTAGATACCGATGCTGGCCAGAAGCAGAGCGGCAACGGCGAAAAGGGCGGTGAGGAAGCCGCGTGCGCGGGGGGCGGCGGCGGAATCGAGCACTACTTCGTCCATGCTGCGGATCCGGTACAGGGGCAGGTCGCGGTCGAGATCGCGAAGCACCTGCTTCATGGCCGCGGCGATGGTTTCGCGCGGGGCGTTGGAACGGATGAGGATATTGGCAATGGGGTAAGGGCTTTGGAGCAGCGGGACGTATACTTCGACGCGCGGCTGCTGGGCCAGATTCTCGTGGCGGACACCGCCGACTACACCGACAACCTCGCCTTCAAAGGGCGCGGCACCGCCGGTGAACAGTTGCAGGCGCTGGCCAACGGCACTGCGGCCGGCGAAGTATTGTTGCGCCATAGGCTCGCTGATGACGATGGCTTTCGGGGCATCCCGGCCATCCCGCTGGTTGAAGTAACGACCCTGTTTAAGGGTAATGCCCATCGCTTCGAAGTAGCCGGAGGTGACGGAGGTAAACCCGGTGAAGGGCGGGATAGGCGGCGGTGGGTCGCCGACAATTTTGAACTCGTAGAAAGAGTAGATCGAACCCATGGGGAGCGCGAGGGCAGCGCCGGCGGCCTGGACGCCTGGAAGGGCGCGAAGGCGTTCGAGGTAGCTTTCGACGAACGCGGCGGTGGCGTCGAGCGTGCGGAACTTGCGCATGGGGAGTGTCATTTCCGTGGTCACGACGCCGGCGGTACGAAAGCCGGGATCGACGGAGAGGAGTTGTCGCAGCGATTCGAGGAGGAGCCCGGCGCCGGCGAGCAGGACGATGGCGAGGGCGATTTCGCCGACGACCAGGAAACTGCGCAGACGGACGCGACCGGCGCCTTCCCCACCCCCGCGGGAGCCGGCGTCGCGAAGGGCTTCGTGCTGGTCGCCGCGGGTGGCCTGCAGTGCGGGGGCCAGGCCGAACAGGAGCGCGGTGACGACGGAGACGCCCAGGGCGAACAGGAGGGAGACGGGGTCGAGTGTGAGTTCGGCGGCGCGGGGAAGAGAGTCGGGATTCCAGGTGCGGAGAAGGCGAATGGCCCACCAGGCGATGAGGCTGCCAAGGGCGCCACCGGCAATGGAGAGCGAAAGGCTTTCGGCGAAGAGTTGCCGGACGATGACGGCGCGTGGCGCGCCGAGCGCGTGGCGGACAGCGATTTCCCGGCGGCGCGTGGTGGCGCGGGCGAGCAGGAGATTGGCAACGTTAGCGGAGCCAATCATAAGAAGTAAGGCGGTGATGCCGGTGAGAAGGAAGAGGGTTTCGCGGACGGAGCCTGTTACCCGTTCGGTAAGGGTCTGCACATCGAACCGATAGCCGGCATTGGAGGCCGGATAGGTGCGTTCCAACTCCGCGGCGATCGACGAGAGTTCCTGCGCGGCCAGAGGTGCGGACGCGTTGGCCGCCATGCGCGCGACGGCCAGATAACTATGCGCTTCGCGCATTACGGTGGCCTGAGTGCCAATCGGGATGGGCACCCAGATGGCGATTCGCGAGGGGAATTGAAAGCCGAGCGGCATGACGCCGATGATCTGGTGGGAGACCGAATTCAGGGTGATGTTGGCGCCGACGGCGGCAGGATCGGCGGCGAAGTTGCGAACCCAGAAATCGTGACTGAGTATCGCGACGCGCGGACCACCGCGTTGATCCGCACCAGTTTGGAACGTGCGTCCGGCGGCGGGGGGGACGCCGAGTACGTCAAAGAAATTCGCGGTGACGCGCATGCCGTCGACCTGCTCCGGTTCGCCGGTGCCGGTTACGACCAGTTTGTCAGCAAAGAACGAGTAGGCGGCGGTATTGGCGAGGGTGCGCGACTGGCGCCGGATGTCGAGGAGGTCCGGGATGGAGACGCCGGAACTTTCGGTGCCAAAACGCGCCTCCCTACCGCCAAACCAGAGGAGTTGTTCTGGTTGGCGATAGGGGAGAGGCTTTAGCAGCACGCCGCGAACGATAGAGAAGACTGCGGTATTGGCCCCGATGCCGAGAGCGAGCGTCAGGAGCGCGAGGATGGAAAAAGATGGGTGTCGCCACAACAGCCGAAGGCCGAAGCAGAGATCGTCCCAGAATGGGCGCATCAGGAACTAGGCTTGCATGCCGGCCAGGACACCCCGCATGTAGGCGAAGCTCTTGACCATGCCCGGCAGCGGGTTTTTCAGATTGATCTCGTATTCCAGGTTCGCGTTGCCGGTGTACTTCACTTTCTTGAGGAGCTTGAAGATGGCGGCAATGGGGATGGCGCCGTCGCCGACTTCGCATTGGGAGTCGCGCTCGCTGAGGTTCTTGAGATCTTTAATGTGGAAGTCGAGGAGGCGGGGGCCGGCGAGTTCGATGGAGTCGAGCACACTGGCACCGGTGCGAACGGTGTGGCCGATGTCGATGCAGAGGCCCATGCGGGGATCCATGTTCTTGACGGCGTCGAAGACGGACTTCGGCGAGGGGAAGTTTTTGTCTTCGGGGCCGTGGTTATGAATCATGGCCTTGACGTTGTACTTCTTGACGAACTTTTCGATGCGCGGGAGGGTCTGGATATTGGGCGCGCAGACGATCCCGGTGGCGCCCATGACCTGGGCGTACTTGAAGTTGATTTCCATGTCCTCGTCGTCATCCTTGGTCATGGTGATGTTGCCGACCGAGACCACTTTGATGCCAACGGCGTCGAGTTCTTTGCGCGCCTGCGCCCATTCGGCGGGATCGCCTTTGATCTTGGCGTGGAATTCCTTGAGCGAGACCGTATCGACGTCGAGGGTCTTCAACATCTCGATGGCCTGGGGGCGGGGGAAGCCGCGCAGAGAGTACGAGGCGACGCCGAGGCGGAAGCCGGCGGAAGAGTCAATCTTGGGTGCGGCGGCAAGCGCCGTGGCCAGGGCGGCGGGGAGAAGTTGCAGGACGTTGCGACGGTTCATTCTGGGAACATAGTATCGTAACTTGCGGTATCGGCGCGATAGGGCTATGATGAAAAGGTTGTCTGTGCGCCGTCGGGGCGTGGCTCAGCCTGGTAGAGCGCCTGGTTCGGGACCAGGAGGCCGGAGGTTCGAATCCTCTCGCCCCGACCATTTCTTTCGCTACGAGTTGATCATGGCGGATTCCGCTCCACAGACACAGGCGATTCTTCGGTTACGCGCGGGTGAGCGAGTAGCGTTGCTGTTTTTCGTCTATTTGGCCGGACTGGGGATCTACCGGCAGATAGGCGCGATGCAGATTGCGGCATTGTTGGCGATGGCTGTGGCGATCTTTGCGGGCGCGTTGTGGGAGTCGGCACGCTCGACCGCGGCAACGAGGGTGGTTCGGGACTGGCTTTCGATGGGGCTGATCCTGGCGGGTTACTGGAGCGTTGGCTGGTTCGTAGCACCGCCATTAGTGGAGCGGCAGGAGCAGTGGCTGGGCTGGGACCGAGTGGTATTGAGCGATTGGGGATTGCGAGCCGCCGTCGAATGCGTGGGGCGTGTGATTCCGTCGGTGTTGGAGTCGTTGTACCTCTTGCTGTACGCTATCCCGCCAATCTGCATTTGTGCGATTTATTGGGTGGGTGGGCGACAACGGGTACATTCATTCCTCTTTACGCTGCTGCTTGGAACCTTTTCGGCCTATGCGCTGCTGCCGCTTTTTCCGGTCCACGGGCCGCATGTCGTTTACCCGCTACTGGATTTGCCGAACCTGTTCGGGGTGGGCCGGGCGTTGAACGTGTGGATTCTGGACCACATGGACATCCCCACGAGCGTGTTTCCTAGCGGGCACGTGGCAGTGGCGTTTTCGGCCGCGTTTGGGATGCTGCGCGCCGTGCGGAGACACGTTGGGCTGTGGGCGCCTGTTTTCCTGGTGGCGGCACTGGTCTACGTTGCAACGATCTACTGCCGCTACCACTATTGCGTCGACGGTCTAGCGAGCATCGCCGTAGCTACGGCTGCGTGGATTGTCAGCGGTCACGGAGAAGAACCTTCGTGACGATTTGGAGGCGCGGGTCGGGATCGAACCGACGAGTGAGGGTTTTGCAGACCCTTGCCTTACCACTTGGCTACCGCGCCCCTCGTTAAGGCCGACCTCTTTAGCGTATGCTACGGCGTACCGGCTACGCAAGCCCAAGCCGGTTCCATTGAAGGAGATCACCATGGAACGACGAACGCTTTTCCCCGCCCTGGCCGCTGGAATGGCCGCCAGCGCGGCCCCTTTCTCGAATCCGTTTGCACAGGCATTTTTGAAGAGCTTTGTGGAGCACTGGCGCGACACGCGAGAGTATTCACTGGCGGTATTGGACGCCATGCCTGCCGACAAATTCACGTCCAAGGCGAACCCGGCCCAACGAACGTTTGGCGAGCAGATGCTGCACTTGGCTTCGGCGAACAATGCCTATTTCCGCGGGTTCGATTTGGTGCCGCCGCCGGAGATGAAGGCCCCGAATGCGGCCGATAAGGCGGCTGTTCGAGCCTTTGTCGTGGCTGGATTCGATTTCACCGACGCTGTTTTGGCGAAGATGACGGAGAAGGATGTGCTCCGCACCGACGTCAAGTTCAGCCCGCGGCTGCCTCCACATTCGACAGTCGATATTTTTCTTCGCGCTTATATGCACACGGCTCATCACCGCGGGCAGATCATCACGTATTTGCGAGTGAACGAGATCGCGCCGCCCACGTGGAAGTTCGAGCCGCACGCTTAGTCAAGCGGTCTGGCCTTGTCGCGCAGAAGTTGCTCCACGCCCTGTTTCCACCACGCGCCCGTAACGCCCTCCAGCGGGCGCGTGAGCTTGCCGGGGCGAATGCGGAGCGTTTCGACGACGGTGTCTTCGCTGTAGATGGAGGCTTCGCTCAGGATGTTGCCATCGTCCTTGATGATGCGCGAGTGGCCGTGGGAGCCGGAGTTGTCGCTGACGTTGCCGGGGGCGTTGGAGGCAACCGCAAACATCTGGTTTTCGACGGCGCGGGCCACCATTTGTGCACGATAACCGGGTAGTTTTGACTCGCTTTTCATGCCCGATTCGTGGCTGATGTAGTAGACCAGTCGAGCGCCGGCAATGGCGGGCAGACGGACGAATTCCGGATAGCGTTCGTCGTGGCAGATGATGACGGTGGAGGAGACGCCGCGGAGCGTGAACAGGGCCATGTGGTTCCCGGGAGTGGCCCATTTTTCGCCGGCCAGTTGGAGCTTTCCGAAGCGCTCGATGATTTCGCCTTTTTCGTTGTAGACGAGCGCGACGTTGTACAGACGGCCATTCGTTTTGTAGACGGAGCCAACGACGGCGGCGATGCGCCGGCGGGCGCAGGCGCGGCCGACCTCCTGCGCGGCGGCTTCCAGTTGGGCGGGATCGGGATGGAATGAGGCCTCGGTTGTGTACCCGGTTACGGCGCATTCGGGGAAGGCGGCGACGTGGACGCCGGCATCGGCGAGTTGTTCCAACTTGGCGATGATGCGCTTGGTGTTGTCGGCGATGTCGAAAGAGGAACGGAACTGGACGGCGGCGACTTTCAGTTCGACCGGTTGCGGGAACACGGAAAGCGCGGCGGCGAGGAGCAGGAAGAGCTTCATTTTTTCGGTTCCTCCTTGGGAGGATAGTCGGTGTTTTCGGTCCGGGCGGCATTGAGGAGTGCGGTTAGTTCACGCACAGTCTCCGGGTTCGTTGCGGCGAGATCGGTTTGCTCTTCCGGGTCCTTGGCGAGATCGTAGAGCTCCAATGCGCCAGCCAAACCGTGGCGAACGCCTTTCCAGTTTCCCTTTCGGATTCCCTGGTGAAACCCTTTCTGGTGGGACTCCCAATAGAAGTATTCGCGTTTAGGCTCTTCCGGTTTACCTAGGAACACGGGGAGCATGGAAACGCCATCGGCGCCTTTGGGCGGGTCGAGACGGGCGATGTCGGCGGCGGTTGGCAGCAGATCCCAGAAGGCCCATGGCGTATCGCTGACACCACCGGGGGCGATGCGTCCGGGCCAGCGAGCGATCATCGGCACGCGAATGCCGCCCTCGTACACTTCGCCCTTTGCACCGCGAAACCGGCCCGTACTTTTGAAGAGCGGCAGGCCCGCCTTGTGGCCGGCGCCGTTGTCACTGGTGAAGATGACGAGCGTCTGCGTGGCCAGGCGCAGGCGGCTGAGCAGTTCCACAATCTGACCGATGCCGCGATCCATGTGGGTGATCATGGCGGCGTAGTTCTTGTCATCCTCCGACCACGGCTTGTCCTTGTAGATCCCTTGCGAAGGCACCTGCAGATCGGCGTGCGGCGCGGTGTAGGTAAGGTAGAGGAAGAACGGGTTCCAGCGGTTAACGCGGATGAACCGAAGCGCTTCGCGGGTAAAAAGATCGGTGGTGTATTCCCCGTGGGCGCCGCCTTGGTTGCCGGCGAGTGGTTCCTTCTTTTCGTTTCGCCAGAGATGATCGGTGAAGTAGTCAACGGCGTGATCCTGATTCAGGAAACCATACCAATCGTCGAAGCCCTGGCGGTTGGGAATTCCGGTGGTTTCCGGTTCGCCAAGGCCCCATTTACCGACGATGCCCGTGGCATATCCGGCGGCGCGAAGTAGCTTTGCAACGCTTGGATCCTCCGGCAGCAGAGGGACGCGGTCGCCGGTCTTCACCGAATGGTTCCAGCGGACGCGCGTGTGCCCGGCGTGCTGCCCAGTGACGAGACAACTGCGGGAGGGCGCGCAGACCGGAGCGCCGGCATAGGCGGAGGTGAAGCGAAGGCCTTGCGCGGCGAGGCGGTCGATGTGCGGCGTTTGGATGTGCGCCTGCCCGTAGCAACCGGGATCGCCGTAGCCCATGTCGTCGGCCATGACCCAGATGATGTTCGGCCTTCGGGGCGCTTGCGCGAAGACCGCGCCGGACAGGGTGAGCGAGAGCCATTGCCGGCGAGTGAGGTGAGTCATGCCTTGCTCATGGTAGTAAATTGGCGTTTGTTCGCGCTGAGACCGAGGGCGGGTTGATATAATCGCGGCGATGCTCGAAACCGATCTCTCGCGCCGCCGCGCGCTGCGTTTCGCTACGGCGTTTACCGCGGCCAGTTACTCCCGTGTGATGGGAGCCAATGAGCGCATCCAGTTAGGCCTGATTGGCTGCGGCGGCCGCGGCACGGGCGTGATGGGCACATTCATGAACACCAATCAGGTGGACGTGACCGCGGTTTGCGACGTCTATGGGGACCGTATCGATCGCGCGCAACAGAAGGCGACGAAGGCGCAGGGGTTCAACGACCATCGCAAATTGCTGGCTGCGAAGAACGTGGATGCCGTACTGATTGCGACGCCGGACCACTGGCATAGCGGTTGCGCCATCGACGCGCTGAACGCGGGCAAAGACGTCTACGTCGAAAAGCCGCTAACTTTGACGATTGAAGAAGGCCCACGGATCGTGAAGGCCGCGCGCGTGAACAATCGCATCTGCCAGGTGGGCATGCAGCAGCGTTCCGGCCAGATCTATCTGCAGGCCAAGCGCGAGTATTTCGACACCGGCAAACTGGGCAAGATCACCATGGCGCGCACGTGGTGGCACGGCAACGGCGCGCATCTGCAGAAAGCGCCGGAGCGATTGGCGCAACAGCCGTCGAACCTGGACTGGGCGCGATTCCTGGGCCCGGTGAAGTGGCGCGATTGGGACCCGCAGCGATTCTGGAATTTCCGGGCCTACCTGGAATTTGGCGGCGGTCAGGTGACCGATCTTTTCACACACTGGATCGACGTCGTCCACATGTTTATGGGACAGGACAACCCGATTTCGGCGAGCGCGGCGGGTGGCATCCTGCACTACAAAGACGGCCGCACAGCGCCGGACACGATCAATGTATTGCTGGAGTATCCGAAGGAATGGACCGCGACATTTGAAGCCACTCTTGCGCCCGGCATCAAGGGCGAAGGCGTGGAAATGTGCGGTACCGAAGGACGCCTATTTATTACACGGCGACAGTTTGAGTTCTATTCCGCCGAGCGCGGCGCGCCGCCGGTGATTGTGAAATCGCCGCGCGATCAGACAATCGACCACGTTGAAAACTTCCTGGATTGCTGCCGTTCGCGCAAGTTGCCGAATGGCGATGTCTACATCGGCCACCGCTCCGCCGCCGCTTCGCACCTGGGCAATATCGCCTACCTGCAACGCCGCCGGCTTCGTTATAACCCCGACCGCGAGGAGATTTTACCCCTATGAACCGCCGTTCCCTGATTCGAGGCGCAGCCGCCATGTCGGCCGCCAGCTATATGCGCGTGATGGGCGCCAATGACCGCATTCAACTCGGCCTGATTGGCTGCGGCGACCGCGGCGAATACGTCATGACCGTGTTCCAGGGCAGCAAGCAGGTGGATGTTTCCGCTGTTTGCGATATCTATGGGGCAAAGATCGACAAGGTCCAGCAGAAGGCCGTTGGGGCCAAGGGCTTCAGCGATCACCGGAAACTGCTGGAGACCAAGACGATCGACGCGGTGCTGATCGCCACGCCCGACCACTGGCACTCCACCTGCGCGATTGATGCGCTGAACGCCGGCAAAGACGTCTACGTGGAAAAACCGCTGACGCTGACCATCGACGAAGGCCCGCCCATCGTGAAGGCGGCTCGCGTCAACAACCGCATCTGTCAGGTGGGCATGCAGCAGCGGTCCGGCGAAAACTACCTGGAAGCCAAGCGGCTCTATGTGGACTCCGGCAAACTGGGCAAGATCACCATGGCGCGCACCTGGTGGCATGGCAATGGGTATCATCTGCGCAAGGCGCCGGCAACGCTACAATCCAAGCCGTCGAACCTGGACTGGGCGCGCTTCCTGGGCCCGGTGAAATGGCGCGACTACGATCCGCAACAGTACTTCAACTTCCGCGCCTATCTGGATTTCGGCGGCGGGCAGGTCACAGATTTGTTCACGCATTGGATCGACGTGGTCCACATGTTCATGGGGCAGGACAACCCGATTTCGGCGAGCGCGGCAGGCGGCGTCTACCACTACAAAGACGGGCGCACGGCACCGGACACAATCAACGTGTTGCTGGAATACCCCAAGGAGTGGGTGGCGACTTTCGAGGCCACGCTGGCGCCGGGAATTAAGGGCGCGGCCGTGGAAATGTGCGGCACCGACGGGAAACTCTACATCACCCGGCAAGGATACGAATTCCTGTCCGCGGAAAAGGGCGCACAGCCCATCAAAGTTCCCTATACGAAGGATCAGACCATCGACCACGTGCAGAACTTCCTGGACTGCTGCCGGTCACGCAAACTGCCGAACGCCGACGTGCAGATCGGGCACCGTTCAGCAGCCGCGTCGCACCTGGGCAACGTCGCCTACGTGCAGAAACGGCGGCTGAACTACAACCCGGATCGCGAAGAAATCCTGCCGCTCTAAGCCGGGCGATTGCGCGTGTTACCTTTGGAGTCGGTATGAGGCAATTGCAGCCGGTGATCTGGATGAAGGGGACTTTCCTGAGTCCCCAGCATTTGCAGACGCAAGATCGATTTATTGAGAGCACGCTACGGTTTCACACCGAAGCGCTGAGCTTCCGCCCGTGGGGTTTCGGGCATGTTCGGATCGACCATGAGCAACTGGCGGCGGGGAACATCGCCATCGCATCGGCGACGGGAATTTTTCCCGACGGGATGCCGTTCGACATTCCCGCCCCCGATTCTCCGCCACCGCCGAAGCCGCTCGCCGAGGCGTTCGATATCGATCAGAACGAGCTCGACGTGTTCCTGTGTATCCCCGATCAGCGGATTCCCGGGCTGAACATTTCGCTCGCGACGCGGAAGGATTCCGGCACCCGCTACTTCTCTGAAGTGGCCATGCTGCGGGACGAGAACAACGGGCTGAATGAAAAGCCCGTACAGGTGGCGCGGAAGAACTTCCGCATTCTTACCAGCAACGAATCGCTGGACGGTTATTCGACGATCCGCTTCGCTCGGATCAAGCGCAACCCGACCGGAACGCTGGACGTGGACCAGAAATTTGTACCGCCAACGCTCGACATTACCGGCACGGAATACCTGCTGGCGCTGACCCGGCGGCTCATTGAAATCCTCAGCGCGAAGAGTTCCCTGCTGGCCAATCAACGCCGGCAGAAGAACCTGAGTCTGGCCGATTTCGGTACCGCCGACATTGCCAACTTCTGGCTGCTCTACACGATCAACTCGCACTTTCCGCAGTTCCAGCATCTGCTGGAAGTTCGGCGCGGCCACCCGGAAGCCCTCTATGAAACGATGGTTTCGCTGGCCGGTGCGCTCACGACGTTTTCCCTGAACCTGCACCCGCGTGACCTGCCGAAGTACGATCACGACAATCTGGGAGGCTGTTTCACGGAACTGGATGAACAGATCCGGACGCTGCTGGAAACCGTTGTCCCCAGCAACTTCGTGTCCCTGCCGCTCAAACTGCTGCAACCTTCCATCTACGGCACACCACTGGCCGAGGACCGGTTCCTGAAAAACACGCGCATGTATCTGGCGATTTCAGCGGATATGAACGAAGGCGACCTGATCGCCAAGACGCCCTATCTGGTAAAGGTCTGTTCGGCCAATCACATCGAACATCTGGTGCGCCAGGCGCTGCCGGGCGTATCGTTGACGCACGTGCCGAAACCGCCGAGCGCGGTGCCCGTGAAGTTGAACTGCCAGTATTTCAGCGTGGGTATGAGCGGCGGCGCATGGGAAGCCATTACACGAGCGCGCAACCTGGCCGCGTATGTTCCCGGCGATCTGCCCGCGCCGAGTTTGGAACTGATTATCCTGTTGCCGGAAGCGGGCTGACCCGCTCCCGGCAATCGGTTATTTTTTCATCGCGAAGACAACGACGACAACGATCGCCACAAGCAGCAGAACGCCCAGGGCGATGAAGATCATCTTGTTGTTCGGCGGCGCGGCCTGCGGCATCCCGCCAGGCATACCTTGCGGCATCTGCGGAGCCTGCGGCATTCCGGGTTGGAATGTCGGCGAGTTGATATTCATCTGCGGCGCGTTAACGTAGGGATCAGATAAGTACGGCCCCGACATTTGCGGCGCGCTGACGCTGCCCGGCGTAAAATTCAGTCCGTCAGAACCCATGCCAACTTGCGGCATGTAGACCTGCGGACCGCTCATTTGCGGACCGGTTAGCTGTGGAGCACCGAACGTCGGACCTTGCACGTTGGCCATTCCGCCGAGAGCGCCCATCACGCCACCGCCCGCGCCGCTGCCGGCACCCTGTGCACCGCCAGCCGCGCCAGGAGGGCCGCCGGCCCCTGGGGACATAAACATGCGAGTGTACTCGCTCGGGCCCGAAGGAGGCGCCGCGCCGCCACCGGGCGCACCGCCGAAGCCACCACCGCCGGGAGGCATGGTGAATACCTGCGTCGCACTGGCGGCGGGGGGCCCGCCGAACGCGGGGGGAGGTGTGTGTGGCGCGCTCGGCGGCGCCATGGAGGGAGCGCCGCTGCCTGGACCACCGAAGATCTGGGTGAACTCGCCCGGCGCACCGTGCGGCTTGCTTGGGGTGGGACCTTGCGGCGGGAATGCGAACGGAGTCGACGGAGCGCCGCCGGTTGGGCCGGCTGGGGACGAACCGCCAGAATTAAACATCCGGGTGAATTCGCCGGGTTGGCTGCCACCGGCCGAAGGAAGACCACTGGACGGAGGCGGAGTGGAAGGCAGACTGGGCGTCGTCCCGGAGGGCGAGTTGAAAATTCGGGTGAATTCGCCAGGCGCGTTCGGAGCGCCCTGCGCTGGGGGAGCCTGCGGCGGCGCGTTGAACATGCTTGCGAAATCGTTGGATGCCGCGGCGGGAGGCGGGGCGGCAGGCGGAGGAGCGGACGGCCCGGGCGCGGTGAACATCCGCGTGAACTCACCGCCGCCAGAGGCGGGCGGCGCCGCGGGGGCGCTGGGCGGTTTCGGCGGTTCCGGCGCTTTCGGCGGAATACTTCCGGCTGCGGGAGCCGTAAACATACGAGTGAACTCGCCGGCCGGCGGAGCGGCGGGCGGCTTCGGTGGTTCCGGTGCTGCTGCCTTGGGCGGTTCCGGAGTGGGAATGCTTCCAGGAAGCGGGGCCGTGAACATCCGCGTAAACTCCCCACCTCCGCTGGCGGGCGGCGCGGGGGCCGGAGGCTTCGGCGCTTCAGGAGCTTTGGGCGGTTCCGGGGCCTTCGGAGGTTCCGGCGGAGCAACCGCGCCCAGTGATTGGGCGTTGAACATGCGTGTGAATTCACCGCCTTCGCTGGCTGGCGGAGCAGCCGCCGGAGGCTTCGGCGCTTCAGGAGCCTTGGGCGGTTCCGGTGCCTTCGGGGGTTCCGGCGGTGGGGTCGTGCCCAGTGACTGGGCGTTAAACATCCGCGTAAATTCGCCACCTTCACTGGCTGGCGGCGCGGCGGCCGGAGGCTTCGGCGGCTCTGGTGCCTTCGGGGGTTCCGGCGGTGAGGTCGCGCCCAGCGACTGGGCGTTGAACATCCGCGTAAATTCGCCACCTTCACTGGCTGGCGGCGCGGCTACCGGAGGCTTCGGCGCCTCCGGAGCGGCCGGAGGAGCGCCCGACTGAGCATTGAACATACGAGTGAATTCACCCGGTCCGCTGGCAGGCGGCGCTGGCGAAACAGCCTTCGGTAGCGGCAACTCCTCGGTGGGAACTTCGGCAGCCGGCGGCGGGGGCGCGGGGGCCTTCGGCGGTTCCGCCGGAGAGGAAAACAGCCGGGTAAATTCCCCCGGCTCACGGCCTTTCGCAGGGCTCGACGGCGTTGCCGGAGCGCTCGACATCGACAATCCGCCCTTGCCACGTTCCGGCACCTGGAAAAGCTTCAGGAAGTCCTCGTCGGCACCTTTTTTGTTTTCCGGCAGCGCTTCGGGCAAACCGCTCGCCTGTTTTGCAGGCGGGGGCGTCACGGCGCGAAACGGAGGCAGTGTTGCCCCTCGGCTCGGATCGTAGGCTTGGAAAGGAGGAAGCGTCGAGCCCTTATCCAGATCGCTCAGCTTCGGCTCTGGCGCTTTGAACGACGGCAGCGTGGCGCCCTTCGTAGGATCGTAGGCCTGGAAGGAGGGAAGAGTCGCACCCTTCTCGACGTCGGCCATGAAAGTCTCCGGCGCCTTGAAAGAGGGAAGCGTAGCGCCTTTCGACGGGTCGTAGGCGGCGAACGGCGGCAGCGTTGCGCCTTTTTGTAGATCGTTCAACGCGGATGGCGGCGGGAAGGCGGGCGGTGCGTCAGGAATCCCTCCAAGCCACTCCCGGAACCCGCGCCGGTCCGGCAGTAAATGGGATACCACGTAGGGGGTTCCTTCGTGATCGCCCACTTCCAGGACGAATTGACGGTGTTCCGAAGGCAACTGCTGGATCTTGTCCAGAATCACATTATTCTCCGGCGTTCGCCCGGAGAGAAATAAATGTGCCTCCACCGCCTGGCCGGAGGCCTTCTCCCGCGCAACTACGGTGCGAATCCCGTCGTTCCGCAACTCTGCCAGAATCTCATATTTGTCGTCGAAGCTCATAGGCGCCTACCCGTTCCGTGAAAGTAGATTATCACGGCGGCCCCGAAAGACCGCATTCAGAAAACTACTGAGGAGGCATGCGGATTCGCATGGGAAAAACCATCAGCCCCTCACTAATTTCCTACGGTAGCAAGTTGAAAGGGCTGTGGTAGAGTAAATCGTGCCAAGAAGCGGAAAAGGGCGGGACTTTATTCGCCGAATTCGCGTTAGGGATTAAGCGCATGAAACAGCTTTCGCGCGTAGTGTGGTCGGAGGGGATGTACCTCGGGCCTCATCATTTTCAGGTACAGGGCCGCTACTTCGAAGATTCGATCCGGTTCGCGACCTCGTCTCTGTGGTTTGAGCCGTGGGGAATGGTTGGATGCGAACTCGACTCCGAGGCCCTGATCAACGGAACACTTTCCGTCCTGCATGCTCGCGGGATTTTCCCCGACGGGCTGCCATTCCACATGCCGCAGCATGACCCGCTGCCGGTGACGCGCAATATCGCCGACGAATTTCCGATGACGCGCGACCGTGTCACCGTTTATTTGACCATTCCCGCACGAAGGGAAAATGGAGTCAATTGCGTCCCCTCTGAAGAGGCGGCGTTGAATCCAACGCGGTTCATCGCCGAAAATCAGATGCTCTTCGACGAAACAACCGGTCGCGATGAAAAGGCGGTCCGGCTCGGCAGGAAGAACATCAAGCTGGCTTTGGATCTGGACAGTCCTGACCCTAACGCCAGCGTGGCCATCGCCCGCGTCATGCGGGATGGGTCCGGCAATTTCGTCTTTGACCCGAGCTTCGTCCCCCCCTGCGTGCAGGTCGCGGCCAGCGAACGCGTACTCAGCCTGCTGCAACGGCTGGTAGACATTCTTGACGACAAAAGCCGGTCGCTCGGCCGCGGCAAAAGCGGCAGCGCCAGCCTGTGGTCGGAGTATTCGACCTCTGAGATCGCAACATTCTGGATGTTGCACAGCATCAACGCCGCGCTGGCGCCGCTTCGCCATCAGTTAAAAGTGAAACGCGGGCATCCCGAAGAGCTCTACAGCGAACTCGCGCGCCTGGCCGGTGCACTTTGTACGTTTTCTGTTGATCATCATCCCAGCAAAATTCCGCTGTATAGACATCGGGAGTTGGACAAGACGTTTGAAGATCTCGATTCCTTGATCCGATTCCTCTTGGAGACGATGGTTCCAACGCAGTACATTCAGATCCCGCTGGAAAAAACGGCGGACTACTTCTATCAGGGAAACGTGACCGACCAGCGCGTCCTGAACCCCTCGAAGTGGATCCTCAGCATACGTTCATCGGCTATGGAAGCCGACGTGATTCGCAAAACTCCGCAGTTGGCCAAGCTCTGCTCTACTTCTTTCGTGCCAAAACTTGTCGAGCGCGCCCTACCCGGCTTGCCGCTCATTCATCTTCCGGTCCCGCCGTCGGCCATCCGATCGCGTGTGGACGCGCAGTACTTCACGGTTACCTGCAAGGGTCCCTGCTGGGAAAGCGTTTCGCAAACCCGCCAGATCGGCCTGTACATCCCGGGCGACCTGCCGGACCCCAAGCCGGAGCTGTACGTAATTCTGGAATCCTGATTTCGTTTCACCCTTCGAGGAGTGCATGCATCCCAACGCTGCCCAATCAGCCCCCGCCGCCTTCGGCTCCGAGCGGCGCGCCGAAAACCTAGCCTGGGTTTTCCAGGAGATATTCACTGTCATCGAGCGGTTGCGCTCCAACCGGCAGCCAGTCACGGACGCCAACGCCTTCCGCCACCAGGTCCGGGAAGCGATCAAGATGGCGGACCAGGAGGCCAAGAACCGCGGCTACGACGGGGAGGAGATCAAGCTGGCGATCTTCGCCGTCATCGCGTTCCTCGATGAATCGATCTTGAACCTGCGCCTGCCCGTCTTTGCAGACTGGCCGCGTCAGCCCATGCAGGAAGAGTATTTCGGCCACCACGTGGCCGGCGAAATCTTCTTCCAGCATCTGCAGAAGTTGCTGACGATGAATGACTCGCAGTCCCTGGCCGACCTTCTGGAAGTGTTCCAACTCTGCCTCCTGCTCGGCTTCATGGGCCGGTATTCGCTCGGCAATCGCGGCGACCTGCAGCCGATTCTCCACGCGACCGCGGAGAAAATCCACCGGATCCGCCGGACCAACATCGCCATCTCGCCATTTGGAATGCTCCCGCCAGCAGGTGCCTCGGCGCCGAGCGGCAATGACCCGTGGGTCAAACGGTTCATGATCATCGCCATCAGTTGCATTGTGATCACCCTCGGTCTCTTAGCGACCTACTACTACTTGCTTTCCAACGGCATCAGCAGCCTCGCGTCGCTGGCCCGCGGCCGATAAGGAGCCTCACCCATGTCTCCCGTACTTCTCGTCATCATCTGCCTCCTTATATGGATCGGCATCGCCGTCGGCCTGGCCTATCTGATCGGCTTCACCGGATCGATGTTCTGGATCTTCATCGGCGTGATGAGCATCATCGGCATCATCGGCGCCGGCGTCTATCTATGGCTGCGTTCCAAGCAACCGGCCAAGCCCGGCACCAATAGCGGCGACCCGGAAATCGATGCCTTGTGCAAGGACGTGGACAACAAACTGGCGGTCGCCAAAACCGTCCAGGGTGCCAAGATCAACAACCTGCCGCTCGTCTTCCTCATGGGCGAAAACGGAAGCGTAAAGACCACCACTCTACTTAACAGCGGATTGGAACCGGAACTGGTTTCCGGACAGGTTTATCAGGATACGAACGTCGTTCCCACGCGGCTGGCAAACGTTTTCCTCGCCCGCCAGACCTTGTTCATGGACACCGCCGGTGGCTTCATGAACGATGGCAACCGCTGGCAGCGCCTCGTTCGCCGCCTGGCTCCGGGGCAATTGAAGAGCGTTGTCGGGGCCAAGGCGCAAGCGCCCCGCGCGGCCGTTGTCACCTTCGATGGGGAGACATTCTTCCGCCAGGGTGGCAATGAAGCGGCCACGGTGGTCGCCCGCAAGTTGAACGAGCGCCTCGTTGAAATCTCCGCGCAATTGGGCATTCGCGTCCCCGTCTACGTGCTCTTCACCCGCATGGACCGCATGCAGTTCTTCCTGGATTTCGTCCGGAACGTCGGCAACGAAGAGGCGCTGCAGATCTTCGGCTGCACACTGCCTCTACCCGCTTTGGACGGCTCCGGCATCTACTCGGAAGACGAAACCCGCCGGCTCACCGATCAGTACAGCCTACTGACACACTCCCTCTGCGACAAGCGACTGCTGTTCCTGCCCCGCGAAAACGATCCCACGAAACTGCCAGGAGCCTACGAATTCGCCCGCGAGTTCACCAAGTTGCGCCGTCCACTGGTCCAGTTCCTGGTCGACCTTTGCAAACCCAGCCAGCTGAAGACCTCGCCCTTCCTGCGCGGCTTCTACTTCTCCGGCGTGCGCCCGATCGTGGTCGACGATTCGGCCGGTCTCCAGGCTGCCCGGCAGCAACACGCGCCCGCCATCGACGCATCCCAGGCGGGAGCCACGAAGATTTTCAAACTCGGCCCCGGCGGCAGCATGGGCCAGAACAACCCAAGCTTCACGCCCCAAGTCGGCGCCACGCGAAAAGTCCCGCAGTGGACCTTCCTCGGCCGTCTGTTTAACGACGTCATCCTGGCCGATCACGAGGCCCAAAGCGCCTCCAGTGCCAGCACCAAAACGTCGATGGTGCAGCGCATTCTACTCGGCACCGCCGCCGGACTTTCGCTGATAGCTCTCACCGCCTTCACCGTCAGTTTCTTCAATAACCGGACGCTGGAGAACGACGCACTGGAAGCCGCCCGCGGCATCGCCAGCGTCAACATTACAGACCCCAACGCCCTCGTCGATAAAGCGTCGCTCGAGAAGCTCGAATCCCTCCGCCAGACGCTGCAGAACCTCGACCAATACAAAGTGGAAGGCGCGCCCTACAAGCTCCGCATGGGGCTCTACTCCGGCAACGACATGTATCCGCACGTCAAGGAAATCTGGTGCCAGAAGTTCAACCAGACCCTCCTTGGCCCCACACACGGTGGACTGCAGCGCATGCTCAAGGGCCTCCCGTCGTCTCCGCAACCGACCGACGATTACGGCACCTACTTCGGGGCCCTGCGCACGTATCTGACGATCACCGTCTATCCGGACAAGTCCACCAAAGACATCACCGCCGCGGCCCTCTACAACGCGTGGTCCTCCGGGCGCGACGTCGCCGACCGGTCCCAGCTTGCCCGCGCGCAGTTTGATTTCTACGCTGACTATCTGCGCAACTCCGGTGGCTGCCCGCTGCCGTTCGACGCCGAAGCCGGTACGCGCGGCCGCCGTTTCCTGGCGCAGTTCTCCGGAGTCGACAGCATCTATCAATCGATGCTCGCCTCTGCCAACAAAGCAAACAAACCCGTCAACTACAACCGCGACATCAAGAACTCGAAAGAGATCATCGTCAACGACAAGGACGTCGCCGGCGCCTTCACCAAGGAAGGATTCGGCACCATGTCGGGCTACATCCAAAACCCTGACCCCTTCTTCGGCGGCGACAAATGGGTGCTCTGCGGCGAGACTTCCAACTCCAAGGACACCGCCCGTACCAGTTGCGACAACGGCGCCAGTTCGATCGACCGGACCAACCTTGCCAAGAACCTGACCGACCGCTACGCGGCCGACTACATTCGCTCCTGGCGCGGCTACTTCCGAAACTCCACCTTCGTGAAGTACAAGGACCTCGAAGACGCCACCGCGAAGCTCGATCAAATCGTCTCCAACGACACGCCGCTGATGGCCCTCTTCTGGCTCGCCACCCGTAACGTCGCCGTCGAAAACGACAAGATCAAACTGGCCTTCCAGCCGATCATGGAAGTGGTGCCCCCACCGGCGACGGTCCAGAAGTATATCTACGCCGAAAAGAACGGGGTCTACATCGACTCGCTGGCCAAGCTCCAGAAAGCGCTCTCCGACGCCGTCCCCAATCTGAAGACCGATCCCAACGCGGCCAACAAACCCATCGACGCCGCCGGCGATTCTCGCATGCAGGTGAAGGCCGTGGCGCGCAGCTTCAACCCGGACCCTGAGGGCCAGGTGGACCAGATGGCGTTCAAGATCCTCGAGGATCCGATCATCCAGGTGGACCGTTTCCTGAAGGGCATGGGCAAGGATGAACTGAACGCCAAAGGCGCTGGCTTCTGCAACCAGAAGTTCGCCGGCCTGCGCGGGAAGTTCCCCTTCAACCCCGCCGCGAAAGTCGACGCCACTCTCGACGACGTCGTCAAAGTGTTCCACCCAGGCGATGGCGCGATATGGGCCTTCATCGACAATGACCTGAAAAAATACGTGAAGAAAGATGGCGGAAAATGGGTGGGCGTCAACGCCGACAACATCCAGATCAACCCGGCCTTCCTTGCCTTCGCCAACCAGGCCCAGCGCTTCTCCGACATGGTTTTCCCCGGCGGCGTACAGCAGCCGAAAATGGTCTACACGCTGACGCCGTTGAAGTCCGACGTCGTCACCGGCAGCATGCTCACCATCGACGGGCAAACCCAGCAGTTCGGCGCCTCCGGCGGCGGCAAACAGTTCAACTGGCCGGGTACGCAGCAGGGTGTCCGCGGCAGCGTGAAACTGGTGGGCGGTACCGCCTTCGACGTCGACGCGCAATCCGGCATCTGGGGCATCTACCGCTTCATCTACGCGGCCGATCGGGTCACCCCCACCGGCGGTGGCCAGAGCATCGAGTGGATCGTCCGCCAAGGCAAAGCGGCCAAGCCGATGATCATCGGCGATAAAGAAGCCAGCTATAAGTTCGAGGTAAACATCCCTGTTTTCTCTCGTGAATTCAACCAGGCGCTGCAGTGCGTGCCGTTGGTGGCAAAGTGAGGCTGGCGCAGAAACGCTCAGCGCGATGATACTATGAGACTTCGGACCTCCTGATGCAGCTCCCTGCGCGGATTGGCAAATACGAATTGCAGGAATTCCTCGGCGGTGGCATGTCACATGTCTATCGCTCGCAGGACACGGTGCTTGGGCGCACTGTTGCCGTGAAAATTCTCACGGAACAGGGCTGCTCCGACGCTGAAGCGAAGGCACGCTTCCTGCAGGAAGCCCGCGTGGCTTCCAGCATCGTTCATGAAAACATCATGAACGTCTTTGACTTTGGCGAAGAGGGCGGCAAGCCCTATATCGTCATGGAGTTTCTCCGCGGGGAGAATCTGCGTGACGCCATTCGCAGCGGCCGCGCCGGAGACATCCGGAACCGGTTGCGCCTGGCGGTGCAGATCGCCAAGGCACTCGATTATATTCACCAGAAGAAGATCATCCATCGCGACATCAAGCCAGAGAATCTGCAAGTCGATTCCACCGGCAAGATCAAGCTAATGGACTTCGGCATCGCCAAGGCTGAGGGTATGCAACTCACCCGAGCCGGCTTCACCCTGGGCACGCCCTACTACATGGCGCCCGAACAGGTGCTGGGCCAGCAGGTGACGCATCTGGTGGACGTCTATTCGTTCGGCATTTTGCTGTTCGAAATGCTCTGCGGGAACAAGCCCATCAGCGGCGACACGATCGAGAAAATCTTTAACAAAATCCTCTACGAACCGCTCGACATGGCGCCGTTGCAGGCCGCCGGTGTCGACCCGGAAGTGCTTCGCATCGTCTCCAAGTGCACCGCCAAACAGCCGCAGGACCGCTACCAGAAGCTCTTCGACACTGCAGTCGACATCGAGCGGTATCTCGGCGTCCAAAGTGCTTCGCGCATGGTGACCACCAGCATGCCCACCATGGGCTCCATGCAGCCGCAGAATCCGCAGTCGCAAACGCCGACATCGGCAGCGCGCCCGCCAGCCCAGACCGGCTACACGCAACAGACGCCGCCCCAGACACAGCAGCGCCCATCGACGAACCAGCAGGCTGGCCAACCGGTCGGGCAGACTGGCTGGGCTCCCACGCAGCAAACCGGTGCCCGTCCCAACATCAGCGGAACGCAGCAGGTGCCGGAGGGGCTCCCTGGGTTCGTTAAGATTCTCCCTGCCGCCCTGCAGAACCAAACAGGGGTCATGATTCTGGTGGCGATTGCCGTACTACTGTTTATGGCCGCTATTTATTTTGTGATCAGCTTAGTATCCTAATTGCTCATGCAACTTCCCGCGCGGTTCGGAAAATACGAGCTGCAGGAGTTCCTCGGCGGTGGAATGTCCCATGTGTACCGCGCCGTGGACACTGTGATCGGGCGTGCGGTGGCGGTGAAAATCCTCACTCCGGACGCTGCTCTCGACGTTGAGGCCAAGGAGCGCTTCCTCCATGAAGCGCGCATCTCCGGCGCCATCCAGCACGACCATATCGTCACCATTCACGACTACGGCGAGGAGCAGGGGCTGCCCTACATCGTCATGGAGCACCTTCGCGGCGGCGACCTTCGTGACGCCCTCCGCAAAGGTGCCGCCGGCGACCTGATGAACCGCCTCCGCATCGCCGCCGAAATGGCCGCGGCACTGGAGTACGTTCATTCGCGCGGGGTCATCCACCGGGACATCAAGCCGGAGAATGTGTTCCTGGAAGAGTCCGGCCGCTCCAAGCTCATGGACTTTGGCATCTCCAAAGCCGCCGGCTTCAACCTCACCAAGGCCGGCAACACCATGGGGACGCCGTTCTACATGTCACCCGAACAGGTGATGGGCGTCAACATCACGCCTCTGGTTGACGTCTACTCGTACGGCATCGTGCTGTACGAAATGTTCACCGGCGAACGCCTCGTCACCGGCGACAGCATGGAGCGCCTGTTCTACGCGATCCTCCACGAAAACCCGGACCCGTCCAAGCTTAAGAACGCGGGGCTTCCCCGGTCGCTCTGCGATCTCATCCTGCGCTGTACGGCGAAGAAGCCGGAAGAGCGAATCCAGGGATTCGGCCAGGTACGGCAGGCACTGACGGGCATCATCGCGGAGGTGCGCGGTGGAGTTCCGCAACCGGTCGCGCCCGCGCCCGCCACCAGTTCCAGTTCCGGCCCTTCGATGGGCCTGATTGCCGCGGGCGTCGTCGGCTTGGCCATCATTGGCGGTGGCGCGTTCTACATGCTTTCCGGCGGGAAATCCACGCCGACGCCCCCCCCATCGCCCGCCGGTCCGGCAGCAACAGTAGCAGCAAAGGGCGGCGCCATGGCTCTCGTGCCCGCCGGGGAATTCCTGTTCGGCTCGTCCCGTTCGCCGGTGAAACTGCCCGCCTTCTACATGGACACGACCGAGGTCAGCAACAAAGCGTATCGCGAATTTGCCAGCGCGGCGGGCCACGCGCTGCCGGACGGCTTTGCTGCAGAGGCGCCCTCGCTTCCTGTTGCCAACGTCGGCTATCCCGACGCCAAAGAGTTCTGCACCTGGGCCGGCAAGCGCCTCCCCGATGAGCGCGAATGGGAAAAAGCCGCGCGCGGCGCCGATGGCCGCAACTACCCGTGGGGCAATAACGAGACGCCTGCCAACGCGAACGTCGGCAACAAAGGCCCCGCCCCTGTCGAGAGTTTTGACGCCGGCGCCAGCCCCTACAAAATCCTGAACATGACCGGCAACGTCTGGGAATGGGTGGACCATCCGCACACGCCCAGCGCCCAGGCCATCGCCAGCTTCGGCAAGCTCATGAAACCGGCGCCCACCGCCAGTGAGCCGTGGCACTACATCAAGGGCGGCGCCTTTGACCGGACGCTGGCGGAAGGCGTTACCTACGAGTGGTCCAGCGTTCCGGGGCGCTTCACCAGCCCCACAATTGGCTTCCGCTGCGCCATGGACGTGCCCGCCGGAAAGTAAGCGGCGGGTGATCGCCCGCCGCCCTAATTCCTACGACTCCGCCGAACGGCCCAACCCACACTCGGCGTGAATCGCCTTCACCGCCCGCTCCAGCCCGTCGCGGCTGACCACCAGATTGATGGTCAATTCGCTCGAGCCCTGCGCGATAGCAATAATGCTGATCCCTTCCTTCGAAACGGCGGTAAACACACGTCCCGCCAGCCCAGGCACGCCGCGCATCCCTTCGCCAACCACCGCCAGCAGCCCGACGTTTTCGTCGATCTCGAACGGCTTCACATACCCGTGCTCCATCTCCAGCGCCAGTGCCTCTTCCAGGCCCTTCAACACGCCGGGTAACTCGTCCTTCCGGACAAGGAAGCAGAAGCTCTGCCGGTACGACGAGCTCGACAGCGTCAACACTTCCGCGTTCACAATGTCCAAGGCGTCCAGCGCCCGCGCCATCACACGCGTCCCGCTGATCGCCGCCGAGGCCGGCTCCACCGACACCAGCGCCACATTCGCCATCGAAGTCACCGCCCGCGCCCCGCGCGGCTCGTCGTCGCGCAACGCCGGAACGATGTGCGTCCCCGGCGCGGCCAGGTTGAAAGAGTTCTTGCTCCAGACCGGAATCTTCTTTTCCACCAGCGGCGCCAGCGTCCGCGGATGCAGCACTTTCGCGCCGTTGTAGGCCAGCTCCGCCGCCTCCGCGTAGGTCACTTCGTCCAGCACCCGCGCGTCTTTCACCAGCCGCGGGTCGGCCGTCATGATGCCATCGACGTCGGTCCAGATCCAAAGCTCTTCCGCATCCACCGCGCTCGCCAGAATCGACGCGGAGAAATCGGAGCCGCCCCGCCCCAGAGTCGTCGGCTTGCCATCGGCGGTCGCACCGTTGAACCCCGTCATCACGGCGATCTTCCCCGCCGCCAGCAACGGCAAAATCACCTCCGCCGCCCGCACCCGCGTCGCGCTCATAATCGGCGTCGCGTTGCCAAACACCGAATCGGTCACAACAACCTGCGCTGCGTTCACCGCCTCGGCCGGCGTCCCGGTTTCCGTCAGGTAAGCCGCAATGATTAACGCCGTCAGCCGTTCGCCGATCGCGACGGCCTCATCCACCGACCGCGGCGGCCGGTCGCCAAGCAGCAACATGCCTTGCGCAATCCGCTCAAATTCGCCGACCAGAACGCCAATGCCCGCCACCACCGCATCGGGCGAAGTCAGCAACTCGCGCGCCGTCGTCTCGTGGCGTTCCCGCAACCCGGCGACATTGGCATCCACCGCCGCGCGGTTCCCATTTTCCGCCTGTCGCAGCGTCTCCAACAACAGGTCCGTCACCTTCGACATCGCCGAAACCACAATCGCCACCGGCCGATTGGCTCTCTCGGCGGCCGCAATCCCCGCCGAAACACGGATCCGCTCGGCACTCCCCATGGACGTGCCACCGAACTTCATCACGATCGAATTGCTCAACTCGTTACTCCCTTTCCGTTCGAAGTCTTCTCCCGCACAATCCGCAGCACGGCCAGAATCACGCCCTCTTCGTTCAGCGCGCTCGTGTCCAGATAGATCGCGTCCTCGGCCTGCCGCAACGGGGAATCGGCACGCGTCGCATCGCGGTCGTCCCGCTCGCGAATGTCCCGCAATACCTGATCGTAATCGCCGCCCAGTTCCTCCACCCGCCGCCGCGCCCGCACCTCCGGACTGGCATCCAGATAGATCTTTACCTGCGCCCGCGGATAAACCACCGTGCCAATATCCCGGCCTTCCATCACCACGCTCGCCTCAGCCGCGTACTCCTGCTGCTTCAGCACCAACTCCCGGCGCACGCCCGGAATCGCCGACACCCGCGATGCCGCCTGCGATACGACCGGCTGCCGGATCTCCGCCGTCACATCACGGCCGTTCAACGAAACCCGCCCGCCCGTCAACAATATCTCCGCGCTCTCCGCCAACGGCACCAGCTTGTGATCGTCGCTGGGGTCAATCCCGTTCTCCACCGCCCACAGCGCCACAGCCCGGTACATCGCCCCGCTGTCGACGTGCAGAAAACCCATCCGCTCCGCCACGGCTTTGGCCACCGTGCTCTTGCCCGCCCCGGCCGGCCCATCAATCGCAACAATGATTCGTTTTTCCATAAGAGTGGCTACTCGCCGCTCCCGCGCAGGGGGTTAACCGCGAAGACAAACTCCGCCACCGGCGTCCCGCCCACCAGATGCTCGTCCACAATCCGATCAGCCACGTCCTTCGTCACCGAGTGGTACCAGGTGCCCTCCGGATAGACCACCGCAATCGGACCCTGCTCACAGACGCGCAAGCAGTTCGCCTTCGTGCGGAACGCGCAGTTGGCACCGGACATCAGCCCCGCCCCGGCGATGCGCTTTTTCAGATGTTCCCAAACCTCGTTGGACTCCTCCTTCCCCGCGCACTTCGGCTTCGTCTGATCGGCGCAGAGGAAGATATGTCGGGTCAGCTTACCAATCCCGAGATTGGCCGCCACGGTCGGCAATGAGGTTGGATCGTTCATGGGAGAATATGAAGAGAGCATTGCGCATCGATGCGCACACTCTCTATTCTGACAAAGTGCCCCTACGGCTCGCACCCAAACCCTTCGACGCGATTGTGGAACGCGCCGTCGCCAATATTCCCGGCCGCTTCCGTGCGCGCATGCGGAATCTCGTCATCGTTGTGCAACCCGTCGGTCCTTCGCCGGACCTGCTCGGCCTCTACGAAGGCCGGCCGGTAACCGAACGTTCCGCCTCCGATCCTATGCTCGAAGGGCCCGACCGCATCCGGATCTTCCAGCGCCCCCACGAAGAGATGGCCCGCAACGCCGCCGAACTGGAACGCATCGTTACCGATACCGTCTGGCACGAAATCGGCCACTACTTCGGCCTCTCGGAACGCGAAATCCATGCCGCCGAAGACCGTCGCGAACGCCTTCGCCCGCTGCGTCAGGCAGCCCGGCTTGCCAAATCCACCAAAAATAGGTAGACTTAATAGTTGCGGACTGGTTCCGCACGCGCTTAGGGTGTGCATTACCCCCCTCCTGCCCCCCGTAAGTAACAAGAATCCAATAGAACACCTGAAGAGGTTAGCGATGTACGCAGTGATCGAAACTGGCGGCAAGCAGTACCGCGTTGCTCCCGGCACATCTTTGAAGATCGAAAAGCTGGTGGGTGAACCCGGCGCCGATATCACGTTCGACAAAGTCGTCGCCGTCGTCAATGACGCTGGCGAACTCACCACTGGCCAGGACGCCGCCGGCGCCAAGGTCAACGCCAAGATTGAAAACCACGGACGCGCCGAAAAGGTCCTCGTCTTCAAGTTCAAGCGGAAGAAGCAGTACAGAAAGACCCAGGGTCACCGTCAGGGCTACACGCAAGTGATGGTCACCGGGATTCAGGCGTAAGGACACACAGTCATGGCATCGAAAAAAGGTTTAGGCTCTACTAAAAACGGGCGCGATTCCAACGCGCAACGGCTCGGCGTGAAGCGCTTCTCCGGCGAAATCGTCACCGGCGGCTCCATCATCATTCGGCAACGTGGGACACCCTACAAGGCTGGGGAAAACGTCGGACGCGGCTCCGACGATACTCTCTACGCCCGCGTCGCCGGCACTGTCGTTTTCCGCGATCGCGGCCGGATGGGCAAGTTTGTCTCCATCCAGGCGCTCGCCAACTAATAGAATTCCTCCGAAAGTCCCTTTTGTAAGCCGCCGCAAAACGGCGGCTTTTCTTTTTGGTATCTCCCTATGTTTATCGATGAGGTAAAGATCTACGTGAAGGCTGGCGATGGCGGCAATGGCTGCGTCGCTTTCCGCCGCGAGAAGTTCGTCGCCAAAGGTGGACCCTCCGGGGGCGATGGCGGCCGTGGTGGTGACGTGGTCATTGTCTCCTCGGAACACTACAACACGCTGCTCCACCTTCGCTATAACCCGGAACACAAGGCCGAGCGCGGTGGCCACGGGGAAGGTTCCAACCGGACCGGTGCCGATGGCGACGATCGCGAAGTAAAGGTCCCCGTGGGAACGGTCATCTACGACTGGAACACCCACGAGCAGCTTTTCGATTTGAGCGGGCCAAACCAGCGTTACATTGTCGCCCGCGGCGGCCGGGGCGGCAAAGGCAATGCCCGCTACGCCAAGCCTTGGCACCAGACGCCGACAGAGCACGAACCCGGCTTCCCCGGCCCGGAACTCACGTTGCGCCTGGAATTGAAGCTTCTGGCCGATGTCGGATTGGTCGGTTTCCCCAATGCCGGGAAATCCACGCTCATTTCCCGCATCTCCGCCGCTCGCCCCAAAATCGCCGATTACCCCTTTACCACCCTCGAACCGAACCTGGGCGTGGTCCAGTTGGCAGAAGACCGTACCTTTGTCGTCGCCGATATCCCGGGCCTCATCGAAGGCGCCAGCGAAGGTCACGGACTCGGCACGCAGTTCCTGCGCCACATCGAGCGTACTCGCTTGCTCATTCACATGGTGGACGTCAGCGATATCACCGGGCGCGATCCCGCCCGCGATTTCGATATCATTTGCAACGAACTCACCAGTTATTCCGAGGAACTCGGCTCCAAGCCCATGATCGTCGTCGCCAGTAAAATCGACGCCGCGCAGGACCCCGCCCGCATCAAGGCCGTTCAAAAACTGGCCAAGAAGCACAAACTGGAGTTCCACAAGATCTCCAGCGCCACCGGAGAAGGCCTGGAAGAGCTCAAAGAGGCCATCGCCCTCCGCCTCGCGCAAACGCCCCGCGAAGCGCCTTCAGAAGCCTAAAAAGGCTCCGTAAAAATAGATCCGCCGGTCAGGAGAGTCTCGCTCCTGGCCGGCGGGGCGCAGTATCTTATTTCGTCTAGCAAGTCAGCGTGAATCGCAGTCTTGTCGGTTTAGTGACGGGACTTAGGTTCCCGTTACTTATTAAAGCGACAAAACTCGAAAAATCGTTGCACGCCAAACGAAAAAAATCTGTTTGTTACAAAACACCTTAATCGTTCGGCGAGGCAATCGCCTTAGGCGCCAGACTCCGGCCAGCCGCGAAGAACTGCTGACCGGATAGGTTCTTATACACACCACCGGCGATCTGGGCCGCCACAGGACCGTTCACAGCCTTGCCGCCAGTCAACAGAACAACCACAACCAGCTTGTTGTTCCCGACTTCATTGAAGCTGCCGAACCATCCCAGATGAGTCGGCGTCGCGCGGTCCGTACAAGTTCCGGTCTTGCCCAGGATCGGTTCATTCGGGTCGTAGTGTGCACGCCGGGCCGTGCCGAACTCAACGGCACCCATCATCCCCGGCTTGATCTCCGGAATCTCGTTCCCAAAATCCAACTGACGCTTCACACGCGGCTGGAACCGTCGAAGTTCGTCGGTGGAACGCGGATATTGCAGGTGGTACATCGTTCCGCCGTTGGCAATCGTCGACAGCAACGACGCCAGTTGCAGCGCCGTCAACTGAATGCCCTCGCCGAAACTGGTCATCATGCCCACTCCGCCAAACTTCGGAGGCGCTTCGGTCAAAGAACCGGGGCTTTCCCCATCAATGCCCAATCCGGCCCGCTCACCCAAACCCAATTGCTTGGCGTACGAATGGACCTTCTCAAAACCGAGCTGCTCACCGACCTTCGCAAAGTAGTAGTTGTTCGAAGTCGCCAGTGCCGTCGTCAAATCAATCGTAGTCCGCCGCCCCAGACGAATCTGAGTCTCCCGGTCCACAACGCCCTCATGCAATCCAGCGAGCGCGCACACTAACTTGATCGTCGAACAAGGCTGAAACCCACTACCCAAAGCCAGCTTCTGGTTCACAATCGTCAAAATCCGTCCCGTTTTCGGGTCCGCAACCACAACACTTCCGTTATACGGCCCAAGAGCGTTCACCGCGGCCTGGCGAATCGTCAGGTCCTCCCCGGCGATATCGTCTCCCTTCGTGGAGTCAGCAAAGGTGGGTTCTTTCCAAGGTCCGCCGGATACCGTGCCAGCCCGTCCAGTCCGGGTACGCGCCAAAGCGCGCTTCTTCGACGCAACCGCGGGAGCCCGTTTGGTCGCCGCCGCCGTCTTCACCACCGCCTTCGTCGTTTTCGACGTGACAGCAGTCTTCTTCCGAACCGGCTGCTTTTTGGAAGGAATCGCCAGCGCGGGAATCGCGAAAAGCAAAAAAACCAATCCAGCAAGTACCATCCGCCAGCGCGCCGTGAGAACACTCAAATCTGTCATCAAAACAAAATCCTTCCTTGCATTGTTCCGGACTTGAGACCCGCCCATTCGTACTACGAACCCTGTGTCTTGTTGCCTGCTATTTTGACCGACTCCAGTACTAGTAGTCAATCAAAAAACGACCTAGAAACTACTTCGCAGTGGCGCCGCTTACCTATTGTATCGACGCCACTTGCGCCCACCATTAGGAGGATACTCGGGTTACCAGGATA
The DNA here is from genome assembly GCA_947470805.1 of Acidobacteriota bacterium. Lineage (GTDB taxonomy): Bacteria > Acidobacteriota > Terriglobia > Bryobacterales > Bryobacteraceae. Next base: position 63,367 of record CANIVU010000012.1, on the reverse strand, counting down.
AACCTAGGCAGCCGTCCACCCTCCGTCGATCGAAACCACGCTCCCATTCACAAATCCAGCCTCGTCAGAAGACAGGTACAGCGCCAGATTCGCAATCTCTTCCGGCTTGCCCAATCGCCCGATCGGCTGCCGCTGATTCAGCTCCGCCCGGACTTTTTCCTTCTCATGCTTGTGGTACTTCTCCAAATACCCTTCCACAAACGGCGAATCCACCGTCCCCGGGCAAACACAATTCACCCGGATCTGCGTCGGATAGTCCACCGCCAACTGCCGCGTCATCGCCACAACGGCACCCTTCGTCGCGCAATAGGCAAACCGCTTCTTCACCCCAATCAGCCCCGCCACGCTCCCAATATTCACAATCCGTCCCGACGACTTCAACAAATGCGGCATCGCATATTTGGTCACCAGGAACGGCCCCGTCACGTTCACCCGCATCAGCCGCTCAAAATCGGCCGTCTCGGTATCTTCCACCGTGCCAACCAACCCAATTCCGGCATTGTTCACCAGAACGTCCAACCCTTCCAGGCCGGCAAACAAGTCCCGGATCCCAGCCTCATCGGTGACGTCGCACCGTACCGCCCGAGCTCCAGGCAACTCCGCGGCCAACTTCTCGGCCCGCGCCATATCAATATCGGCAATCAGCACCGTCGCGCCCGCCGCCGCAAACACGCGACTGGTCGCCTCCCCGATACCACTTGCACCGCCGGTCACCATCGCGACCCGGCCATCCTGACGAAAAGGTGTAGTCATTTCTCCACGATTGTATCGAAGCCGCGCTAGAATGTACCTCGTTCCCGGTAACCGCCCCAAGGAGCCTTCCTCGTGAGCCAGAAAAAACACGTCCCCTACGTCCCGATCGACCGCAAAATGACGGAGTTCTCCTACTTCGCCGTCGGTCTCGGCCTCCTGATGAGCGTCATCCTTGGCGCCGCCAATGCCTATCTCGGGCTCAAGGCCGGCATCACAATCGCCGCCACCTACCCGGCCGCCGTCATCGGCATGGCCCTGCTCCGCTTCAAACGCGGAACCATTCTCGAAGAGAACCTCGCCCGCACTGCCGGGTCGATCGGCGAATCCATCGCCGCCGGCGCCATCTTCACCATCCCCGCCTTCGTCATCTCCCGCGCCTGGCCCGTCTTCGACGTCGAACATGGCTACCTGAAATCCACCGCCCTCATGCTCGTCGGCGGCGTCCTCGGCGTCCTCTTCGTCTCCCTCGTCCGCCGCGTCATGGTCGAAGACGACGACCTCCCGTTCCCCGAATCCGTCGCCGCCGCCGAAATCCATAAGGCTGGCCAATCCGCCTCCAAAGCCGCCAAATTCCTCTTTATCAACATGGCCACCGGCGCCGGCGTCTACATCCTCGGCGTCATGAAGCTGTTCGAGCCCGACCGCAATTTCCTCTTCCACATCGGCAACCTCGGCCGCACTACCGTCAAGCTGGGCTCCGATCAGCGCGCTTTGAACGTTGGCGGCGTCACCATGGCCGCCGCTCCCACCATCAGCCCCGCCTACATCGGCGTCGGCTACATCATCGGGCCCAAACTCGCCGCCCTCAACTTCTCCGGTGGCGTCCTCGCCTGGGGATTCCTTATCCCGATGCTGATCTACTTCCTCGGTGACGACCTCCAGAAATTCCTCCCGCCCGGCGCCGCCGAAGGCGATTGGCAAGCCCTCGCCGCCGCCGTCTGGCGCTATATCGTTCGACCCATCGCCGTCGGCGGCATGCTCGTCGGCGCCGCCAATACGCTCTGGAAAATGCGCAAGAATCTGAGCGTCGGCCTCGGCCGCGCCTTCGCCGAGCTTCGCGGCGCCGGCCCGGCCATCGACAAGGAAAACCGCACCGAACAATACATGAGCTCGAAGTCCGTCTTCGGCCTGATCGGCCTGACATTCCTGGCCATGATCGCCGTCTACTACTACTTCGCCGGCGCTATCTGGATCGCCACCGTAGCCGCCGTCGTCATGTTGATCACCGGGTTCTTCTTCGCCACCGTCTCCGGCTCGCTCACCGGCATGATCGGGTCGTCCAACAACCCCGTCAGCGGCCTGACTCTGTCTACCCTCCTGATCGCCGCCCTCCTCATGGTGAGCCTCGGCGTCGGTGGCCCCGAAGGCGTGGCCGTCGTTCTCGCCGTGGCCGCCGTGGGCTGCGTCTCCGCCGCCGTCGCCGGCGAACTTCTACAAGATTTCAAGGTCGGCTACATCCTCGGCGGCACTCCGCGCACCATTCAGTGGGTGGAACTGCTCTCCGTCGTCGTCTCCTCCCTCGTCATGTTCTTCCCGTTGATGCTGCTCCACCAGGCCAACATCAAACAAGGTGGCATCGGCTTCGGTGACGCCAAGCTCCCCGCCCCCCAGTCCGGCCTCATGGCGCTCATCGCCCAGGGCATCGTCGGTGGCGACATGGCCTGGCCGCTCGTGATCATGGGCATTTTCATGGGCCTCGGCATGATCATGATGCAGGTCCGCAGCCCCATGCTCGTCAGCGTCGGCATGTATCTGCCCTTCGCAACCACGTTTGCCATCTACGTCGGCGGCATCTTCCGCGGCATCGCCGATCGCATCGCCGCCAGCAAGGGCCACAACGAAGGCCAGCGCGCCCGCAGCGAAAACATCGGCATCTTGATCGCCAGTGGCATGATCGCCGGCGAAGGCCTCATGGGCCTTGTCGTCGCCGGCTTCGCGTTGGGCGAAATCCCGCTGCCGGAGTTCTTCAAAGAGCCCAGTTATTTCGTCGGCCTCGGCGTTCTTGCCCTCATGGCGATCAACATGATCTCGGTCCCCATCGCCAACGCGGGCAGCCCCGACGAACCCGCTCCGCCAACCGCCATGATGTAAATGGCCTTACATCAATTACCATAGTTACTTGTCCCGAATCACGACCTCCCACGATTCCGTCACGACCAGTTGGCCCCAAGTTTATATGGGGGTGGCCTTCACCACCATGGCCACGCTTTTGCTCGAACTGGCGATGACCCGGATTTTCTCCGTAGTTTTCTACTACCACTTCGCCTTCCTGGCCATTTCCATCGCCCTGTTCGGCCTCGGCGCCGGCGGCGTTTTCTCCTATGTAATCGCGGCACAACCCGCGCCGCTCTTCCGCAAGCTCGGCCGATTGTCCCTGGTCAACGCCGTGATGCCGCTCATCAGCGTCATCTTCATCCTCACCCGCGGCCAGGAACTCACCAACGCCACCCTCGCCGCCGTCTATTTCTTCAGCGCCCTCCCCTTCTTCCTCGCCGGCGCCATCGTTTCACTCGCCATCTCGGAAACCATAGAACGCATCGACCGCGTTTATTTCTTCGACCTCCTCGGCGCCGCCGGCGGCTGCCTGCTCCTCATCCCGCTGCTCAATAATTTCGGCGGCCCCAATACCGTCATCGCCGCCGCCGTCCTCTTCGCCGTCGGCGCCGCCATCTGGTACAACCTCGATGGCCACCCGCCCCTCCGCGCCGCCTCCGTCGCCCTCGCGCTCCTGCTCACGGTCCTCATTGTCCTCAACACCAAGAGCCACTGGATCGACGTCCATTACGCCAAAGGTCAGGCACTCGATAACGAAATCTTCGTCAAGTGGAACACCTTCTCGCGCATCTCCGTCGCCAAAGAAAAGAACAGCGGCCAAACCCAAATCGTCATCGATGCCGACGCCTCCACCGGCATCATGGACTTCAACGTCGACGCCCTCACGCCCGACCAGTTGAAGGACCTCACCCAGCAAGGCCCGGCCTTCCCCTACGTCATGCGCCCCGGCGCCAAGACCCTCATCATCGGGCCCGGCGGCGGCTGGGACGTCGCCCGCGCCCTCGCCTCAGGCTCTAAAGACATCACCGGCGTCGAGATCAATCCCATCATCGCCACCACCGTCATGCGCGGCGACTTCGCCTGGATCAGCCGCAACCTCTACCGCCGCCCCGGCATCCGCATCTTCGAAGAGGATGGTCGCAGCTTCGTCCGTCGCAGTGAAGAAAAATACAGCGTCCTGCAGGCCACCCTGGTCGACACCTGGGCCTCCACCGCCGCCGGAGCATTCGCTCTGTCAGAGAACAATCTCTACACCACCGACGCCTTCTACGACTATCTCTCCCACCTCAATAACGACGGCGTCCTCGCCATCACCCGCTGGGGTTTCGACCCTCCCCGCGAATCCGTCCGCCTTCTCATCCTCGCCCGCGAAGCCCTCGCCAAACTCGGTGAAAACGAGCCCCAACGCCACGTCATGGTCATCCGCGAAGGCTCGCAAAAAGAGCTCGAAGGCTGGGGCGCCCGCGACACGGTTCTCATCAGCCGCAAGCCCTTCACCGATGCCGACGTTGCCCGCGCGCAGTCCATCATCGCCTCCTCCCGCTTCCAGCAGATCTATCTGCCCGGCGATGGCTCGAAGAATCCCTTCGGCCAGGCGCTGCTTGCGAAAAACCTCGATAATTGGCTGGAAAACTATCCCTTCGACGTCACCGCCGTCGATGACAACCGGCCCTTCTTCTTCTACACCGTGCAGCCGCGCGACCTGTGGAACTTCCTGACGACCATGAACAAGGACAGCGCCGATTACAAGATCAACCGCGCCGTCCCCATGCTCTTCTCCCTCGTCGGCATCAGCCTGTTGGCGACACTGATCATCCTCGCGCTCCCCCCACTAGTCCTAGGCACCCGCCTACCGCGCGAAAAAGGCGTGCTGCAGTTCCTCATGTATTTCCTCTGCATCGGCGTCGGCTACATCCTGATCCAAGTCGCGCTCATCCAGAAGTTCGTCTTGTTCCTCGGCCACCCCACCTACGCGCTCACGGTCATCATTTTCAGCATGCTGGTCGCCAGCGGCTGCGGCAGTTTCCTGAGCGGCAAGTACATCGGCGACGATGACAACAAGCTCATGCGCGCCCTCGGCTTGGTCAGCGTTCTGGTCGCCATGCTGGCCTTCTCCGCATCGCACATCACCACCGCGCTCGTCGGTCTCCCGCTGCCCGTGAAGATGCTGCTTACGGTGCTTTTAATCGCCCCAGCCGGCTTCTGCATGGGCATGCCATTCCCGCAAGGATTGGCCCGCCTGGAGACGTTCCACAAGCCCTCCGTCCGCTGGGCCTGGTCGCTCAATGCGGCATCGAGCGTCCTCGGCTCCGCCGCGGCAATCTTTTTTGCGATATACCTTGGACTGCGTGAGACGCTGCTCTTGGGCGGCGCCCTGTACATCGGCGCACTCATCATCATCAAAAACACCTCTCATCACAGATCCCAAAATGTCTCTTGAATCCCTGTTCTCCCTCAAAGGTAAGACCGCTCTCGTCGTAGGCGCCAGCCGTGGTATCGGTCTTGCGATCGCCAAGGAAATCGCCGCCGCCGGCGCGCACACGATCCTCGCCGCCCGCAGCGCCGACAAGCTCGCCGAAGAAGTCGCCGCCCTCAAGGCACAAGGCTACTCGGCCGACTCCCGCTCCGTCGACATGGCCGACTCGGACTCCATCCGCGCCTTCGCCGCCGAGTTCCGTGGCCACACCGATATCCTCATCAACGTCGCCGGCACCAACGTCCGCCGCCGAATGCAGGACTACACGAAGGAAGAGTACGACCGCATCCTCGGCATCAATCTCCACGGCATCTTCGAGCTCTGCCAGCACATCGGCGGCGGCATGGTCGAAGGCGGCAAGGGCGGCAAGATCATCCACATCGGCAGCCTCATGTCGCTGTTGGGCATCCCCTTCCTCAGCGTGTACGCCATCAGCAAGGCAGGCCTCGCCGGCCTCACCCGCGTCCAGGCCGCCGAATGGGGCCAATACAACGTGCAGGTCAACTGCATTGCCCCCGGCTTCATCCTCACGGCTCTGAACCAGGACATGTGGAAGCCCAAGCACATGCACGACTGGCTCCACGGCGCCCAAGCCAACCCTCGCATGGGCACGCCCGAAGATCTCGCCGGCCTCGCCGTCTACCTCTCGGCCCCGGCGTCCGATTACGTCACCGGCCAGGTCATCGCCGTCGACGGTGGCTACACCACCACCGCCAACTGGCCCTTCGAACCCGCCTACTAATCCACGGCCGTGTTCCGCCTTCTCGCACTCTTCGGCGCCATGCTAACTGGCGCCGAAGCATTGCCTGTTGTTCCCCTGCAATTCACCCCCGATCAAATCGCCCTCAGCCTTCGCACCACCAAACCGCCCATGCCACCGGCGGACTGCCATGCGCTCAGCGTCTTCGCCTGCAAACTCGAATACCCCATGCCCGTCCGCGACATCTCCATCCGCTGGGTCCAACTCGATGACGACCCCGAACTCGAAGCCATCCTCATCGCCTACATGGAATCAGAGCGGGACTACTTCGCATTCATCTTCGACTGGAAGAAGACCTGGAACCTCGTCGGCAACATGATGTGCGAACGGCACTGTTACGCGCACGACACCAACTTCATCCGTGTCCACAAACTAACCGAAAACGCGCCCATCTTCCTCATCGCCCGCCGCGACCTCGGCGGCAGCGGCAGTGCCCTCGACACCCGGACGTTTTTCCACCTCCGCGGCGGCAGCCTGCACAAGGCCTTCGAAGTCACGGACCGGTGGATCGGACTCCCACCGCCAGAGCACACGGAGAAAATCGAACTCAGCCAATCCGGCCCTTGGCTAATCCATCACACCATCCGCGAAGAACCACCCGAGTCACCTGCAAAACACTCCTGCAAAGTCCTCACGTGGAGCCCCCAGCAACTCACCTACATTGAAGCCCCCACCCAACGCCCCAACTTCTGCAACCCCAAAACCGGCCGCCCCTACCCAGACAAAACGCAGCCAATCATCCCATACTAAAACCATGCGCCGCCGCCAATTCCTCCCCCTCCTAGCCGCGCAATCCCTCCCCGACTTCACCTGCCCCATGGACCCCGACGTCCACGCCAAGCTCCCCGGCCGCTGCCCCAAATGCGGCATGAGTCTCGTCCCCGGCCTCCCCGACCCCCTCGAATACCGCCTACACGTCGAAGTCATCCCCAACGCCCCCAAGACCACCCAAACCACCGCCCTCCGCCTCCACGTCACCCACCCCAAGACCAACAAGCGAATCGAAAAGTTCGAACAGATCCACGAAAAACGCCTCCACCTGTTCCTTATCTCCGAAGACCGCCAATACTTCGCCCACGAACACCCCGAACCCGAACCTGGCGGCTACTTCCGCTTCCACACCCAACTCCCCCTCCCAGGCTTCTACCGCCTCCTAACGGACTTCTATCCCGCCGGCGGCACCCCGCAGCTCATCCCAGCCACCCTCCACGCCCAAGGCCCCCCGCAACCCTTCGAAAAGCCGCAAACCCCCAACCTGAAAGTAACCCTCCGTACCGACCCCGCCAAACCCATCGCCGGCCTCCGCACCATGCTCTTCTTCGACCTCGACCCAATGGAAGGCGTCCAACCCTGGCTCGGCGCCTGGGGCCACCTCCTCACCGCCAGCGAGGACTTGCTCGACCTCGTCCACGTCCATCCCGCCTGGGACCCCTATCAGAACCAAATCCAGTTCAACGTCATCTTCCCCCGCCCGGGCCAATACACCCTCTGGGCCCAGTTCCAACGCAACGGCCAAGTCAACACCGCCCGTTTCGACCTCGCCGCCTCCCCCCTCGCCTAGGATTCCCCTGGGAGCCGGGCTACCGGAAAATTCCGCAATTTAGGAATTCACCGAACCACCGCATCCAACCCCAGGCCGCGAATCACCGTCCCCGCCGGCAACACCACCGGCTCCCTGCAAACCAACCACTGCGGCTTCCCCGCCCCCGTCAACCAAACCAACGGCACCACGCGCCCATCCCCCAACTCCGCCCAGGATTTCCCGGCGCCCACACCCCGCACCGCCAACACCGTCACCGCCCCGGCCAATCGCCCCTCCAGCCGTACCAACCGCCCCGCCGGCCGCGCCGCCGCCCGCCAAACCGGCACCGCAAACGTCGGCCGCAAATACATCGCCTCCCCCTCCGGCGCGCCCCCCTCGGCCCACTCCGCCAACCGGTTGATCTTCTCCTGCGGCATCGAAATGTCATTCGCAAACGAACCAAACCCCTTCGCCGCCGGCCACGGCGGCATCTTCCGCTGCAAAACTTCTTCCTTAATCGCCACCGCCCACGGCCGCGCCTCCGCATACGTCCGCAACGAAAACGGCGCCACCCCGCCCGGCTGATGACAACCCACACACCGCTGCGTCACCAACCGCGAAATCTCCCGCGTCCAAGTCAACTTCGTCGTCGGCGCGTCATGCCCCCACGCCACCCCTGCAATCACCAGCAAAACCACCAACCATCCCGTCATTTTTTCGTCACCCCGTCAATTTCCCGCCACCACCCGCCGTCCCCTTTCGGGAAAGTCGCACCCATTTCAGACAAATCACTGTTCCAACTCCGCACAGCCCCCGGCGATACCGAGTGGACTAGTGTGTCAATGCAGCCCATCGGAGTCTCCTTAACCATGCCAAATCTACACAATCCTGAGCCACACCCCACCATCCCTCCGTCTGGCACCCCACTTGCATACGTTTCATCGCGGAGACCATTACCGCCCACCGGCAGCCAGAAAGAGGAAACACCGCATGTATGATTGCCTCACTCCCTACTATACGCAAGGCCACCTGCTTCAGGCACCTGGGAACGACAGCCTTTGGCCTACCGAACCGCCGACTCAGATTATCCTTAGTCGAATGCAAAAAAGTTGGGCTCAAAAACCGCATACACTTGCCGATAAGAGAGTTACTAGAGGGCTCACGTCCTCTGCGGCATTTCTCCCAACCGGAGGGACCGAATTCAAATGAAGATCAATCACGGATACCAGGACTCCCGCGCCGTCTCGGCGCAGGATGCCGCCAAAACCCAGGAAACAGCCGCCACCGCGCAGACGCGCGCCGCTCGTGCCGCCGCTGGCGCCGGCAGAGCAGGAGGAGCTGACGAAGTGAATCTCTCGCCCCTCGCCGCTGCCTTGCAAGGCGCCCTCTCCGACTCGCCGGAACGCGCCGCCCATCTTGATCGGCTCTCCGCCGATTTCGCCGCCGGCAACTACAACCCGAACCCGCACGACATCGCCAGCGGCATCATCTCCGACACGCTGCTCGACCCCACAGCGACACCTGAAGGAGACGGCCCGAAGAAGCCGTAACTCCCCATGCAGGAATCGCTCTCTCCAGCCGCCGTCCCCAGTCTCGTCGATGCCAAGACCGCATTGGCTACGCTGGCAACATCAGACGCGCTGGAACATCTGGAAGCCGCGCTCCGCTCCTTGCAAGGCCTCGCCACCTCTCTCCAAAATGCGGACCGGCTCCCGCCCGGTGAACAACGCAATCTGGAGAAAGCGCTCCTGCGTTTCCGAGCCGAACTCCGCGATGCCGGCGTGCTCACGGACCAGGGCCTTGCCTACTGTCAGGAATGGGCGGATCTCCTTCAGCCCCCGCCGGCTTATCAATCCAACGGGGCCTTCACCAGAACCGCAACCAATCGCCACGAACTCTCAATCGAAGCCTGAAACGAAATAAGTATGGGCAGTATTTTCACATCGATGGTCTCAACCGCAGGCGCCATGCGCGCTCTGCAGCGGTCACTGAGCGTTGTTGAAAACAACATCGTCAACGCCTCCACGGTCGGATACGCCCGCCAGGAGGCCAGCCTCGTCGCCAACCCATACAACCCCAATACCAACGCTACCTCCGGCGGTGTCACCTCCGGACCCATGGCCTCCTCACGAGACGCCTTCGTTGAATCCGCAGTCTGGAAAACCCAGCATAAAGCCGGCTACTCCGACACGCTCAGCGCCAAAATGACGGAGATCGAACGAACCTTCCCTCTCGCCAACGGCGCAGGCATCACCGGTCAAATGGACCAGTTCTTCTCCACGGTCAGCCAATGGTCCATCGCTCCGAACAATTCCGTCGCCCGCCGCCAGGTGCTCGATCGCGCGGCCGGTCTGGCCCAAAGTTTTAACCAAACCACGCTCGAACTCGGTGACGCTGCCGGTCGCGCCGGTGCCGAGATCTCGACCACCGTCCAAAAAATAAACCGGCTGACAAGCGACATCGTCTCCCTGAACACCCAGCGACGTGAAAGTCTTGCAGGTTCCGGCGACGCAGGCCTCGATTCCAGCCTCCACGCCAAACTCGAAGAACTCGCGCAGTATGTCGATTTCACGGCTCTCCCCCAGGAAGATGGCTCTGTCTCCGTATTCATCGGTGGCCAAACCGCCGCCGTCATCGGCAATCACCAGTGGCCCATCCAAGTCGCCAATGCCGGCAACTCCTATCAAATCCTCGATTCCGACGGTATCGATATCACCAAGCGCATCGACCAGGGAAAGTTGGGTGCCGTTCTCGACTTCCGCAATAACCTGCTCCCAGATTACGAGAACCGCCTAAACACCCTCGCCCAAGGGTTCGCCGATAACGTCAACGCCACCCTCAACGCTGGTATCGACCAAACCGGTGCCGCTCCCACCAAAGCCCTTTTCTTCTACAACGCCGGCATCGGCGCCGCCGCCACTTTGGCGACAACCAACATCACCGCCCCTGAACTGGCCGCGGCAGCCGTTGGCGATCCCGGTGGCAACACAAATGCGCTCAACCTCTTTGATCTCCAGACCACCGGCATCTTCGGCGGCCTCACCTCCGCCCAATACTTCGCCGAACTCACCAGCAACGTCGGGGATCGCCTGAACGCCGAAAAAACGAACGGCGCCCTCCAAAAACAACTCCTCCAACAAGCCCAAAGCGTCCGCGCGGAGTTCTCCGGCGTCGATATCAACATCGAAGCCACCAAGCTCCTCCAGCTCCAAAAAGGCTTTCAGGCCGCCGGCCAGGTAATGTCGGTACTCAACAGCCTCACCGATACATTGATCAACATGCTCCGTTAGGGACTGCCATGCTCACCTTTCTCGACGCCAAACACGCCGCCTTTCTAGACGATCTGAATCGCATCCAGAACCGTGCCGATCGCGCGCAACGCCAGCTATCGAGCGGCCTGCGCATGAACACCATCTCCGATCAGCCCGATCAGATTGGCGTGCTTCTCCAGTCCCGCGCCGAACTCGCCTCCACCCAACAAACCAAAGCCAATCTCAGCCGCACCAAGACGGAGGTCGACTCCGCCGAAATCGCCGTTCAAAACGGAATCAAAGCCGTCGAACGCATCCGCGTCCTCGGCTCCCAGGGCCTCACTGGCACCGCCTCCACCAGCAGCCGCAAAGTCATCGCCGGCGAAGTGGAATCCCTCTACCGCCAACTGGTCAATATCTCCAACACCGCCATCGACGGCCGCTACATCTTCGCCGGTTCCGCCGATCAGGCCCCGCCCTACACCATCAATCTCACCACCCCCTCCGGTACCGATCCCTACGCCGGCGGCAATGCCACCCGACAAATCGCTGACTCCTCCGGCGTCCGCCTCTCCGTCGCCCACACCGGCCAGGAAATCTTCGATAACACCACCCCGGCGAAAAACGCCTTCACCGCCGTCAACAGCCTCCGCGTCGCACTCCTGGCCGATGACCAGGCCGCCATCGAAGCCGCCGTCGCCAACATCGGCACTTCCCTCGACCATCTCAACGAACAACTCGCCTACTACGGCTCCGTCCAAAACCAAATCGCCGGCGCCACCTCCGCCGCCGAAAAAAAGGTCATCTCACTCCAAGCCCAAATCGCCGACACCGAAGGGGCTGACCTGGCCGAATCCATCCTCGAACTCCAGGACGCCGCCACCCACCGGCAGGCGGCCCTCCAGGCCCAGGCCCAGGAAGACCGCCGCACCGTCTTCGACTTTATCCGCTAAACCCGCCAGATAATAAGCTTCCGCTCCGTCATCTCCTCAATCGCATAGTGCGGGCCCTCCCGGCCCGTCCCGCTCAACTTCACTCCTCCATACGGCATCTGGTCCGCCCGGAACTGCGGCACGTCGTTGATCATGAACCCGCCCACTTCCACCTCCCGCGCCGCCCGGAACGCCTTCCCGATGTCCCGCGTGAAAATGCTCGCCTGCAGCCCGTAGTCGCTGGCGTTCACCATCCCAATCGCCTCATCCAAGTCCCCAAATCGGTTCACACCCGCCACCGGCCCAAACGCCTCCTTCGCCAGTAACTTCGCCGCCGCCGGCACATCCGTCAGCACCGCCGGCCGCATCCGCGTCCCCTCCCGCTCCCCGCCCGTCACCAACCGCGCCCCCGCCCCCACCGCCTCATCGATCCACGAAGCAACCCGAACCGCCTCGCCCTCGTTGATCAGCGAACTCACCTGCGTCGCCTCCTCCACCGGCGGCCCCTGCCGCAGCGCGCCCGCCCCGGCCGCCATCCGCTCCACAAACTCCTCAAACCGCGACGAGTGCACGAAGATCCGCTGCACCGAAATACAAACCTGCCCCGAATGCGCAAACGCCCCGCTCACACACAGCGGCACCGCCAAGTCCAGATCCGCGTCCGCCTCCACAATCACCGCCGAATTACTCCCCAACTCCAACGTCACCCGCTTCAATCCCGCAATCTCCCGCAAACGAACCCCCACCTCCGGGCTCCCCGTAAACGTAATCATCGCCACATCCGGATGCCGCGCCAGCGCCTCGCCCAACTCCGCCCCCGGCCCCGGCACCACATTCAGCGCCCCCGCCGGCAACCCCGCCTCCGCAAAATACGACGCCAGCAGCAACGCCGACACCGGCGTCGCCGAGGCCGGCTTATGCACCACCGCATTCCCGCCCGCCAGCGCCGGCCCAATCTTATGCAGCGCCAAATTCAGAGGAAAATTGAACGGCGTAATCGCCCCGATCACCCCCAGGGGCTCCCGGATCACCATCCCCATCCGCCCCGCCCCGTGTGCCGACGCATCCACCGGCACCTCCTCCCCCGCCAGCGCCAACGCCTCCTGCGCCGAAAACAACAGCGTCCCCGCCCCGCGCGACACCTCCAACTGCGCCTCCCGCAACGGCTTCCCGCACTCAGACGCAATCGCCACCGCCATTCGCTGGGAGTCTTCCAACAACCGCCGCCGAACGTCCAATAAAATCTCCGCCCGCCGAGCCCGCGTCAGCCCGCGCATCACAATCAACCCCTTCCGCGCCGCCGTCACCGCCTCCCCCACCAACGCAGCATCCCCAATATGCACCCGCGCAAACACAGTCCCGTCATATGGAACCCGCACATCCCGCACCGCCACGCCAGCCCGAAACGAACCACCCACAAACAATTGAAATTCCATACCGACAGCCTATCGCTTTATAGTGGAGAAAGGCGTCCCCGTGCGAAGCCGCAATTCACACGGAGAAAACAATGCACGCCTTCATAGGCCTTCTGCTCGCCATCGAATCCCTGCAAATGGGAACCCTCCCCCGCCAGTGGCGCCCCAGCGGCCCCAACTGCACCGAAGTGCCGGACTGGCAGGTCCACGAATACAACCCGAACACCTGGATCATCCGCGAAAGCGGCTGCACCAACTACGAAAAGCCGTTTCTCTATTTGATCTTCGGAGAAAACAAGGCCCTCCTCCAGGACACCGGCGCCGGCAAGACCGACATCGACCGCCTCATCCCCAACCTCCTCGCCCAATGGGCCAAGCGGAACAACAAACCCGTCCCGCCCCTCCTCGTCGTCCACTCCCACTCCCACGGCGATCACGTCTCCGGCGATAAGCAACTCGCCGCCCTCCCCAACGTCACCGTCGTCCCCGCCAAGCCCGACGAGATCGAAAAGGCGCTCGCCATGCCCGGCTGGCCCGAAAAACTCGGCGTCATCGACCTCGGTGGCGCCCGCCAGCTCGACGCCATCCCCATCCCCGGTCACGACGCCGCCGACATGGCCTTATACGACCGCCAAACCGGCCTCCTCCTCACCGGCGATACCGTCTACCCCGGCCGCCTCTACGTCCGCAACTTTCCCGAATACGTCAAATCCATCGACCGTCTCGTCAACTTCGCCAAGGACCGCCCTATCGCCCACGTCCTCGGCACCCACATCGAACAGGCCCGCACGCCGTTCAACGACTACAAAGTCCGTACGGTCTACCAGCCCGACGAAGCCGTCCTCGAACTCTCCCGCGGCGACCTGCTCGAACTCCAATCCGCCCTGGCCGAAATGAAGGGCAAACCCCGCCGCCAGGAACTCTCCCGCTTCACCATCTTCCCCCGCGTCGCGCTACCGTAAGCAGTATGGACGTGTTGGAATTCGAAGCCACCAGCTTCACCTGGGAAGAGAACACCCACGTGCGCTCTCTCACCCTGCGCCGCGAAACCCCAGCGGACAAGCAGTACATCACCCTCACCCTGGAGGCCGACTCCCCCACCGGCCTCCACTTCGAAATCAACGGCCACGGCTCCCATAAGGCGGTAGAAAGCTTCCGCCTCAGCGCCGCCGCCATCGAATGCTTCCTCCACCCAAACCCCACCCTCCCACCCCAAATTCGCGTCACCCTCAGAGCCCTCCCCATAGCCCGCATCACCGAACTCGCCAGCCACCTGCAACTCCTCACAGTAGACTGACCCCAGATTTCCCCTGGTGCCGGGCTACCGGAATTCCCCCTGCTCCCCGAATTCCCCGACTCGCGTCAACACCTTCCGCGCCGCCCCACATCCCTCCCAAACAACGGCACCCACCCCGGCTCGGCAAGCACCAGCGCCAACCGCCCCCCAGATTCCCCGTGGCTTGCCCTCCGAAGCCCGAAGGGCGAAGGGGGGTGCCGGGCTACCGGAATTCCCCTTGATCCCCGAATTCCCCTACCCTCGTCAACACCGCCCGCACCGCCCCCACCTCCTTCCCAAATAACGACATCTGCCCCGGCTCGGCAAACACCACCCCAAAATCCTCCGCCGTAAACGCCCGCGCCAACCTCGATACAAACGTGTCCCGCAACAGCCGCGCATACCGCTCCACATCGTAATCCCGCTTGTCCGCCACGTCCTCGTCCACCACCCCGCCCGCCCCGCTCTGCGTCCGGTACACCCGCACCTTATCCCCAACACTCCAAGCCGTCCGCCCACAAGCCAACAACGCCTCGTAAGCCAACTCCCGCCGCGCCTCCCGCGCCTCCAAATACCGCTCCGGCCCCTTCGTCAACCGCACCCGCGACGACACCGCGAACGTCGGCAACTCCCGCCGCCGCAACGAATCGAGCGTCTCGCAATACGCCTCTCGCACGCCCACAATATCTCCCGCCAACAACCGCCCAATCGCCCGCCGCAAAAACGCCTCCCCAAACGGCTCCGCCCGGCTCGACCGGAACGCCACCCCGCGCAGCAACAACTCCCCGCCATACGTCAACAGCGCATAATTCTTCGGCTCGTGCGACAACATCGCCGCATACCGCCCGTCAAACTCCAAATGCACCAACGGCGGCAACAACCCGTCCACCTCGCTCACCACCCGCCGCTCATCGGCCTCCGTCCAGCTCTCCGGCACCGCAAAATACACCCCATCGGTATCGGCTTCCAATAACGTCACCCCGCGCGCCGCCAACTCCCGGCACATCAGCCCCAGCGTCTCCCGCCCCCGCCGTGTCACTTCATTCGCCGCATGCACATCGGCAAACCGCGTCAACCCATCCCCCGCCGCCAAATACCCATAGGCAGTGTTCACGACCAACTTCATCGCCGCCGAAAGCGCCTCCTGCGTGAACCGCTCATCGGACCCGGCCGCCGCCGCCCGCGCCGCCGCCTTCGCCGCCAACCGCCGCTCCACCAACCGGTCCACCAGCGCCAACAACACCCCCATGTGATCCCGCGCCGGCCCAATCCGGTACGCCCGCATCAACGACGGATACAGGCTCGCCACATCGGCCTTCACAATCCGCCGCGCCACCCCGCTCGCAAACAGGTGCAGCGCCGCCCCGCTGTGCGGCGTCCCGTCCCCCTCCCGGTGCGCCGGCAACGCCTTCCCCATCCGCAAATACGCCCGCACCAACAGCGGGTCAATCACTCCAGTCGCCGCTCCGGCGTCCGCCAGCCGCTCATACCGCCGTGGCGCCATCCGCGCCAACGCAAACGCCGCCCCGCCCAGCATCCGCGCCACCCCGGCCACCTCCTGAACATCCGAGGTGGCATACCTTCGCACCCGCTCCGGGTCGCTCTGGTAGACCGCAAAGATCCGATCCCCCTGAATGTACTCCCGGTCTTCCGTAGCCAACCCAAAATGCCGAGCCACACTCTTCAGCCCATGGTCCGGCAAATCCCGCGCCGCGAAGTCATACCGCATCACCGCGTCCAGCGTGTCAATCAACTCCCGCCCCGGCGTCACAAACCGCATCCGTTTCCGACGCGAAGGCCGTTCCCGCAGCGCCATCCCCGGCATCCGCCCCAATGCCAACGGCACTCCCAACACCCGCGCCCGATGCTCCAAAAACGGCAAGTCAAACCCCTGCAAATTGTGGTTCTCAATCACGTCCGGATCCGCCGCCCGCACGCACTCCACCAACCGCCGGATCACCTCCTCCTCCTCCCCCTCCAACACCGAACAATCCCCCGATGGCTCCCGCACCGCGATCATGAAAATCCGGTTGTCCTCCGGCGTCAGTCCGGTTGTCTCCAAGTCAAACTGCATCCGCCGCAACTGGTCAAATGCCAGATCCCGGAAATACGTCCGCCCCGTCGAAACCAGATACTGTTCTTCGGGCGATAGCGCCAGCACCGCCCGCTCCCGAACGCCGGAAGGAATCGCCCGCCCATCCACCGCGGTGACGAAGTACCGCAACTCCCCCGGTCCATCCAACTCCCGCACCACAACATCCGCCGGCAGGCCCTCAACAGAATCCAACACCACCCAAGGCCGAAACCGCGCCTCCTCCCGCACCAGCGCGCCCGTCTCCGGAATCCGCCGCCAAACCACAGCCCGCCCCGTGCCCTCCGCCCAAACGGAGACAATGCCCGGCGTCGGGTCCCAGCCCCACAGCCATTCGTCTTCGTTTAAACTGGGCTCCACCGCTCGTATTATGCCGCACCGCAGCACAATCGCCCTCGTCTTCCTGCTCGGCTTTACCGAAATCCTGGGCTGCTCCCTGTCCTACCCCGCCTGGCCGAAAAGCAAACGGTCCGACACGCCGCTCTTCCGCTTCGTCATCGAAGAACGCAACGGCGCCGGCTACATCAACCGCGAAGGCAAGATCGTCATCCCGCCCCAACTCCGCGTCGGGTCCGGCAAAGACGGCGACTTCTTCAACGGCCTGGCCAAAGTCACCCTAAAAGACGATACCGACGTCTACATCGACACGACCGGCAAGCCCGTCGCCAAGTCCCACTACCTCACCGCCGGCGATTTCGCCGAAGGCCTCGCCAAACGGTACTTCCCCGAAACTAAAACCACCGGTCACATCGATACCACCGGCAAACTCGCCATCCCAGCCCGCTTCGAACAGGCCAGCGATTTCAGCGACGGCCTCGCCCTCGTCTTGCTGGAAGGCCGCTACGGCTACATCGACCACACCGGCACATTCCAAATCCCCGCCAAATTCTCCCACGCCACCCCGTTCACCGATGGGCACGCCTGGGTCACCGAAGGCCCCTGCGAACGAGTAGACCTCGGAGCCTGCTCCCCCGCCAGCTTCATCCCCTATGGCGCCACGCCCGTGACACCCAAGCGCTGCCGCTACGCTATCCTCGACAAGCAAGGCGCGCTCACGCGCAACCCCGAATTCATTGACGTCAGAGAGTTCTCCGAAGGCCTGGCCCCGGTGGGCAACGGCAAAGCCTGGGGCTACACGGACACAGCCGGCGTCATCCAAATCCCCATGCAGTTCGAACGAGCCAGCCCCTTCTCCGAAGGCCTCGCATGGGTGGTAAAAGGAGGCAAAGTCGGCTTCATCGACAAGTCCGGCAAGTTCGTCATCCCGCCCACCCTCTCTAGCGCCGACAGCTTCTCTGAAGGGCTAGCCGTAATCACCGACAAAAAGGGCAAATACAGCTTCATCGACAAACAAGGCAACCGCGCCATCCCCGGCGAGTTCGATGCCGCCACCAGCTTCGTCCTGGGCCTCGCCCACGTCCGCACCGGCATCGACTACTACAGCGCCCAGTGGTCCTACATCGAAAAGTCCGGGAAACCCGTCTTCACCTACTCCGACCAGTCCAAGCGCCGCCGCTGACCTACTTCCGCGGCAACGCGGCCACTGGCGGCAACTGCGCCTTCTCCAGCGCCTTCCCGATCTCGGCCGAGTGCTCGTTCAAGAACGTCTTCGCGTCCTTCACGCGGACCCCATAAATCGCCATATAGGCGTTCTTCGCTCCCATCGCCGCCTTCACGAAGTTCAGCTCATACCGCTTCTGCGCCGGCTGCTCAAACGCCACAACCATGTAGTTATACGGCACGCCATCCGCGCCCGCGAAGGTCTTCGCCATCAACACCTTACCGCCGTTGCCCTTGTAGGTGTCCATGATCCCCTGCGCCAGCCGGTCCAGGTCGGGCCTGGTCTTCGCATCCGGCCGGTCCACAATCGTCAACAGCGTCGACCAGTTCTCCACCGTCTCATTCGGCGCCGTGAACTCCCACAGCGGATTCACCTTGTGGCTAAAGGCGGCCAAACGGTACGGTTTGCCAAGGAACTGCACCGGTTCGGCCGCCATCAATGTCAAAGCAATCAAGAGCATATAGGGCTTCATGCCCATTCATGCGCGAGCGCCCGCCAAAACTACTCATGCCGTAATACTTCGCTTGGTTGGACCGCCGCCGCCTTCATCGAAGGCCAGGCGGCAGCCAACAGCGCCACCACCGCCAGCACCGCCGGCGCGGCCATCAGCACCACCGGATCCAGCCCCGCAACGCCGAACAACTGCGCCGCAATCGCCCGGCCGGCCCCGACAGCTGCCGCGAGGACCCGAGCGCCATCCGGATGCCAAACTCCTTCGTCCGTTGCCGCGTCAAATAGCTCAAGACGCCGTACAGCCCCACCGCCGTAATCAGTAGCGCCAGAACACCAAACCCCACCGAAAGCCCCGCGATCAGCCGGTCGGTCGAAATGGACCGGTCGACAGCCTTTTCCATCATTCGTATGTTGTACACCGGCACGAGCGGATCGGCGGCGTTAACGACGGCGCGAAGCGCCGTCGCGGGCACCGGGCGCACCGAACGAACGAAGAAGGTGGCTTGCGGGAGCCGCCGCCGGTTGTCCATACGTTGTTGATAAGAAAGAAAAAATGTCGGCGCAACCGTCTCCCGGAGCGAGCCGTGCTTGGTGTCCGTCGCGATGCCGATGATCTCAATATCCAGCGGTACATTCCCCCCGCCAATCGACAAATGCCGACCGATCACGTTCTCACCGGGCTTCAAAAACCGCTTCACGAACGCCTGGTTCACCACTGCCACTTTTGGCGCCTCCGCCCCGTCCCGGACCTCGCCACCCCGCCCCGATAACAGCGCTGTCCCCAATGTTTCGAAGTACTTAGGGCCCACGACCATTACGTTGCAGTCCATGTTCTCTTCCTCGCCGGCCCGGTAGCCTTCGAGTTGAATATTGGAGCTCGATGTCGAGTTTTGGAGCGGCCCGAATTCGGCGTAACTCACTGATTTCACACCCGGTAAGGCCGCCAGACGCTGTTCGACCTCCGCGATAAACTCCGCCCGCTTCGGGCTGGTTGAAAACAGCGCCAACTCCCGCGCCTGGAACCCCGGATCGAACTGCAGCAGGTTCCCCAGGCTGCGCCCGAACAACCCGGCTACCGTCAACAAAACAAGGGACATAGCAACCTGCGCAGCGACGAAGAACTGCCGCGCCGGCACCAATCCAGCGAGCAGTGTACTCAATCCCGCCAAACCCATTGAAAACAAAAGGACTGGCAGGCTCAACTTCGCGTCCAGCCAGCCGCTTCCGCCATCGTCATCGGCGATGGAACGGATCAATAAATCCACCAAAACCGGTGCTAAAACGGCACCAATCGCGGCTCCGGTAACGGTAATAGCGGCGGTTTCCATCAATAAAAGGCGAATGATGCGGGCGCGGGTGGCACCCAGGGAAACACGGATCGAGATCTCCCGATTCCGGTTAACCCCTCGTGCCAGCAACAAGTTAGCGAGATTGGCGCAGGCGATCAGGAACAGCAGCGAGACCATCGCCAGCAACACCACCAGCGGCTCCTGCCACTGGCGCTTCAGTTCATTGAGCCCGGAGGCGGCTGGCAGGAGGGTAAGTGTTGCTTTTTCAATGCGTTGGCGGACGTTTTGGTTGGTGATTTTGGCCTGTTCGACGTGGTCGCGGACGATGGCGGAGAACAGCGGATGCACCGAGGCGGTGTCGTGATTGGCCGGCAGCCGGCCTAAGATGTTGAGCCAGCGGACGTTAGGCCGGTCGAAGCCGTCCCAGCCGGGGTTGATCACCGCGCGCATGGAGATAGGCAGGTACACCTCCGGATCGTCCCCTCCGAGGACCCCCTTAAACCCCTCCGGAGCCACTCCAATGACCTCAAAAACGTGTCCAGAAAGGGTGATTTTGGTGCCTAAAACGGTACTTTTGGCACCAAAATGACGCAAAAACTAGCCATGCGAGAGCACGATGACGGCGTTTCCGCCCCGCACCGAGTCGTCCGCGGTACTAAAAAGCCGGCCTGCGAACGGGGTGAGTTTGAGGGTCTCGAAGAAGTTCCCGGAGACGATTTCGATGCGAACTCGCTCGGTCCCGCCCTCGGTGAGAAGTTGCCCGGAGGAGCTGCTGCGGGCGGCGATACCTAGCCAGCTAGGCATCCCGTCCCGGAGACGCGTGTACATCGGATAGGAGAAGACCGATTCGGAGTTGTCCTTGCTGACACTGCCGGGAAGGTCCAGATTATCGGCATGGAAGACGACCAGTTCGCGGGGTTCGGGCACAGGGAGAGTGCGCAGCAGGACCTGGTAGAACAACGAAAAGACGGCGGTTGTCGATGCAACGCCGAGGGCTAACGTGCAAACAGCCACGGCGAAAAAGCCCGGCTGGCGCCGCAGCGCGCGCGGTGAAGCGGAGATCGCTCCCAAGTCCACCTGTTATAATCTGATCCATGTTGTTTTACTTACGTATATTGTGCGGATTGGTCTTTAGTGTTTCAGTGTTTGGCGGATCGATCACGAGCGTGAGCTCCTATCAATTGCGCGCCCAAGGGGTGCCTTTTGGACTGCCGGTGACGTTTGCGCCCTTGGATTCTCCGTTCTCCATTGCCAATACGCCAACGAATGGCTTTTCGTTCAGCGGCGATGTGTTTTTGCTTGCCGGCGGGCAGCCATTCGAAGTGGGACAGCCGATTGCGGGGCCGTTGGAGTTGCGGTTTTCGAATGCCACGATCGCTTGTGTATCGAGGATAGCGTGCCAGGGCACCTTCCTGATTGTGGCAGATCTTTTTCTGGGTGGAGTGGACGCCAATGGGCCATTTTTGCCTGTTTTTGGCGGGGTGGAAGGTACGTCGAGGGGGGGGCAAGTTCGGGCTTCATGAGCTACAACATGAGCGTGGACCGGGGGGTGGAAGTCTCCACGATGGTGGCGGGAAATCTGTCGATCGACCCGGTGTTCTCCTACTTGGACCAGGGCGTGGATATCAAGTACGCGACGAATATGTCGATGAGCATGCGGCTGACGATTGGAACGATGAATGCCAGTTCGTCGATCAGTTTGCCGGACAGCCTGTTCCTGGGGGTGGGCGATGCGACATCGCCGGTTCCGGAACCGGCAACGTTGCTGATCCTCGGTGCGAGCTTGGCGGGGCTGGCGTGGTTCCGGAAACGGGTTTAAACGCGTATCTAGGGTCGGTCGAAGATCGAGACGGAGGCGGGGCCACGGGTGGTGGGGTAGACCTGCTTCAGTTGCGCCAGCGGTTCGATGGGGAAGATGGGCTGGTCTGGCTTGTCCCCTACCAGAACACAGCCTTCGCGGGCACAACGCTGTTGGATGCGCTGGGCGTCCTGGATGTTCGTGAAATGGGCGATTTGCTTGTACACCGCTCCAGGAGCGGATAGCAGCACGACGGACGAAGGTCCGGTTCCTGGGGCGGATGCTCCGCCACGACCGAGGCGGGCCACCATGGTTTGGTAGTAGGCATCGCGGTAGAAGCGGCGGAGTTCCAGCTTTCCGTCGGGTTGGCGTTCGTAGCCTTCCACCAGATACTCCGCACGGCGGGCGGACGGGTGGAAATTGAAGAGCACGGGGAAGATGGCGTCGGCCAAACGATCGTCCAGCATGACATACCGCTGGCGCCACTGGTCCATGACCTTCATCGCCTCTGGCTCCGACTGGGCCAGGAAAAACGTCGCGGCGACGGAGGCGTTCTTTTGGGTTGGGTTGGTTAACGGCACGCGGCGTCCGATGGCGGTGATCCAGTAGCCGTAGTCCCACCAGGAGAGGACGCCGTAGCGGACCGATTGGGGATCGACGTTGCTGGCGTAGTAGGCGGCGGGATCGCCAAAGGGCTCGGGGGTTTGGGAACGAAGCCAGTCGAGCGCGTCGCGCCAGGGGGCGTTGACAGCGATGGGGGGATTGGGCGGGCCGAGGAGGAGGCGCCAGACGTTGGGGGCGAATACGAGACCAATGGCGGCGAGGATGACGATGGGACGCAGTTTTGTGGCGACGGTGTTCCAGGCGCGGACGAGGAGATAAGCGGCGACGATCGCGGCGGCGGGGGCGAAGTAGTAGGCCATGCGGACTTGCATCATAGCCATGCCGAAGACGGAGAGGCTCCAGAGGGTGAATAGGGCCAGCGCGGGGCGACGGTTGCGGACGGCGATTTCGAAGAGAACGGGGATACCGGCCATGGCGAGGATGAGAACGCCACCGAACTCCATCCACGGCCATTCGAGAGAGAAGTAGCCCTTGATGAACCACATGGATTGGAGTTCGCCGACGCCGGCGGCGGCCCCGGAACGGGAGGGGGCAAGGTAGCGGAGAATTTGAAGCGACTGGGGGATGGCGACGATGACGGCAGCGGTTGCGACGGCGATGGCGGCGAGCCAGATGGCGCGGGGGTAAGGAAAGCGACGGCAGAGGGCGGCGCCAGCGGTTAAGGCGATGCCGCCGGCGAGGGCGGCGAGGGTGTATTCCATCCAGAGAATCTGATGGAACGGCGCGGCGAGGACCAGGGGGATGGCGAAGACGATGGGGAGGTTGGGGGCGTAGTCGACGTCCTTGGGATCGCGCAGGAAGCCATAGGCGGCCCAGGCGATGACAATGGCAACGAGGAACGCACCGCCGACGAAGGTGAGCAGATAGGCGGCCAGGGTGAGGCCGGCGGCGATGTGGCGGCGTAGGACGAGGAAGTAGAGAACGAGGAGGGAGAGCAGGCTCTCCATGACGTGATGGTCCGTGAAGCCGAGGCTGGAGACGGCGAGGAAGTGGCCGGGGAGCACAGCGGCGACGAGGGCGGCGAGGGCGGCGGTGGTTTCGTCGAATAGGGCTTGTGCGAGGAAGTAGACGGCAACGATGATAAACACGCCGAGGATGGCCGGATACCAGGCGGCGATGGTTTGGAGTTCGTCCGGGAACGGGAGGGCGAGGAGGGCGGGGATCCAGTCGTAGAAGGGGCCGGTGTCGACACGCTGGCCGTCGAGGATGGAGCCGTAGGGATCGACCTGGAGACGGAAGGGGAAGTGGCGGACGAGGTGCTCCATGACGCGGACATGGAACCAGGCGTCGGTTTCCTGGAAGTTGATGAAGCCGGCCTGGAAGACGTTATAGAGGGGAACCAGGGCGCGGAAGCAGAAGGCGATGGCGCAGGCCAGGGCGAGGGCCCAGCGGGTTGACCTCACTGGTCGATGACCTCGTGGCGCCGGTCGAAGATAGAGTACAGGGCGAGGATGAGGAGGACGATAACAAGGCCTTCTTCAATTGCGATGGCGTGAACAGTCCTGGGGCCCCAAGTGGCGTCATAGAACCAGAAGCTTTTGTTGCGGAGGCGGCTGAGGGAGAACCAGTAGTTGGGATTGGCTTTGTCCTCATAGAGCAGCACGAAACCGGTGGCGAGAAGGAGGGCACCGGTGGCGTAGATGGAGGCGAGCGTGATGATGCCGGGACGGCGCCAGTTGATGGCTCGGGCAGGGACGGTGCGGAGGAAGCCGAGGCCGAAGAAGACACCGAAGGCGCCGCCGAAGAGGTCCATGACGATGTCGTTGAAGTCCCAGGGAATACCCCAGGTGGGATTGATTCCCCAGAATTGATATCCCTCGTCAAAGCCGCCCATGATGAGGAGCCAGGCGAGCGAATCGGTGACGGAGCGTGTTAGGGCGATAAGTACGACGCCAGGAATGGCGTATTGCACGAAGTGGACCAGTTCCGAGTTGTTGACGCTGAGGTATTTCCAGGCAAGGTAGGCCATTACCAGCGTGGCGGCCCAGGCGATGAGGAGGTCGCGGCGGGCGGGATGTTTTTTCAGGGCGAGGAGATACGAGATAGTGAAACCGGCGATGAGGGCGGCAGCGATAAAGGCCAAGCGGCCATAGAAGACCCCGTATTCAGCGACAGTCGTCCCCATGATGGAGCGCATCCAGTTCTGCACAATCAGATGCGGGAACGAGACCGCGAGCGTGTAGACGAAGACCAGCGGCCAGACGAAGGCCTTGTGTGCGTGGAGCCACTGCAGAAGTTTGGTCATATTCCGACGCTATATGGTACAGCGGCGAGGAGGTGGGTTGCTGGTTTCGCGTCGGTTACCGCTCTTGCATCGTGAGGGCAGAAAGTGCCTGTTCGGCCTGGGAAAAGAACTGCTGGCGTTCGGCGTCCGTCGAGAAGGGGAGGTTGGCGGATTTGTAATAGGCCACTTCGGCCTGCCAGCGGGCGGCAAGTTTGGCGCGGGTGGCGGGGTCGGGCTTGGGGTTGCCGATGTAGAGGGGGTTGGTGTGGCCTTGGACTTGGGGTTCGCCGTCCACCTTCTTCAACGCAGCGCGGGCGGCATACCAGGCCTCGGTGGCGGGGGCTTTCAGGGTGAGTGATTTTCCGGTCTTGGCGGTGGCGATGACTTCGCCGTTGCGGACCAGTTCGAAGGTCTCGATGTCCTGATGGAAGGTCGCGGTGGCGGTGATTTCGTTGCCGTTTTTGGTGATTTCGACGAGCGGGCCGTTGGAAACTGTTACCTCTCCTTTGGCGACGGCGGCGGCCCAGGCGGTGTAGGCGGATTGGCCGGGTTGCGCCTTCACCAGCGTACGTTCGGGACCGAGGAGGGGGATGTGTTTGGGCCAGGGGAGGAAGCGGCCGAGGGGGACGGGGAAATCGCTGCCGGCGATGCCGGTGACGCGGAAGCCGGCATTGAGGAGTTCGTACCACTCTTCGGTCCAGAGCTTGCCGAACTGGAAGACTTCGAGGAATTGGATGTTGTTAAGAGCCAGGTCCATGAGGAGTGTGGAATGGGCCATGGAGCCATGGAAGTGAGCGTAGCCGGTGAGTGCGGCGGCGGCCTTGCCCTTCTTGAAGATTTCGGCGGGCCAGGGGGCGGCAGCGGGTTCGTTGGCGTACATGGAGCCGACGCTGAGCGGGCGGACGATTTGGTTCCCGCCGAGGAGTTCGATGTGGCCATAGTATTCGCTGCGGGACTCCTGGCCGGAGCGGATGGAGTAGCCTTTGCTCTTGGCTTCGCCGGCGGGGCCGAAGGCGTATTGGGGCGCGGCGTCGATTTGGCGTTGGAGCTGGAGGAAATTGGCGACGTTGAGATCTTCGGCTTCGAGCCATTGGAGGAACGTCTGGTTTTCGGCGACGGTGCGGGGGAGGTGGATGTGATCGTCGCCGGAGAGCCAGTTTTTGGTGGATTCGTTCCAGCGGGTGAGGGTTAGGTTGATGGGTTTGGTTTCGCCGGGTTTGAGAGTGAAAGATTGGGTGATGGGGGTGAAGAAAAGGCCGCGGTAGGCTTCGATTTTGTAATCGCCGGGGGGGAGATCGAAGGTGGCGGTTTTCGAGAGCAGGTAGAAGTGGGACTGGTCGTTAGCGGCGACTTCGAGGGTCTGCGGGTTGGGTGTGCGGCGCCAGAGGGTATCGCGGTAGAAGAGATCGACTTTGATGGGGAGAATGGCGTCGACGGGGAAGAGGCGGAAGGGCTTTTCAGATTTCTGGAGGTAGATGCGAGTGGGGTAGTTGGAGGTGAGTTGGAGGTGGGCGGTGGTTTGGGTTTGGCGGAGTTGGGCGAGGGCGAGGGTGACGGTGAGGGCGAGGAACATCCAGAGCCGTGGCATTTTCAGGGAGTTTATCAGTTGCCGCTACTGGGCCGCGTGGTATAGGCTCTCCTGCAAACACATGAAGAAATATTTACGGTGGGCTGGGATGGCTGTGGCAGGCGTGTTTGTGGTGTTGCAGGCGGTGCCTGTTTTCCCGCGGACGAACCCGGTGGCGCCTGCGACGGCAGCGTTGCGGAACCAGGTGGAGGTTCCGGAAGAGATGGACAAGATACTGCAACGCTCCTGTTGGAACTGCCATTCGAACGACACGAAGTGGCCATGGTATTCCCGTGTGGCGCCGGTTTCGTGGCTGATAGCGAAGGATGTGGAGAAGGCGCGGGAGGTGATGAATTTCAGCTCGTGGACGGAGCAGGCGGGGAAGAAGTTGCAGTTGGCGGTGGGGATGCTGGCGGCATCGTGCGCGGATGTCACGGTGGGTCGGATGCCGAAGCCGGAGTATGTGTTTTTGCACAGCGAGGCGATGCTGAACGACGCCGACAAGAAGGACTTTTGCGGGTGGACGCAGCGCGAGGGAAAGAAGTTATTGGTGTTGAAGCGGAAGCTGGCGGCAGCGGCGGCTAACGGACAGTGAGTTGGACGGGGTTGGCTGGGAGACCGTCGACGGTGATTTGGAGCGTGGGGGCAGCGGGGAGATTGGGGGGAAGGCGGAGGTTGATTTGGTCGAGGCCGGGGTATTGGTTTTGGGGGCCGGCGTAGAGGATTTCGACGGGTTCGTTGTTGACGGTGGCGGTGATTGTTTCGAGGGCGCGGAGGCCGGTGGCGTAGAGGGTGACGATGCCGGTGGGGGTGGCGGGCTGGGGCCCATTGACGAAGATGCCGGGGGCGGTTTTTGAGAGCCGCATGGCGGCGCTGGATTGGGTTTGGCCGTTGCGTGTCACACGGAGAATGGCGGGGCCGGTTTGGGCATTTTCGGGGATCAGGAAGTTGATTTGAGTGTCGTTGGCAAAGGACTGGGTGATGGGGTGTGCGCGGTTGGCAGAGTCGGTCAGGGTGAGTTGGGTGTTGGCTAGATTGGGACCGAACAGGGTGGCGATGGAGGCGGGGGCGAGGGTGATGGGTTGGAAGCTGGCGGCGTTGGTGACGACGGGGGCGGCGGCCAGGGCTTCGGCGGATTGGCGGATGGCGGTGCAGGAATCGGCGTGTTGGGGGCAGTAGAGCTGGTAGCCCTCGGAGTCGGTTTTGGCATCGCTGATGAGGTGCCAGAGCATGACGCCGGAGGAGGCATGGTCGTTGGTGGCGGCTTGGAGCCAGCGCTGGAAGATGGCGGCGCGGGCGGGATCGGCGCCGGTTTTGCCGTATTCGCCGAGGTAGGCGACTTTGCCGTTTTGGCGGGCGATCTCTTCGTGGCGACGGATGTAGAGGACGGTATCGGCATCGTCGTTCATGCGCCAGTTGGTGGGGTAGAGGTGGTAGCTGAGGAGGTCGAGTTCGGGGATCTGGGCGAGGCGATGGAAGCTGCAGCCATCGGAGCCCGAGACGGTGTAGCGGTTGGAGATGCCGGGGTAGAGGGACGGGTCGTCATCGAAGCCTTCGCCGCCGTCGGCGATGAGGTGATTGGCATCGAGCTGTTTTATGAAGGCCGCCATCTCGGCGGTCCAGGCGAGAAGGGCGTTGGCGCTGCCGGGGTTGCGGAGTTCGTTGCCGAGTTCCCAGGCGAGGATGGCGGGTTCGTTGCGGTAGGTGACGCCGGTGATGGTGTTACGGCGATCGATGATGGTGCGGACGTAGTTTCGATACCACTCCTTGATGCGGGGCTCGGTATAGAAGAGAGCGGATTCGGACTGGGTTGGCGTTCGGCCGAGGTGCCAGGCGACGTAGCGGCGGATGCCGCCGTAGGCGTCCCAGTTGTTGGTGAATTTGAGGATCAGGCGGAGGTTGCGGGATTTGGCGAGGGCGATGGAGCGATCGAGGGCAACGAGGTTGGCTTCGTTGTAGACGCCGGGAGCGGATTGGATGGCGGCGGGGTCCTGGGCGGGCGGATGGTCGTTGTGGGCGTTGGCGCGGACGACGGTGAGGCCGAGGGAGACCATTTTGTCGAAGGTCTCTTCGACACCGGCGATGCGGCCGTAGGCGACGTCGGCCTGGTTGTAATAGTTGTTGTTGCCGTGGAAGCGGAAGGGTTTACCGTTGAGGGTGAGGAGGGCGCCCTGGCGGCGGACGAATTCGCCGTCGTTGATGGGCGGGAGTTGGCGGGAGGAAGTCATTGCAATACCGGGATTTTCACGGGCGGTGACGGCGTTGGCGGGGAGCGTTCGCTGGGCGTTAACGGAGACGGCCAGGACGAGCCCGACCCACACGCGAGTGGAGGCCATGGAGGGCATTGTATGCGATTGGGCTGGAAAACCCGCTACAATCTCCCCCATATGCGTATTTTTGCCGTCCTTTTGGCCGCGGTCGCGGCGTTGGCGCAGCCGAGCGATCCGAAGGTATTCGAGACGCTGTCGTTCCGGGCGGTGGGCCCGACGACGATGGGCGGGCGGGTGTCCGACATCGAAGGCGTGCCTGGGAATCCAAACGTCGTCTATGTGGGCACGGGCGGGGGCGGACTGTGGAAGACGCTGGACGGGGGGATGACGTGGGCGTCGTTGTTCGACGACAAGACTACGATTTCGGTGGGCGATTTGGCGCTGGACCCACGGAACCCGGAAGTAGTGTGGCTGGGCACGGGCGAGGCGAATATGCGCAACAGCGTGTCGTTCGGCGATGGGGTCTACAAATCGACGGACGGGGGCAAGAGTTGGAAGCATATGGGGCTGGCCGATACGGAGCACATTGCGCGGGTGCTGGTGAATCCGCTGGATCCGGAGGTGGCGTATGTATGCGCGGTGGGGCACCAGTCCGGGCCGAACGAGGAGCGGGGCGTGTTCATGACCACTGATGGCGGGAAGACTTGGCAGCGGACGCTATTTGTGGATAGCGGGCATGGGTGCGCGGATCTGGAGATCAATCCGAAGAATCCGAATGTGTTGTATGCGGCGATGTGGCGGTTTGAACGGAAGGCGTGGAATCACACGTCGGGGAGCGAGAAGAGCGGCGTGTTTCGTTCGACCGATGGCGGGCGGACTTGGAAGAAGTTGGAGAAGGGATTGCCGAAGTTGATTGGACGGGTGGGGGTGAAGGTGGCGCCGTCGAACCCGTCGGTGGTGTATCTGGCGGCGGAATCGAAAGAGGGGACGCTGTATCGTTCGACGGACGGTGGCGACACGTTTGCGGAGATGACGCGGGCGCGGGAGGTGGTGGCGCGGGGGTTCTATTATGCCGACCTGCGGGTGGATCCGGTGGAGGAGAACCGGGTGTACGCGGTGGCCTCGCTATTGCAGATTTCGACCGATGCGGGGAAGACGTTCAAGGCGACGGCGGGGGGGATTCACATCGACTTTCACTCGCTATGGATTGATCCGTTGAACCCTGCGCGGATGTGGGCGGGATCGGACGGGGGGATTTCGCTTTCGAACAATCGCGGGGATTCATGGGAGAGCATTTTGAACATTCCGCTGGCGCAGTATTACGCGGTGCATGCGGACAACCGGCTGCCGTTTTATAACATCACGGGCGGGTTGCAGGACAACGGGACGTGGACGGGGCCGTCACGGAACAGAGCCGGATCGATTGCGCCTTCGGACTGGAAGATGGTGACGGGCGGCGATGGGTTCTTTGCCTCGGCGCATCCGGACAACCCGAATGTGTTCCTGACGGAATCGCAGGGCGGGCGGCTGTCGATGACGAACATTGAGACGGGGGAGCAGCAGGCTGTCGCGCCGCAACCGCAGGCGGGGCGCGTGGGCGATTTGAAGTACCGGTTCAACTGGAACACGCCGATTGTGAATTCGCCGCATGGCGGGCAGACGGTGTTTTTCGGCGGCAGCGCGCTGTTCCAGACGCGGAATTTCGGACGGTCGTGGGAGCCGATCAGCCCGGACCTGACGCGGAATATCCGGGAGCGGATGAAGTCGGCCGGGGGGCCGATCTGGTACGACAATTCGACGGCGGAGAATCACGGGACGATTGTGTCGATTGGGGAATCGCCGGCGAAGGCGGGCGTGGTGTGGGTGGGGACCGATGACGGGAATGTGCAGGTGACGCCGGACAGCGGGAAGACGTGGAACAACGTAGTGGGGAATTTGCCGAAGGAGTTGAATGAGTCGTGGGTGTCGCATGTGGAGCCTTCGCGGACGAGCGCCACGACGGCTTATGTGGCGCTGGACCGGCACTTCTGGGACGACTACGGGCCGCATATTTTCAAGACCACCGATACCGGGAAGACCTTTGCGCGGGTGACGAACGGGCTGCCGGCGAAGGCGTATGTACATGTGGTGCGGGAGGACCCGAAGAACCCGCAACTGCTGTATGCGGGGACCGAGGTGGGATTGTTTGTTTCGTGGAACGCGGGCGGGAGCTGGCAGCGGCTGGCGGCGAAGAATCTACCGAATGTGGCGATTCACGATATTGTCGTGCACCCGCGGGAGAACGATTTGATTCTGGGCACGCATGGGCGAAGCATTCTGATTCTGGACGACATTGCGGCGCTGCAGCAGCCGCCGGGTGAGGGAACGAAGCTCTATGCGCCGCGGGTGACGTACCGGTTTGCGAACCGGGGCGCGGGGGGCGGAATGGACGATGGGGGGTCCAAGGTGTTCAAGGGCGCCAATCCACGGTATGGCGCGCCGATTACCTTTTCGGTGGCCGGGACGGGGACGGCGAAGGTGGAGATTGTGGATGCGTCGGGGAAGGTGATCCGGGAGGTGAGCGAGGCTACCGGCGGGCGGGGGCGCGCGGCTGCGCCGGCGGCACGGACGGCCGGGTTGCAACGGCTGGTTTGGGATTTGCGGCACGAGGGGCCGAAGATTCGGCGGGCGGCGGCGGAAGGGGCGGAAGAGGGCCCGGGCGTGGCGCGTGGGCCGAAGGCGGCGCCGGGTGTGTACACGGTGCGGCTGACGGTGGGAACGACGAAGTTGGAAGAGAAGTTTGAGGTTCGTTTGGACCCGGGCTTGACGGCTTCGGCGGCGGATTTGCAGGAGCAGTTGACGTATGGGCTGAAGCTGCGGGATATGCAGTCGGAAGTGAACACGACGCTGAAGGCGATCGATGCGTTGAAGGATCAGATCCGGGCGATGGAGACGCGGGGGCGGGCGGAGACGGGGTTGCGCGGGCAACTGGGGCCGCTGGCGGATTGGCAGAAGGCGCTGGACCAGGAGACTTTGAAAATTGGCCTGCCGGCGACGGCGAACCGGTTGGAAGATGCGCCGGGGCTGGCCGAGCGGTTGGTGAATTTGAGCGGCATCATCGACGGGCCGAACGCGGCGCCGCTGCCGCAGCAGGTGGCGCATTTCGCCGAGGTGGAGAAGGAGTACAACGACAACTTGCCGGGCGTGAAGGCGTTCCTGCGGACGCAGGTGCCGGTGTGGAATGCGGTGTTGACGAAGTTGAACCTGGGGACGCTGCCTATCCCGCGGTAGAGCGGGGTAGAGTGGAGGGAATGCGATTTCTACTGGTTGTACTGGGTGCGCTGACGTTGACGGCGGGGGAGCACTGGCCGCAGTTCCGCGGGCCGGGGGCGATGGGCGTGGCCGACGATGCGCGGTTCCCGGACAAGTGGAGTGAGACGGAAAATGTGGCGTGGAAGACGGCGGTGCCGGGGGTGGGGTGGTCGTCCCCGGTGGTGTGGGGCGACCGGCTGTATGTGACGACGGCTATCTCGAGCGGCCCCATTGAGGAGATGAAGAAGGGGCTGTATTTCGGGGGGAACCGGGGGAAGGTCAACGACGAACACCGGTTTATGGCGGTGGCGCTGGATACGAAGACGGGGAAGATTGTCTGGCAGCGGGAGTTGTTCAAGGGCGTGCCGCCGGGGTCGCGTCATTTGAAGAATTCGTTCGCGTCGGAGACGCCGGTGACCGATGGGGAGCGGGTGTATTTTTACTTTGCGCAGGTGGGGCTGTTTGCGTTGGACCGGAATGGGAAGACGGTTTGGACATTGCCATCGGCGGCGGTGGAGACGCGGTATGGGTGGGGGACAGCGGCTTCGCCGGTGCTGCACCAGGGGCGGCTGTATGTGGTGAACGACAACGACACGGCGAGCTATTTAATGGCCGTGGAGGCGAAGACGGGGAAGGTGATTTGGAAGACGGCGCGGGAGGGGGAGAAGTCGAATTGGTCGACGCCGTTCATTTGGGAGCACGACGGGAAGACGGAGATTGTGACGACGGGGACGGTGAAGAACCGGTCTTACGATTTGGACGGGAAGTTGATTTGGGAGATGGGCGGGATGAGCTCGATTGTGATTCCGACGCCGATGACCAAGCATGGGCTGTTGTATTTGACGTCGGGATATGTGGGCGATGAGAACCGGCCAGTATTCGTAATTAAACCTGGAGCTCGCGGCGTTTTGACCGATACGTTTATAGCGTGGAAGTTGCCGCAAGCGGGTCCGTACAACCCGTCGCCGATTCTGTATGGAGATTACTATTACACTCTGCTGGACCGGGGATTTTTGACCTGTCACGATGCGCGGACAGGGAAGGAGATTTTCGGGAAGCAGCGAATTGATCCGGCAGCGGCAGCATTCACGGCGTCGCCTTGGGCATCGAACGGGAAGCTGTTTTTGTTGAGCGAAGACGGGGACACGTTCGTGGTTTCGGCGGGCGCGAAGTTTGAGTTATTGGGGAAGAATTCGTTGAACGAGATGGCGATGGCAACGCCGGCGATTGCCGGGGACAGTTTGTACATTCGCACGGCTACGAGGATCTACAAGATTGCAAAGACTGCCGGTCGTTGATATTGGGTCGGAGAACTTGTGCGCGGTGGCGCGCGAGTTTGGGAGTTTCTATTTGCAGCATCCGCTGTTCCCGGCGGAGCGGTGCGCGTTTGCGATTGAGGCGGCGCGGGTGTTTTTCGCTATGCGGGCGGAGGCGAAGCGGGCGTTGGCGATCGAGGGGTCACCGCATTTTCGCGGGTACAGCGAGATGAAGAATGAACGGGACTGGCGGGAGCAGATTCACTTTGGGCGGGAGGAGGAGGCCGTGGTGGGCGGTGCTATTTATGATGCCTTGCGCGGGCCGAACCTGTGGCCGGCGGATCTGTTTTGGAAAGAGATGGTGATGGAGTTGATGGCCGATTTGGAGCGCGTGGGGCGGGACGTGCTGCGCCATTTCGGGGCGTTGATGGGAGCGGAAGAGCGGGCGTATTTGCTGCTGAAGATGATTCAGTATCACGCGGCGCCGGAAGGCGTAGCGCGACCGGGGGTGGCGGCGCATGTGGATTTTAGTTGGGTAACGCTGTTGCTGCAGGACACGACGGGCGGGCTGGAGGTTTGCACGCCGGAGGGTGAGTGGGTGGCGGCGGAACCGCGGGCGGGGACGCTGCTGGTAAACCTAGGGGAGATACTGCAGTTTGCCAGTTGCGGGTATTTTCAGGCGACGCCGCACCGAGTGACGACGAAAGCACGGGAGCGGATTTCGTTGCCGTTCTTTTTGAATCCGTCTTTGGATACGGTGGTTCCGGCGGGGATGGGCGGGGCGCATGCGCATCGGGTGTTGCGGCCGGCGCCGCTGCACTTTGGGGAAGAAGAGTGGAAGCGGAAGGGGTTGGGGGTTTGGTGCGCGGAGTGTTGCTAGATATCGAAGTGGGGACCGTGAACGGGCTTGCCGCGATAGGTGAAGGATTCGCGGGCTTCGTGTTCCTGCCAAGTGAGCGCGGCTTTTAGGGCGGTGCGGACGATTTCGGCACGGGTGGCGGTGGGTTCGATGTGCCACTTGCGGCCGGTGAAATTGTTGACGGTGGAGCGGATTTGGAGGAGATGGGCTTCGCCGTTGGTTTCGAGGTGGAAGGCGCAGTTGGGGAAGCGGATGTCGGCGAGGATCGAGTGGATGTCTTCGCGGTGTTGGAGGCGGCGGATGGTGTATTCGACGGCAGCTTCGACGGTGGTATGGACGGGGATGTGGTGCTGGCGCGCCATGGTGCGGAGGAAGATGCGGCCGCGGTTGAGGTCATCGATTTCGGGTTGATTTAGGGGGGCGTTGTAGAGGGTGGCGTTGGCGGGGATGTCGGTGATGGCGAGGGCGAGTTGGCGGCCGAGGCCCATGTAGTAGGCCACTTCGGCGACGGTGGCGACGCCACGGGTTTCGGCGTTGATGACGAAGAGGAGGATATCGGCTTCGTCTTTGGCCTGCATCTCGGCAGCTTCACAGGCTTCGGACCATTCGCCGAGGGCGAGTTGGGGATTGTAGTAGGTAATGCCGGCGGCTTCGAGGGCGGGGATGGCGATGTCGCGGCGCCAGGTGGTGAGGCCGGCGGCGCCGCCGAGGAAGACTTGGGCGCGCATAGTGGTGTCGCTGAATAGACTAGCGCGGTTGCGGTGGAAATGTGGTCATCGAACCACCGGAGAATTCCCAAATCAGGGAATTTTCCGGTAGCACGGCTCCCAGGGAAATCTGGTGGCTAGGCCTGCTTCTTTTTCTTCTTTTGGTTGGTCTGCGGGGGTTGCCAGGACTGCCAGGGGAGGACGTTGGCGCGCTTGGCCCATGCCTCCCATTTTGCCGACATCATCTCCACGCGGGCGGTTTCCTTGCCGGCGAGGTTGTTCAGCTCCGTGCGGTCGTTATCGATGTCGTAAAGCTCCCACTCCGTGCCGTGGCGCTTCACCAGTTTCCACTGGCCCATACGGATGGCCTGGTTGCCTTCGTGCTCCCAATAGATGGCTTCGTGGCCCTGGCGCTTCTTGCCTTCGAAGACCGGCTTCAGGCTCTGGCCTTCGAGGGGCGTAATCTTCTCGCCTTTGAACTCGGCGGGATAGGTGGCGCCGGCGACGTCGACACAGGTGGCCATAATGTCGATGAGGTGGCCGGGTTGGTCGGTGAAGGTGTTCTTGGCCTTCACGACTTTCGGCCAATGGATGATGAGCGGGCTGGAAATGCCGCCTTCGTGAACGAAGTGCTTATAGAGCCGGAACGGGGTATTTGAGGCGTGGGCCCATTCGGGGCCGTAGCTCTGATAGGTGTCGGCAGCGCCGGGCATCACCTTGGGGTCGTTGCCGATTTTGACGTCGCGGCCGTCGAGGGTTTTGAGGGGGCGGGACGAGGTATTGGGGTTGTTGTCGTTTTCGTTGCGCGGGGCCATGCCTTCGGCGCAGCCGCCGTTATCGGCGAGGAAGAAGATCAGGGTGTTATCGAGTTGGTTCTTTTCCTTGAGCTTGGCGACGAGCTTGCCGATGCTTTGGTCGAGGTGATCAATCATGGCGGCGTAGACGGCCATGCGGCGGATGTGCCAGTCCTTGTTCGGGATGTCCTCCCACTTGGGCACTTCGGGAGCGCGGGGGGAGAGTTCCCACTTGGACTTTACGACGCCCATCTTCTTCTGGTGGGCATGGCGTTCGGCGCGGAGAGCGTCCCAGCCGGCCTTGTAGCGATCCTTGTATTTGGCGATGGTCGCCTCCGGCGCGTGCATGGGCCAGTGGGGCGCGGTGAAGGCCATGTAGAGGAAGAAGGGATCGGGCTTGCCGGCGAGTTCGTCGATGTATTTGGCGCCCTGTTTGCCGAGCTCTTCGGTGTAGTAGAAGTCATTGCGATCGGCACGGATGGGGGTGTTGTCGCGGGTGAGAGTGGCGGGGTCCCAGAAGCTGCCGGCGCCGGCGATGGTGCCGTAGAATTTTTCGAAGCCGCGCTGGAGGGGCCAGTTATGGTTGTCGGCCGTTTGCGGGGTGACGTGCCACTTGCCGCACATGGCGGTGCGATAGCCGGCGGGGCGGAGGACTTCGGCGATGGTGACGGAGGTGCGGTTGAGGTCGCCGCGGTAGCCGGGGCGGTTGTAGTCGTTCATCATGTGGCCGATGCCCGCCTGGTGCGGGTAGAGGCCGGTCATGAGCGAGGCGCGGGTGGGGCAGCAGCGAGCGGTGTTGTAGAACTGGCTGAAGCGGAGGCCGTTCTTGGCGAGGGTATCGAGCGTGGGGGTGGCGATTTCGCTGCCGTAGGGGCCGATGTCGGAGAAGCCTAGATCGTCGGCCATGATGAGAATAATATTGGGCCGAGGGGCGGGGGCGGCTTTCAAGGAGAGGGCGGCCGAACCGAGGGCCGCGCGGAGGAACTGGCGTCGCTGCATCGCGGTTAGTATACGGGATTCAGGCGGTTTGTTGCAGGTCGAGGAGGAAATCGAACCAGTGATCGAGGTCGCCTTGTTCGCGGAGAACGGGGAGGATGTCGCGCATGAGATCGGCGTGGGGCGAGTTGGGGCGGTAGATGCCGAGGCAGGCGGCCATGCGGAACTCTTCGATGAAGTCGGGGAGGCCGCCGGCTTGGGCGACGGCGACGGCGGTGTCGATCCAGGAGTTGATCGTGGGGGGCGGCATCAGAAATATGATAACTGGAGTGGCGCGGAGATGTCGGGTGAGTGACCGATGGACGCGCTAAGGTGGCTGCCCGATGGACAGATCGCCGTGCTTCTGGCATTCTGGCCGGGTGATGAAGAGACGACATCTGGCGATGGCGGGGACGTTGTTAATGGCAATCGGCGCGGTGCAGGCGGGAGGGGCGTTGTACTTTTGCTGGAAGGGCGGGATGGACGGGATTCTGAGCCCGGTGGCGGCGGTGGCGGCCGTTTGGCCGGTGGCGACGCTGTTGGTGTTTTTGGGCGGACGGTTGCGG
The DNA here is from genome assembly GCA_947470805.1 of Acidobacteriota bacterium. Lineage (GTDB taxonomy): Bacteria > Acidobacteriota > Terriglobia > Bryobacterales > Bryobacteraceae. The sequence goes on along the minus strand of CANIVU010000012.1, from coordinate 26,661 downwards.
AAGGTCTCGGCCTAATCCTCGTCTTCCTCTTCGGCTTCGGGCTGGGCGGGCGCGGGTTCGGACTGGCCGGATTGCTGGGCGAGTTGGGAGAACCAGCCGTTGGCGGCGATGAGTTGATCGGGCGTGCCTTCTTCGGAGACTTGGCCGTCCTTTAACACGTAGACGTAATCGGCTTCCTTGATCATGGTGTAGCGGTGGGCGATGATGAGCGTGGTGGGGCGGGGATTGAGATTGAGCAGGGACTGTTTGACCTCGAGTTCGGTGGCGTAGTCGAGGTTGGCGGTGGCTTCGTCGAGGACGAGGAGACGCGGATTGTCGGCCAGGATGCGGGCGATTTGCAGACGCTGACGTTCGCCGACAGAGAGGCCGACGCCGTTTTCGCCGATCTCGGTTTCGAGGCCCTCGGGCAGGCGTTCCAGCAGACGGCTCAGGCCGGCGGCGTGGGCGGCTTCGAGCACCTCCTCCTTAGTAGCCGTCGGGCGTTTGTAGCGGATGTTGTCGGCTAGTGTGCCGCGGAAGACGGCTCCGTCCGTCGCCACGACGCCGATGGCGCGGCGGACCGGGGCGGGGCCGGTTTCGGCGATGGAATGGCCGTCGATGAGAATTTCGCCGGAGTCGGGTTCGAAGAGTTTTAGCAGCAGATCGGCGGTGGTGGTTTTGCCGGCACCGGAGGGTCCGGCGAGGGCGGTTGTCTTGCCGGGTTCGAGGATGAGGTTGAGACCTTTGAGGACTTCGCGGTCGGGGACGTAGCCGAAGCGGACATTGCGGAATTCGACGCGGCCCGGGCCGGGGGCGAGGTCGGCGCCGGGGGCTTCGGTGGGGCCTTCGTCGCGGAGGCGGATGGCGCGGGTGAGGGAGATGAGATGTTGCTGGAGGCTGACGGCGATGCTGTTGAGTGAGTCGACGGGGGCGAAGAGGCGGTCGAGATAGGCGGCGAACATGACGACGTCGCCGGGCGTGAGGCGATGGCGGAGGACGAGCCAGCCGCCGTAGCCCAGGACCATCGACTTGCTGAGATTGCTGAGCGCGCTCTGCCAGATGTAGTAACGGTGGGCGGTGCGGATGCGTTCGATGTAGACGCCGTAGGCGTAGTGGGCTTCGCGATCGAGACGATCCTCTTCGCGGGCTTCGGCGCCGGAGAGCTTGACGGTTTTGACGTTGGCGAGTGCGCCGGTAATGCGGGCGGAGATGTTTTCCCAGAGCTCGTAGTAGGGTTCCAGGCCGGTCTTCATGCGGAGCGCGGAGCGGCGGGCGATCCACAGATACGGCGGGAGCATGGAGAGCGAGACGAGCGCCATCTCCCAGTTTTCGGAGAACATGATGGCGCAGATGCCGACGAGGCGGATGGCTTCGGGGGCGATTTGCTGGGAGAAGGCGTGGACAACGGGGGCGAGTTGGTCGGACTGATCGATGCGTTTGGCGATGCCGGCGCTGGCGCGGCGGGCGAAGAAGGAAGTGGGGAGGCGGAGAACGTGGCCGAAGGTGGAGACGATGAGATTGGCCTCCATGGTGCTGGCGACTTTGGCGCCGTAGTAGTCCGAACGCAGGGAGAAGAAGTAGCCGATGACGGAGATGAAGAAGAGCAGGACGACGGATTGGACGAGGGTGTTTAGAGTTTGTTCCGGTGTTTGCGGGGCGAGGATTTGCTGGGTGGTGGCTTGATCGACGAACAGGCCGGCGACGGCGTTGATGGCGCGGCGGTAGACGAGCGGTTGGAGAAGATCGGCGGCGGTGGCGAGGAGGGCGAAGAGGCTGATGACCGCGAACTGGCCCTTGTAGTTTTGGGCAAGGCGGAGGAGGGTCTTTATGACTCCCTGGAAAGGCTGCGGGGCGGTTTCAGCGGGCACACTTTAGTTTAGTGTCCGATGACGCCGTAGACCAATAAAAACGCCATGGAGCCGAGGACGGACATGGCCCAACTGGCGGGTTGGTTGGGGAGATAGAGGTGGGCGCGGCGGCCGAACCAATCGGCGGCGATGCCGCCGGCGGCGCCGAGGGCGATGGGCAGGAGATAGCTTTCCGGGCTGTGGCCGGGAAGCAGGAGGCGCGCGGCGAGTGCCGCCAGAGCGCCGCAGACGGCGTGGGCGGTCACAACGTTTCCACCTCTGTGATCGTGATGAGGCCGCCGGGAAGGAGCGCCTTGAGTTCGGGGAGGAAGGCGAGAATGCGGTCGTGATCGTCGACGGCGATGATGACGATGGGGCGATCGTCAGAGACACCGAACAGGCGCGTGCGATGTACATGGCCGTGGCGGCCGTAGCCCATGATGCCGCGCATGACGGAGGCACCGGCGATACCGGAGTGGAGCAGGCGGCGGACGATGAGTTCGTGGAGCGGTATGTCGTCCTTGCGATCGGTCTCTTTCAGATAGATGGACAATTGCAGCTTTTTCATTTCGTCTCCGTGCGAATGGTGAGGGCGTACATGCTGGGCAGGGCTAGGAGTGTGAGGAACAGAGTGGAGAGCAGGCCGCCGACGACAACGGTGGCGAGCGGGCGCTGGACATCGGAGCCGATGCCGCTGGCGCGCGCGGCGGGCACCATACCGAGGAGCGCAACGACGACCATGAGCAGCACGGGACGCAGTTGACCGAGCGCCCCTTGGACGATACACCATTGCACGGTTCGTTCCGGCTGCGTGCGGCGCAGGCGATTGATTTCGGCAATGACCAGCACACCGCTCATGACGGCGACACCGAAGAGGCTGATGAAGCCGACGGCGGCCGAGACGCTGAGATTGATGCCGCGAATGTAGAGGAACAGGATGCCGCCGACAAGCGAAAACGGCACGTTCATCAGCACCATGCCGGCGTATTTCGCCGAGCCGAACATGAAGAACAGCAGGACGAAGATGATGGCGATGGTGATGGGAAGAATGACGCTGAGCCGCTTTTGCGCGCGTTGGAGATTTTCAAACTGGCCGCCCCAGCTGACCTCGTAGCCGGACGGGAGTTGGACGTCGGCCGTGAAGCGCTTCTGTGCGTCGGAAACGAAGCTGCCCTGATCGCGTCCGCGGATGTTGGTGCGGACGGTGATCTGGCGTTGATTCTCGCGGCGGGCGATAATGCTGGCGCCGTTGACCACTTTGATTTCGGCGAGTTGGTTTAACGGTACGCGGCCGCCTTCGCGAGTGGGGATGAGAACGTTGCCGATGGCGGCGATGTTGGTGCGGGCTTCGGGAATGTAGCGAACGGTGATGTCGAAGCGGCGTTCGCCCTCGAACATCGTGCCGGCGGCGCGTCCGCCGATGGCCATTTCGATTACGTCCTGCACGTCGCGGACATTGATGCCGTAGCGGGCGACAGTCTGGCGATCGATACGGAGGCGGAGTTGGGACTGGTCCTCTTCCTGTTCGATGGCGGTATCGGCGGCGCCGGGCACCTGCTTGATGACCGCGAGTGTCTTGCGCGCGGATTGGCGGAGGGTGGCCAGATCGGGACCGCGGATGATGACGGCGAGATCGGCCGCGGAACCGGTGACCGATTCGGTGACGTTATCGACGATGGGTTGCGTGAAACTGAAGGCCGCGCCGGGGATTTGTTCGTTCAGCTTTTTGCTGAGCACTTCGATGAACTTCTGTTTGTCCATGCCGTCGGGCCAAGTGTCGTACGGCTTCAGGGCGAGGAAGAACTCGTTGCGATTGGGGCCGTAGGGATCGGTACCGGCGTCGTTGCGGCCAGACTGGGAGCTGACGAGTTGGACCTCCGGATACTGGCTGATGATGCCGCGAATTTGATTGGCGACGTTGGCGGATTTTTCGAGCGAGATGCCGGCCGGGAGATTGGCGCGGACCCAGATGACGCCTTCGTCGAGGTTGGGGAGGAATTCGATACCGAGGGCGCCGGCGAGCGCGAAGCTGGCGACGACGATGGCGGCCGAGGCGCCGAAGACGGCGAGCGGGGCTTTCAGGACTCGGGCGAGGACGCTTTCATAGCGACGGCCGAGCCACGGCAGGATGGGGTTTTCCCAGCTTTTGGCGCCGTTGCGGAAGAGGTAGGTGGCGAGCACGGGGATGAGCGTGAGCGCGAGCAGCATGGAGCCGAGTAGCGCGTAGCAGACCGTGAAGGCCATGGGCGTGAAGAGTTTTCGTTCGACACGTTCGAGCGTGAAGAGGGGAATGTAGGCAGAGATGATGATGAGCAGCGAGAAGAAGATGGGTCGTTCGACTTCGAGGGCCGCATCCCGAATGGCGGCGAAGACGCCGCCGTTTTCCACGAAGCCGGGTTCCGATTGGCGTTCGTGCAGGGTGTGGAGGACGTGCTCCACCATGACCAGCGTGGCGTCCACGATGATGCCGAAATCCAGCGCGCCAAGACTGAGCAGATTGGCGGGGATGCCGGAGAAGTGCATGCAGACGAAGGCGAAGAGGAGCGACAGGGGGATGGTGACGGCGGTCAGCAGGGCGGCGCGGGCGCTGCCGAGGAAGACAAAGAGGACGAGGAGAACGATGCCGAGGCCTTCGAGCAGGGTGTGGGAGACGGTGCCGAGGGTGTTGTTGACCAGGTCGGTTCGGTCGTAGATGGGCGTGATGGTGACGCCCTTGGGAAGGCGGTTGGTGTTGAGATCGTCGACGGCGGCCTTGATGGATTTCAGGACTTCCGAGGGGTTCTCGCCGCGGCGCATGAGCACGATGCCTTCGACGCCGCCGCTGGTGGGGCCGGCGCCGAAGATACCGGTGGGGGGAGCGTCACCGAGTTGGACCTTGGCGACGTCCTTGACGAAGACGGGAACGCCTTTGAATTCGGCGACGACGACGTGTTCGATGTCGGCCGTGTTCTGGATGAGACCGACGCCGCGGATGACCATCGACTGCTGGTGATTATCGAGCATGGCGCCGCCGGCGTTGCTGTTGTTCGCCTTCACGGCGTCAGAGATTTGATTAATGGAGAGGCTGTATTTGGCGAGGGCGAGGGGATCGATTTGGATCTGGTACTGCTTGATGAGGCCGCCGAAGGGAGTGACGTCGGCTACGCCGGGGACCTGTAGAAACCGGGGTTCGACGACCCAGTCTTCCAGTTCCCGGAGCTTTCGGGAATCGAGGCCGCCGCCGCTGAGCGTGTAGCGATAGAGTTCGCCGATGGGCGTGGAGAGCGGGCCGAGAGCGGGCGTGACGCCGTCGGGCAGATCGGCATCGCGCAGCTTTTCGAGGACCACCTGGCGGGCGAAGTAATCGTTTGTGCCGTAGTCAAACGTGAGCTCGACGACGGAGAGGCCGAAGATGGTGCGGGAGCGGCGGGCGATGACGTTGGGCGCGCTGTTGAGCGCGCGTTCAATGGGGACGGTGACCTGCTGCTCCACCTCTTCGGCGGCGCGGCCGGGGAACTGGGAGATGACGACGACCTGCGTATCGGAGATGTCGGGATAGGCTTCAATCTTGAGCTGCGTGAAGGCGAAAATGCCGGCGCCGATCAGGGTGAGCCCGATCAGGATGGTGATGAATCGCTGCCGGAGGGCGAAGCGGAGAAGTTGTGCAATCACGTGGGGCTCCTAGTTGGCGGAGAGCAGCATGACGCCGTCGGTGACGACACGGTCGCCGGCGTTGAGGCCGGAGAGAATGGCGACGCGATCGGCGACTTGGATGCCGGTGGTGACGGTGACTTTTTCGAAGGTACCTTTGGCCGTTTCGCGCCAGACGTAGGCGCGGCCTTCGGTGGAGATCACGGCGGCGGCTGGGACGGTGGGGCGGAGTTCGGTTTGTTCGGAGAGCTGGATGTTGCCGAACATGTCGGGCTTCAGGCGGGCTCCTGGATTCGGCATTTCGGCGCGGACTTTGACGGTGCGGGAGTCGGGATCGACGATGTCGCCGATGAGCGCTACGCGACCGCGGAAGGTTTCTCCGGGATAGGCGGCGAGTTCGATGCGGACGGGTTCGCCGGGTTTGACGAGGCGGATGGAGGTTTCGGGGACTTCAGAGGTGATCCAAACGGCGCTCAGATCGGCGATGGTCATCACGGGGGCGCTTAAGTCATTGCGGAACTCGCCGTTGACGACCGACATTTCCAGCACTTTGCCGGCGATGGGGGCGCGCACGGTGATGCGCTGGCCGTAGCTGCCCGGGGCTATGCCGAGGATTTGGAGGCGTCGTTTGGATTGTTCGAATGCAGCCTGGGATTGCTCCACGCTGGCTTGTGCCTGATTGACGATTGCCTGGCCGTTGAGGACTTCCTTTTGCGGAACGGCACCGTGCTCAAACAGATCCTTCTGGCGGTCGAGATCCATCTGCGCTTTGGCGAGCGCGGACTTGGATTGGGTGACGACGGACTGCGCCTGTTGGGAGGCGGAGACGGCCGCGTCGGCGTCGGAACTTTCGATGGTGAGGAGCGGTTGGCCTTGTTGCACGTAGTCGCCGATTTTGGGGATGACGGAGGTGACGCGGCCTGTAAGAGGAAGGGCGATGTGCGAGGTGCGGTTGGGATTGGCCTCCACTTTGCCGGGGGCGGAGACGGTGTCGACGGGCACTTGGACCGCGGCCACGAGTTCGGTTTTGATCTGCGCGAGTTGGGGAGAATCGGGCGGAATCACGACCTGGCCGGACTTCGGGGCAGGGGCTTCGGGCTTCTTCTCCACGTGGACTTCCGGAGCTTTGCCGCAGGCGGCGAGGAGTGCGAAGAGGGTGAGTAGAGCGATGTTCCTTGTCATTGTGATCTCCCTTTAGGAACCGCTCACGGTGGCGCCGGAGACGGTGTCGAGCAAATAAAGGCTGCGGGCGAAGTTGGCGCGCGCGTCGTTGTAGGTCTGCATGGCGTCGTTGAAGGCGCGCTGGGCGTCGAGGAATTCGACGAGGCTGGCTTCGCCGCGGCGGTATGAGTACTCGGTTGTGTCCCGGACGCTAAGGGCCTTGGCGAGGATTCCGGTTTCGACGCTTGTCAGCAGTTGCTGGGCGACGGTGTATTGGCGGTAGGCCTTGTCGATTTCGTTGGTGATAAAGGCCCGCTGGGCTTCGATGCGGGCGGAGCCCTGTTCGATTTCACGCTGGGCGCGGAGGATCTCGCCCTGGTTCCTGTTGAAGACGGGCAGGGGCACGCTGAAGTAGACACCGAGCGAACTGCCGCCCACGCCGTAGGCACGCTGGTGTGTGTATTCGGTACCGACTGAGTAGTCCACTTTGCCGTTGGCGAGTTGGAGGCGGAGGTCGGCCCGGGATCGAGACTGGGACTGTTGGAAGAGGAGGAAATCGGGCCGGCGATCGAGGGCGAGGCGGGTCATTTCGGCCGGCGCTGGCGGGGCACCTTCGCGACGGAAGGGGCCGGCGATGGCCAGGTTTGGCACGGCCTGTTTGCGCCCGAGGAGGAACTGGAGTTGGGTCTTGGCCTGATCCACTTGGAGTTGGGCCTGTTGTACGGCGGCGCGGAACTGGAGCGCTGCGACCTGGGAGCGTTCGAGTTCGACCTTGGCGAGGTCGCCGCTCTTCAGGCGGGCTTCATTGATGGTGACAACGCCCTCCAAGCGCTGCAGGTTTTCCTGAGCGAGTTTCAGATTTTCGTCCGCCTGCTGGACGTCGACGAAGGCGCTCTGCACGCTGAAGATGACCTGGCGCATCATCTCGCGCACGCCGAGTTCGGCGAGGGTCTTTTCCTGTTTGGCGACGGCGGTGCGCTCTTCGCGCTTGTGGCCTCGCTCAATGGGGAAATCGGTGTGAACGTTGAGTTGATTGGGTCCGGCGGGGCTGTTGACGCTGTAGGTGGCGCCCAGGACATTGAGGGTCTGGCCGGAGACGCTGAGAACCGGATTGGGCCGGAGATTCGCTGTGATGGCGCGGGTTTCGGCGACTGAAACGTTGAACCGCTGGCTGGCCAGTTCGAGGTTGTTGGCGAGGGCTTCCTGAACGGCCTGTTCCATTGTTAGTGGGGCGTTTTGCGAGAAGAGGAGCGGGACAAAGAGGAGGAGCCCGGTGACTAGTTTTACCATTGCTTCTTCAGCATGGCGGTGCGGCGGCGTTGAGAACATCGCCTTGAGGGAGTAGAGTCGCGAGGCTTAGCAGGGGTACGCGTTCCCCCTTAGCGGGTACGATTTCTCCCCTGCCGGGGGGAGGGTGTTTCGGAGTGGCGGGTGCCATACTGGGGACGGCGTGGTGCCATACCAATGTCCAGCTCCGATTTGCCACCTCCGGCGCCTCCGCCGATGGATCTCGCGGTAGAGCCGCTGTTGTCGCGGTCGGCCGTTCTGCGCGTTTCGATTGTCGGGTTTGGGTTAGTGGTGGCGCTGGTTTTGTTGGCGGCGTATTTGGGTTACGACCGATCCAACGAAATTCAGGATTCGGCGCAGGCGCTGGTGCGGGAGCATGTGGTGGATACGCAGCGCGGGTTGGCGTTGGAAGCGCGGATTGTCGCGCAGACACAAGCTTTGCTGGATGGCCTGGTGTGGGTATTGGGAATCTGCATTCTACTGGCGGCAGGGACGGCGGGGATGACGATTTGGATCATCCAGAAGACATTTGCGAAGCTGGAGTGGCAGGCGTCGGAACTGGCACATGTTTCGTGGCACATGCTGGACACGCACGAGAAAATGGCGCGGCGATTTTCGCATGAGATGCATGACGAGTTAGGCCAATCGTTGACGGGGTTGCGGGGGATGTTGAACCGGGTAAAGGATGCGGAGTTCGGGTCGATCCGGCAGGAGTGCGTGGGCGTTGTGGATGAGTTGTTGCAGGATGTGCGGAAGCTGTCACAGGTTTTGCGGCCGGTGATTCTGGACGACTTCGGGCTGGACCCGGGACTGCGATGGTTGTGCGAGCGATTCAGCCAGCGAACGCAGATTCCGGTGGACTACCAATCGAACTTCGCGGGGCGACTGGCGGAGGGTTTGGAGACTCATTTCTTCCGGATTACGCAGGAAGCGCTGACCAACATCGCGCGACATGCCGAGGCAACGGACGCGTGGGTGGAATTGACAGCGAATGAAAGTACGATCGTGCTGACAATTACCGACAATGGGCGTGGCTTGGGGACGCGAACAGAGAGACGGAACTCAAGCCTGGGAATGGTGGGAATGCGTTCCCGTGCGCGGCAGGTGAACGGGGAACTGTTGGTGGAGAATCGGAAAGAGGGTGGCCTTCGTATCCGTGTCGAAGCGCCGCTGGCGAAAGTGGAAGTGGATGCCGAATCAGAAGATACGAGTATTGTTGGCTGACGATCATACGATCCTGCGGCGTGGCGTACGAATGCTGCTGGAGTCGCAACCGGATATGGAGGTGATCGGCGAGGCCAAGACCGGGCGCGAGGCGATCGACGAGGCGCGGCGATTGACGCCGGACGTGGTGGTGATGGATGTATCGATGCCGGAGTTAAATGGCATCGAGGGAACGCGGCAGATCTGCGCGGAACTGAAGAACACGAAGGTGATTGGCCTGAGCATGCATAGCGACGCCGTGTATGTGCGGGAGATTTTGCGCGCCGGGGCGCGGGGGTATCTGATCAAGGATTCCGAGGACGAGGATCTGTTGCGGGCGATTCGGGCGGTATCTCGGGGAGAAGCATTCCTGAGCCCGGCGGTATCGGACGCGGTGTTGGCGGACTATCGCAAGCATGTGGCGAACCCGATCGATCAGTTGACCAGCCGGGAGCGGGAGATCCTGACGATGATCGCCGATGGGAAGTCAAACAAGGAGATCGCGACGGCGCTGAATCTGAGTGTGTACACGGTGGAGAGCCACCGGGGCAGCGTGATGGAAAAGCTAAACCTGCACAACACGGGCGATATTGTGCGATTTGCAATTCGCAATGGATTGACAAGCTAACCTCGCATACACTATCGGGTATGTTTTCCCGGCGAAGTCTACTTGCGGCGCCGCTGGCGGGCGCGTTGAAGGCGAAGGCGCGTCTGATAATTGACACGCACCTGGAGGTGTGGACGAACGATCCGCGCTTCCCCTTCGCCCATCCGGAGCGGCCCGATTTGAAAAGCGTTCCGGTGCAGGGGCCAATTGAAAATCAGGTCGAACAGATGAAGGAGTTCGGGCTGAAGTACGCGGTGCTGGTGACGCCGCGCTACTACGGCTGGAACCCGTTGTATACATCCTACGCGTTGCGCAAGTATCCAAAGTTGTTTGTGGCGCATGGGCTGATTGATCCGCTGGACCCGAAGGTGCACGAGCGGTTGCGCTATTGGGTGAAGGAGCACGGGTTTCAGGGCATGCGGTTCAGCCCGATCTATCATCCGAAATCGACGTGGCTGAATTCGAAGGAACACTACCCGCTGTGGAAGGAAGCAGAGAAGCTTGGCGCGGTGTTCAACTACTACATCCTGCCGCACCAGATGCCGATGTTGGAAGAGATGTGCGGGCGGTTTCCGGGCGTGAAAGTGGTCATTGATCACGCGGGGAAACCGGACTTGAAACTGGCCGATCCGTGGCCGGAGTTCAAGAAAATGTTCCGGTTGAAAAAATTCAAGCAGGTGTGGATCAGCAACTCCGAGCCCTATGAGATGACGGAGTTGAAGAAGTATCCGTACGAAGACACATGGCCGTTTTATAAGGCCATTTACGAAGAGTTTGGCGGGCGGCAGCTCATCTGGGGCACGGGATATCCGAGGCCGCGATGGGAATTGCCGATGGACAAAGAGTTGGAGTTCGTGGACAAATACTGTTCGTTCTACAGCGAAGCCGACCGGGCGCTGATGCTGGGTGAAAACGCGTTACGCATCTGGAGGTTTCCGAAATGAGAGTTCTGCTTTCGACGCTGTTGATCGGATTGGGCTGCATGGCTCAGCCGGCTGTTCGGATTGATACCCAGCAGTCGCCGCCCACGTGGGCGCTGTTGGAACGGGAGTTATTGAAACAGAGTTCTCTTGCCTGCGACCGCTTCGCGGGGAAATATCTGGACTCGCGCGGTTACCTGCTGCATACGCCGCGATGGGGCACGCTGGACGGCCCCGATGACGCGATTGAGACCTTCTACAACTGGACGCTGCTGCACGCGCTGGGAGGGTCCGACTCGGTGCTGGCTTCGTACAAGAAGGCCTTGGAAGGCCACCTGCTGCAGTACAAGGAAATGCGGACGGTGAAGACGAAGATCGCCGAAAACGGGGCGTATCACAGGGAATTCGTCACGCAGTCCGACTGGTTTCATACGGGCGAGGGCATGCGCGGGTTCATGTTCCTGGGCCTGTCGGATCCGAACGATCCCGTCTTCCGGACACGGATGAAACGGTTCGCCGGGATGTATATGAATGAGGATCCGGAGGCGCCGAACTACGATCCGAAGCAGAAGATCATCAAGAGTATCTGGTCCGGCTCGAAGGGTCCGATGCTGCACAAGGCCACGACGTACGACTGGGTCGGTGATCCGGTAGCAGGTACATTCCACCTGCTACACGGCAAGCAGGGGCGCGGCGGGATGGTGGATTTGATGTCGGTCTACGACAAGATGCTGGCGCACTGCGCGGAGTATCTGGACAGCGTGGGCGATCATCCCTTGAATCTGGCGGCGACGGGCTTGGCGACGAACGCGTATATGCTGACCGGGGAGAAAAAGTACAAGGATTGGGTTCTGGAGTATGTGGGCGCGTGGAAGCAGCGCACCGACGCGAATGGCGGGAATATCCCCACAAACATTGGCCTGAATGGGCAGGTGGGCGGCGAGTATGGCGGCAAGTGGTACAAGGGCACGTACGGCTGGAACTTCACGATTTATGACGGCGAGATTGATGCGATGGCGCATCGCAATACGTTCGACGCGGGATCGTGGCCTGGATTTGGGAATGCGTATTTGTTGAGCAAGGGTGACGCCGGGTACGTCGCGACACTGCGCAAGCAGATGGAGAATATGTACGCGAACAAGAAAGTGGTGGATGGCAAGACGCTGATCCCCACCGGCTTCGGTGATCCTCGCGGACACAAATACACGGGTGGAAAAGAGGAGTGGTACAACTGGACGCCGAACCTGTTTGCGAACCGGTTGACCGAGATCTATTTGTGGTCGATGGACCCGAAAGATCGCGAGAAGTTTGCGGGCGATGGCTGGGTTTCGTTTCTGGAAGGCAAGGATGCCGGTTACCCCGAACGGGCACTGCGGCAGGACTTGAAATTCGTCCGCGAGCAGATACAGGAGATCGAAACCGACGACACCTCCGCCGATACACGATTAGCCGACTACCTGATGGGCCAGAACCCGGCGGCGACCGATGCGTTGTCGAAACTCACCTTAGGCTCATATTTGACTGGCAACATCTGGACGCTGCACGCTCGGGTTCGTTACTTCGATCCGGTGCGGCGGCGCAGTGGATTGCCGGAAGATGTCGCAGCGCTGGTGGAGAGTTTTACGGCGGATTCGGTCTCGGTTCGGCTGGTGAATGTCAGCTCCGTGGAACCGCGGACCGTGGAGGTGCAGGCCGGTGCGTACGGGGAGCATCAGATCATTTCCGCGACAGTTGGTGGCAAGACGGTACAGGTAAACGGACCCGTATTAACCGTAAAGCTCGCGGCAGGCGCCGGGGACCGTGTGGAGTTGCGGGTGAAGCGGTACGCGAACGAAGCAACGCTGCGGCAGCCTTGGGATCGCGAATAGGGATAGAGTAGAACGGATGAATCAGAAGCGTTGGTGGGTCGTCCTGTGGCTAAGCCTCGGCATGGTAATCGCGTATACAGATCGCGTCAATTTGACGTCGGCAATGCCCGAGATCGGCAAGGCGCTGCACCTGGATGAAGAGCAGCAGGGTATGGCGATGTCGGCCTTTTTCTGGACATACACGCTGGGACAAATTCCCGCCGGTATGCTGGTGGATCGTCGTGGGGTGCGGTTGCTGTACACGGCGGGCATCTTGTTGTGGAGCATCGCATCGGCGTTGACGGTGTTTGTTTCGGGCCTGTGGGCACTGGTGGCAACACGCTTGGTTGTCGGCCTGGGTGAAAGCGTCGTGACGTCGTCCTCGCTCCGCTACATTCGCGAACACTTCGCTGAGAAAGAGCGTGGCTTCGCGGTTGGCGTCTACATGACCGGCACCAAGATCGGTCCGGCTGTCGGCCTTCCGCTCGCTGCGTATCTGGTGGCGACGCAGGGCTGGCAGGCGATGTTTCTGATGATGGGCGTGGGCAGTTTGCTGTGGCTTGGTCCGTGGCTGACGTGGGTTCGCAAGGACGATCCGGCAGCGATGGCGGCGACGAGCGGGACGAAGGCGGAGAGCATCAAGCTTGGCGCCGCGTTGAAGAGCCGCGTAATGTGGGGCATCATCCTGGGCACCTACTGCTACATGTACTTCGTCTATTACTGCATGACCTGGATGCCGCAGTATTTCCAGAAAACACACGGCATGTCGATTGCGAAGTCGAACTGGTTCGTGGGGGTATCGTTCGGCGGAATGGCGCTGGTTGCCGCGATCGGCGGCTGGGCGGCGGACCGCCTGATTTCGCGAGGCATGAACGCGATCGCGGTACGGCGAGCGTTTACGGTTGCGGGTTTCCTGATGGCGGCGTTGCAGACGTTGAGCGTCTTCACGGATTCGAAGGAATGGATGATCGGACTTACCGTCGCGTCGTTGTGCGGCCTGGGCCTGGCGACAGCGAACTATTGGGCGCTGACCCAGACGCTGATGCCTGGCGCCGTCCCGGTGGCGATTCAAAACACGGCGGCCAATCTGGCGGGCAGCGTGGCACCGTGGCTAACGGGATGGATGATCAAGCAAACCGGCAGTTTCGACGCCCCGATCAAGGCCGTAGGCTTCTGGCTGATGCTGGGAATTTTTGCCTATATGGTGATGGTCAGGCGGAGCGAAGATCCTTCACGAGCTGTGTAGCGGCGGCTTTTAGTAACGCCACATCAGTGCCCGCGGTCAGGAAGCGAAAGCCCATATCGCGGTAGTGCCGTGTGGTGTCGACGCTAGGAAGCAGGATGCCGGATGTGCGGTTGTGTTGACGCGCGGCGGCAAGCGTCTTCGCTAAAGCATCCAGGAAAAGCGGATGATCGTACTGGCGGAAGATGCCCAGGCTGGTCGATAGATCCATCGGTCCCACGAACAGGACATCAACGCCTTCCACGGCAGCGATCGCTTCCACGTTTTCTACCGCCTCAGCACTCTCAATCTGAATGATCGTCAGCAAGTTCGTTTTCGATTCACCACGGTAGTGATTGAAGTGGGTGCCGTAACCGGCGGCACGAACGATCGTGGCCACGCCGCGGACGCCATCGGGCGGATAACGCATAGCGGCGACGCACGCGGCAGCCTCCTCAGCCGTGTTGACGCGCGGGAACATGATGCCTTGGACGCCAAGGTCCAACAGGCGATGCGCGCGCTGCTTATCATGCGACTCCACGCGCACAACGGGAATCGACTGAGTGGCCTGCAGTGCGTGCAACTGCGAGAGAATATCTCGCTCCGAGCCCATGCCATGTTCCAGATCGATGATTAGGAAATCGAACCCGGCGAGGCCCATCAATTCGGTATTGACCGGATATCCGGTGGAGATGAAAGAGCCCATCAGCGTGTCGCCCTGGGTGAGAGTGTCCCAACGGTTTTTCATTTCGAAATCACCTGTCGCGCCACGAAGTAGCGCTGTAGTTTTTCTTCGTTGATCGCATAGCCCAGTCCTGGGGTCGAAGGCAGTTCAATCCGCCCGTTGCGCACCTCCAGGAAAGGATCCATTAAGTCATCACGGAACCAACGCAGACTCGCCTCCACGTCGGTAGGATAATCGCATCCCGCCAGCGCCGACAGCGCCGCGCCCTGCGCCTGCCCAATCCCCAACTCCGGCATCGTCCCGACCCAGATCGACAGCCCAAGTTCCAGGCATCGGTTGTAAATCGCTAAAGCATTCCGGAAGCCACCGACGCGCTGAATCTTGATGTTGGCAATCCGGAACGAACCCAGTTCCGCCGCCCGTTCCAGGGCCGCGAAAGTCTCCAGGCTTTCATCAAGACAGATGGGCGTTTTGATTTGCGATTGCAGGATCGCAGAGTCTCCCAGCGCTATGCCCGCCAACGGCTGCTCGTACATCCGCAGTCCGTATTCATCAAGCTTCTGATAGACCGCCGCGTCCGCCAACGTATACGAGGCATTTGCATCGGTCATCAACGGAATGTCGCCGAACCGCGCACGCACGGCCGCTACCAATTCCACATCATGCCCCGGGCAGATTTTGATCTTAACGCGCTTGTACCCGTCAGGCAGGTACTTCGCGATCGTCGCCAGCAACTGTTCGGTCGAGTCGTACAGTCCAACGGCAAGCCCGGACTCGGCATAGTCGCGCGTCGCACCCAGTAACCGGTGCAACGGCAATTCGCGCCGTTGGGCTTCGACATCCCACAACGCGGTTTCCAGACCCACTTTGGCGAAGTTGCTGCCCGGTTGCGCGTCAATCCAGCTACTCGCAGCATCCAGACTCTCAAACTCCCGCCCCACGATGGCGGGACACAACGAACCAGTCAACTGCTGCCAGCAGGACTCCGGCGTATCGTCGGAATAGAAACTGCCGGCCATCGGCGACGACTCGCCGTAACCGGTGAGCCCTTCCGATTCCACGGCGACAACGATGCCATCTTTCTCCGCCACCTCGCCGTTCGAAATGCGAAACGGCTCGCCAAGCGGGATACGGACGTGGGTGAGAGTGATTCGATCAATTCGCATGGGGCAGTTGCCGGATCCAGTCTTCAATGAGTTTCGCGCCCGCGGTATCGACGCGGTTGGTGCTGGTGGGAGGCATCTGATATTCGCCTCTGCGAGTGATGCGGCGATAGAGGACAGATCGCTCCGGCGAACCCGGATTCACCAGCTTCGCGCCGTCGATCCCTAACGTCTCGTGCGTCGGCGAGACAGCCACGATACCGGCCTTCTCAAGCGGTGTTCGATAGCCCAATTCCATCGGCGAGTTGCCGCCACCGTCCGCCACATGGCACATAGCGCAATTGACCTGCAGATAGGTTTTCGCGCGGTGATTGATATCGGCTTTCGTATCGAAGGGATCCGGATACGCAGGCAACTCCGCCGTCGGCAGCGGCTTCGTAAACAGCCCCATTTGCGCGTAATTCTGCATCTGATTCGCCCGATTCATCTGCCCTGTTGTGAGTCCAAGGACGAACGCCGCCGCGCGCGAATGGCAGAACATGCATTCATTACGGCTGGGGTAATGCCACGCCTGCTTGCGAACGTTACCGTTCGACTCTTTGACTTTGTACGTCTTGTCCAACCCGCCAGCGGCTACCAACGTCGCATCCGACTGGTCTTCATTCCAGACGTAGGAATACCCCACCCAATGGTTCTCCTGCTTCACGACAATACGCGTCTCAATGTATTTCCGCGACGCGGCGTTCCCTTCTTCCATGTCGAGCGAGAACGACTTCACCGTCACCGATCCATCATCAAACGCCCACGCCACATCGGCCTTTTCGTCAAAGGTGATTTTGGCCGTTGGGGGCACGGCAATGAACCGTTCCTTGTGCGCACCATCGGACCAGAACGGCGCATTAATCGAATACGGAATCACGCCCGCCGCGATCTTGTGTCCGCGTACTTTCTCAAACAATCCGGTCTGGCTCAACTTGCGTGGAAACGCCGGTAGAGGTGCCTCTGCCGGCCGCCGTTCTAATTCAAAGATCTCTCCGGTGCCGTAATCTAGCGCGTAGAAGGACCCATCCCGGCCCACGCCAAAACTGGAGATTTTCACATTGCTATCGAGCAACTCTTTATGCCAGGTGACCTTCTTAGTTCCCTGGTTGTAACGCAGGCCCCACATCTTGCCGTACTCGTAATCACCGTAAATGTAGGCGCCTTTCAACTCCGGGAACTTGTCACCCTGGTACACATAGCCGCCCGTAATGGACCGGCACTCTGTATGGTGATGCTCCACGATCGGGTTCGTAAACGGCGTCGGCCCCTTCTCCGCATTGGGATGAAAGGGGTGCGAACCTTCGCGAACACTCCAGCCGTGATTGCTCCCCTTGTTGGAGATTTCGATCATCTCCCATATATCCTGGCCAACATCGCCAACCCACGGCAGCCCGCTCTTCGGGTCAAAACTGAAGCGCCACGGATTGCGATATCCATAGGCCCATATCTCCGGTCGCGCACCGGGCGTGTTCACAAACGGATTGTCTTTGGGGATGCCGTAGTTACGGCCCGCGGCCGGGTGCTCAATATCCAAGCGCATCATCACGCTGTGCAGATCGGTCAGGTTCTGGCCCGAGTTGTTGACGTCCGATCCACTGGTGCCATCGCCAGTGGAAACATACAGATGCCCATCCGGGCCCACAATCGCCTCACCGCCATTGTGCCCGCCGGACGGCCACTCAATGATCGTGGTCTTTGACGCCGGGTCCAGTCGCGGCGGGTTGCTGCCGCGCTCCAACTGATAACGGTAGATCTGGCTCATTTGGCCGACGCGCGAATCCAGTTTGTTGTCCGCGTGGCTGAACACGAAAACCTGTCCATTCTCGGCGTATTTCGGGTGAAAGGAGAAGGCGGAAATCCCTCGGCCGAGATCCAAAAACAGATCCTTCTTGCCCGTTGTGTCCTTGGGCTGGAAGCTGTAGATCAACCCATCGTATTCGGCAACGAACAGTCGATCCGACAACGGGTCCTGCGCAATGAACACGGGGCCCTTGAACTTCACCTGCGGAAACGCACGCGTCAACCGAAACGGCGAAGGCGGATCCGGGGCGCCGATCAAACGCGAAGTTGTCCATGGAACACGTTGTTGCGTGGGCGGTTGGGCAACGCCGAGGACCGCGGCCAGTAGCAGAAAAAGGAGGCGTCTCATGTCTTGGAATCCAGTAGTTTTTTAGGCGCGCGCCGGAGCCACGCAGTCCGAAGCGCAGCTTCGAGGATATCCGGTTTCACGACAGCCAGGCGCACCAACGTCGCCCCCTGCCGCCCCCAGGCGTTAAGTACGGGCGAGAAAATCTCCGGCGCATCGGCCACCATTCCCTCCTGCTCCGCGGCAGTCAACAACAGCACGCCACACCCCTGCTTTTCGTAGGCCAAGGTTGCGAAGATTTTTCCGCCAACACGAAAATCCACAACACCGTGATGCGTGCCCTCCGTCGCCTCGGGCAACCCCAGCGCCAGCTTTCGAAACCCAGCGGCCGTCATGCGCCGCCCTTCAACTCCAGCCCGCGCATCGTACCGGTGGAACTGGCGAACTTGTCCGCGGGAATGCCCATCCGCTGCAACATACTGACGAAAAGGTTCGGCAGCGGATAGTTACGGTTCTGGTCAAACGCCAGGTGTTGCCCGTGCTGAAATCCGCCTCCCGCAAGGATCACCGGCATGTTCGTGGTCGTGTGTTTATTGGCGTCGCCGAAGTTGCTGCCATAGAGAACCATGCTGCGGTCCAACAGCGTTTCCCCACCCTCGCGCACGCCCTTCAGCTTGCCCAACAACTCTCCAACCAACCGCATGTGCCAGGTGTCAATCGCCTCCAGTTGCTTCAGCTTGCTCTCGTTCTTTCCGTGGTGTGAAAGGTTGTGATACCCATCGGTAATCTCAACCCCCTTCACATCAATCGCCGGCGAATTCGAACTATCCAGGAACAACGTAATCAGCCGTGTGGAATCGGTCTCAAACGCCATCCGCGCCAGGTCATACATCACGCGCGTCTTCTCCATATACGCACGGCTGTTGTCCGGATCCACTGGCTGCGCTTCCGACGTCTTCGGCTTGGGCTTCCGCTCCCAGGCTTGCGACAACACCATGCGCCGCTCCAACTCCCGTACACCCGTTTCATACTGATCCAGCCGCGCCCGGTCTTGCGCGCCCAACGTCTGCTTCAACCCGCCCGCGTGCGAGGCTACCGAATCGAGAATACTCTCCCCCAGTTTCAACCGCGCCACCTGGCGCTCCACTTCCTCCGCCGAACCCTGCAAAAACAACCGCTGATACACTTTCGCCGCGCTATCTTCGCACCCGATCATCACGCCCGCGCCCGTCCACGTTAAGCTGCGCTGCCCCTTATTCACGTTTACGCCGAGCGTGATCGAAGGGAAGCGCGTCTGGACGCCAATCCGGTCCGCCATGAACTGATCAAGCGAGATGGAATTGCGAAATCCGCCATTCGCCGGATGGGGCGCCGCCGTCAGAAAGCAAACCTCAGAAGAGTGACTGCCGTCCACGTCCGGGTGCGAAACCCCGCTGAACACGGTGAACTCTTCACGGTACAGCTCCAGCACTTTCAGGTACGGCGACAACTCATACCCGCGACCCGGCTTGGCAGGAAAAAAACCACTCGGCAGCAAGCCCAAATTGTTACAAACGGCCAGCATCCGGCGCGGAGCTGGCGCGTTTTGCGCCTCCAACCAGGGCAGCGCAAAGGAGACACCAGCGGCGCGAAGCAGATGACGGCGGGAGAGTGGTTTCATGGCTTATTTGTGTGTAAAAAGGTCGCTCTGCACAATCTGGTGAATGAGGGTACGCAGCCCATATCGATCCTTCTCTGCAGCAGCGAGAATCCGATCCACCGCAGTGCGATCGCCAAAAGAAACCGGTGCGCCCGTGGCGTAGGTGATCAGTTGCGAAGCGAAGTTCCGGGCAATTTGCCGCTCGTCTTTGAGCAACAGTTTCTTCAGTTCAACAATGTTCTGAAACCCCGGCCCGGTGGCATCCACCGGCTGCCCATTCTTGAAGGTGAAGGTATGGCCATTCTTCCCAAGGCCCTTAACGCCATCACCGGTTTCGGTAGATCGATACCGTTCCCGCCAGCCGCCCAATACATCGAAGTTCTCCAACGCGAACCCAGGCGGATCAATCTTGCTGTGGCAACTCGCGCAGCCCGGATTATCGCGGTGTTTATCCAGTTGCTGACGGATCGTCGTCGCGCCGCGCGTGTCCGGTTCCACGGCCCCAACCCCCGGAGGCGGGGGCGGAGGCGGATCGCCGAGAATTCGCTCCATGATCCAGGCGCCGCGCAGCACCGGCGATGTCGTAGTGCCATTCGCGGTCACCTTCAACACGCTCGCCTGCGTCAACAGTCCCCCGCGAACACTGTCCGGCGGCAGCGTCACTTGCCGCAGCGCCACGCCATCCACCGGCAACAAGCCATAGTGCCGCGCCAGGTGCGAATTGAGCATCGTGAAATTGGAATCGATCAACGTCGACGATGGCAGGTTCTTGCGGATCGCGTGGTGGACAAACAACTGCGTCTCGAGCAACGCCGACTCCGTCAGCAGATCATCCAGATAGTAGTCCGGATACAGCGTCTGGTCCGGCGTTGTGTCGTTCAGCTTCCGCAAATCAAGCCAGTAATCCAGAAACGCATCCACAAACGTCCGCGACCGCGCGTCATCCAACAGCCGGTCCGTCTGCACCCGCAGCACTTCAGGATCCTGCAGCGCCCCCTGCGCGGCCAGCATGCGTAGTCGCCGGTCCGGCGGTCCGTTCCAAAGAAAATATGATAGCCGGCTGGCCAACGCATAGCCATTCAACTTCCCCGGCGCTTCTTCCAAATACAAAAACCCCGCTGAGCACAACACCGCCACATACCCGGCAATCATCGCCTCCGAAAGGTTCCCCGCCTGCGCCTGAATGATCTTCAAATACCGCTGCACCTCCGCTTCCGTGGGTGGCCGACGGTACGCGCGCACCATGAAGGACCGCAACAACTTCTCCGCATCCCGTTTCGAGTCTGCCTGCCCCGGGTCCAGATTGCTGAACATGCGCCGAACGCCCAGCCGGGAAGCAGCGTTGGCAAAAGGCCCGGTCACCTCCATCCACCGGTAAGCCACGCCCGGCATGCCTTCCCTCGATGCCTCCGGGCTCCCCGTGAACCCCGGCCGCGAGCGGAACAACCGCGCGGCATCCGGCAGGATCATTTCCCCTGGCAATAAGTTCACGTCCAACGCATGCACCGCCGGGTCCGGACTCACGTCAAACGAACCCAGCAGCCGCTTCTCTCCGCCCCGGCTCAGCGCATAAATGGTCA
This sequence comes from Acidobacteriota bacterium, assembly GCA_947470805.1. Taxonomy (GTDB): domain Bacteria; phylum Acidobacteriota; class Terriglobia; order Bryobacterales; family Bryobacteraceae. The sequence goes on along the minus strand of CANIVU010000012.1, from coordinate 5,823 downwards.
CCGGCTCCGACGTGCGCCCTTGCGATGTCAGCTCCCGATTCGGCCGCCACCATGCGGGCCGGGTCTTGTGCCCCTCCGGTCCGTACAGCGTGTGAATCCAAATCGAATAGGCGCTGAAGCGAAGCCGGTATCGTCCGCCAGCCGTCGCCGCGAACTGGTCAAAGTGATGTTCATTGCCGACATAGTTGCTCGCCGGCGTCGCGAACGCCTCCAACTCTCGCGTCTTCGGATCTGCCTCTCCCACCGTAATCGGCGCGCGTTCGTGCAGCACTTCCGGCTGTGCTTCGAACCCCAATACGGGGATAGTGGCACGCTCCGGATGCGTATTGAACGAACTGTAGCGCATCCGATTCAGGAACCGTTTTTGCTCGCGCGCATAGTATCGCTTCGTCGTCTCCGGTTGCTGCGCCGCGGCCAGCACCTGACGCATCGCAGCCTCGGCCGTCTCCATATACCGCGCCATCTGCACGTGCGAAACATCCAGCGCCTGCCCCACTTTATTGAAGCGGTTGACAACCCCATCCTCCGGCAGTGAATCCCGCAATTGCAGCCACGGCGCGGCCAGCAGATCGCGAAGGGTATTCTCGTACTCGTAGCGGTTCAATCGCCGCAACACAGCCCGTCCCTGCGAGGCCGCGAGGCTTTGCTGATGAGCGGCCAACGGCGCTCCCAGCGCGGCGAGAAACGCGTCGCGCCCGCCGACGGCTTTCCCACCCGGTGGCATCGCCCCGGTCCGCACAGCGTCATAGACACGCACCCAGCGCGAAAAAGTGTTCACGTCATCCAACGCAAACGGCAACGCAGCCACGTCCAAACCGCCTGGCGCCGTAGCGCCGCGATGGCAACCAGCGCAGTTCTTATCCAGGAAGCCACGCGCTTCGGGCGGCATCTCTCCGGCGAATGCCGCTGCAGCAAGAAATAGCAGGAACAAAGGCACGTTGCCGAAGTGTATCAAAGACCTGACAATTGTCACCCCGCGGGAGTGACGAAGCACACTGGTGGCAGTTCGCAAAAAGCCGCAATCTACTTCCGGGAGGACCCAAATGGTAATTGCGGAACTGCGAGATACAACCAAACGATTCGGGGCCATCACGGCGCTCGACAACTTTAACCTGACGATTCAACGCGGCCAGATCCTGGCGCTACTCGGGCGCAACGGTGCCGGAAAGACCACCGCGGTGCGCTGCCTGCTAGGGCTCGTGACGCCCGATAGCGGCGTGGCGCGCGTCTTCGGCCGCGACCCGCGGGAACAGCGGGCGCGGACCCACATGGGCATCATGCTCCAAGTGGGGCGCGTGCCGGAATCGCTCCGGGTCCGCGAACACATCAACCTTTTTTCCAGCTACTACCCGAAGCCGATGGCGCTTTCCGAAGTCATCGAAGCAGCCGGCCTCCATGGCATCGAAAACCGTCAGTTCGGCGCGCTCTCCGGCGGCCAACAGCAGCGCGTCCTCTTCGGCCTGGCGATTTGCGGCAATCCGGACCTGCTGATCCTGGACGAACCAACCGCCGGGCTCGACGTGGAAAGCCGCCGCGCGCTTTGGCAGCACGTACGAGCCTACGCCACCCGCGGCGGCAGCGTGCTGCTCACCACCCACTATCTGGAAGAAGCCGACGCACTGGCCGATCGCGTCGTACTCATCCACAACGGCCGCACACACGCCGATGGCTCCGCCCAGGAGATCAAGTCACGCACCGGGCAGCGGTCCCTGCGCTGCGTCACAGCGTTGCCCCCCGCAGCAGTCGCCGCGCTGCAAGAAGTCGATCAGGTGGAGCCATTCGGCGCCGGCCTGCAAATTCTAACCAAGAATCCGGATCGTGTCCTGGCGCAGTTGTTCCCCCTGGACCCGGCCCTGCATGGAATCGAAATCAACACCCCCGGCCTGGAGCAGGCCTTCCTGGAGATGACCGCATGAGACCTTACATTCTGGAAATCCGCTACGAATTTCTGTCGCTGCTGCGCATGCCGCGCTTCGCTGTCCCCACGCTGCTGCTGCCACCCATGTTTTATGTCTTCTTCGGCCTGATCATGCCCGTCGGCAGGTTCACTAGCGCCGCGGCCAAAACGCTTCTGGCCGGCTACTGCGTCTTCGGCGTGCTCTGCGCGGCCCTCTGGGGCATCGGCGCCATTACCGCCGCCGAACGCGGCCTCGGGTGGCTGGAGGTGAAACGCGCCAGCCCCATGCCGCAGTTCTCCTACATCACCGCCAAACTCGCCACCGCGATTCTGTTCGGCTTCATCATTCAATGCACGCTCATGGCGCTTGCCGTATTCGCCGGCGGGCTCCATCTGGAGCCCGCGCAGATCCTGCAACTCACACTGCTCACCTCGGCCGCCGCAATCCCTTTCGGCGCGTTAGGGTTCCTGGTCGGCGCTGTCGCCAGCCCGCAATCGGCGCCGGGCATGATCAACCTCCTCGCGTTTCCGCTGGCCATCATCTCCGGGCTCTGGCTCCCTGCGGAAGCATTGCCCGCCGGGGTCCGGCAGATTGCCCCCGTGCTTCCGCCGTATCATGTGGTGGAGGTGGCCTTGGCAATTCTGGGACGACGCAGCGGAGAGGAAACGGGAATGCATTTGGCCGTGCTCGCCGGCATGACGGTGTTGCTCCTCGGTGCCGCGGCCGTGGCGTGGCGGCGCCATTCCGCTCGATGAACCGTCACTATCCATTCCTGCCGCCCGCCAATCCCAGTGGCTGGCTGCCGTACCTGTGGCTGGTCTATCTCGCCCAGTTTCTGGCCTCTCCCGCATTAACCCATGCCTCGGCATCCACGTGGACGGTAACGCTCGCCGGCGTTGCCGTCTTCCTGCCGATCTACTTCTGGGGCTACTGGTTGCGCGGATACCGCGTGCTGTGGGTAGTCGCCGCACTCTTCGCACTCGGCGCCGCCTACGCGCCATGGAACGGCGGCGCCGGCGTGTTCTTCATCTACTCCGCCTCGTTCATTGGACACCTGGCGACAGAAGTGAAGCCTGCCCAAGTCTGGGCCTATCTCGGGGCCTTGCTGCTGGCGATCGGCGTAACCGCGCATCTTCTCCAGCCGGCGGTCATGTTCTGGGCGTCGGCCGTGGTCGTCTCCGCGCTCATCGGAATCATGTCGATTGTCTTGACACAACAGCGCCAGATGTATCGTCGCCTGGCCATGGCGCAAGAGGAAACCGAGCGCCTGGCCAAGATCGCCGAGCGCGAACGAATCGCCCGCGACCTGCACGATTTGCTCGGGCACACGCTCTCCGTCATCGTGCTGAAGTCCGAACTCGCCTCCCGCCTCGCGGAGCGGGACAGCGCCCGCGCCATCCTGGAAATTCGGGACGTGGAGACGATCTCCCGCGACGCGTTGGCACAGGTTCGCGCCGCTGTGAAGGGCTACCGTTCCGCCGGGCTCGCCACGGAATTGGAACAGGCCCGCGCGGCGCTCGCCGCCGCGGACGTCATTCTGGAGTCCACCATCGAGCCCTGCCCGCTGACACCCCTGCAGGAAAACGTGCTCTCCCTCGCCATCCGGGAAGGCGTCACCAACATCGTGCGCCACGCCCAGGCGCAACGGGCCACGCTATCGCTGTCGAGCGCCGCCGGCAGCTTGGAACTGCGGTTAACCGACGATGGCCGCGGCGGCAACAATCCGGAAGGCAGCGGGCTTTCCGGCATGCGCGAACGCATTGAGCTACTCGGCGGCACCATGGAGAAGACCACCTCAAACGGCATGGAGATCCGCATCCGATTGCCCCTGGAGGCGTCCGCATGAAGATACGCGTCCTGATTGCCGAAGACCAGTCGATGGTCCTCGGGGCCCTCGCCGCACTGCTCGAAACGGAGGACGACATCGAGGTCGTAGGGCAAGCGCGCGACGGTGAAGAGGCCCTCGCGCTGGCCGCCAAACTCCGGCCCGATGTCGTGCTGACGGATATCGAAATGCCCAAGCGCACCGGCCTCGAAGTTGCCTCCGCTCTCAAAAGTCAGACCCGCACCCGTGTCATCATCCTGACCACCTTCGCCCGGCCCGGCTACCTGCGCCGCGCCCTCGACTCGGGCGTCGTCGGCTATCTGCTCAAGGACGCGCCGGCTGCAACGCTCGCCAACGCCATTCGCAAAGTCCACGCCGGCAGCCGTGTCATCGACCCCGAACTCGCCACTGAGGCCTGGACCGAAGCCGACCCTCTCACCGACCGCGAACGCCAGGTTCTGCGTCTGGCAGCCGATGGAGCTACCAGCGCGGCCATCGCCCTCGAACTCGAAATATCCGAGGGCACCGTCCGCAACTATCTATCCGAAATCATGAGTAAACTCGGCGCGGCCAACCGCACCGAGGCCGCGCGAATCGCGCGGCACAAGGGCTGGTTGTAAGTTAGCTCCACTTCAACAGCGCGTTGCAGGGCCGCGTCAACGGATGATCGAAGTGGTTGCTGGAGATCCGGAACGCACACCCCAGTCGCCCCGTCTGCGTCGGCGCATAGTTGCAGCCGAAGGCCCAAGCGGACCCCATCTGCTCCATGGCCGGCAGCGAAACGATCTCGGTATCTTCCAACGCGCCCGCGGAATCGATACGCCCGACGACGGCCTCAACCCGCACGTCACTCGGGCCCAACCCCGCCAGTTCCACCACGACCCGCATCGGCATCGGATGCCCGGAGAGCACCGGCCCATGCGGCGCGCCACTCAACTCCACAAACCGCACCTGCGGCCAAGCCGCCTGCACCTGTTTGTCCCAGGTCGCGCGATTCCGGCTGCGCGTGAAATTATCGCTGCGCGTCTCCGCCCGATAGTCGTGCGCAGGGTTATAAAGCAGTCGGGAGTAGTCGTCCAGCATGCGCCGCGCATCGTACTGCGGCGTCAACGCCTTGATCGATTGCTTCATCCGCTTCACCCATTCCACCGGCACCTCATCGGCCCGCGCGGCGTAATAAAGCGGAACAATCTCGTTCTCCAGCAGCGAAAGAACCGACGAATTGTGGATCTCGTCCTGGTCTTCCGAATACTCCTCGCGGTCGCCGATCGCCCACCCGCCCGACACTTCATCGGACTCATCGAACCAGCCATCGAGGATCGAAACGTTCAACACGCCGTTGATGCCAGCCTTCATGCCTGACGTCCCGCAGGCTTCCTCGCCGCGCCGCGGATTGTTCAACCACACGTCCACACCGTGCACCAGTTCCCGCGCCACGGCGATCGAATAATCTTCAACGAAAATCAGCCGGTTGGCAATCTCCGGATCACGCGAAAGCTGGAAGATCTCGCGGATCAGCGTCTTCCCTGGGATGTCCTTCGGATGCGCCTTGCCGGCAATGAGAATCTGCACGGGCATTCGGTTATTCGTCAAAAGCCGTTTCAACCGCGGCAGATCCCGCAACAACAACGTGGCGCGTTTATACGTCGCAAAACGCCGCGCGAATCCGATCGTGAACGCGTCCGGATCTAGCGCCTCCGAAAGCCGCCGCACTTCCGGCGAAGAGGTCTTCCGCGCCTGTGCGCCCTTCAACAAACGGTTCCGCACGAACGTGATCAACTGCCGCTTCCGCTTCTTGTGCGCGTCCCAGATTTCGTTATCCGGGATATCGTCCACCAGCTTCCACGTCTCCGGGTCGGTCGCCTTCTCGCGCCAGTCAGGCTGCAGATAGTTGTCGTAAAGCTGCACCAGATCGCCGTTCACCCACGACCGCAAATGCACGCCGTTCGTCACATGCGTGATCGGCACTTCCCACGACGGCACGTTCGGCCACAGGTCCTGCCACATCTCCCGCGAAACAACGCCATGCAGCGCGCTCACCGCGTTGCGCCAGCAGCTCGTCTTGATCGCCAGAATCGCCATCGAGAACGACTCGCCCTG
>CANIVU010000011.1 GCA_947470805.1 Acidobacteriota bacterium | reverse complement strand
GCCCAAAAGAAGAAAGGCAACGACCGTTGGAATCAGCCCGTTGGCTATTCCGACACGCCCGTGATTCCGGAGCAGAAGTGGAAGGTCCACGATATCGACCGGCCCACGCCGAAGCAGATTACGCCGGGCGCGCTGCCGATGAACCCGCCGTCGGACGCGATCATTCTTTTCGACGGCAAGAACACCGACCAGTGGACATTCAAGGCAAAGCGGCCGGACGCGCCTAAGAGCTGGAAAGTGGAAAACGGCTACATGGAAATCGCGGCTGGCGCCGGTGACGCCGTCACGAAAGAGAAGTTCGGTGATATGCAGTTGCACATTGAATGGGCCTCGCCTTCGGAGATTCTGGGCAACTCGCAGATGCGCGGCAATAGCGGCGTGATCGTCATGAGCCGGTACGAGATTCAGGTTCTGGACAGCTGGGAAAACCCGACCTATGCCGATGGGCAGGCGGGCGCGATTTATGGCCAGTGGTCCCCGTTGGTGAACGCGATCAAGAAGCGCGGCGATTGGAACTACTACGACATTTTCTGGGAAGCGCCGAAGTTTGAGGGCGAGAAGCTCGTCAAGAATCCGTACGTGACCGTGATGCACAACGGCGTGATGTTGCATCATCATCAGAAAGTGGTGGCCCCGATGGCGCACCGCACGGTGGCGCCGTTCAAGGCGCATGGCGCGGAAGAGCCGTTGATGCTGCAGGATCACAACGAGCCGGTTCGCTACCGCAACATCTGGGCGCGCAAGATTCGCGGCTATGACCAAAAGTAGTTTCGTTCTGTTGTTTGCCGTCACACTGGGGGCCCAGCCGGGCCCTTGGGTGACGCTGATTGACGGGAAGTCGACGGCGGCGTGGCGCACGCAGAGCAAGCCAACGTTTCCGGGCCACGCGTGGAATTTGGACGAGGGCGCGATTCACTCGATTCCGACTTCGCCGCAGGTTGATTTATCGACCGTGGGGATGTACCGGAACTTCGAGTTGGAGTTCGACTGGAAGATTGCCAAGGGCGCTAACAGCGGCGTGAAGTATCTGGTGTTCAGCATGCGGCCGAATCCGCGCGTCGGCTACATTGACCCGGAGGTGCCGAAGGCGCTGGGGCTGGAGTTGCAGTTGATCGATGACGCGAATGTGGGCGATGCGAAAGTTGCGCCGAGCCACGGGACTGGGGCGCTGTATCTATTCCAGGCACCGAAGAACCTGCCGGCGTTGCCGGTGGGCACTTGGCACAAGGCGAAGATCGTCGTGAACGGGCGGCGCGTGGAGCATTGGCTGAACGGCGTGCAGGTGCTGGCGGCGGATTTGGAGTCGCCCGCGATTCGCGCTGCGATGCAGGCGCAGCCGCGGCCGGATTTGCCGAAGCCGGCGAACCTGGATGAGCTGAAGGCGCAGCCGGAGAAGAAGTACCCGATTGTGTTGACGCATCATGGCGGCGACGCATGGTATCGGAACATGCGGGTACGCGAACTCCACTAGTCAGGCGAAGCGGTATTTTTCGAGGGCGTGTTCGTCGAGAGATACGCCGAGACCGGGTGTGGCGGGGATTTTGTATTGGCCGTTGATCACGGTGAAGGGTTCAGCCATGCAATCGTCCTCCAGCATGCGGCAGATGGCGATGGAGTGTTCGATCCAGATGGGGCAACGGCGACGATGCTCTCTTGCGAGAGTTCGGCGACGTAGCGGCCGAGCTTGGGGGCGGCGAGGATCCAGGATTGAATGAGCTTTTCCCGCGGCCAGAGTTCGACGTCGAGGCCGTCGACATGTTCGGCGACGGGGAGTGCGCGCTTACGGTGAAGTTTCCGGTAGCCGTCGAGGTCGGCGCGGGAGATTGGCGATTCGATGGCGAAGTAGTTAGGGGATTTTGCGAGTTCGTTGGTCAGGGCGATGGAGCGCTCGACTGTGGCCAGATGACCACACCTTCATCTCCTTGGGGATGGCAGCGCAGATGGCGGCGGCTTGGGCGATGGGGTCCTCCCAATCGCGCGCCTTGACCTTGTGGACGCGGAATCCGAGGGAGGTGCCCAGGCGTGCCTCCGACGCCATGAGCGCGGGCGGGAAACACTGGCTTCACCAGGTTGGGGTGACGGCCGGGCGGGCGGCGGGATTGATGAGTTTGACGATGGGGACGAAGATGGCGAGGAGGATGCCGCGGAGGGAATCGTCGTGGAGGAAGTCCTGCGCGGGGCGACCCAGCTTGTCTTTCAAGGGGCAGTCAGGCGGGCTTCGGTTTCGGCACGTGGCAGTTTCGATTCGCCGATGCCGGTGAGGCCGTCGTCTGATTGTGGCCGATTCTGGTTCTTCCAGCTAGAGAGCCAGGCTTCGCGCACGCGCTCGGCGAAGGGGACTCCCACGGTCCCGAGGCGGGAGGTTTTCAGCCGGGGCGCGAAGGCGAGCAGGCGGGCGCAGTCTCGACGGAGCATCGTTCCGTTACTTTAGCTGTAACGAGACGAGGTAGTCCACAAGGTGGCGGACACGGACGAGGCCGAGGTCGCGGTCGTTTTCGACCTTGCGGAAGACGGGGCCCCAGACGGGCATATCCTCAGAGCCATGGGCGGCGCGGGAGCCTTTTTCGCCCAGGATCATTTTCTCCAGTTCCTCCTTGGGGACCGCGCCGTTGTTGCGTTTGGCGATGGTGCGGAGATCGGCCATGGGTATTTTCAGGGCCGGGGAGACCGGACCATCGCCCTTGCCGGTGAGACCGTGGCAGGAGGCGCAGTAGGCGACGTAGAGATCCTTTCCCTCCATGGAGGTGATGAGCTTTCTGGGGGACGACGTTTGGGCATAGGCGAGCGTCCCGGCGAGCATGAGCAAACAGTGGATACGAAACATGTACCCTCCACTGGCGAGTATAGACCCGATCGTCCGTTTTGACGAACGATTCATTTCGGCTCAGACCCCAATCCGAACCACATGCTCCGGATCAAACGTCCGCACCACCGCCGTCCCCGCCACATCGGTCCCGCGCAACACCAGCACCAGATACTCCCCTGCCGGCAGGCCAGGAATGACGAACGTTCCGCCGCCATCGACGCGCACCTCCTCCCCGGTGCCTGCCCCACGCGCCGGCACCGCCTTCACCCACAATTCCTCGCCCTTCCGCATTCCTTCCACCATCCCGCGAATCGGGCGGAAGGGATCGATGCACGCCATGCCAATCGACATCACCACCCGCAACACGGTCCGCTGCTGCGCCACCGTGATCGCCCGCGGCTTAAAGTAATACAAAGGCGACTCCACCTCCAGCCGGTACGTTCCATAGCCTACTTTCTCCAGACCAAACCGTTCCCGACCGCGAAACAAACCAACGGTCGCCTCCGGGATCGGCTCCCCGCGGAAATTCACCGTCTGCACCTCGACGGACCCGAATTCCGTTGGCAGCAACTCGGAACAGCTGTTAAACGCACCGATCATCAGCTTTCGTCTCAACATGTTTCACCTGGCCGCATTCTTCTCGAATTCACCACCAATATTCCACACTTCACCCCTGAAATAGTCCGGACAATACCAGTTAACATAGAGGACTATGCTCCGCGACGTTGCCCTTGCTATCCGCAACCTCCTCCGCCACCCCGCCTTCACAGCCCTCGCCGTTCTTATCCTCGCCCTCGGCATCGCGGGGGCCACGGCCGTTTTCAGCGTCGTCAACGCGGTGCTCCTCCAGGCGCTCCCCTATGATGGCGCCCATAAAATTGTCGCGCTCAACACGGCGCCGCGCTCCGCCCTTTCCGGTGGCGACTACGTGGACCTCGCCCAGGAACTCTCGACGCTTGAATCCATCGCCTATTACTATGGCGGCCAGGTGAACGTCCGGACGCGGAATGGCGCCGAATTCGCCGGCGCCGTCTACGCTTCCGCCGATTTCTTTAATGTACTCGGCATTCGCTCCTTCCCCGCTGGGCGCGGATTCACCGCGGCCGACACGGCGCCTCTGGCCATTGTCACAACCGATTTTGCGAACCGTCTCTATGGATCGCCCCAATCGGCCCTGAACCAGCAGATCGTCCTCTACGATGTCGCCTACACGATCACCGGCGTCATTCCAGCCGCGCAGCAGTTCCCGGCCAAAACCAGCGTCTGGGTCCTTGCGCCGAAGGCTCCGCAAAACCAATCGCGAACGGCCCATAATTACCGAGGACTCGGGCGTTTGCGCGACGGGCAATCGATTGACGCCGCGCAGGCCCAACTTGCGACTATCGCCCAGCGCCTTGCGCAGCAGTTCCCCAAATCCCATGCGCGGAAGGTGTTCCGGGCCACTCCGCTCCAGGAAACTCTCGTCGCCAACTCCCGCGAAACACTCCAGGCGCTTTTCGCCGCTGTGCTTATTCTCCTGCTGATTGCCTGCGCCAATGTCGCCAATCTCCTGCTGGCCAAGGGCGCCGGACGGGCGCGAGAAATCGCGGTGCGTTCCGCTTTGGGCGCCGGGTCATGGCCCATCGTCCGCATGCTCCTGGCCGAATCGTTGACGCTTGCCACGCTCTCCGCGATTACCGGTCTCGCCCTTGCCTGGGCTGGGCTCAAGGCACTCGTTGCCATCGCTCCGCCCAATACGCCGCGGCTCGGCGAGGTCGGGATTAACGGCGGCGTCCTTGCGTTCACCGTCGCACTCATTTTCCTGGCCACGCTGCTCTTTGGTCTGATCCCGGCTTGGCAGGCGCTCCGGCTCGACATCCAGTCGGCCCTTAAACAGGGCGGTGGTCGCGGCATCGTCAGCGGCGCCGCCAATAACCTTCGCCGGGGTCTTGTCGTCGCGGAGATCGCGCTGGCCTTCGTGCTGGCGCTTTCGGCCGGTCTGATTTTCAAGAGCTTCCTGAAGCTCAACGAGGTGGATCTCGGCTTCCGCGCGCCCGGCGTTCTGGTTGCCTACGCCGCCGTCCCTGCCAGCGGCGCCCAGGACTCGCAACAGGCGGCGTCCCGCTGGTTCACGCAGCTCACCGCTAAACTCACCGATCTCCCGGGCGTCGAATCCGCCTCCGCCGCCATGGGTGTGCCCGCCGGCACCTACAATTCCAGCGGGTCCTTCATCATCGAAGGGAAACAAGACTGGGCCTCCAGCCGGGCCGCCGATCTCCCGCAATCCCGCTTCCGACTGGCCGGCGCGAACTACTTCCAAACGCTGAGTATTCCGCTACGCGTCGGCCGCGACTTCACGGTTCGCGACAGCATCGAAGCGCCGGCGGTGGCCATCGTCAGCGAAGCACTCGCCCGGCAGCACTTTCCCAAAGAGGACCCGTTGGGCAAGCGCATCCAATGCGGGCTGGACAAGCCGGTCTGGATGACCATCGTGGGCGTCGTCGGCGACGTCCGCAGCAGCACGCCCGACGCTGCCCCCATCGCCGAGCTCTACATGCCCTACCAGCAGCACCCGTTGTATGCCGATGAGCTGCAAGTGGTTTTCCGTACCAAGGTCGCCCCGGCTACGCTCTCTGAACCCGTCCGCCAACTCATTCACCGGGACCGGCCCGACGTGGCGCTCCGCTTTGAAACGCTGGAAGAAATGGTGTCAGGCACAATTTCGCTGCCGCGGTTCCGGACGGTTTTGTTGGGCGTGTTCTCCGTCATCGCCGTGCTGCTGGCCCTGGCCGGCGTCTATGGGGTGATGACCTACATTGTGGAGCAACGCCGCAACGAATTCGGCGTGCGACTGGCGCTTGGCGCGACGGGAGCCGATCTCGCCCGCCAGACGCTGATCGGGGCGGTAAAGCTTGCCGTTGCAGGTATTTGCCTTGGGCTTGTGCTCTCGCTGGCGGCGCAGCGTTCGCTTGCGGCCTTCCTGTTTGGGGTTGAACCGACGGACGTCACAACGTGGGCTGTGGCGATTGCGGTACTCAGCGGAATTTCTCTCTTGGCCGCGTGGCTCCCGGCCCGCCGCGCTTCGCGCCTCAACCCCGCCGACGTCCTCCGGAACGACTAAAACCGTGTCACACACAATTTGGTTTTTCCAGCTGTGATATGTTCCCATGCATGTGGACCCGCCGCGCTGCCCTCTCCCTTCCGTTCCTCCCCGCCCTCCTGGCCGCCGATAAACCCCACTACCAGATCGCGGTGACCAACAATACCCGCGGCGGCTGGGAGAAGGACTTCTGGCTTGCCTCGCGGGAGGCTCATGAAGTTGGCTACCGCCACGTTGAAACGTTCTTCAGCTTCCTGAAAGACGACATCGACAAACCGGCCGACGTGGTCGCGCGAGCCCGGCAAATCGGCGTCTTTATCCTTACCGTCTCCAACTCCGGCCCCATGGAGATGCACTTTGAAGACCCGAAGAAGCGGGCTCAAATCCTGGACGAACACACCAAGCTCGCGCGTTTCGTCCGCCAGCTCGGCGGCAAACATCTGAAGATCAACTCCGGCCCCCGCCGGGCTAATGGCACGACGGAAGAAGACCTCAAACACATCGCCGAGACCTTCAACCAACTCGGAAAACGAACCGCGGCGGAGGGCATCCTGCTCGCGCCGCACGCGCACATGTGGAGCCAGTTCGAAAACCAGCGCGAAATCGACTCCGTGATGACACATACCGACCCGAAGACAGTGGCATTCGTACTCGACACCGGCCACACCACCATGGCCGGTATCGACCCAGTAGCGCTGGCGTTCAAGCTCAACCATCGCGTTGTTGAATACCACCTGAAGGACACCAAGCCGGAGACCTACGCTGGGGCCAAAACGCGCCTCGACCGCCCGGGCGATATGATGGCTAATCCGCCCTTCTTCCCGCTGGGCTCGGGCGGCGTGGATTTCCCCAGCCTGAAGAAACACCTGGACAACATTGCCTGGAAGGGCTGGCTGACCACCGAGCTCGACACCTCCCCCCAGCGCCCGCCCAAGGAGAGCGCGGCCATCAGCCTCCGCTACCTGAAGGAAACTCTGAAAGTCGATGGCTGACGGCTACCGCGGCCGGTTCGCGCCCTCCCCCACCGGCCCGCTGCACTTCGGATCGCTCGTCGCCGCCGTCGGCTCGTGGCTCGATGCCCGCCGCCATAATGGCAAATGGCTGGTCCGTATTGAGGACATCGATGAACCCCGGTGCGTCCCCGGGGCCGACACACTGATCCTTAAGACGTTGGAGGCCTACGGTTTGGAATGGGACGAGGAGGTCGTCCGGCAGACCCGGCGCCACCCGTTGTACGCCGCGGCCGTAGAGGCTCTGAAGGCCCACACCTTCCCCTGCGCCTGCACCCGGAAGGAGGTTGGCGACCGCTACCCCGGCACATGCCGGAATGGCATCCCGCCGGACCGGGAACCGCGCGCCATCCGACTCCGTGTTCCGGACGATATGGCATGCGGCGACTTCGTTCTTCGCCGCGCCGACGGCCTCTACGCCTACCAGTTGGTCGTGGTTGTCGATGACGCCGCCCAAGGCATCACCCACGTGGTCCGGGGAGCGGACTTACTCGACTCCACGCCGCCGCAGATTTACTTGCACCAGTTACTCAACGCGCCTGTCCCCACCTATATTCACTTACCCATCGCCACCAACGCCGCCGGGGAAAAGCTGAGCAAACAAACCAAAGCGCCCGCCATCCCGCCAAACGGCGATCTGCAGACACTAAAAGAGGCTCTCCGCTTTCTGGGCGAAGAGCCTCTACACACAGCCGCGACCTGCCGGGAATTACTTGTTCAGACGATACGTTGAATACATCGAGTCCATCCGCGCATCCTGTCCGGCGGAAAACGTATTCATACAGGAATCGTCCGTGTAATCCATGAAGTTTGTGATCGGATCGTTGCCCGCGATAGTCGTGCAGGTGTTCCGCCCGATCGGGCAACCAAAGGCCGCCGACTTTTCCGCCGGCGTATCCGCCACCTGATCTCCGCCCGTTGTCGCATTCTTCGCGCAACCGCCCTGGAAGGTGTGATACAGACCCATCCAGTGGCCGATCTCGTGCGTCGCCGTGTCGCCGAGGTTATACGGCGCGGCAGTGCCACCCGGGAGTGAAGAAAACAGGATGACCACGCCGTCCATCTTCGGTTTTGCCGCATAGTCACTGGGGAAGGTCGCCCACCCCAGCAGCCCGCCACCCATGTTATTCGAATAGATATTCAAATGTTGCGCCGAACCCAGCCGAAGCGCGTTCTTCATCTGGGTCTCCGCCGTTGTTCCCGGCGTCGCCGTATACCAAGTGGCATTCGTCGTCCGGTCCGTGGAAATGAGTTGGAATTGCCAACCGGTTGGCGCATACACCGAATTCAGAACGGCGATCTGCGACGCGATCTGTGTATCTGTGATGTTCCCCAAGGCAGTCGTCGACCCGTTATTGATGACATGCCAGTACACGGGAATCGTCCCGCCAGTCACTCCCGCGAACGTACCCGCCGCCTTTGCCAGGTTCTGGTCCAGCTTCATCTTCGCGTCAATCTCGTCAATTTCGTCCGGCGCGAAATTCTTCGACGCGCAGCGCGCCCCGCTCTCAACAAAGGACTGTTGGCTTGCAAACGAATGCCCGTTAATGACAAACGGACGATGTTCATCGGACTGACCCTGTCCGAAAACCAGGCAACTGCAACCGATTGCGATGGCAATGAGTCTATTCAAGGTGTACCCTCCTAGTGTTGGCGTCGACGCGCCACAGATATCAGCTCGCATTTTTTCACATATCAAGACCATGCGAACCAAAACAATCTACTTAGCCGCCATTTTTCTTACCGCCACCGTTTCCTTTTCCCAGGGCCGCCTCCGCCCGCCGGCCAATGTCGGCTGTGATCGCAACAATCTCACCAGCTACACGGGTGTCCTCAAGAAGTTCTCCCGCGACAAGGCACAGGCCAGGCTGACGATCCAAACCGACGACGCCACCACGGAAACCGTCTCCGTACCGGTAGAAAAGATCGCCGGTCACAGCCCCAAAACGGGAGAGCGCCTGACGGCATGGGTGTGCACGTCAGGCGCTGTCACGATTGAATGGGAGAGTTCGCCACTCCCCCGCTGAACTTACTTGCCGGCCCGGTAGGCCGCCCACTGGTCCCGCATTCGCGTGCCCTGCACCGGGGTGAACTGATTCATGCACGCATCGTCGGTGTAATCCATGAAGTTCTGAATCGGATCCAACCCCGCGTTCCGCGGGCACGAGTCGCGCGACGCCGGGCACCCGTAGGTGGCCGACTTTTCGGCTGGCGTGTCAGTGATCAAATCCCCCTGATTGGCGCCGTCCTTACATCCGCCCTGGAAGGTGTGATAGAGCCCGAGCCAGTGTCCGATCTCGTGGGTCGCCGTGTCGCCCAGGTTGTACGGCGCGGCCGAACCGTAGTTCACCGTGTACCAACTGGCGTTCACAACGGTGTTGTAGGACGACAGCGTGAACTGGAACCCGGAGGACGCGTAGGCATTATTCAAGACCGTAATCTGATCGGCCATTTGCGTCTGCGAAACCGCGCCTTCGGAAGGGGAATTCATGATGATGTGAACATGGACGGGGATGACTACCGGTAAAGCGGTATTTCCGCCACTTGCCCGACCTTCTTCAGCGCGCCTTTGAGCTTCTCTTCCTCATCCTGCGCTTCGTCCTCATTAAAGGTCCTGGACCCGCAACGAGCGCCGCTGTCGATAAACGACTGCTTACTCGCCCAGTCCGGTCGGGATCCTAACACCAACGGCACCTCGAAAAGTAACTACCCCTTCACGACCAGGTTCACCAGCTTATCCGGCACGAAGATCACTTTCACGACGGGCTTGCCTTCGACAAATGGCGCAACCTTCTCGTCGGCGAGCGCCATACGCTCGACATCTTCCTTCGAAGTCCCGAACGGCACCGTCATGCGCGAACGGAGTTTGCCGTTCACCTGCACTACCACTTCGGCTCCGTCCTTCTTGGCGAGTTCGGGGTTGTACTCAGGCCAGGGTTGCTTGAACACCGGGCCGGTGCGGCCCATGATCTCCCACATCTCTTCGCACACGTAGGGCGTGAAGGGGGCCAGGAGGAGGACCACCTTCTCCAGGATTTCTTTCAGGGCGGGGCCGGTTAGCTGGGCTTCGTTGGCGTAGATCTCGTTCACCAGCTCCATGAACGCCGCGATGGACGTATTGAAGTGCCAGCGGCTGTCGAAGTCACTGGTGATCTTCTGGATGGTCTGGTGGAGCTTGCGGAGCACCTTACGGTCGGCTTCGGTGGGTTCGCCGCCGGTGTCGAGCCGATCGGCGTTGCGGGTGACGAACTTGAAGACGCGGTTGATGAACCGATAGGCGCCTTCGGCACCGGCCGTTGTCCAATCCATGTCGCGTTCGGGCGGGGCGGCGAAGAGTTCGAAGAGGCGGCCGGTGTCGGCACCGAACTGGTCCATCATGTCGTCGGCGCTGACCACGTTCCCCTTTGACTTGGACATCTTGGCGCCGTCCTTGATGACCATGCCCTGGGTGAAGAGACGGGCGGCGGGTTCATCGTTTGCGATGAGACCGATGTCGCGCATCATCTTGGTCCAGAAGCGGGAGTAGATCAGGTGAAGAATGGCGTGTTCGACACCGCCGATGTACTGATCGATGGGGAACCAGTAGGCGATTTTCTTGGGGTCGAAGGGGGCTTTGTCGTTGTGGGGATCGCAGTAGCGGTAGAAGTACCAACTGGAATCAACGAACGTGTCCATGGTGTCGCATTCGCGTTTGGCGGGACCGCCGCATTTGGGGCAGGTGGTGTTGACGAAGCTTTCGCTGGCGGCGAGGGGTGACTGACCGGTTCCGGTGAACTGGACGTTAGCTGGCAGCAGGACGGGGAGTTGATCGTCCGGCACGGGCACGACGCCACAGGTGGCGCAGTGGACCATGGGGATGGGCGTGCCCCAGTAACGCTGGCGGGAGATGCCCCAATCCTTAATTCGGAAGGTAATGGCGGCTTCGCCGAAGCCGTTCGACTGGGCGTGTGCGGCCATTTGTTTGCGGGCGTCCGCGCTGGACAGGCCGGACCAGGGGCCGCTGTTTTCGACGATGCCGTAATCGCCGAAGGACTCGGCGACCGTCTCCGGCAGCACACCATCCACCGGGCGGATGACGGGGACGATGGGGATTTCGTATTTGGTGCAGAATTCGAAGTCGCGTTCGTCGTGGGCGGGGACGGCCATGATGGCGCCGGTGCCGTAGCCGGTGAGAACGAAGTTGGCAACCCAGACGGGGACGCGGGCGCCGTTGAAGGGGTTGATGGCGTAGAGGCCGGTGAAGATGCCTTCCTTTTCGACGTCGCCGGGCCCCTGGGTGGCGCGTTTGTCGATCATCGCCTTCACTTCGGCTGCTTTTTCGCCGGTGACGTATTGCTTGACCAGATCGTGTTCCGGGGCGAGGATGACGCAGGTTGCGCCGTAGATGGTGTCGACACGGGTGGTGAAGACGCGGACTTTTTCGCCGGTTTCGAGGGTGAAATCGACTTCAGCGCCTTCGCTTTTGCCGATCCAGTTGGTCTGCATGGCGAGGACGCGGTCCGGCCAGCCGCCTTGCAGGTTGCCGATATCTTTCAGGAGCTCGTCGGCGTAGGCGGTGATTTTGATGAACCACTGGGTGAGTTCTTTTTGGACGACGGGAACGGTTTCATGGCGCCAGCAGCAGCCATCGACCACCTGTTCGTTGGCGAGGACGGTGGCGCATTCGTTGCACCAGTTAAGCAGGGCCTGTTTGCGGTAGGCGAGGCCCTTTTCGAACATGCGGATGAAGAACCACTGGTTCCACTTGTAGTATTCGGGTTCGCAGGTGGAAACTTCGCGATTCCAGTCGTAGGAGAAGCCCATGCGCCGGTGCTGGCGCTTCATCTGTTCGATGTTGTCGCGGGTCCATTCGCCCGGTTGCCGGTTGTTCTTGATGGCCGCGTTTTCCGCGGGCAAACCGAAGGCATCCCAGCCCATGGGGTGGAGGACGTTGAAGCCGCGCATCCACTTATAGCGAGCCAGCGCGTCGCCGATTGAATAGTTCCGCACATGCCCGATGTGAAGGGCGCCCGACGGATACGGCAACATCTCGAGCACGTAGAACTTCGGCTTCGTGGAGTTCTCTTCCGGCGCGAAGAGCTTCGGGTCAGCCGCCCAGCGTTCGCTCCACTTCGATTCAATTTCCTGATGGCTATAAACTTGTTCGGGCATGGTGGGTTATTTGATTAAAGACCAGAGGGCTTCGACGTTCCGTTGGTCATCGCCGTCGTTATCAATCGGCGTTTCCAATATAAAGGCCTTGTCGCGCAGCGGGCGCGCATTCAGAATCCGTCGAAATGCCTCTATTCCAATATAGCCCTCGCCGATGTTGGCATGCCGGTCCAGATGGGATCCTAACTCGCCTTTGGAATCATTGGCGTGGAAAACGGGCACATTTTCCAGGCCTAGCGTCTCCTCCGCCTCGCCGATGAACGCCTTCAACCCGGCTTCGGTCGTAATCTCGTAGCCGGCCGCGTAGGAGTGGCAGGTGTCCAGACAATAGCCGATTGGAAAGGGGACATGGGCGGCGGCGAGTTCGCGAATGGCGTGGAGATCCGCCAGGTCCCCGCCCAGCAGATTCCCGTGGCCGGCGGTGTTTTCGAGCAGGATGGAGACGCCACCGACGGCCAATCCTTTTGCCGCCTCCGCCAAGCCCTCGGCAAAGGCAGCGATGGCGCCATCGCGGTGCTCATGATCCTTCGCCGATCCGGGATGGACGACCAAATACTCCGCGCCGATCGTCACGGCGCGCTCCAACTCTCCGCGAAACGCGGTGATCGATTTGGGCCGGTTCGCCGCATCCGCCGAGCATAGGTTAATCAGGTAGTTCGCGTGAATCACCAGGGGTGTCAGATCGTGCGCGGCGCGGAGTTCGGCCATTTTGGCGACGGCCTCCGGTTTGGGAGCGGGTGCGGCCCAGGTCCGCGGGCTTCCCGAGAAGATCTGAAAACAGTTCGCACCCAACTCGATCGCCTTTGTCGCGGCGTTGAACAGCGCTCCACTGGTTGAAGTATGAATGCCAATGCGCCGTTTTTCCGTTTTAGCCATTGCCAGCAGGATAGCAAGTCGGTCAGATGCCGGCCGTATTCTTTTGGGGTTTGAGCTGGATGGTTTTGCCATCGACTTTGATGGTTTGGGCGATGGGGGAACGGAAGGCGGAGTTGACCACTTTGCCGTTGGCCCAGGTGATATCCACTTCGATGTTGCCGCGGGCGCGGAGGCCCCGGACGCTACCGTCCTTCCAGGCTTTGGGGAGCGCGGGGAGGAGGCGGATTTCGTCTTCGTGGCTTTGGAGGAGGAACTCGACGATGCCGGCGGCGCCGCCGAAGTTGCCGTCGATTTGGAAGATCCAACTGGAGCCGGCCGGGTGGGTGTCGAAGAGGTTGGGGCCGGTGGAATGATCGAGCAGGCGGCAGAGGGATTCGTAGGCCTTTTCACCGTTTTCCAGGCGGGCCCAGAAGCAGATGGCCCAGGCGCGGGACCAGCCGGTGTAGGCACCACCGGCGGCGAGGCGGCGTTCGAGCGAGACCTGGCTGGCGCGCCACTGGGCGGGGTTGCGGCGGCGGGTGAATTCGTTGCCGGGGTAGAGCGGGTACATGTGGGACATGTGGCGCTGGCCGGGTTCGGATTCGTCGAAATCCTGAGCCCATTCCTGGAGCTGGCCGTGCTTGCCGATTTGGTAGGGGAGGAGTTTGGGCAGCTTGTCGAGCAGCGTCTGGCGGAAGTTGGAATCGATGTTGAGCAGCTGGGCGGCGGCGGCGGTGTTGGTGAACAGTTCGCGGACGAGGGCGATGTCCATGGTGCAGCCTTCGCTGGATTCGGCGCGCTTGCCATCGGGGGTTTTGAAGGTATTTTCGGTGGAGAAAGACGGGGCGGTGGTGAACCTTCCCTGCCCGTCATCGATCAGCATATCGAGGCAGAATTCGGCGGCGCCTTTGAGGACGGGGTAGGCGCGGGTTTGGAGGAAGTTTTTATCGCCGGTGAAGGCGTAGTGTTCCCAGAGATGCTGGCAGAACCAGGGGCCGCTCATCTGCCAGTTGGCCCAGGTGGGGCTGCCGAGACCGAAGTTGCCGACGGGGGCGGTTTGGCGCCAGATGTCGGCGTTGTGATGGGTGACCCAGCCGCGGGCGCCGTAGTTGATTTGGGCGGTTTTGGCGCCGTTTGTACTGAGGCCCTCGGTGAGATCGAACAGCGGCTGGTGGCACTCGGAGAGGTTGGCAGTTTCGGCGTGCCAGTAGTTCATCTGGACGTTGATGTTGGTGGTCCAGTTGGAGCTCCAGGGCGGGCGGACGCTGTCGTTCCAGATGCCTTGGAGGTTGGCGGGTTGAGTGCCGGGGCGGGAGCTGGCGATTAGGAGATAGCGGCCGTACTGGAAATATAGGGAGTGGAGGGCGTCGTCTTCGGGGGATTTCTTGAAAACCTCCAGGCGCTCGTCGGTGGGGAGGTGGGCGCGGGAGGTGGAGTTGATGTTGAGCGAGACGCGGCGGAAGAGGGATTGGTGATCGGCGATGTGGGCGGCGCGGAGCTTGTTGTAGGGCTTGGCGGATTGGTGAGCGCGGGCGGCGGCGAGGATGGCCTCAATTGGTTTGTCGGGGGCTTCGGCGTAGGTCTTGAAACCTGTGGCGGCGGAGAGGGTGAGGATGACGGCTTTGGCGTTTTCGACGGTGAGTTTGTCGCCTTTGACGGTAATTTTGCCGCCTTCGGCTTTGGCGTCGAGGAGGGCGGCGAAGCGCATTCCCTTGCCTTCGGCTTCGTCGTAGGTGATGGGGTTGGGGGTGCGGTAGTAGTTGGGGTCGACGTTGGCGGGGGCTTTGCCGGTGAGCTGGAGGGAGGTGGGGCCGGCGGCGGCGGTTTTGGCGCGGAGAGGACTGGAGAGAGTGGCGGAGAAGTTGAGCTTATCGGGGCCGGTGGCGGTGCAGCGGACGACGATTAATTGATCGGGAAAACTGGCAAAGACTTCGCGGGTGTAGGTGGTTTGGCCGGACTGGAAGGTGGTGGTGGCGATGGCGGTATCGAGGTTGAGTTCGCGGCGGTAGTTGGTTGGTTCGTTGAGGCCTTCGAACTGGAGATAGAGGTCGGCGAGGGGGAGGTAGGACTGGTTGTAGGGGCCCTGCATTTTCTTACAAAGGGCGTCGGCTTCGGTGTATTTCTGCTGGCGGAGGAGGCGGCGGACTTCGGGGAGGACGGCTTTGGCGGCGGGGTTGTTCCAGTCCTTGGGGGCGCCGGACCAGAGGGTGTCTTCGTTGAGTTGGAGGCGTTCGGACTCGACGCCGCCGAAGACCATGGCGCCGAGGCGGCCGTTGCCGACGGGGAGGGCTTCGGTCCAGAGTTTGGCGGGTTGTTTGTACCAGAGGGCGTGGGGGTTGATTGGCGTGGGGACGGCGGCGAGGGCGGCGGGGGAGGCGAGGAAGTGGCGGCGGGTCAGCATTGGAGTTAGAGAATAGAGAACTGGAGTAACCAACGGTCCGTGTCGGCCGTGAAGGCGACTTTTCGACGGCTTGATTCCGGGCTGTGCATGGCGGCTACCGCCATTGTGGCGATGATTGGCTGGCGAGTAAAGTAGGGGGCGCCGTCGATGAAGATTTCGACGAAAACGCCGGTGCTGTTGAACTGACTGGACACGCGAGTGACGAACCCGCTAGATGGCACACTCGACTCCTTGGACCGTGTTGCTGCTATCCGGGTAGAAGGTGGGATACGTCACGGAGCGGCAGAACATAGCGCAGACGAGTGCCTGCAAACCGGGATCGGTGACGGTGAAGGGCGGGCCGGCACTGGTGTGGACTAGCAAGGTTTCGTTTTCGCCGGCTTCGAGTTTTTCGATGGCTACGTAAACCGAGGAGGCGGGAGAAACGGGGATGTCCGGCCAGGGAGCCGCGGGAGGCGCAGGCTGGGGAGCGGGATGGCTGATGTTGCCGTTCCAGAGAGTGACGGAGAGGAGTTCCGTATCGTAGACCCCAGGATCGACCGGGTTGGCATGGGTGAGAAAGCTGATGGCGGCCAGCTGCAGGGCGCCGGGATCATTGGTGCGGCCGGTGGGGATGGCGTCGAAGCTGAGCGTAAAAGATTGGCAGAGGCCGTCGTCCCCAAGCGGGGACTGGGTGAACTGATAGACGATGCCGTCGCCAGGCGTTCTCATTGGAATACCGCGACACGGTGGATGACGCGGGCGCCGTCGACGGTGAGCGATACCTGGGCGGCGTCGCGAAAACCGATGGCACCGGCGAGAACAATTTTGAGGAGGGGGTCGTGGGCGAAGTACGGGTCCGGGTCCGTGGAAAGCCACACAATGAACGGATCGAGACTGGGGTTCGACAGATCGGTTACGGACTTGGTGATCCGCCGGATGGGAGCCGCGTTTGTTTCGATCAAACCGTCGGGCATCGGGGGATTAGAATTGCATGGATTCGCCGACGGGTTTGAATTGTTCGGCGATGGGGTCGGTTAAGTTGGCCCACTTATCGTAGTCGAGCACCTCTTCGATGGCGTCTTGGCCGGAGTATTTGACGACTTGCGCGATTACGTCGTCGGGCGGGCGGACGGCGCCGGCGGGGGCGTGGAGGATGAGGACGGGGAAATCGCCGAGGGCGGGGATTTTTTCGGAGGTGATGGGGAAGCGGAGGGCTTCAAAGAGGGCCAGGAGACGGGGGTTGCGGGTGACGACGAAGTGGAGGGCGGCGTAGTTGAGGGCGAAGGGTTTCAATTCTTCGGCGGAGCGTTTGGGGGCGGCGGCGAGTTCGCGGAAGCGGGCGAGGGGGAAATCGGGAAAGCTGAGGACCCAGCGGAGGGGACTCGAGACGGTGACGGTCTTGGGACCGGTGCGGGTGGTGATTTCGTGACCGTAGGTGAAGGGGTTGAGGACGGGGGTGGCGAAGGGGATTTCGAAGGCGTCGGGGAGGGCCGGGTCGAGCGCCAGGGGTTTGGCGGAGGCGACTTCGGCGAAGTAGGCTTTGAAGCTGGCGAAGGCGACGGCGGCATCGCGCGGGTTGTCCTTGTGGCTGCCGGTGATATAGGGCCCGAAGACGGCACCGGGACGGAAGAGGAGGCGGGTGGTTTCCAGGTAGCCGGAGGCCTGGGATTGGAGCGTGCCGCAGAATTGGCGGGAGATGTCGCGGAGATCGGCGTAGTTATCGAGGTTGATTGTTTCGGGCACGGGAGTTACTCCTTGGGGTTATTCTATCGCGCATTGATTTTCAAGGGGTCCGGATGAAAAGGAGAGGCCCGCCGTTGGGAGAAACGGCGGGCCGAGAGGATTTGGAACTGGAATGGAACTTCGGAGAGAGAGTGAAGGTGCGATGCAATCGCGCCTTACATTTACATAGTGTGAATCCGGAGGGAATATTCTCTCTCTATTTCAAAATTATTCGGGGCGATTTCCGAAGTGGCGCGGGCCGGGTCCGTTCATGCCTGGACCACCCATACCGGGTCCGCCCATGCCGGGGCCGGAGACCGGACGGCCGGCGGCGTTAGCGGGCTGGGCGAGGAGTTCGAGCCCATGGGCCTGGCCGATGGCGGGTTGGAGCTTTTCGGCGTCTTCGAGGGCTTTCAGCTTTGTCTTCTGATCGGCGGAGAGGAAGCTGGTGGCTTGTTCTCGGAGTTTGGTGTGGGCGGCGTCGAGTTGTTTGCGAATGGCGGCGATTTCAAGGACTGCCTTGCCGATGGCGGCGGCGTCGGTACTGCCGTTGGTGATGGCGGTTTGGAGGGTTTGCTGTTTGGTGTGCATCTGATCGGCGAGGGCGCGATTGGCGGTGCGGGCGGCACTGTTGGCCGCCGTGATGGAGGTGAGTTGGGTGTCGGAAAGGTTGAGGTAGGTCTTCAGCTCGGTGAAGGCGGGGGCGGCGGCCGGGGGTTGCGCGAAGCTGACGGCGGCGGCGAGGAGGGTGAGAACGATCGGAGTTTTCATTTGGATTTCCTTTGCTTTTCGGCTTGGGCGGCGGGTAATTCGCAGCCTCTGCAGTGTTGAACGCGGCCAGAGGGGAGAAGTTGGTTAAGGATTGGCTAAATCGGAAGGGGGTCGCGCCCGGGTGTTCCCTTTATGGCTGACAATGGACGTGCACCCCATGCGAATGAGTGAAAAGCAGGTGAACGTTCTGGTGGGCGGCGCTTTGCTGGCGCTGTTGCCGCTGGCGTGGTTGCAGTACCGGTGGATCAGCGAGGTGGCTGAGGCCGATCAGCAGAGGCGGACGCGGGAGCTGACGGCGGCGTTGGAACGGGTGTCGGCCGAGACGGATCGGGCGGCGGGGCAGTTGCACGCGACGCTGGTTGGGCCGCGGGGCGGGGACGGGGTGCCCTTGGAACAGCGAATTGCCAACTATACAGCCGGGGAGGATGGGTTGCCGTTGCTGCGGGTGTTGCGGGCGACGGAGGGGGAGGATGGCGTGCGGGCCGAGGTATGGGACGCGGCGCAGAGGCGGATGGTGGGGGTGGCGGTGCCGGAGTGGTGGAACGAGCAGGTGGTGCGGGAGGGTCCGATTCACGCCGATCCGGCGGCGTTGTTGGGACCGGCGTTTGGGGAAGAAGACGAGCGGACGGGGTTTGTGGTGTTGGAGTTGGACGAGCGGACGATTGTGGACCAATTCCTGCCGCGGTTGGTGAAGGAACAGTTGGGGGAGATCTACCTGAACGAGTATTCGGTTCGGGTTGTGAAGTTCAGCGAGGCCGTGAGGGGCGATGTTGCGGTACCGGTGTTCCGGCAGATTAACCGGGGTTCAGCGCCGCCGGGGCCGCCGCCGGGGCGCGGGGGATGGAAGAAGAAGAAGGGCGGGCGGCCGCCGGGGGCCGGGTTTGCGGGGCCGGGGATTTGGCGACTGGAGGCGACGCATCGGGACGGGACTTTAGAGAGCGTCGTGGCGCGTACGCGGGTGAAGAACCTGGCGGTGAGCGGGGTGACGCTGTTATTCCTGGCGATGGCGATGGTAGCGGTGGGGTTTGCGCTGCGGCGGTCCCAGAGGCTGGCGCGGTTGCAACTGGAGTTCACGGCGGGGGTTTCGCATGAGTTGCGGACACCGCTGGCGGTGATTGTTTCGGCGGGCGATAACCTGGCCGGGGGGTATGTGAAAGACCCGGCGAAGGTGCGCGAGTACGGGGCACTGGTGCGGGACGAGGGGACGCGGCTGACGGGGATGGTGGACCAGGTGCTGCGGTTCAGCGAGTATGAGGCGGACCGGATTCCATTGGAGAAGCGGGCAATATTGGTGTCCGACCTGATGGCGAATCTGGAGCGGGAGATGCGGCCGGTGGCCGAGCGGCAGGGATGCGAGTGGGATATTGCGTACACGAACGGGACGTTGAGCGGGGACGCGGGAGCGTTGCACGTGGCGTTGCGGAACCTGGTGGAGAATGCGCTGCGGCATGGTGGCGGGAAGTGGGTGGGGATACGGGCGGAGAATGGGGTGTTTACGGTGGAGGACCGGGGGGCGGGGATTTCGCCGGCCGATCTGCCGCATCTGTTCGATCCGTTCTACCGGGGCGTGGAGAGCCGGGCGCAGCAGCGGAAGGGGAGCGGCTTGGGGTTGGCGCTGGTGGACCGGATTGCACGGGCGCATGGGGGTTCGGTGAAGGCGAGCAATAAACCGGAGGGCGGGGCGCGATTTGTTTTGACGATACCTTGCGAGTAACTTATGGCACTGCTATTGATGATTGAAGACGAACCGGGATTGCGGCTGACGTTGACCGACCGGCTGACGGCCGAGGGGTTCACGGTGGAGAGCCGGGCGGACGGGCTGAGCGGGTTGGCGGCGGCGCGGCAGGCGGGGTATGACCTGATCCTGCTGGACGTGATGCTGCCGGGGATGGACGGGTTCACGATTTGCCGGACGCTGCGGGACGAGGGGGTAGATACGCCGGTGCTGATGTTGACGGCGCGAGGGCAGGTGGACGACCGGGTGGCGGGACTGAAGATAGGCGCGGATGACTATTTACCGAAGCCGTTTCATACGCCGGAGTTACTGGCGCGGATTGAAGCATTATTACGCCGGGCGAAGAAAGAGCCGCTGGCGGAGAACTTACGGATAGGAGATATCGAAATTGACGCCAAGGCGGCGGTGGTGCGGCGGGAGGGGCAGGAGGTGGCGCTGTCGGCAAAAGAGTATCAATTGCTGCGGTTTTTGGCACAACGGCGGGGGGAGTTGGTGAGCCGGGACATTTTATTGAAAGAAGTTTGGGGATACCATGCTACGCCGAATACGCGGACAGTGGACGTGCATATGACCTGGCTGCGGCAGAAGATAGAAAAAGACCCATCGGCGCCGGTGCACTTAGTGACTGTGCGGGGGATGGGTTACCGGTTTGACGGATAGCTTCCGGCTTTTAAGCGAGTGAAGGCCGCGGAGAGGCCGAGACCAAGGACGACCGCGAATAAGGCGGACACTTCGTCGCGGTAGCGGTTATGGTCGGCTTCGGAAATGAACACGACGGCGGCGCAGAGGAAGTAGATATTGGAGACGATGAAGAAGATGGTGATCCCGGCCGGGCCGTCGGGAAGTTTGCGTTGTTTCCAACCGGCGATGAACCAGCTGGCGACCAGCCAGAGGCCGTAGACAAGCAGGACCGGGTAGAGGATCAGATTGAGCCAAGGACGTTGATCACCGAACTTGCCGGCGCTGAGGGCGACGTAGAATTGCAGAGGTTTGGCGAGGAACTTGACGTTATCGTAGGCGCCGGTGCGGCCGTCGAAGGGGAAATTCCGGGAGGCCGGTTCGATGGCCAGACCGAAGTTGTAACGGGTGGCGTAGAGGTAATAGATGGGGTAGAGGCGGAGGACGACATTGGCATCTTTCCGCAGACGTTTACCGTATTCAGCCATCCAAAGGGAGTTCCAATTCACTAAGCCATTGGATTTGATCCGATCGTCGAGGACGGCGGCGCCGGTCTTTGGGGGGATGGGAACCAGGTCCATGATGGGGGAGTTTTTGACGTTGTAGATGTTGGTTCTCAGGTAGGCGGGTGAGATGGCGCCGGAGTCGATGAGGGCTTGCAGTTTGGCGGGAGGAACGGCGCGCGTGGACATGATGGCTAAGTTGGCGGAGGCATAGACATCGGCGCCGGGGACCCAGTTCCCGAAGAGGACCAAACTCTTGCCGTACATGAAGAAGACAAGAGCGGCGGGGAGGATGAGGGCGGTGGCGGTGGTGCGGCGCCAGCGGGGCAGGGCGTAGAAGACCATAGCGGCCAGCAGAAGAAACCAGACCAGATGGAAGATGCTCCGAATCCCGCTGATGAGGGCGAGGCAGGAGAAGAAGACGGTGGCGTCCAGACGGCGGCCGGAGGTGGCGAACCGGTGCAGGGCGAGTGCGGCGAGGCAGAGCAGAAACGTGATCGGGTATTCGAAGAAGAGCAGGTTTTCGTAGAGGATGGTGACGGGGTTGCAGGAGAAAACGAGGGCGATGGTGAGGGCGAGAGGCCGGGGGACGGCGAAGCGCTCGAGGAGGGAGAACAGGCAAAGGATGAGGGCGAGGCCGATGGCGAGATAGGCGCCGGCGAAGGCGGCGGTGGTGTGTGCGGGAAACAGCTGAACGACGAGGCCGAGGAAGAGATTGTACAGCGGAGGCTGCTCTTTGAGGTAGTAGAGGCTGGTCCAGAGATCGTTGCGGAGGAGGAGAGGGTCTATGTATTGGTTGTAGAACTCGAGGGGAACCTCATCAAACCGGACACCGAGGAAGAAGTAGAAGAGGCGAGAGAGGACGAAGGCGACTGCGAGAAGTGTCAGAGCATCGCGGCGGCCGAGGGAACGGCTTTCCGTGGGCATTATGATGAACTCAAGTATAGGCGAAGTCCTTCCTGGAAAGGAAAAAGGCCCGCCTGTTTGCACAGAGCGGGCCGTTTGGTTTGCGGCGAATGCTAGCTGGCGAGCGTGTTCAGGGTGCTGAAACGCTTGGCTTCGTAGGCGGCGATTTCGGCTTCGTGCTGGAGCACATAGCCGATTTCATCGACACCGGCGAGCAGGCAATGCTTGGCGAAGGCGTCGATGGTGAAGGTGACCGCGGGGCCACCGGGCCAGGTGAAGGTCTGGGTTTCGACGTCGACAGAGACCTGGAGGTCGGGGATGGCTTCCAGGGCTTCGCGCAGTTGCTGGTGAACTTCCTTGCTGACGACGAGCGGCAGCAGGCGGTTCTTGAGCGAGTTCTGCTTGAAGATGTCGGCGAAGCTGGTGGAGATGACCGCTTGAAAGCCGTACTGGGTGAGGGCCCACGGGGCGTGTTCGCGGGAGGAGCCGCAGCCGAAGTTGTCGCCGGCGAAGAGGACCTTGGAGGCCTTGGCTTTGTCGGTGTTGAGGATGAAGTCGGCTTTGTGCGAACCGTCGGCGTTGTAGCGCCAGTCGAAGAAGAGCTGGTCGCCCAAGCCGTCCTTGCTGATGGTCTTCAGGAAGCGCGCGGGAATGATCTGATCCGTGTCGATGTTATCGGCCTGGATCTGCGTAACTGTGGATTCAAATTTCATCGTGCGATTCCTTTCTAGGCGAGGGTCCGAACGTCGGTGACGACGCCCATGATGGCCGAAGCTGCCGCGGTTTGCGGGCTGGCCAGGAACGTGCGCCCGCCCTTGCCCTGGCGGCCTTCGAAGTTGCGGTTAGAAGTGGACACGCTGTACTGACCGGGGGTGAGTTGATCCCCGTTCATGGCGATGCACATGGAGCAACCGGCTTCGCGCCATTCGGCGCCGGCATCCTTGAAGATCTGGTCCAAGCCTTCCGCTTCGGCCTGGCGCTTGATCTCCTGCGAACCGGGGACGATCATCGTCCGGACGCTGGGGGAGACCTTGCGACCTTTGAGGACGCCCGCGGCGGCGCGGAGGTCCGACATGCGCGAGTTGGTGCAGGAGCCGACGAAGACCACATCGATCTTCTGGCCGGCGATGGGCTGACCGGCTTGGAGGCCCATGTAGACGAGGGCTTTGCGGAGCGACTCGCGTTCGAGCGAATCGGTCACGTTAGCCGGGTCCGGGACGTTGGCGCTAATGGCCATGCCCATGCCGGGGTTGGTGCCGAAGGTGATCATGGGTTCGAGCGAGTCGGCATCGATCAAGATGGAGTGGTCGTAGGTGGCGCCTTCGTCGGTGACGAGTTCCTTCCACTTGGCGACGGCTTCATCCCACTTTTCGCCCTTCGGTGCGAAGCGGCGACCCTTGAGATATTCGAACGTCTTTTCGTCCGGAGCCACCAGACCGGCGCGGGCGCCGGCTTCGATGGACATGTTGCAGACGGTCATGCGCTCTTCCATGGACAGGGCGCGGATGGCCGAGCCGGTGTATTCAAACACGCAGCCGGTGCCGCCGCCGATGCCGATTTTGGCGCAGAGGGCGAGGATGATGTCCTTGGCAGTGACGCCGGGTTTCAGCGTGCCTTCGACGCGGACTTCATACGACTTCGACTTCTTTTGGAGCAGCGTCTGGCTGGCGAGCACCATTTCGACTTCGGAGGTCCCGATGCCGAAGGCCAAGGCGCCGAACGCGCCGTGGGTGGCGGTGTGGGAGTCGCCGCAGACGACGGTCATGCCCGGTTGGGTGAGGCCGTTTTCCGGTCCGATGACGTGGACGATGCCCTGATCGCGGTTCTGGAAACCGAAGTAGGGGATGCCGAATTCCTGGGCGTTCTTTTCGAGCTGGGCGACCTGCGTGGCGGCGATGGGATCGACGATGGGCAGGCTGCGCGGCGTGGTGGGGGTGGAGTGATCGACGGTGCAGAAGGTCAAGTCCGGACGGCGAACCTTGACACCCCGCTGGCGGAGGCCGCTGAAGGCCTGGGGCGAGGTGACTTCGTGGACGAGGTGCAGGTCGATGAAGAGCAGCGACGGGGCGCCTTCGCGTTCGGCGACGATGTGGTTATCCCACACCTTTTCGATGATTGTGCGGGGCTTAGATGGCATTGGCGACAGCGTCTCCTACTTCAGATGTGGTGGCGGGGGTGCCTTTCGGCTTGAGGTCCGCGGTGACGCGGCCACTGTTGAGAACGGCTTCCATGGCGGCGTTGACGGCGGCGGCTTCTTCCTTCAGGCCGAAGCTGTATTCGAGCATGGCGCTGACGGAGCCGATGGCGCCGAGCGGGTTGGCCTTGTTCTGGCCGGCGATGTCGGGGGCCGAACCGTGGACGGGTTCGTACAGCCCGACGAAGGCGCCGTTGGGCTTGCGTTCGCCGATGGAGGCGCTGGGGAGCATGCCGATGGAGCCGGCGAGCACGGCACCTTCGTCGCTCAGGATGTCGCCGAACATGTTCTCCATCACCACCACGTCGAACTGCTTGGGGCGGAGGATGAGCTGCATGGCGCAGTTGTCGACCAGGATGTGCTCGAGTTCGACGTCGGGGAATTCGGGGGCGATTTCGTTGACCACGCGACGCCAAAGCTGCGAGGTTTCGAGAACGTTCGACTTGTCTACGGAGGTCAGTTTCTTCTTACGGCCGCGGGCGAGGTGGAAGCCCATGCGGGTGATGCGGGCGATTTCGGCGCGGGTGTAGGTCATGGTGTTGGTGCCACGTTCCGTGTCGCCGGAGCCTTCGATGCCGCGGGGGGTGCCGTAGTAGATGCCGCCGTTGAGTTCGCGGACGATGATCATGTCCACGCCTTCGACGATGTGGTTCTTGAGCGGGGAAGATTCGATCAACGCCGGCCAGGCCTTCACGGGGCGAAGGTTGGCGTAGACACCGAGGATCTTGCGAATGCCGAGGAGGCCTTTTTCGGGGCGCTTTTCGGGGGGCGCGTTGTCGAACTCCGGGAGGCCGACGGCGCCCATGAGGGTGGCGTCGGCATCGAGGGCCTTGCGGGCAGTGTCGTCGGGAAAGGGGGAGCCGGTCTGGTGGATGGCGATGCCGCCGAGGAGCGCGTCGGTGAGTTTGAGCGAGTGGCCGTACTTGGAGACGACCTTTTCGAGGACCTTGACCGCTTCGCGGGTTACTTCGGTGCCGATACCGTCACCGGGGACAGTGAGTACGTTGAGTTGCATGGAATCCTTACTTGATTAGGCGCTACGCGGTTAGGCGCTGACACCCTGTGCTTTCTTGGCTTCGCGGCAGATGTTGGCGATGGCGTCGTTGCGGACACCTTTCACGCGGTCGGCCAGTTCGCAGAAGCCGTGATAGACGAAATCGAGCTCTTCCTTGGTGAGTTCAAAACCCAGATCCGAGCAACGGTCTTTCAGCGCGTGGCGGCCGCTATGCTTGCCGAGAACCAGTTTACCTTGGGGGACGCCGACGGTTTTGGGGTCGATGATCTCGTAGGTGGACTTGTTCTTCAGGTAGCCGTCCTGGTGGATGCCGGCTTCGTGGGCGAAGGCGTTTTCACCGACGATCGCTTTATTGGGCTGGGGGCCGAAGGTGATGACCGAGCTCAACGTCTGGCTGGCGGCGAAGAGGTGTTCCGTATTGATGTTGGTGTAGTACGGGAGCTTGTCGCCACGGGTTTTGAGGATCATGACGATCTCTTCGAGCGAGCAGTTGCCGGCCCGTTCACCGATGCCGTTGATGGTGCATTCGATCTGGCGGGCGCCGGCTTCGATGGCGGCGAGCGAGTTGGCGACGGCCAGGCCGAGATCGTCGTGGCAGTGGACGGAGACGATGGCCGTATCGCCGAGCGCCTTGCAGATGCGGCCGATCAGGGCCGAGTATTCGCTGGGGATGGAGTAGCCCACGGTGTCCGGCAGGTTGATGGTGCGGGCACCGGCGGCGACGGCGGCTTTGGAGACCTGTTCGAGATAATCAGGATCCGTGCGGGCGGCGTCTTCGGCGGAGAATTCGACATCGTCGCAGTATGTCCGCGCCAGTGTCACGGACTTAACTACTTCTTCCAGAACCTGTTCGCGCGATTTCTTCAACTTGAACTGGAGGTGGATGTCGCTGGTCGCCATGAACGTGTGGATGCGCGGGCGCTTGGTGTGTTTGAGCGCTTCGGCCGCACGATCGATGTCCAGCTTGGTGCAGCGCGCGAGCGCCGCGACCTGCATTTCGCTGAACTCCTTGGAGACGGCTTCGACGGCTTCGAAGTCACCGATGGAGGCAATGGGGAAGCCGGCCTCCATGATGTCGACGCCGAGGTCGACCAGTTTGGCCGCCATCTTGAGCTTCTCAGGTACTGTCATGGAACAGCCCGGGGACTGTTCTCCGTCACGCAACGTGGTATCGAAAATGTATACTCGCTGACTCATGGTTGTTGCCTCCGCGATGTAGTCCACAGGGAGCGGCGGGTAGGCCGACTTCCCGGCAGATTGATTTTTTTATTATCGGAGTGCAATACAGATTTAGCAAATTTATTCGACTAGCCATACCGATAAGCAAAGCTAATGGTATAAACTTGGCTTATCCGAAGGGAGCGTCGGATAAGGATGGAACTGCATTCGTTGAAGGTGTTTCAGACGGTGGCGACGGAGAAGAGTTTTTCGCGGGCGGCGGAGAAGTTGTTGCGGACGCAGCCGGCGGTGTCGTTGGCGGTGCAGCGGTTGGAGGCAGAGTTGGGGGAGCGGCTGATTGACCGTTCGGGGAAAGAGCTGTTGTTGACGGATGCGGGGAAGATTGTTTTCGACTTTTCGCGGCGGTTCGAGAATTTGGAATTGGAGATGGCCAATTCGCTGGCGGAGATGCGGGACAACTCGGCGGGCGTGTTGATTGTGGGGGCGAATGAGTCGACTTCGCTGTATTTGCTGCAGCACATCGTGAATTATCGGCGGCTGTATCCGAAGGTGAAGGTACGGGTGCGGCGGAGTTTATCGAGCAAGATTCCGGGGCAGTTGATTGATGGGGAGTTGGAGTTGGGCGTGATCAGCTACGACCCGCAGGATGAGCGGCTGCATTCGCAGGTGATCTATACGGACCATCTGGCGTTTGTAGTGAGCCCGGAGCACCGGTTTGCGCAGCGCGGGACGGTATCGATTAGCGAACTGGGGATGGAGACGTTTATCGCGCATAACGTCTTGTCTCCTTATCGGGAGATTGTTTTGCGGGAGTTTCAGCGGCAGCGGGTACCGTTGAACATGGACGTGGAGATGCCGACGGTGGAGACGATTCGCCGGATGGTGGCGCGCAATGAGGGCGTGTCGTTCCTGCCGAAGATGTGCGTGGAGCAGGAAGTGGAGAAGGGGTTGTTGTGTGAAGTGCGGATTGAGGAGTTGAACGTGGAGCGGAAGGTGCATCTGGTGACGCCGAAGCGGCGGGCGTTGAGCCACGCGGCGCGCGCTTTTTTGGAGGTTGTGAAGTCGCCGGAGTGAGAATTTTCCGGCGCGGCGCCCACTCATAGAGTGTGAGCCGGACCTCGCATTTTTCGATTACGCCCTTGCTGGACCTGATGCGGCACGCGGGGCGGCAGCGGCACGAAGCGCCGCACATGGCCTTGGCGCGGCGCGGGGAGGACCTGGCGCATCGTTTTGTGGAGCAGGAGATGGGTTGGCGGGTGGTGGCGCGGAACTACCGGCACCCGATGCGGAAGCTGGAGATCGACATGGTGGCGGTGGATGGGGAGACGCTGGTGATTGTCGAGGTGAAGACGCGGGCGTCGGACGAGGTGAGCCATCCGTTGCGGGCGGTGGATGCGGAGAAAGCCTGGCATATTGGGCAGGCGGCGCGGGCGTGGATCAAGCGGGCGGAGATGTTGGAGATGGGGGTGCGGTTCGACGTGTTGACGGTGCTGATCGGCGAGACGGAGAAGGTGGAGTACCACAGGGATGTCTATGCCCTGGGCGGGCGGTTGCCGGTTTGATCTCTATAATAGGGGGTTCATGCCTGAATTACGCAAGGATCCGATCACTGGGCGCTGGGTGATTATCAGCACCGACCGCGCGCGCCGTCCTTCGGACTTCAAACAGGAGAGCGTGCTGGTGACCGGGGCGCGGTTCTGCCCGTTCTGCCCCGGCAACGAGGACAAGACGCCGCCGGAGGTGTTGGCCTATTCGACGGAGGGGCTGCGCGGCAATTCGCGCTGGAGCCTGCGGGTGGTGCCGAACAAGTTCCCTGCCCTGCGGGTGGAGGGCGACCTGGACCGGCAGGGCGAGGGGCTTTACGACCGGATGAATGGCGTGGGCGCGCATGAGGTGGTGATCGAAAGTCCGGACCACATGAAGACTCTGGCGGAAATGGAAGAGCGCCAGGTGGCGGAGTTGATCTGGGCGTTCCGGGACCGCGTGGTGGACCTGAAAAAAGACCGGCGGTTGCGGTACGTGATGTTGTTCAAGAACCACGGGGAGGCGGCCGGGTCGAGCCTGGAGCATCCGCACTCGCAGATCATCGCGTTGCCGGTGGTGCCGAAGCGGGCGCAGGAGGAACTGGACGGGGCGCGGAAGTATTTCGACTTTAAAGAGCGCTGCGTGTACTGCGATATTTTGCGGCAGGAGGTGCGGGATGGGGAGCGGGTGGTGTTGCAGACGGAGGAGTTTCTGGCTACTTGTCCGTTCGCGTCGCGGTTCCCGTTTGAGACGTGGATTATTCCGTTCCGGCACGATTCTCATTTCGAGAATATTCAGGAGCGGGAGGTGTATAACCTGGCGTGGATGTTGAAGTCGGTGTTGAAGAAGATGGACCGGGTGTTGGAGCGGCCGGCGTACAACTTGATCATCCATACGGCGCCGGTGCAGGAGCCGGGGTATTCGCACTACCACTGGCACGTGGAGATTATTCCGAAACTGACGCGAGTGGCGGGTTTCGAGTGGGGGACGGGGTTCTTTATCAATCCGACGCCGCCGGAGGAGTCGGCGCGGTTCCTGCGGGATTAGCGTGCCGTGGAGCGTGGCGCTGGCGTCGAGCCTGATTCTGGGCTTGATCGTGGGGATTCCCTACTACGGGATTCCGTTCTTCTACGACTACTTTGAGGCGGCCTACGGCTGGTCGCGCGCGGCGATGATGCTGGGGCTGCCGGTGGGCACATTTGTGACGCTGGTGGCGGGGCCGTGGCTGGTGCCGCGGGTGCCGCCGAAGTGGGGGATCGTTTGCGGGGCACCGGTGTGCGCGGCGGCAATGGCGGGGTTCGGCGTGATGGGTGGCGGGCTGGTTGGCTACTACGCGGTGTGGGTTTTGTACATGGCCGGGTGGACGTTTGCCGGGCCGCTGGCGCATCAGATCCTGCTCTCCGAGGTCTTCGGGTTGCGGCGCGGGCGGGCGTTCGCGGTGGCGTTTTTTGGGATCAGCGCGTTGGGGGCGGTGTCGGTGGCGCTGTTGGCGCGGCCGTTGACGGGGGCGCTGGGGTTCCGGGGGGCGTTATTGGCGATGGGCGCGGTGATGTTGTTGGCGGTTCCGGTGGCGTTGTTCGGGCTGCCGGATGTGCGGGTGCAGACGGCGGAGGAGGTTGACGGGGAACCGGTGTTCCGGTGGGACCGGCCGTTTTGGTTGTTGCTGCTGGGCAGTACGATTTCGATTGCCGGGATTGGGGGCGTGAGCCAGCATTTGAAGCTGATCTTCCGGGAGGCTGGGTTCAGTGAACAGGCCCGGTTGGACGCGGTGTTCGGGTGGACGTTGATGGCGATGTTGACGGCGGGCGCGGCAGGGCGATTCCTGTTTGCCTGGGGGGCGGAGCGGTTTCCGAAGCGGCAGGTGATCACGGTGGCGTTCGCGCTGATGGCGGGAAGCATGCCGTTGCTGCTGTGGTTGGACCGGCCGGTGGTGCCGTATGTTTTTGGTTTCTTGTTTGGGCTGGGGATCAGTTCGGATTCGCTGATGGTGCCGTTGCTGGCGACTGATTTTTACGGCGGGAAATCGTTGGGCCGGGTAATGGGGGTGATTGTGCCGGTGAACACGGTGGGGCAGACGTGGTTCCCTTCCCTGCTCTCGGTGCTGTGGGCGGCGACGGGGAGTTACACGATGCCGTTGGCATTCACTTTCGTGTGTGTGTTGGCGGGGCGGCTGGCGCTGGCGATGCTGCCGGCAGCCGCCCGCCGGTGAGTTACTCGGCTTCGAGTAGCAGGTACTGGAGTTGGCCGAGACGCTCCACGTAGAGGGCCACTGGTTGACCGTGGCGGAGCGTGGCGGCCGCGGTCTTCAGTTCGGCTAGCGAGTGGATGGACTGGCCGTTGATGGAATAGATCACGTCGCCGGCGTGGAGGACGTCTTCGGCACCTCTGATCTGGATGACGATCCCGGCAACGACGACACCGGAGAGGCGGCGAAGGGACGGGAGCAGCGGGGTGACGCGCGCGTCGAGATCGACGGCCAGGATGCCCAACTGCGGGACGGCGTTGCTGTCTCCGCGGACCAGAGACAGGATGCGGTCCGGATCCTTGGGCCGTTCGAGCACGGCGACTTGGAAGGTCAGCGGTTGATCGCCACGGAGGATCTCTACTTCCATCTGCTTGCCGGCCTTCTGGTAGATGGCGGCACCGAACTGGCGAGCGGTTTCGAGGACCTTGCCATCGGCGCGGAGGATGATGTCATTGACACGCAGGCCGGCCGATTCGGCGGCGCCGCCGGGCGTGACGTCGGCGAGGATGACGCCCCAATCGGTGGACAGTTTCAGCGCGGCGGCGAGGTCGGGCGTGATGGTTTGGGGCAGGACGCCGATCTGGCCACGGCGCACGCGGCCATCGGCGCGAATCTGTTCGTAGACGAGTTTCACGATGTTGGCCGGGGCGGCGAAGCCGACGCCTTCGTGACCGCCGGAGCGGGAGAGGATGAAGGTGTTGATGCCGGCGATGGCGCCGTCGGCATCGACGAGCGGGCCGCCGCTATTGCCTGGATTGATGGAGGCGTCGGTTTGGATGTAGGCCATTGGGTCCTCGGCGCGGACCTGCCGGGAGACCGAACTGATGACGCCCATGGTGACCGAATTGTCGAGGCCGTAGGGGCTGCCGAAGGCGAAGACGAGCTGGCCCTGGCGGAGGAGATCGGAATCGGCGAAGGGGAGGAAGGGGTAGCCGTCGCCGCCGATTTTGAGGACAGCGATGTCGGTTTCGCGGTCCAGACCGACCACTTCGGCGGGGACGAGTTTCCCGCCGGGTTTGAGACGGGCACCCGGGCGGCGCCGCTCCTCGGTGAGGAGCGGCAGGAGCACCTGGACGCGGCGTACTTCGCCCACGACGTGCGCGTTGGTGACAATGTAGCCACCGGCATCGACCAGCACGCCGGAGCCGGTTCCGCGTTTGGCGCTGAGGACGGGCGTGCCATCGCCGGAGGGGGAGAACCCGGTGGTGACGACTTGCACCACCGCCGGGTCCACGCGTTCAACGAGCGATTGATAGAGGCGGCTGAAGTCCCGCAACTGGGGACCGCCGAAGCAGACGAGGGTGGATAACAGCAACAGCGAGGGTTTCATTCGCTTCCTTTGGGATCGGACTTTGGGGTGGCGCTGAGCGCGGCTTCGGCTTGCAGCCAGTGGCGCCACTCGGCGCCCTCCGGGCAGCCCTCCGCCTCCCAGTAGGAGTGCGCCAGGGCTGCAATGTCGGCATGTGCAGGGAGCGGTGGGGCGACAGGTGCTTTTTTCTTTTTCATTGGATCTTCCTCGCAGACGGGGCGGGTGGCGACGGGATCAGCCGCGGCTGAGCTTTTCAGCCGTTGCCTGGAGCCGTTTCGCACGCATCGCCAAACCGGTGGCATGAGCGCGGACCAGCGAACGGTTCTTGGCGAAGTCTTCGGCGGCGAGCTTCTTCTTCTGTCCGTGCATGATCTCGATGAGTTGGACCTTGTCCTTGAGAAGCTTCCAGTCGGCGCGATCCCGATCGCTGAAGGTGGGGTTGGTGGCCTCAAATTTGCTGACGACTTCGTGCAGAGCAGCGATGTCGGCTTCCATGGCTTCGATGTTCTTGGTGACGGTGGCGGCGTCGAACTTCTTCGTCTTCAGCGACTGGTTGATGCTGTTGGCGTCGCGGGCGATATTCTGGGCCGATTGGACGATCTTGCCGACCATTTCCTTTTCCAGGGCGGCGGCCGGAAGACCGGCAAAGACGAGGCAATTGACGGCGAAAAGCAGGGTACGCATGAGTGGACTCCAGTACGGTTTTTGATGTTAGGGCCGCTGTGGAGTGGCCCTACGCTTCCCAGAGTAGGGCGGTCCGACTCATTCTACAAATAGATGTTTCAGCTACAACGAATCGTTATTTCCGATGTGTTGCGGAGTGCGCAAACAGCTGGCCGCGGGCGGCCTCGCAGATGGCGGCGACGGCCGGATGCTTGAGCCTCCGTTCGACGGAGATGGCGTAGTAGCTTTCGGTGACGGACTCCGCCAGGCCGATCACGCCGCAGCGGTACTGGGCGCGGATCTCTTTTGCAATGGCGTTGGGGGCGGCGAAGACACCGGCGCCGGCCTGGCCGAAGGCTTTCATGAGCGCGCTGTCCTTGAATTCGCCGGCGACGACGGGGCGGATGCCGCGGACGTCGAACCAGTGATCGAGCGAGCGGCGGAGGAGGGAGCCCTGACTGGGAAGGAGAACGGGCGCGCCGTTCAGGCTGTTGGGAAAACCTTTGCGGTAGCGGGTGGCGAGTTCGGGCGCGCCGTACCAGGTGACGGCGGAGGTGCCGAGGAGGTGATTGAAGGCCTTGACGCCGGTGGCGGCGGTGATGGGGACGTCGGAAAGGACAACGTCCAAGCGGTGCTCTGCGAGGTCCGTCAGGAGGCGTTCGGCGGCATCTTCTTCGCACACGAGTTGGACGGGCTCGGGCATTGTGAGGGCGGGTTGGAGGATGCGGTAGGCGATCAACTTCGGGACCATATCGGAGATACCGGCGAGGAGGCGGAGCGGGCGGCCGCGGGGGCGCCCCTTCAGAACATCCTGCAACTCACGGCCGATGCCGAAGATCTCCTCGGCGTATTGGAATACCACCTGGCCCACTTCGGTGAGCACCAAGCCGCGCCCGGATTTGACGAACAACTTTTCGCCGAGTGTTTCTTCCAGGACCTTGAGCTGCCCGCTGATGGTTGGTTGCGCTAGGCGCAGACGTTCACAGGCGCGGGTGACGCTTCCTTCTTTGGCCACCGCCCAGAAGTAGAGAAGGTGATGGTAATTGAGCCATTCCACCTATTCACGATACCTTGCGGGCGCCGGTGACGGCGTCATCCGGCTGCGGCGCGGAGGCCAGGGATCGGACCATTGCGGGTTGGTAGCGATGGAGGGGTCCGTGAGACTTTCGAGGAAGGCGAGGAGATCGGCCTTTTCGGCAGTGGTTAGCTTGAAAGGCTTGATGAACTCGCTTCTGTTGGGGTTGGCTGGATCGCCGCCGGCGCGGTAGTGGTCGATGGCGGCATCGAGCGTTTTGATCCGGCCGTCGTGCATGTAGGGAGCGGTGAGGGCGATGTTGCGGAGGGTGGGGGCTTTGAAGCGGCCCTTGTCTTCTTCGAGGCGGGTGAATTCAAAAAGCCCGGCGTCCAGGGAGAGACCGTTGTTGTGGAACTCGGCTTCGGCGATGCCTTTGCCGAGGTAGTCGAGGGTGCCGGTGAAGTTGAAGCCGCCGTGGCAGTGGAAACATTCCAGGCGTTCGCTGAAGAAGAGCGTTTCGCCGCGCTTGGCGGCTGGGGAGATGGCATCGGGATCATCGCCGCGGCGGTAGGCGTCGTAAGGAGAATCGCCGGAGAGGAGGGTGCGTTCGAAGGAGGCGATGGCACGGGTGAGATTGGCGATGGTGAAGGGATTGGCTTCTTCGGGGAAGGCGGCGGGGAAGAGCGATTTGTAGCACGGGTCGGCCTGGAGGCGGGAGAGCAGGAGGTCTTCCTTGCCGGTGAGGCCGAGCTCGACGGGATGATCGCCAAAGAGCGGGGCGAGGGCTTGTTCTTCGAGTTTTCTGATGTTGGGATTGGCCCAGGTGAGGACGGTGTTATAGGCAACGTTGACGAGGCTCATGGACCCGCGCGGGTGGTGTTGGCCGGTGGAGCCGACGCCGCGCGGTTTGCCGTCGGTGAAGGCGCGGGCCTGCTGGTGGCAGGTGGCGCAGGACTGCGTCTGGTTGAGGGAGAGACGGCGATCGTAGAAGAGATGGCGGCCGAGTTCGACTTTGGCGGCGGTCATGAGGTTGGTGGAAGGTACGTTGGGATAGGGGAAGCCGGGAGGGAGTTTCCATTTGTAAGTACCGAGCTGGATGCGCTCCTTGTAGAGCTGGCGGGTGCGAAGTTCGCGGACCCAGAAGACCAGTTCCCAGCGCTGCTCTTCCGTGAGTTGCGGAGAGAATGCCGGCATCTTCCCGACGACGCCGTTGGTGACGATCCAGAAGATCTCGCCGTCCTTCATTTGCTTCATGAGGTAGTTGGTGAGATCGGTGGGGCGGGTGGGCAGGGTGGCGGCCTGCTTCGTCTTTGATTTGCCGTCTTCGCCGTGGCACTGGGAGCAGAGCCGGGTGAAGACGGCGCTGGCGTTGAAGAGGCGCTGCTCGTTCGGCTTTAGCGGGTTCAGGATGCGCCGCGATTCGAGGGGCGCGCTGGTGCGGCCGTTGGCGTCGTGGGCCAGTGCGGCGAGGGAAAGGGAGAGGAGGAGCAGGTATCTCATGGCAGGCGGAAGAAGGCGGTTTTGAAGTTAGCGAGGATGGGCCCACAGGCGGGCGTTTCGGGCGAGGACATGCAGCCGGCGCCGTCCTTGGCGGGTTCGTCGACGTTGACGTTTTTGAGAAGGGCGGCGAGGTCGGCGAGGACGGTATCGCGGGAGGGGTCGAAGGTGGGGAGTGCGATTTCGAAGCGATTGGGCGAGGCGCAGCGGCCATCGACGCAGCCGGTGCTGCCGAGGTGGACCAGGTAGCCGCGGGGGTTCCCGGTGCTGGAGAAGTCCAGGCGGGCGAACTTGCGGCCGGCGTTCCAGACCCAGGAAAGGGCCGTGAGGTTGAGCGGTGAGGGCATGGCCATGAGGTCCGTGTGGTTCTTGTCCACCGGGACGCCGAGGGTGAAACGGAGGCCGCGGTATTTGCCGGGAGGGACCTGGCCGGTGGCGGCGGTGTGCATGTCCGGGGAGCCGTTGCGGCAGGAGCCAGTGGCGTTTTCAAAGTCCAGGAGGGTGACGTTGCCGGTCTGCCATTTGTCGTCCTGATCGAGTTCGACGGGGACGGGATTGCCCTGTTCGTTGATCAGTTGCAGATCATGAATGTAGAAACGGAAATCGCGCGGGGTGATGGTGGAGCCGGTGACGCCGATGCCCCCGTACTTTTGGCCGCAGAGGAGAGGGGCGTCACCGGCGACGGCCCGGAACCGGATGGAGACGGGTTCCCCGCCCCATCCGATTGCAGTTAGCAACATGGCCAGTAAGAACCGCATGGAGTTACTTCTTAATAACCAGGAACTGACCCATCATTCCTTCATCTTCATGATTGGAGAAATGACAGTGGTACCTGAAGGGATTGACGACGTCGGCGAAGTCATCGAACTTAGCGATGAAGGTAACGGATTCGCCGAGGGGAACGGCGACGGTATCTTTCCAGCCCTGTTCATAGTCTTCGATTTTGCCGGAGCTGCGAGAGACGATTTTGAACTGGACGTCGTGGATATGGAAGGAGTGGCTGAAGACGCGGTCGTTGACGATGGTCCATTGTTCGACGGCGTCGAGGGCGACGGTTTGATTGATCTTGTCCATGTCGAAGGCAAGATTGTCGAAGTTGAATGGGGTACCCGGCCCTTTGTCGGTGATGGTGACGGTGCGTTTGTTGGTGACGTCAGCGGAGGTCCAGTAGGTGTTTTCGATCAGCTTGGCGGGAAGAGCGGTGATGGCGCCGGCGGTTGCGGCGCCGACGTTGATGCGGAGGACGCGGAAGGTGGTGTTATTCAGCAGGCTGCCGAAGGCACCGGTGGTTCCGGGTTCGCCGCCGGGGAAGCCGAAGGTCTGGCCGCCATTGTAGGCCTGCAGATCGACTTGCGCACCGGTGTTGTCCTTCGAGAGATCGACAAGGATTTCGAGGCGTTCGCCGACATAGAGTTTGGCGCGCGTGACGGGGACAGGGGCGTTGAGCAGACCGCCGTCGTTGCCGATGACGTAGAACGTGCGGCCATCGCTGAAGCCGAGGTTATAGGCGCGTTCAATTTCGGCATTCAGGATGCGCAGGCGAACGGACTGTTTGGGCAGGGTGGTTTGGGCGTCGAGGGTTCCGTTAGTAAGGGCGAAGTCGCCGTAGGCGCCGTTGGCCGGGTTGATGTTGAATTGATTGTTGGTAAGGAAGCGGCGGCTGGTGAGGACGAGAGGAATGTCGTCAACACCGTAGGTGCGGGGCAGGGTGAGCGCGGCTTCGGCGGGGTCGCGGATGATGATCATGCCGCCGGCACCGTAGGTGAGTTGTTCGGCGGTCTTTTCGTGGAGGTGCGGGTGGTACCAATACGTGCCCGCGTTGTTCTTGATTTCGAAGGATGGCGACCAGGTTTCGCCAGGGCCGAAGGGCTGGTGCGGGCCGCCGTCGGTGTCCGGCGGAATGTGGAAGCCGTGCCAGTGAGTGGTGGTGGATTCCGAGAGGTTATTGGTGACGTTCATCTGCACCTTGTCGCCCTTGTTCATGATTAGCGTGGGTCCCCAGAAATCGCTGCCATTGTAGCCGTAGGTGTTGGTGGTGGCGCCGGTACGGTACTGTTTGGTGGCCTTGGCGAGGGTGAGATTGAAGGTGGTACCGGAAATGGCCGGGGGGATCCAGAGGGTGCTGGTGACGGTACCGCCGGTGGTGGAGGCGACCGGGGTGACGGTGACGCCGGCGGAGGCCGGACCGGTGCCGGCACTGTTGGTGGCCGAGACAGTGCAGAGATAGGAGACACCGTTCGAGAGGCCGCTGACGAGGATGGGGCTGGCGGCGGCGGTGCCGGTGAGGGCGCTATTGGCGGCGGTGCAGGTGGCGGTGTAGCGGGTGATGGCGGAGCCGCCGTTGGCGCCGGGCGCGGTGAAGGAGATGGTGGCGCTGGCGTTGCCGCTGGTGGCGGAGACGGCTGTAGGCGCGCCCGGGGCACTGACGGTGCCGGCGGAGGCGGAGATGGAGAGCGTCTGGCGCGTGGCGGCGAGGCCGTTGAGGGTGTAGACAACCGGTACATCGCCCGAGGAGACGGCCGGGGGGACGACGACGTTGAACTGGTAGACGCCGACGAGGCCGGGGGCGAGGCCGGCGTAGGAGACGGTGGTGGCGGCGCCGCCCATGGTCATGGTGAAGGGGCTGGAAAGAGAGGCTGCGCCGGAGGCGATTTGGCCGGCTACTTTGGTTTGCGAGACGGTGCCGAAGCCGGTGCCGTAGAGGATGAGCGTCTCGCCGGGCTTGGCGGGAGCGGCGGCGACGCCTGGGATGTTTCCATTGCTGACGAAGGCGCCGGTGTCGGAATGGACAGCGGCAACATACTGGGTGGCGCCCACTTTAAAGCTGGCTGGGGCGAGGATTCCGGGCTGCTGGGCGGAGATGGTGAGTGAGGCCGGGGCACTGGATTGGCCCTGATAGGTGACGACGACGTTGACCGCGCCGCCGGCGGGGATGGTGTCCGGAATCTGGACGTTTAGCTGACGCGGGCTGACGTAATTGACGAAGGCGGGCGTGGCGTTGACGGTGACGGTGACGCCATCGAGCGAGGTGGGGGCTATTGAGCCATTGAAGTCGGCGGTGGACCAACCGCGGGTGGTGCCGGCGAGATTGGAGCCGTAGATTTCGATGTAAGAGCCGGGGGCGGCGAGGGCGTTGTAACCGCCGAAAGCGCTGGCGGTAATGACGGAATCGATCACCGGGCGGGTGGTTGTTTGGGCGAACGCCGGGGCCGCGAAAGTTAGTAGATAGAGGAAGAGAAATGACTTTTGCGTCTTCGATGCCATGGACCTATTAACACCGAAATGGAAGGGCGGCGTCTCGTTGGCGGGGGTGATTTAACTGGGATTTAACCGGCGCGGCTTTTGAGTCGTGGCCGGGTTCTATTGGGTGCTCGCGCGGCTGCGGGCGGGTTGGTGGACGGTCCAGCAGGTGGCGTGGGCGAGCGAGGGCGGGACGATGGCGATGACGTCGATTTGTGCGGCGGCGATGTCGATGACGGTGGCGACGGTTTGCATTGTGGTGGCGGG
This sequence comes from Acidobacteriota bacterium, assembly GCA_947470805.1. Lineage (GTDB taxonomy): Bacteria > Acidobacteriota > Terriglobia > Bryobacterales > Bryobacteraceae. The sequence goes on along the minus strand of CANIVU010000011.1, from coordinate 93,242 downwards.
TTCGGCGGTGAGGAAGAGGACGCGTTCGGCGCGGTTGGCGTAGAGCTGTTTCAGAGTCGCGGGGAGTTGGGCAGTGACGCCGTCGATTTGGACGGCGCCGTTGGCGAGGACGTGGAGACGATGGCCAGAGGCGCCATCGATGCAGGGCGTGGGCGTTTGCGGGATTTGGACGGCGAGGCCGCGCGCGGGCGCGGGACGCCAAGCGTAGCGCACGCCGAAGAGGAGGAGGAGAACGGCCAGGCGGATTGCTATTCCCACGGCAGAGGGCCATCGTAGAACGCCGGGCCCGCGTGCTCGATGAGTGGGGCGAGTTCGGGGCAGTGGAGCAGGTAGCCGGCCGAGCGGCGGTAGGGGTTGCGCGCGTCGCGCTTGGCGCGGAATTCCGGGGAACTGGAGTAGGGGTCGGCTACGTAGGCGCTGCGGTTGCGAGTTTCGGCTTCGATGGCTTGTTGTAAGTCGGGCGGGTTATTGGCGCCGATGTAAGTGAATCGTTTAGCGGGCCAGCACATGGTACTGCGGTGTAAGTCGAACCGTTCGCGTTTGAACTCCCAACTTACGAAATGGACGTGGCCGGGATAGGCGCCCGAGTATTCGCGCACGCGGCAGATGGAGTAGAGCAGGTTTTCATAAGAGTCCCGGGCGAACTCTTCGGTGAGAGCACGGTTGCGCACTTCGGGGTGGCCGAACCAGCCGAAGTGATCGGCGATCCAGTAGTAGGACTGGGCTTCGCTGCGGGGGCCGGCGCCGGGGCGGGAGTAGCCGCCGGTGAAGACGAGGAGCGCATCGGGGTCGGCGGCGGCGGCGCGGACGCCGGCTTCGATGTGGCCGATGTAGCAGGGGACTTCGTTGCGTTGGAAGGGGAGGAGGATCCAGTTGGCTTCGTCGAGGGGCTGAGCGGGATCGGTGCAGATGGCATGCCCGGCGACAATGACGGCATTGGGAGTCGGCATCTATGCAGAGAATGATACGATAGTTGGCAATTCTGGCATGGTAAAGCTCGGAACAGTCAGTTTCAAAGGGCGTTGCGACCGGCATCCGGGGTTTGATCCGAATGACGGCCGGGGCGGAATCCGTGGCGGCTGCAAGCGTTGCGAGTTGCTGCTGGAGATTCACGACACGCATGCGCGGCTGATGGAGATGATCCGGAAGGCGCGCAATGAGATGGACCCGGTTCGTCCGAAGGCGGCCGCGGCGTCGGCTGACGAGCGGCAGACGCTTCTGTTTTAACCGGGCTGCCCGAAGGGCGGTAGAATGTCGGAATGGCACAGGTACAGCGCAGCCCTGAAGTGTTTGACGTTGTCGTGGTCGGCTCCGGCGCCGGAGGCGGTACGACGGTTCGTGTTTTGACCGAACATGGCATCAAGTGTGCCCTGCTGGAAGCAGGCCCGATGCTGAACGTCGCCAAGGAATTTAAAGAGCACCAGATGCCCTACGACGTCCCGCACCGGGGCGCCGAGGACGGCGGCGCGGCCTATTTCGGCAAGGGGAAGCCGTTTGGCTACTTCTCGACGACCTCGGGCGGTTGGGAACTCGACGGTGAGCCGTACACCGTCGGCGAGGGCAGCGAGTTCCGCTGGTTCCGTTCGCGCATCCTGGGCGGACGCACCAACCACTACGGGCGAATGTCGTTCCGTTTTTCGCCGTACGATTTCAAGCCGTATTCCAAAGACGGGTTGGGCTATGACTGGCCGGTAAGTTATGAAGAGATGTCGCCGTATTATGACAAGGCCGAGCGCTTTGTCGGAGTAACTGGCGAGAATCATAACGACATGCCGAGCGCGCCGAATGGGCAGTTCCTGAAACCGCCGCCGCCGAAGGTGCATGAGTTACTGATTAAGAAGTCTTGCGATAAGTTAGGGATCGCCTGTATCCCCAATCGCCGCGCGATTGTGACCGAACCGATGAAGGGGCGCATCCCGTGCCACTACTGCGGCCAATGCGGGCGCGGGTGCCAGACGGCGTCGGCGTATTCGAGTTCGCAGGTGGAGATTTTCCCGGCGATGAAGTCGGGCAAGTTGAAGGTGTTCGATAACGCGATGGTGCGCGAGGTGCTCACCGATGGGAATGGCAAGGCGACGGGCGTTGTTTATATCGACAAGAACACGCGACGGGAAAAGGTCATTCATGCCCGCGCGGTGGTGCTGGCGGCGAGCGCCTGCGAGTCGGCCCGTATTCTGTTGAACTCGAAGACGAAGGAGTTCCCGAACGGCGTGGCGAACACGTCGGGCGTGGTGGGCCGGTTCCTGATGGACACGGTGGGCTTCGGGTTGAACGGTTACGTACCGGCGATGGAAGGGATGCCGCATTACAACACTGACGGCTTCGGCGGCGCGCATTTGTACATGCCGTGGTGGAAGTGGGACAAACATCATCAACTGGATTTCCCGCGCGGGTATCACGTGGAGATTGGCGGCGGCTATGGGATGCCGGGCATTGGCTCGTTCCAGGGCGCGGCGCGCCGGGCGGGGTATGGCAAGGGCATCAAGGAATTGGCGCGGAAGGAGTACGGGGCCTCGATCGGCTTCGCCGGCCGTGGCGAGATGATTCCGAACATTCACAGCTACTGCGAGATCGATCGCAACGTTGTCGACCGCTGGGGCATTCCGGTGCTAAAGTTCCACTTCAAATGGTCCGATTATGAGTGGAAGCAGGCGCGCCACATGGAAAAGACGTTCGCCGACATCATCACTGGGATGGGCGGACGGGTTACCGGGTTGAGCGCGGCGCAGCGGGAGGCAGACGGCATTTCCACGCCCGGCACGATTATCCACGAAGTGGGCACCGTGCGGATGGGCAACGACAAACGCGACTCGGCATTGAACAAGTTCAACCAGGCACATGAGGTGAAGAACCTCTATGTGGTGGACGGCGGGTTCTTCGTCTCCAATCCCGACAAGAATCCCACGCTGACCATCAACGCGTTCGCCTGGCGGGCGGCCGATCATTTGGCTGAAGAAATGAGGAAAGGTAATGTCTAACTCCACCTCCACACGGCGTGACGCGCTGCGAAAGATTGCATTGAGCCTGACGGTTGCCGGATCACTGCGGGAACTTGACGCGCAGGCGGCTGAACATGTCCACAGCGCCGCCGCGGCCGACACCAAGGGCGGCAAGTACACGCCGAAGCAGTTCAACGCGCACGAATGGGCGACGATTACGCGGCTTTCGGAGATCGTGGTGCCGGCCGATGATCGCTCCGGGAGCGCCGTTGACGCGGGCGCGCCGCAGTTTATCGATCTGCTGTGCAGCCAGAACCAGGAACTGGCGGTGATTTTCACCGGTGGCTTGTCATGGTTCGACGCCGAGATGCGAAAGCGCGCTGGCAAGGAGTTTGTCTCCGCCACGGCGGCCGAGCAGACGGCGATGCTGGACGACATCGTTGCGGCCGAGCGGGTCGTCCGCGAACAGGGCGCCGAGCAGGCGTTGTTCGCCCGGGCGCCGCAGTATAAGAGCTTCGCGGGTTATACGGTGAAGCCCGGCACGGATCTGGCGCCGGGCGTGAAGTTTTTCGATTGGGCACGGAAGCTCATCGTCGATGCGTTCTACACCAGCCCGATCGGCGTTAAGGACGTCAACTACATCGGCAACGTCGCGATTTCCAAGTACGAGGTTCCGCAGGAGGCCATCGACTACGCCTTCAACCGGAGCCCGTTCCGCATCGTTTAGCCCAAGGAGCCCATGCGATTATCGATACTTGTCCCGGTCTATAACGAACGGGCGGTGGTGGAAACCAGCTTGGCCAAGGTGATGGAAGCACCGCTCCCGGACGGCATCGAACGGGAGATTATTCTGGTGGACGACTGTTCCACCGACGGCACAAGTGCAATTCTTGATCGCATCGTGGCCGCGCACCCGGAGATGCGGCTGATAAAGAAGCCCGTCAACGAAGGGAAGGGCGCGGCCATTCGGACCGCCATTGCCCACGCCACCGGGGACTTCTGCCTGGTGCAGGACGCCGATTTGGAGTACGACCCGAACGAGTATTCCCGGCTGCTCCGGCCGCTGCTCGATGGCCACGCCGACGCCGTTTTCGGCTCCCGCTATCTGGCCGCCGAGCAGTCCCGCGTGTTGCCGTTCTGGCACTCGATGATCAACAAGACGTTGACCATTCTGTCCAACATGTTCTGCAATTTGAACCTGACCGATATGGAGACCTGCTACAAAGTTTTCCGTACCGATCTGTTGAAGAGCATTCCGATCCGCTCCAATCGCTTCGGCTTCGAGCCGGAGATCACGATGAAGTCCTCCAAGCGGAAGCTGCGGATTTACGAAGTACCGATCAGCTACCACGGACGGACGTTTGAAGAGGGCAAGAAGATCGGGTGGAAGGACGGGATCAAGGCGCTGGGCGCGATCATTTACTTCTGGCTGATCGACGATCTCTATGTGGAGCCGTACGGCCGCGGGCATCTGCACAACATCACCGGTACGCCGCAGTACGTGGCGTGGCTGACCGCGATGTTGCGGCCGCAGCTGGGGGATCGGGTGCTGGAGGTTGGGGCCGGGATTGGGAATCTAGTCGGGCGGATGATGGGGAAACGGCAGCTGTATCTGGCCGCCGAAAAGGATCCGCTTTATTTACACGCTTTGCGCAACCGGTTCCTGCGGACGCCCAATGTGCAGGTCCGGAATCTGGATCCGGAAGACGCCAAGGCATGCGCCGAATTGCCGTCCGATTTTGACACGGTGATTGCGGCAGGGGTGCTGGAGTTTTCTAGCGATCCGGCGGCGTTGGTGAAGAACCTGGCTTCGAAGCTCGCGCCCGGGGGGAAACTGCTGGTGATCGTTCCCAGTTCCCAGGCGCTCTATTGCAATATGGATCGGACGCTGGGACATAAGCGCCGTTATGACAAAGGCGAGCTGGGCCGGCTGATCGCCGATGCGGGCCTTGAGGTGACATCGATTCAGCGATTCAACTCGATGGCCTATGCGGCTTGGCTGGTAAGCGGTAAGCTGTTCGGCAGTCAGCGGCTGAACCGGTTTACGTTGAAGCTGTTTGACAAGACGGTGTGGATTTGGCGGCGGCTGGATCCGATTCTTCCCTGGCCTGGGTTGACGCTGTTCGCCGTGGCCACGCGACCCTGAGTATGCGGGCGCTCCGGCTCGATTTCGAAGCCCGGCGGTTGGCCGTGACCGACCACGCCGAACCGGCTGCGCCGGGGGCGGGCGAGGTACGGCTGCGCTTGATCGAGTGCGGGGTTTGCGGGACGGATCGCGGCGTGGCTGAGTTTGAGTTTGGCGCCCCGCCGGCGGGGGAGACAGGCCTGATTTTGGGGCATGAAGCGGTGGCGGTGGTGGAGGCGCTGGGCAGTGGCGTGAGCCGACTGCAGGTGGGGCAGTGGGTAGTGCCGCTCGTTCGCCGCAACTGCGGACCGGGTTGCGCCATGTGCCGCCGGGGACGCCGCGACAACTGCCTGACGGGCGAATATGTCGAGCGCGGCATCTTCGGGTTGCACGGGTATTTGTGCGATTTCGCCGTCGATCACGAAGACGATCTGGTGCCGGTGCCTACCGAGTTGACCGATGTCGCGGTCCTGGTGGAACCGGCCAGCGTGGTGGAAAAGGCGTGGGAACTGGCGTTGCGGCTGCACCCGGGTGAACCGCGGCATGTGTTGGTCCTAGGAGCTGGCCCGATTGGGATCTTGACCGCCTGGTGCGCGCTAAATTGCGGGTTTGAGGTTACCGTACTGTCGCGCGAGAACGAGGACTCGGAGCGGGCACAACTGTTGATCCGCAACGGGGTTCGCTATACGCGGACACTTGATGGCGTCAGCGCCGACATCGTCATCGAGGCCTGCGGCAGCGCGGCGCTGGCCGTCGAATCGATGCGCGTGCTGCGGCGGCTGGGGGTTGTGATTTTGCTGGGGGCACGACCGGCCGAGGTGCGGTTGCCGTGCCTGGATATGATCATTGGCAATCACATTCTGGCGGCCAGCGTGAACGCGTCCTTTCACCATTTTGAACTCGCCGTAGCGCGTTTGCGGGGCTACGACCGGGGCTGGCTCGATCCGTTGTTCCATCGTTTGCCGCTCGCGCAGGCGGCCGAAGCCGTCGTCCATCCGCCGGGCGCGGCAGTGAAGATTGTCCATCGAATTTCTGATTAGAGAAAGAACTCGTACACTGGTATTTCATGCCCTTCCGTTTCCGTCACGCCATCTGCAATGAGGTCTACAAAGGCTGGGATTTCCGCGCCGCCTGCCAGTCGATTAAGAAGGCCGGCTACACCGGCATCGAAATCGCGCCGTTCACGCTCGCCGACGATCCTTGTACGATCACCCCGGCCACGCGGCGTGAGACGCGCGCCATTATCGCGGATGAGGGTTTGGAATTCGTTGGGCTGCACTGGTTGATGGTTTCCCCGGCGGGATTGCATGTGACGACGCCGGACCACGGGCTGCGCGCGCGGAGCTGGCGGCACATACACGATCTGATCGATCTCTGTGCCGATCTGGGGCCGAACGGCGTCATGATTTTCGGTTCGCCGAAGCAGCGCACGTCGACCGGTGGTCTTACCCCAGCCGAGGCGACGAAGAACTATGTGGATGGCATGCGCGCGGCCGGGCATTGGGCCGAACAACGGGGCGTCACTTTGCTTATTGAAGCGCTGCCGCCTGCCGATACGGATGTTGTGACCTCCCTCGACGAAGCCGCCAAGTGGGTGGCCGAAATCGGGAGCCCCGCCGTGCAAACGATGTTTGACAGCCACAATGCGATTGCCGAAGACGAACCGCACGCGGTGCTGGTGGAGCGGCATTATCCGGTCATTCGGCACGTGCACGTCAATGAGCTCGACGGCAAACACCCCGGCAAGGGGAACTACGACTTCAAGCCTGTCCTGTCCGTCCTGGCCCAACGCGGCTACCAGGGCTGGATTTCGATGGAGGCCTTCGATTTTTCGTTCGGCTCGGAAACCATCTCCAACGAATCGATCCGGCATATGGAGGCGCAGATCGAGGCGCTCGGACTTTAACTATGCAACCCAAATGCATCATCACCGGCGGCGCCGGGTTCATTGGCTCCGCGCTCGTGCGGGAGCTGCTGGCGAACGGAGAGCAATCCGTTGGCGTGGTGGACAATCTCAACAGTGGTCACCTTTCGAATCTCGAAGAGGTGAAGGATCGCGTGGAAACCCACGTGGTCGACATCCGCGACTACGACGCGCTGGTGCGTATCTTTCCGGGCGCTGAAGTTGTTTATCATCTGGCCGCCATTCCGTCGGTTCCCCGTTCTATCCAGGACCCCGTTCCATCGCACGATGTGAACATCAACGGGACGTTCAACGTCTATCGCGCGGCCAAAGAGTGCGGCGTGCGGCGCGTTGTCTACGCGGCATCGAGCTCGGCGTATGGAGACACGCTGGTGCTCCCCAAGACCGAATCGATGGCGCCCAGCCCGAAGTCGCCCTACGCGCTGCAGAAGCTGATGGGTGAGTATTACGGCTCGGTGTTTGACTCCTGCTTCGGGCTGGAATCGGTATCGCTCCGGTTCTTTAACGTCTATGGCCCGCGCCAGGACCCATCGAGCCCGTATTCCGGCGTCCTGTCGCTGTTTATGAAGGCCGCCATGGAACGGAAGGCGCCCACGATCTTCGGTGATGGCGAGCAATCGCGCGACTTCACCTATGTGGAAGACGTGGCGGCGCTGGTTCGCAAGGCATCGATGGTGCCCGGCGTATCCGGGAAGGTTTTCAACGCCGGCAACGGCGGGCGCTATACCTTGAACTTCCTATGGGAAGAGATTCAGAAGCTGGAAGGCATTACGCTGCCTGCCAACTACGGTCCGCCCCGCGGAGGCGATGTGCGTGACTCGCAGGCCGACACCACGGCTGCTAAGCGCGAACTCGGCCATGATCCGAAATTCACGATCGAAGAAGGACTCCGCCGGACAATGGATTGGTACCGCGCTCACACGGCATGAGCCCGATCCGTTCCTCGCTACTCGACAAGGTGCCGTGGCTGCAACACGGCTTCGGAACCCGTTACAATGGCGCCTGGACCGCTCCGGACCGAACCGCTCGCCTGCATCAGGTTCACGCCGCCACCATTGTCACGGTGACCGTACCTGGTCATCATGGCGACGGGGACGCACTCCTTGCCACCTCTCCTGAACTTTGGCTAGAGATCAGAACGGCCGATTGCGTGCCGGTCCTGATTGCCGATTCGCGGCAAAAACGCGTCGCCGCCGTTCACGCCGGGTGGCGGGGAACAGCGGCCCGGATTACCGCGGCCACGGTGGCGGAGATGGTGCGGACGCATGGATCGCGGCCCGAGGACCTGTTGGCCGCCGTGGGACCCTGCATAGCGACCTGCTGTTTCGAAGTCGGCGAAGAGGTGGCCAGCCACTTCCCCGCCCACACCGTCCGCAGCGGGGAGCGCCCGCATGTGGATCTGGCAGCCGCTAACGTCGAACAACTGAAGAAGAGCGGAGTTCCGCTCGAGCAGATAGACAGCCTGTGTCGCTGTACGATGTGCGAAGTGGATGTATTTCACTCGTTCCGGCGCGATAAGGCCCTTGGACGTATGGTCTCGGCGATCGCCATCGGCCCCGCATAAAGAAAAAGCGGGCGAGCCAAATGGCCGCGCCCCTTGTCGCTTCGAATCGTGAGAGCGATTACGCCGCGCCGACGAGCATGTCGTCGAACACTTCGTCGCCTTCGATCTTGTGCGCGTCGTACTGTTCCTGGCAGGAGATGCAGTACGGAGCCCACGGCACCGCATTGAGGCGCTTCACGCTGATATCTTCTTCGCAATGGAGGCAAACACCATACGATTCATCCTCGATACGGAGCAGAGCGGCGCGGACGTTGCGCAGCAGGCTGGACTCACGGTCGAGTGTGCGGATAGCGAGTTCACGCTCGGCGGCACGCTGCACTTCGTCCAGCGCGTCCGGGCTCTTTTCGATCTCGATACCCTCGCGGTTGCGCAGAGCGCCGACGAGCTCGGCTTCTTTCGCAGCCAGAATCTTCTTGTAGGCTTTCAATTCAGCATTCGTCATGGTTTTATCCCTCCCTATTGCTTTTGCTGGTTATTTCCGGTGATCAGCGGTCCGACGTCAAAAACGCTGTTAGCGTCCCGGACCCTCTGTAATCGAGTCAGTGAACAATCCGCCACTGGCTCCAAAGTAATACGCCTTTTGCTGGCGTTTCGTTTCGCCTTTGCCTGGCGGCGCGGGCTTTGTTGCAACTCTCAGACCATATGGACGCATGGTCGAGAAAAAAGGTTCAAAATTCAAAAGCGAAATCGGCGAGCAAACCTGGTCAAAATTTCTTTGCACGGACTGTCGATCACCGAACAGCCTGACCAGCAACGCAAAACTGGATGCACCAGTCTCACCCTGAACGTACCGTTCGGTGGCCGAACGATTGCGCCGAGCTTTAGTTTCGATTCGCATATATCCTAGCACAACTGGTTAGCAATTCAATGGCCAAATTAACCCGCGAAACAATTTCCTGACCACTTCGCCCAAATAAATCCGTAAACTACTGAAAACGCTGGCCGTGTAGTCTTATCGACTCCATCGTTCCAATTCTTTAGCCAAACTTCATCCGTCCCAAGCAAAGGTTCATGCGGGATTTGCCCCAATCAAAGGCCCCAATGCGTCCACTTCCTGGCGCATTTTGGAACACGTGTCCGAATTCGCTACACCGATGTCGGAGTTGGCACGCGAGGCATGTCGCTGGAGCAGACGCCAGACCGCCTGGCGTGAGATCGGCTTGGTCAGATAATCGTTCATTCCGGCGGCCAGGCAGTGCGCCCGTTCGCCGGGTCCGATCTGCGCGGTCAAGGCGATCACCGGAATCGAACGATACGCGAAATCTGAATGACGCAGCCGCCGGGTTGCCTCATATCCATCGAGAACGGGCATCTGGCAATCCATGAACACCAGGTCGAAGACCTCGCCGCGGCTATGGGCCACCGCCAACAAATCCAGCCCTTGCTGCCCGTTTTCCGCCGTGCTGACCTTGCAGCCCATACGAATCAGGACCTGTTCGGCAATCTTGAGATTCGTCCGGCTGTCATCGACCAGAAGAATCTGCAGCCCGAATCCGCCGGTCCTGCCGCGCCTCGGTCCCGGCGCCGCTACAGGAGCGCCAAAAGCAAAGGTCCCGCCACGAAGCAGGTGACGGACTTCAGAAGGCAGAAATGGGCTGGCAAGCTCGTGGAAGCCTCGTCCCGGGATCAGTGCGCGCGTCGTCGCGGCCCGTGCATAGAGCAGGATCACCCGCGCATTCGACGGCCACGAAGGGAAGTGCGCCTCCAGTTGGGACTCCTCCACGAAAACATGCGCAATCGAGTCGCCTACCAGGCCGCCCACCGGCAGTTTCTCCAACGCCAGCACCCGAATCCCGGTAGCGGAAATGGTTTCCTGCAGGACACCTCGCACCTCGGCGTCGGAATGGATGACGACGGCCCGCTGCGCCGCTTTCCCGCCTCGATTCGTACGGTATGGCGATTGGCCCGGGGGCACGGCGCAAAGCATCGACGCCGGCAAGTGCACGGTGAACACCGAACCTTCGCCCGGCGTGCTTTCCAGCACGATGCGGCCCTCCATGCGCCGGGCGACGCGAAGCGCCATCGTCAGCCCGATGCCCAGCCCGCCATATTGCCGCGTCATGCTTGTGTCGGCCTGTTCAAACGCCTCGAAGATCCTCGCCTGCTGCTCGGGTGCGATGCCCACGCCGGTATCGGCGACCTCGATACGGATACACTCCTCTGTGCCCGCCGGCGGCAGCACCCGCACGCGGACGCGCCCGGCCGAGGTGAACTTCACGGCGTTTTGAATCAGGCATTCCAACACCCCGCGCAGGCGCCGCGGATCGCCGCTCAGCCACCCGGGCGCCGACGGGTCGATCCGCAGCAGGAAACCAATCCGCTTCTCTTCCGCCGCGATGCAGGCAGAGGTCGCCAACGATTCTAAAACCTCAGAAACCGAAAACGGCCTCGTCTCGAATTCCAGCTGATTCGACTCGATCTGCGAAAACTCGAGCAGGCGTTTCAACAGCGCGTACAGACTTCGGCTACTCCGCGTCGCTGTCAGCACGAGGTCCCGCTGGTCAACCTCCATAGGCGATTCCTTCAACAACTCGAGCGTTCCCAGAATCCCGTTCATTGGTGTGCACAGCTCGTGGCTCATGTTGGCCACAAACTGCGTTTTGGCTGTTTCGGCATTGCGAACTTCACTGACCAACCGGTCCCGCTCGGCCACCGTGTGGCGCAATTTCAGATTGGCAGACGCCACCTGGCGGCTCACCCGGATCGTCACCAGCAGCAGCACGCCCAGCCCGGCTACGCCCAACCATAACCACCGGTTCGCCTCTCGGGTGGCCTGGACCGACCCGTGAATCGTTTCGCTGACGGCAACGTCCAGATAATAGTTCCCCACCAGGTGTTCCAGCGTTGATTCGGCGAACGACTCGTCGAGCCCGTCGCGCAACGCCTCCGCCGCAGCCACCCCAGAGGCGCTCGCGGCAATCGAGATGCCCAGCTCCGGACTTGCCACCGGCTCCAATTGCGGTAGCGGGGCCGTACAAATCGATGCCCATTCCTCTGCCAGCAGAACGACCCGCCCCCGACGAATCAGGACATATTCGGCGTCCCCGCCGCACAGGGCCGCCAGCATCTCACGGTCCCCGGCAAAGGGCACCAACTCCGCCCCCGGGAACAGCCGCCCACCCAAATACCGGTGAAACTGGCCCGTCGGGATCGCCACGCGCGGTCCTTTGCTGCCGGCCGGGGCGGTTGTCTCCAAACGCAGCACCGAGTACTCGGACTCCAAATATGGGCGCGTAAAGTGGACTCGTGGTTGCAAATACTGCTTGTTGTGCAGGTACGGCCAGATATCCACTCGCCCGTTCAATAACGCCTCGTCGGCGCCCTCCGGCGCATACACCCACTGGAGCTTCACGCCGGACCGGCGCGAGGCCGCCTGCATCAATCGCACCGCAAATCCGCTCGGCTGGCCGCTCACTTCCGGCCGGAATAGTTCCGGTTGGTTCGCATAACCAATCCGGTAAACAGGAGAATGCACCAGTTGGTACCGGCGAGCCAAATAGACGCAGCTCAGCAAGCCACAAGCCACGGCAATCGTCGCCAGCATTACTCGTCGTTGCTGCTCGGTCAAAAAGGACATCTACGAACCGCTTTGGGACTCATCGGCCAAACGCGGCGGCGTATTGAGCGCGAAGTGCTATCGCAGTCCGATTTTCCCGAATGCCAGGCCCAGTTCCCTGCCCCCCGGCCCCGGCTCTCGTAACACAGGCGTAATGCGCACCTCGACACGCACCGGCTTGGTGCGGTCCAACCCCTCCGGCAACGGCACCGTTACAGCCAGCGAACTGTCATCCTTGGGCATCACCCATCGGCCCACATCGACCCCATTCACGGCGGCTACGATCGTCACCGCGCCGCGCGCCCCGGCTTCCCCGCCCCGGAATCCGTCCACGGTCAAACTCCGTACCTCCGCCGTAGCGCCCAACCGTAACGACGCCACCCCCTCCGACCACCGGAACCCTTGTTCAATCGGATGCCAACCCTTGTCCAACTGCCCGGCCATCAGCGACTGCCCCATGTCGACAAGCGGCGACAACTCATCCCCCCAACGCTGTTTGGCAATCCCCAGCCACAGCCCGGTGACGTTCCGCAGCTTTCCCCCGGCGGGCGAATAGACCACTGCTTGTCCCGCCTCCAGCGCCGCCCGCGCCGCAGGCCCCGGCAGCACATACCGGCCCGGGTCGCCCAGTTCCGGGTGCTTTTCGATATTCTCCTCACCGCCCGGCGCCAGATACACCTTCAAGCCCGGCACCAGCCGGAACGGGTTGTCATTCATGACGCCCCAATACTGCTCCGAACTCACCGCCGTCAGCAGAATCAGATTCCCCGGATGCAGCCGCATTGCCTCCTGCACACCGCCAAACAGGGCCCGGCCCTGCTCTGCCCGCGCGTAGTTGTAATTCACCGTCTGGCGCGCCCAATACCCGCTGCCGGCCGCATAGGCTACCACCGGCGCCAGCGCCCACACCGGCCGCCGCGCCACCACCACTCCCATTGCCATCGCCAGGCCTATCGCCGGCACCGTTAGGTAGTAGTCGGAGATATGGTTCTTCAACGGCACAATCGGCCCCAGCGTGGCCAGAAACCACACCACGCCGAACAGCCCCCACTTCTCCCGCCGCCACGCCATCCATCCCAACCCCGCCGCCACGCCCGCCGCCGCCAGGTATTCCGCCGCCGTCCACCACTCGGCATACTCTCGCGTCAACTCCGGCCGCCATAGCCCGGTCGCCATCCGCAGATACGTGCCGAAGGTCGCAAACAGACTGCCATCCCAGTACAGGGTATAGACAGTGCTCGTCTGCGCCGGCGCCATGGCGCGGTTAAACACCGCATAGGCACCAGCTACGGCGAACAGTGGCGGCAAGTCCCGCCAACGCTCCCGCCGGTAGAGAAGCGTCAACGCCGCCGCGATCACCGGGTACACCACCTGCAGTTCCAGCGCCCCGAAGCCCAGCAGGAAAAAGGCCCACTCCGCCCAGCGCGCCCGTCGGCTTCCCGTTTCCAGCCACGTCCAGCGCGCGCTGCAGGCGGCCAGGAGGAAGCACGGCCACAGGATCTGGTTATATGCGCTGGTCCACGACATGGCCAGCCCCAACGCCGAATTCGCCAGCCACAACAGCGCCGCGACCACCCCTGCCAGGCGCACGCCCGTCACGCGGTCCACCAGCCGTATCACCAGCCAAAGGTTCAACAACTGCGTCGCAAACGCCACGATCCGGAACGGCAGCGCTTCAATCCCGAATAGCCCTTCCAAGCCCAGGAAATATAACCGTTCCGACAACGGCCTCACGGTCCCCTGCGCCTTCGGTGAGAACAGCACGGCCAGCCAACCCGCGTCGCCCGCCGCCTGCCGCAGGCCCAGCCACGCAAAGTCGTCCATGGCGAACCACGTCATCAGCCCCGGCCAATACAGCCACAAACAAACCGCGCACGCCAGGGCAAAACCAGCCAGCCGCTCCCTCATTTCGCGGGGGCGGCCGGGGCTGCCGGCGGCGGCGTGCCGCGCAGGCCAACAGCGCTCACAATCAACCCCAGCTCCCGCTGGTCCACACTTCCCGCCGCCAGAAACTTATCCAGCGCGAAGTCCACTGTCACCACATCGCCCTTCAGCAAATCGGTCGAAACGGTGCGCTCCAGTTTGAAGCTCCCGGCTTTGCTGATGGTTTCCGATTCCAGCGCCTTACCGTTGACGGAAATCGTCAGCGTCGTCGATGGCACCTTCTGAATGAAAAGGTCTGGAACCGCGTATTCCATAAACAGTTTGGCGCCTTCGGCCGGCACCTCTTTCGGCGGCCGCAGAGCCACGGCGAACTTCGGCCCGGTCCAGCGCCAAGCGCTGTTCTCCACATCGTGGAACCCGCGCAGCAGTTGGATGGCAGCCTTCGGGTCGGCCACGTTCACGGCCGATGAAAGCTGTGAGCCGCCCTCCTCGACATACTGCACGTCCTTCTTGCTCTTCTTGCACCCGGCCAGCGTGACCACCGCCAACGCCAGCACCAACGTCAATCTGCGCATCGTTCCACCTGTATCAGACAGCTATAAAATGTGGCGCCGCCGCCCAAATCGGTCAAACGGTCCGATATCAGTGTATTCAGTCCGGCCCTGTTTGCGCTACGTCTCGGCCAACGAACCGCCGGAACCGCGACTACGCCCGGCGCCGTCTTCCCGTCCACGGCGGCCGTCGCCCGCACTTCCCCCCGGTCGTTGAACAGCCGAACCGGGTCGCCATTCGCGATCCCGCGTACCGCCGCGTCGTCGGCATGCAGCCAGGCCACGGCGGTATCGGCGTCCAGCGCGTCCTGGTACCCAAACGTCGAATTCATCGCGTCGTGCGCTTTCGGCGAGATCATCTCCAACGGGTAAACACTCTTCTCCGCCCCCAGCCGCGACTCCGGCGGCGGCACATACGCCAACCCCGCCGTGCCCAACTGCGCCCGCCCCTCCGGGCCGCCAAAGCCGCCCTCGGCAAACGGCAGAAACGGATCGGGCAATGTCAGCCGCACGTGGTGCTCGGCCTCCAGCCGCTCCAGCGTAATCCCCTCTAAGTACGGATGCCCGCTGGCAAGCAGCGTCCGGATCATCTCATCCTCGCTCTCATACAGGCAGGAGTCTTCCAACCCCATACGCCGCGCCAGTAACTGGAATACCTCTACGTTACTCTTGCATTCCCCGGGCGCCGGCAGCGCGGGCCGCGCCAGCTGTAAGTAATAATGACCGTAGGCCGTGTATAAGTCGGTATGTTCCAGAAAGGTAGTCGATGGCAACAGGATGTCGGCATAATCCGCCGTATCGTTCTGGAACTGCTCCAGCACCACTGTGAACAGGTCCTCACGCGCCATCCCCTTCTGCACTCGTCCCTGGTCGGGCGCCACCGCCGCCGGATTCGAACAATACACCACCATCGCCTTCACAGGCGGAGAATCCAATTCCGTCAGCGCATGGCCCAACTGAGACATGTTGACGATCCGCGCCTCCCGCCCCAGCGCCGATTTCTTCTGTAAACCCGGCATCTCAAGCGCCGGCCGGTCCAGCCCAAATGCCTGGGAAGTGGATAACTGCATTCCCCCGCCCCGCTCCCGCCACGCGCCTGTAACTACCGGTAACATCGCAATCGTCTGCACCGCCGTCCCGCCGTTGGGATTGCGCTGCACGCCATAGTTCAACCGGATCACCGCGGGCCGCGTGTTGGCATATTCCCGCGCCAATGATTCCACCCGCTCCGCCGGGATCCCGGTCCACTCCGCCACCCGCTCCGGCGTATAGTCCCGCACTAACCCGCGCAGTTCATCGGCCCCGGTCGCATACCGCGAGATGTAATCGGAATCCTCCAACCCATCGCGGAAGATGACATGCAGCAGCCCCAGCGCCAGCGCCTTGTCCGATCCCGGATGAATGAACAGGTGCTCATCGGCCGCCACGGCCGTCCGGTTCCGGTGCGGGTCGATCACAATGAACTTCGCCCCGGCCCGCCGCGCCTCCACGATGAACGGCCACAGGTGGACGTTCGTGGTCAACACATTCGCGCCCCAGGCGATGATCAGCCGCGAATGGACAAAGTCCTCCGGAGCCACGCCCATCCGGAATCCCTGCGTCGCCATCAGCCCCGCGGAACCGGCGCTCGCGCAAATCGTCCGGTCCAGCCGCGACGCGCCAATCCGGTGGAAGAACCGCCGGTCCATTCCATTCGCGTTCAACAGCCCCATCGACCCGGCGTAGCTATACGGCAACACCGCCTCCGGCCCCCACTCCTGCGCCACCCGCTGCAGCCGTTCGGCAATCGTATCCAGGGCTTCGTCCCAGGAGATACGCGTAAATTTTCCCTCGCCCTTGGCGCCCACCCGCTTCTGCGGATAGAGCAACCGGCCGGGCGCATACTCCCGGTCCAGATACTTGGTCACCTTGGCGCACAGGAACCCGCGCGTCACCGGATGCGCCGGATTCCCCCGTAGTTTGGTTCCCCGCCCGTCTTCCACCTGCACCAGCAATCCGCAGGCGTCCGGGCAATCCAAAGCACAAACTGAGTGACGTTGTTCCGGCATGGTCTATTATAAAACTCACTTGCAACCAAACGGCGGACCAACTAGTCTCAAATGCAGAGGTACCACTTTGCTCCGGACTCTACTCCTAGCCGGCATCGCCACCGTTGCGGCCGTTGCCCAACCCCAGTTCCCCCAGCATTCCACCGGGATGCCCTCGGTCCAGTTGCCGGCCATCAATAACCACATTACGAATTTGAGCGGTAGCATCGCCGGCCGCCCCATGCCGCAGCGCCCCGGTGCGCGGCCGATCTACGTGGGTGGCGGCTATGTGGGCGGCGGATGGGTCCAACAGCCGCAGTATCTGCAGTCCCAACCCGTGGTCATCATGAATCAGCAGGCCGCGCCACCCCCGGCGCCCATCCTGGTCATGAACCCGGACTATAAGCAGGAGACGGCCGCCAACCCGGTGATGCGCGAATACTCGGCCGTCAGCACGCCCTACGCCAATTTCCAGCCCAGCACGCCCAAGGTCTTCCTCCTTGCGCTGAAAGACGGCACGCTCCGCCAGGCCGTCGCCTTCTGGGCCGAAGGTGACACGCTCCACTACGTCCAGCCGGATCATAAGCAGGACAGCATTACCTTCGCCAAGCTCGATCGCGAAGCCAGCAAGCGCTTCAACTCCGAACGCGGCATCGAAATCAAACTACCGGAGTAATTGCCACGCGGTGTGGATGCCCATCTTACTCCTGGCGCAGGGCATGATGCTCGTGTCCCCGCCGGAGCCTCTGCCCAAGGACCAGCCCACCGCCAGACGCGAACGCCGCGTGAAGCTGAACTCTACACCCGAAGCCCTCTTCGCCGCGCTCACGTCCAAAGACGAAGCCCGGAAGAAGGAGGCAGCTATCGTCCTTGGATGGGAGTGGCTGGCCGACAGGATCGACGGCGATGTCGCCATCCACTCGGCGAACCTCGATGCCGATCCGGCCACCGAGCGCATCCTTAACCTCGAAAACGCCGCCGCCGTTCTCAAGCAGGAGGGAGACGATTGGTGGCTCGTCGGCAGCTTCAGCTGCTGTGGCCCCTCCGGCCACGCCCCCGAACCGTTCGTCGAGTGGAAATCGCTAGTCTGGCCGGATACCAAGGACCTCATCATCCACACCGGTGGCGCCTACGGCACCGGCGTAGGCCAAACCAACTATCAGGTCTACCGCCTCCTCCGCGGACACATGTACTTGGTATTTGAAATTGACGAGAACACGCATAACTGGCGCGAGACAATCGACACCAAAGTGCTGCCGATCAGCGCTGGCAAAATGGCCACCCTCCGCACCCGCGGCAAAACCACCACGTGTACCAACTGGAACTGGAATCCAACGAAGTTCCAATTCGAACCGGTCACGGCCAAACCCGCCAGATGTCCGCAATAGAATCCACGCCTATCATTCGGACTGTTCTCCGTTGCAAAACGCCACCCCGCCGTTTACACTCTTCTAACCGCGACAGTTTTCACCACCCCACGCCCCTATGGACAGAGAAGCCGCCCAAATAGCCGATGCCGAGTTCTACCGCCGTCATCCCGAACTCCACAAGAACGGCAAACGCCTCCCCATCGACCCCTCCAATTCCGCGCAGAAGGCCGAATGGCAGACCCTCTACAACAACGCTAAAGAGGATGCTTCCATCAATGTCGTCTGGCTCCCCGACCTGAAGTACGACACCTTCCACGAGGGCAAGAAAAAAGGCACCTCCGTTACCTCCGCCAAAGCCCACGTCTACTTCTCCCGCGCCACCCGCCTCCTCGTCGCCGACCGCTGGCCCCTCGCCGAATACTACGTCTACATCGATACCGAACTCTCCGAAACCATCGACTTCGACCCCCTCGGCCTCCTATGGACCGACGAAAAAGGCTTCCCCCATTTCTGCGATTCCCACGGCGATCCCACCGAACGCGTCGAGTTCTTCCCCTTCTCCTACGCCACCCGCAAGCCCGAAGGAACCTCCTGCGTCCTCATCTACGACACGGACCTGGAGCGCCTCAAACAAAAGCGGGCGGCCCTGCAGGGCAAGAACGGTGCTAATAGCAAACACCGCGTCCAGGAGATCTGGGTCGATAACTCCGGCCGCGACCCCGTCCTCCAGTTTTACGTCCCCGAAGATCCCGACGTCCTCCCCTTCACCAAAGTTCTCGAACTCGCCAAAGAGTGCGACGCCCTCATCAAATCTGCCCGCGATGCCCGCGGAAAAATCGAGGCCTTTATCAAGTCATCCGAAGAGCACGCAGTCATGCTCTTCCATCGCGAAGCCATTAACGGCTGGCTCGCCACCGATCGCCGCCGCCACTACCTCAATCGCGTCGATGGACAGATCACCACCTGGGACCTCTCCTGCAGGAACTTCGAATACTACTTCAAAGAACTCACCGATAAGTACGACGCCGCCCTCAACCCCCTCTACGAAATCCTAAATGATCAGAAGAAACTCGAACTGGTCTTCCTCTGCGGCCATGTCCTAGAAGGTTGGGATGATCCTAAGGGCTACCACTGCCTCTGGTCCCACCAGTTTTTCGTAGAGGCCGTCGGCATGTTCGCCGGCACGCTGAACCAACAGCCCGTCTTCGAAAAGTTCGTCCATCCCTACATGCTCGGCTTCGCCGCAAACTGGGGCGCCAAACGTTCCAAATGCAAATGCCCCACTTGCGGCGATATCGAACAGGTTCTGGATCCGTTCGCCGCCGCCAAGCCCGATCCCCACTTCGACAAACTCCAGCTCAAGCTCAAGGACGCCAAACTCATCACCAGCTTCGGCCAGCGCGTCGTCGATATGGCCACAAAGTTTATCGCTAATTTCGGCCTCATCCTCGCTATGAAAGACGACTTCAAGGAAGCCGACGTCTCACGCTGGGGATTCCTCGGCCCCAATTTCTTCAAACGCACGGGAGATGTCAAGGCTGGCCTTTTCGCCCGCTTTGCCGACGCATGGAGCAAACACGTCTCCGAAATCCGCAAACGTGCTGTAGATTACGCCGACGCAGCCAAGAAACTCGAAGATGAGCGCAAAGTCCTCATCAAAAACCACCTGAGGGGCGTCGACCCCGGCAAGCTCGGCAACACCCTTGGCGTCCTCGGTGGTGCCATCACCGTCGCCTATTTCTTTACCAAAAACGGAAAATCCACCAAGGATTGGGTCGATTTTTCAAAGGGAATCACCGACATCGGCAAAGGCGGTGTCGGCCTCGCGAAGGATCAACTCGCGAAAAAACTGATCGCTAAGTACGGGGAAGCCGGCGCCAAACAATTCGTCGACAAACTGGGAAAAACGCTCGGTGTCGCCGGTGCCGCGCTGCAACTGGGCGGCGCCTGGCTCAGCCTGAGTGAGGCGGCCGACGCCGGCGATCGCCGCAGCATGGGCTGGGCCGCCGTCCAGTACACGGGTGCCGATATCTACATGACCGGCGTTCTCGTTGAGTTCACTCCCGCCTTCGGCGTCTCCCAGGTCAGCGGCGTCATCGTCGCCGTCGTTGGCGCCGTCGTCTACCTCGTCGGCCAAGTCGGCGAATTTCTCACCCGCCCAGGTGCCGAAGAGATATTCCTGCGCGGCCACTACTACTATGACGATGACGATCACCGATCCCCCGAAGAGAAAGAGAAGGCCTACCAGGAAGCGGAACACCTCATCAACCGCCGCCCCGACCTCGGGAAAATCTAGTCCTCGCCCCCGCTCAACGCAATCGGCCGCTTCGGAATCGCCCGCCACCGGAACTTCTTCGGCTGATCGGCCATGTAACAGTCGTACTCTTTCTCGCCGTTCTCTAATTGAAATTCAAACACCAGATGCTGCCCGTCGCGTGTGGCGTCTTCCAGCCGCTGCACGCTTTTGTAGGACCCGTCGCGCGCCTCCAAAACCATCGGCCCAGCCAGCTTCGACGCTCCCTCGCTCTCCTCGCCCCCCAAGAGGATCACCGCCCGGTAGACAAACGGCGAAACCACATGGATCCCCTCGCACGGCGAATCGACGGTCAGCCGGTGATAGAACCGGCAGCCAAACGTGTTCGCCGTCGTCCGAAACTCGCGCCGCAACTCCTGTGGCGACCGTCGCGAGTCCCCATCGGACCACAACCGTTTCTGACATCCCCCAATCACGTCATTCGATCCCGGGCAGGGCCACTTCGCTGCCGGAACGTAGGTCCCCGGCCGGAAGAACAGCACCACCACACGACGGTTCACGCTGTTCTGCAGGTTCCGTTTCACCCGGTTCTCAGCCCTGCTCAGTTCCGTGGTCTCGGCCTTGGAGAACACCAGCAGCGGGTTGAATTCGCCACACCCCTGGTAGTCTACTCTGCCTTTCGGGTCCTCGCCCCGGCCCAGAAACTCGGACTTACCCAAAGTTTCCGGGCAAAGATAGTCCATGTATTTCAGGAAAAGTTTTTTCCGTGTCTGCGGCCCGGCGGTCCCGTCGACTGGTAAATCGGAAGCAGATTGAAACTTGCCGATCGCTTGCCTGGTCTCCTCATCGGTCGACTCCGACGGTGGCCCCGGCTCATAGCCCAGCGTTTCAAGCATGGTTCGCAGCGAATTCAACCCCCAACCTTCATTGGCGCCCGCTGACGTGTAGAGCGTTTCCCACAGCGCCGTCTCGCGCACCAGGACGGCATAAATAGCCTCCGCCCGGTTTCCGCTCAGCTTTTTATTAAAGGCGTCATTGCCAACCGGATCGGCATGTCCGAACACCGATAGCGGCGCACCTGGGTTGTCTTTCCGCAGCCGCAGCAGCCGCCCAAATTCCTGTTTCGTCCGCGGCAAAATGAAGGAGGAGCCCACGGCGAACCGTACGTCGTTCAATTTCCAGCAAGCGATCGGGGTCAACTCCAGCCGCAGCGTGTTTTTCTCTCTCCCGGTCGAAGTCGCCACAAGGATTGGGAGCGCGTGCGGCTCCGGGTGCACGGCATGAAACCCGCCCTCTTCCTCGTCATCGGCTTCCGGCGCACCCGCTGCAATCTGTGACGTATCGTCCATCGTTCTCCCCTTCCGGTATTGTAAACCGCAGGGCGTTCTAACTACCGCCCCGCCGCCATCCGGTACATCCCCCGCGCCAGCCGCCGCACAAAGTCCACATCCCCGTCCAGAAAGTCCATCCCGGGCAGTTGGTCCCGTTCCACCCACTGAATACTCTCGAACACGTGGTTTTCCGGCACACCGGTGAACGAAGGCACCCGCAAAAAGATCAACAGAATCGCCGTTTTCCCCGGATACTGGTGCTCATAACGCGCCATCTCCTCGCCAATCACGGCGTCAATCCCCAACTCCTCCCGCAACTCCCGCGCCAGCGCCTCTTTCGGGTCCTCGTCCGGTTCAATCTTCCCGCCCGGAAACTCCCACTTGTACTGAAAACGATCGCCCGCCCGGCGCTGCCCCACCAGCACCAAACCGTCACGCTCAATGACGCCCGCTACTACCCGGATCTCATGCCGTCTCACGCCTTGCCCTCCAGGCAACTTCCAAAGGTAAATGCAAACAACTGTACGCCCCGGACAGCGCAGAAAACTTCCAATAAAGCCTGCTCGTACTCCTTACCGCGAATCAACGATATCATCCGCGGCCGGGTTACGGAAACTACCGTCTCCCCATCGCCCCGAACCTCGATGTCATCCCCCCGCCATTCCAGCCCCACAGGCGCCCCATTCCTCCGTACAACCAGTTGCGCCAACCCGCTTTCCCCCGTCGGCGACGCGACCAGATTGACCTCCGCCGCCGAATAAATCACACATACACCCGCCACTCCAGCCGACTGTACACAGTCCCCCAGCGAGTGCCACGCCCCACCCAACTCCGGCGTGTCCTCCATCGGCCCCGCGCCCATCGTGTACGTGTGGTCCTTCTCTTCCACAAACCCGCCCGCATTCGCAATCCGGCCCCGCTTGTGCCCCATGTACAACTCCGGCGTCGGCGGTTGGCAGAATGCCATCACGCCAGGCCCATCCAGCGGCCGCAGCAACGCCATCGGCTTCGGCAACACCACCGCCGGGTCCCGCTCCCGCAGCAGTTCCTGGATCGCCAACTCCGTCTCCTCATATGCCCCTTCCCCCGCGTGGAAGTAGCGCATATAGCCCCCGGTATCGATGAGGTACTTCGATGGCCAATACTTGTTCGCAAACGCCTTCCACGCCGTGTAGTCGTTGTCCAGCATCACCGGGTACGGCAGTGCGAACTCGGCAATCCCCTGCTCCAGAATCTCCGGCGCCCGGCCAAAATAAAACTCAGGCGAGTGAATGCCAATCACCGACAGCCCCAACGGCTCATACCGCCGGTGCCATTCGCGAATATAAGGCAGCGTGCGAATGCAATTCACACACGTGAAATCCCAGAAATCCACCAATACCACCCTCCCGCGCATCTGCCGCAGGGTAAGGGGTGCCGAGTTTAACCATACCGGCCCAATTTCAGGGGCATGAACGGTCTTCGAGTCAAGGCGCATGGGGGAGGATTACAATAATTAAAGAACGGGGATAGGGAATTATCGCATGTATAGCGCCACACTTTTGCAACACTTTCGCGAGCCCAAGTGCGTCGGAGTACTACCCTGGCCTGCGCGACAGGTTGAAGTGATGAACCCCATTTGCGGCGATATACTCCGCTTCAGCGCGCTGGTGGAAGACGGTGTGATCACCCAGACGGCTTTCCAGGCCAAGGGCTGCACGGCGTCGATCGCCGCCGGCTCTGCGTTAGCCGAATGGGCCACCGGCAAGACACTCCCTCAATTAGCCACCCTGACCGCGGCCCAACTCGAAGAGCTGTTAGACGGTCTCCCCAACGAATCCAAGCACGCCGCCGTCCTGGCCATCGACGCTGTCCGCGCCCTCACGCACGAAAAATAACTCCACCCCACTAATAAAAACGGCCCCGGCCAGTTTCCCAGCCGGGGCCGCCCTCGCACCAAGCGAACTTTAGAACTCTTCCGCGAAATTCACTTCGCCGGTGATCGCCACCTGATAGGAGCTCACCCGGCGTTCGAAGAAGTTCGTCAACTCCTGCACATCCTGCAGTTCCATGAAGTCGAACGGGTTCTTCGAGTTATACATCGGAGCAATGCCCAAAGCCGCCAACCGGCGATCAGCGATGTACTCCAGATACTGCCGCATCGACGCGCTCGACAACCCGCTGACCCCGCCCGAAAGCGTGTCGTCGGCGAACTTGGCTTCACAGTCCACAGCGTCGCGGATCATCTCCTTCACACGCCCTTCAAGCTCCCCGTCGAACAGGTGCGGCCGCTCCCGGCGCACCGTCGCGATCACTTCGAGCGCAAAATCAATGTGCGCGCTCTCGTCGCGGAACACCCAATTGGTCCCGGTGGCCAAGCCCTGCAGCAACCCGCGGCTCCGCAGGAAGTAGACGTAGGCAAAGGCGGCAAAGAAGAACAGCCCCTCAATGCAGCACGCAAAACAGACCAGATTCAGCAGGAAGTTCTTCATGTCCGCTTCGGTCTCAATCGAGTCCATCTGGTTGATGGAGTCGATCCACTTGAAGCAGAAATCGGCCTTATGCTTGATAGATTCGATGTTCTCAACGGCCGAAAACGCCGCAGCGCGTTCGTTCGAATCGGGAATATAGGTGTCGAGCAGCGTCAGGTAGAACTGCACGTGCACGGCTTCTTCATAGAGCTGCCGCGACAGGTACATCCGCGCCTCGGGCGAGTTGATGTGCTTGTACAGGTTCAGCACCAGATTGTTGCCGACGATCGAATCGCCCGTGGCAAAGAAGGCGACGAGGCGCTTAATCAGGTGCTGCTCCGCCGGATTCATCTTCTGGCGAAGGTCGGTCACGTCGGTGGAGAAATCGACTTCTTCCACCGTCCACGTGTTCTTAATACCGGTCTTGTACATTTCGTAAAAGCCCGGGTACTTCATCGGCCGAAGGGTCAGGTTAAAACCAGGATCGAGAATCATGTTATTTCTTTCTGCCTACTGGCAGGCCTCGCAGCTCTCAGGGTTTTCGAGCGAACAAGCGATGGCCTGCGCCACCGGAACCGGAGCCGACACCGAAGCGGGCACCGGCACTGTCGCCTTGGAAATCTTCGACGCCGGCCGGGAACGAAGATAGTAAGTCGTCTTCAACCCCTTTTTCCAGGCGTACATATACATAGATGACACCTTACCGATCGTCGGACTCTCAATAAATAAGTTCAACGACTGACTCTGGTCAATGTACGGCCCCCGCTCGGCGCCCATGTCAATCAACGCCCGCATCGGCACTTCCCACACCGTCCGGTAAATGTCCTTGATGTCAGCGGGGATCTCGTCGATGTTCTGCACCGAACCCTCGCCCATCTTCACCCGGTTGCGCAGGTCTTCGTTCCACAGCCCCAACGCCTTCAGCTCATTCACCAGGTAGCGATTGATCTGAATGAAATCGCCCGACAGCGTCTCGCGCTTGAACAGGTTCGAAATCTGCGGCTCGATGCACTCGTAGGAGCCAACGATGGAGGCAATCGTCGCCGTCGGCGCAATCGCGATCATCAACGAATTCCGCATGCCGGACTTCATCATCCGCGGCCGCAACGCTTCCCACCGCTCGGGCTTCGAAGGCGTCACGCCCCACAGGTCGAATTGGAAGGTGCCCTTGGCCGCACGGGTTTTTTCGAACGCCGCGAACGGGCCGCTCTGCTCGGCAAGTTCAATCGTCGTCACCATCGCCGAGTAGTAGATCTCTTCCTGAATCTGCCGCGACAGGGCCTTGGCCTTCTCACTGTCGAACGCCAAACGCAACTGGAAGAAGACGTCCTGCAGCCCCATGATGCCCAAGCCAACGGGACGCCATTTGGCGTTCGAAACGCCGGCTTCCTTGGTCGGGTAGTAATTGATGTCGATGACCTTGTCCAGGAATCGCACCGCCAACTGCACCGTGTAGGCCAGCTTGTCGAAGTCGAACTCGCCGCCGTTCACATACCGGGCCAGATTCACCGAACCCAGGTTGCAGACCGCCGTCTCGCCCTGATTGGTGATCTCGGTGATCTCCGTGCACAGGTTCGAAAGGTGAATGACGTTGTTGTCCTGGCCCGTCTGGTTGTTCTTCAAGTTACAGGCGTCTTTGAAGGTCATCCAGCCGTTGCCGGTTTCCGCCAGTGTCTTCATCATCCGGGCGTACATGTCGCGCGCCTTCATCTGGCGCATGAACAGCCCTTTGGATTCGGCCTCGATGTAGGCAGCCTCAAACTCCGGTCCGTACAGATCGGTGAAGTGCGGCGTCACCTTCGGATCGAACAGCGACCACACGCCGTCTTCATCCACGCGCTTCATGAAGATGTCGGGAATCCAGTTCGACAGATTCAGGTTATACGTGCGCCGCGCCTCGTCGCCGGTGTTATCGCGTAACTCGAGGAATTCCTCGATATCGGCATGCCACGGCTCCAGATAGACGCACGCCGCGCCCTTCCGTTTCCCGCCCTGGTTCACCGCGCAGACCGAGCTATCGAGCGTCTTCAGCCACGGAACAATGCCGTTCGAACGGCCGTTGGTGCCGCGGATCAGCGAACCGCGCGCGCGAATCCGGTGGTACGCCAAGCCAATCCCGCCGGCGAACTTCGACAGCATCGCGACGTCCTTATAGCGTTCGTAGATGCCTTCCAGGTTGTCCTCGGGGGAATCGAGGAGGTAACAGCTGGACATCTGCGGATGCTTGGTGCCGGAGTTGAACAGGGTCGGCGAACTCGGCATATAGTCGTGCGCCGAGATCAGCTTGTAGAACTCAATCGCTTCCTGGACGTTCACGCTCAACCCGCACGCCACGCGCAGGAAGAAGTACTGCGGCGTCTCGATCACGTCGCGCGTCTCCGGGTCCTTCAACAGGTACCGATCGTAGACGGTGCGAATGCCGAAATACTCGAACAGATCGGTGTTCCGGTCATCAACGGCGCTATTGAGCTTGCGGGCGTTTGCCTTCACAAACTCGTAGCACTCATCGCCGATGAGACCGCCCTTATAACCGGCCTCAATCGACTGCGAGAACGAATAGATGTTCTGCGCCGCCACTTCCTTCGCCACAAAATTCGCAAGTAACCGGCCCGCCAGGCGCGAGTATTCCGGCTCTTCGGCAATCAACGATGCCGCGGTCTGGATGTTCAGCTGATCCAGTTCCCGTGTCGTGGACCCATCGTAAAGTCCACCGATGGTCTTGACCGCGATCCGCATCGGGTCGACCTGGGTTAAGCCGGCGCCGCACAATTGCACCGCCCGGATGATCTTGGAAACATCAACGGGTTCCAAAGCTCCATTGCGCTTCTTCACACGCATCGCGGCCTCCGGCACCTGCGGCCGGACGTCCGGAAACAACTGTTGCGCTGTCGGCGTGTTACCAATACTCATTTGCTGTGCCGTCGTCGCCATCTGAATTCACCTTGGGGGAGGATTTGGAACGCAAAAAACAAGAATCGGCCCCCAACCTTTTATAGCTATCTACAGGATGGAGAAACCGGAAAGCGGGCCGACGAGAGGAACCGGGAGAGACTACCCGGGACGAACTACCAACAACTGCGGTATCTCGCCAGCGAACTACAGGATACAGCGGTATTTCGAACCCGGTCAACTACTAATTGTGGTTTTCCTCAATTAATCCACAACATGGCGTAGGTGATTGGAAAGATTGAACTTAAGGTTTTGCCACTAGCCGGGCCCTCAGGAGGGGGCAATTGTACACTCCCGTTTACGTTTTTCCGTTAACATGTTCGCAAATCGGGACTTAGACCAAACTCCACCCGGAACCGGTGACAATGGCGAAGAAGGCGATCATCAAAAACCAGATGGCGCAAGCGGCTAGGCTGAGCCACCAGGCCAGCCTACCTAGTACCGCATCGCGGGGGGAAACCGGGCCGGCGAGGATGGATCGGGCCATCAGAAAAGCAGGGATTCCGGTGAACGGACCGCAGATCAGGAAGCCGGCGGCGCCCAGTCCGAGGGCGATTAATGATTTCGGATTATCAGGAATGGCCGTCAGCGGTCCAAAAACTGCACCGCAAACGCTGCAAAATGATGCATTTTGTGTACCTTTTGCCCCACATTTGGTGCAGTTTTGCATGCTTTTTTCACGCTTCTTTCAGGGTCTTGGGCCAATCCCTGCCCAGGAGGCGGGAGAGAGCCCGGTCGGCGAGCAGCTTTCCGCCGGTCTGGCAGGTGGGGCAGTAATTGGTTTCGTGTGCGCCATACACAATTCGCTGTACAGGTGTAGAGCAACGGGGACAGGGTTGTTTGAACTTGCCGTGGACGGCCATCTCCGGGCGGAAGGCGGTGACCTTTTCCGGGAAGCCGGCGCCGGTCTGCTGGCGGAGGAGGTCGGTGAAGTAGTTGAGCCGATCGAAGATCGCATCGCGGAGGCGGGCCAGTTCGGCGGGGGTGAGCTTTTGCGATAGCGTCACCGGGCTGAGTTGGGCGTGGTGGAGAATCTCGTCGCTGAAGGCGTTGCCGATGCCGGAGAGGATGTGGGGATCGGTCAGGGCGCGCTTTAGTGTGTGGTTTTCGGCGGTGAAGCGGGCGGCGAACTCGGCTTCTGTCGTGGTGAAGACCTCCAATCCGCCCGGGTCCACGGAAGCGATATCTGATTCTTTTTCAAATAGATGCAGCGAGGCCTGGCGCTTGGACCCGGCTTCGGTGAGGGTCATCGTGCCGCTGTCGAACACCCAAGTGGCCAGCGCCTGGGGCTTGTTGTTCCAGTGGAGACGCCCGGCGATCATTAGATGGACCACCATCCACTGGCCGCTCGAGAAGCCGAGAGCGATGCGCTTGCCGACCCGTTTGACGCCGATCAGCGTCTGGCGTTCGAAGGACGCGATCGGCGGTTGGACAGTCCGGAGGAGGAAGGGGGTGGTGAGCTTCACCTGCTGCAAGGCATGGCCGAGCGCGTGGCGCTCGATGGCCTCGATGTATACCGAGATGTCTGGGTATTCAGGCATGGAGGAAGCGAACGATGTCGGCGAAGACTTCGTCGCGATTGGTCTCCAGGAACAGGTTGTGGCGCGCGCCGGGGTAGAGGATCTTTTCTCGGCGAGGGCTGTTGGTGCGGTCGAGGAAATGAGGGTGGGGGTGAGCCAGGGTGTCGGCCGCGCCATGGAGCATTAGAAGGGGCGATTGGATGGACTGGGCGTTGCGGCGGACGTTGCGCACTACCTCGAAGAACATGGAGATGGCCGGACCTGTGGCGCGCTGGTGGAAGAGCGGGTCGGCGAGGTAGGTGTCGACGAGGGCGCGGTCGCGGCTGACGTCTTTGACGCCGAGCTTGGGGGAGAGGTTGGCCTTGGGGGCGATCATCGACAGGAGTTTACCGAAGAGGAGCACCATGGGGCTGACGCCGACTTTGCCGAGCGGGGCGCCGATGGTGACCAGGGGAACGGTGATGTTGTGGTGGATGGCCCAATCGAGGACGACGATGGAGCCGAGGCTGAGCCCGATCACCGCGTCGGGTTGCACGTGTTCGTAGACGGCGTGCATGTCTTCGCGCAGGAGCGTCCAGACCTTGGGGAGTTCGCGCTCTTCGCCGTGACCGGGGAGGTCGAAGCCGTGGACTTCGAAGCCGTGGGCGGTGAGGGCATCGCTCAGGAAACGGTAGTTGAGCATCTCCTTGTGCTCGCCGTAGCCGTGGACGTAGAGCACCTTGCGCACCGGTTTCAAGGGTGAGAAGCGGACGGCGCGAATGGGGCGCCGGCGGCCAGGGATCTTATAGGGGCCAGACACGCTCAATTGTTTTCGACAGCATCCACATCTTGTCTTCTTCGTTCAGAAACTTCATTTCATCACGAACGACGGCGAGTGTTTGGGCGTAGGTGGCGTGGGGGAGACACACCGGCCAATCCGTCGCCCACATGAGGCGTTGCGGGCCGAAGGCCTGGTGGAGGCGTTTGACGTGGGCCTGGGAGTCGGTCCAGGGGAAGGCTTGTTTCGACAGGGCCCAAGTGTGGGAAACCTTGACGAACACTTTGGGGTGGCGCTTCAGGGCGATCAGTTTTTCGAGCTCGGCGGGCTGGTCGACGGGCGTGTCGGCCATGTGATCGATGACGACGGTGAGATCGGGAAACTGGTCGATGAGCTTGCCGATTTCGGGCATGCGGGAGATGGGAGCGAGGAGCGTCATGGGCACCTTCAACTCGTCGCAGCGTTTGAAGAGGGGCTTCATGAGCGGGCCGTTGATCCAATCGCCGCTGGCGTTGGCGGCGGGGCTCAGACGGACACCACGGCAGCCGGCCTGGGTGAGTTCGGCCAAGTGTTCGGGCGCGTCGGGGTTTTCGGGATTGACGCGACAGACGCCCTGGAAATATTGGGGGTACTGTTTCAAGGTGTGGAGCAGAAACGAGTTGTCGAACATGTAGTGGCGAACCTGGATGATGACGGTTTTGGCGACGCCGTTGGCCTTCATCAGTTCGATCAGCATTTCGGGGGACTTGTCGTCCTGGGGGTGGGAGGGGTTGCCCTTCCAGTAAGGGAAGCGGGGGTCCTTTTTGTAGACGTGGACGTGGGGATCGAGGATGCGGTAGTTGGGTGCGGCGCTCATGGTCGTGGTGGCCGCGGCGGCGGCCAAGAGGTCTCGGCGAGTCATGGAATGGGAACCGATGCTAGAGACTATACTGCACGGCGGGGGGCGGCGGGGCAGGTCATACGTTTCGGGGTTGCAAGGGAGTAGAGGTTGGACCATTAATTCTATTGGTTGCTGGCGGGGTTATGCGCGTGGGGGCGCGGCGTTTGGCGAGCGGTACGGACGTGGTGGCCCGCATTACGCCCGAAGTTTGTGGTGCCATCGATCGCGGGCGTGGTTCCGACGGGGAAAGGGGGACAATTTATTGCCTTTTTGCGCCAGACGCCGGCGGAGGTAACGGTGAGCGGGGACGATTGGTGATTCCGCGAGCGGAGTTGGGTCGCCGGTACCGGTTTAGGGGGGGCTATTGGGAGACGCTGCGGTGGCGGCAGGTTACAGAAAGGTGTGGGGGGCGACGCGGAAATGGATGGCGAGTTTGGCGGCGGCTGCGCGGCTGATGGGGCGGTGGCCGGAGAGGACCTGGCTGACGTAAGACTTGCTGCCGAAGATGGGCACCAGATCGGCTTGGCGTAGGTTGTGTTCTTCCATCAGTTATTGGAGGAGTTCGGCGGGCGCTACCGTGGGCGACGGCTCTATCTCTTCCTCATATTGCATAACGAGAGCGGTCAGCGTTTCGATGAACCGTTCGACGGCGGGCGATTGGGGAGTTTCGTTGGCCGCGAGGCTCTCCAAGAGCGCCGTCATTTCGGCCAAATCCGCACGATTTCTGGGTTTGGCTGGCCGATGGGCTACCAAGAGTTCGACATACTCCGTTTCCACAATCATAGCTTCCAACCTCCCCTATCTTATTCTGCCTGAGTTAGTGGTGCCTTGAAATAAAAGCTCCGTCGAATGAGGGACACGCCACAGATAAGCCGATACGAACCTAAGTTGAACACGAATCGCTCGCCAACCAAATCGACTGACGGAAACATGGTTCTCAATTCGATGAAGGTTGCGAAATCATTTCGGATTACCAGCCCATACCAACGGGTGATATTACCGATCAGTTGGGCGTTTCCCGTTGCGCGCGCTGCCAGTCAAGCAGATGCTAAACTCCAGACGCCGCCAGGCGGAACGACTACTGCTGCTGTTGCTGCTGTTGGAGCGCGTCCCAGGTGGGGATTTCGACTTCCTGAATATCGTTGGTCGCGGCGGCGACGGAGATGAAATCGTCTTCTTCATCGGTCGGAGAATCGGTGGGGTGGATGCGCACTGCAACGCTTAACTGGCTGGAGGCGCGGCCTTTGAAGACGCCGCGGGTGGGAGGGACGTCGGCGTAATCTGTGCCGACGGCGGTGCGGATGTGACGGACGCCGCAGAGCTCGTTGTTCGTCGGGTCGAAGCCGATCCAGCCGTGGTTGTGGAGATAGGCCTCCAGCCAGGCGTGGGTGGCGCCGAGGGCGCTGCGCTCTTCGAGTTTTGTTTTGGGATAGAGATAGCCGCTGACGTACCGGCACGGGATGCCGAGGTTGCGCACGAGGGCGATCATGACGTGCGAGTAGTCCTGACATACGCCTTTGCGGGAGCGGATGGCGTCATCGATGGGCGAATCGACGCGGGTGGCTTTTTGACTGTACTCGATGGCTTTGAAAAGATCTCCATTGAGTTGGCGGAGGATGGTGAGCGGGTCTTCGCGACGGTCGACGTTCAGCTCCTTTGCCAGCGCGAGCAGGAGCGGCGTGGGCTTGGCGAAGAGGCTGGGGTTCTGCATTTCCCAGTGTTCGGCGCCTTCGTTCACTTCATCCACTTCGTCCCAGGCGGACATGGGGAGCGCGGCGGGCAACACCTCTGGTTCGTCGACTTCGGTGACCGAGGACGCCACAAGTGTGAGCTTGGCGTGCTGGGCCGGCACGTCGAAGTAATGCACGGTATTGGCGTTGTGATCCTTATAACTATTGGGTTTCGAGCGCGGGTTAACCTGCAGATCGAACCTGATGCAACGCTGGTTGCCGTCGCTACGGGGGCGCATGCGCACCTCCATATTGCTTTCGCTGACGGGCGCGCTGTATTGGAACCGGGTGACGTGACGGATGGAAAAGAACATCAGAATTGAATGGCTGTTTCTACGGGGTACTCGATGTAGATCTGGTGGAGTGCAATGTGAATTTGATTGCACTGGCGGTCGATTTCCGCCAGAAACACGGGGAGGCCGATGGCCATGATTTCGTCGATTTGGCTGAAGGACAGCATGGCCTTCAGTTTGCCGACGAGGCGAAGGGCGCGGTCTCCGACGCGGCGGTCGGCCGATTGCGGGAGCGCCTTGAGAGAGACCTCCACCTGATCGATGGCGAAGCAGATGGAGTGGGGGAACTCCCGATTGAGCAGCAGGAATTCGGAGATGCGGAGGGGTTTGAAATCCGCCGTGTACACCTTGCAATAGGCTTCGAAGGCGGTGCAGGATTTGAGGAGATCGCCGCCTTCGTGATGCTCTTCGTCGTCGGCGGGAATGTGTTCGCGAAAGTGTACCTTAATCAGTTCGGAGACGGAGACGGCTCGCTCCATGAAGCGGCCTAATTGAATGAAATGCCAGCCTTCGCCGTGGTTCATGGTGGAATCGGTGATGCCTTGGAAGAGGTGCGCGCCTTCCTTCACTTCGGTGAGGAATTCGTGCTGATCGGCCGACCAATCTTCGGTTGTGCTGGCGGCGCGGACGCGGTGGAAGAGGCGATTGAGATGTTCCCACATTTCCGAGCTGATTTGTTCGCGGACCTGGCGGGCGTTGTCGCGAGCACTCATGATGCAGGCGACGATGGAGGACTGATTCGAGAGATCGAAGGCCATCCAGTGGCCGACGTCTTCTTCCACCAGATCGTCGGGCGCCTGGAGGCCAATGCTTTCGACGACGGTGCGCCAGCGATTGTTGTCGTCGCCGGTATACTCTTCGAGTTGTTCGGAGAGATAGACTTCGAGGACGCGGGCGATGTGTTCGGCACGCTCCAGATAGCGGCTCATCCAATACAAACTGTCGGCAACGCGGGAGAGCATGTCCATGGTTGATTCCGATTCCTAGTTCAGGACCCAGGTGTCCTTGCTGCCGCCGCCTTGGGAGGAGTTGACGACGAGCGAGCCTTTGCGAAGGGCGACGCGGGTGAGGCCGCCAGGGACGATGGTAGTTTTTTCGCCGTGCAAAATGTAGGGGCGGAGGTCGACGTGGCGCGGTTCGACGCCGCTACCGCCGATGAAGCAGGGCGCGGTTGAAATGCTGATGGTGGGTTGGGCGATGTAGTTGCGCGGTTCGGCCTGGATGCGGGCAAGGAAGTCTTCGCGCTCCGCTTTGCTCGAGTGGGGCCCGATCAACATGCCGTAGCCGCCAGATTCGCCCACCGCTTTGACGACCAGGCTGCCGATGTTTTCCATGACGTGCTGGAGTTGTTTGGGCTTGGAGCAGAGAAAGGTTTCGACCTGGTTGAGAATGGGGTCGCGGCCGGTGTAGTAGCGGATGATTTGCGGGACGTAGGCGTAGAGGGCCTTGTCGTCGGCGACGCCGCTGCCGATGGCGTTGGCGAGGGTGACGTTGCCGGTGCGGTAGGCGTTGAAGAGGCCGGGCACGCCGAGGATGGAATCGGGGCGGAAGGAGAGAGGGTCGATGAAGTCGTCGTCGATGCGGCGGTAGATGACGTCGACGCGGCGGAGGCCGCCGGTGGTGCGCATGTGGACGATGTTGTCGTGAACGACGAGATCGCGGCCTTCGACGAGTTGGACGCCCATTTGGCGGGCGAGATAGGAGTGTTCGAAATAGGCCGAATTGTAGACGCCGGGGGAGAGGAGGACGACGGTGGGATCGGAACGATTATCCGGTGCCTGTTCGCGAAGGGTGGCCAGCAGGGCCTGGCCGTAGTGATCGATGGGGCGGACGTCGCAGGTTTGGAAGAGTTCGGGGAAGGCGCGCTTCATAACCTGGCGGCTGGTGAGCATGTAGCTGACGCCGCTGGGAACGCGGAGGTTGTCTTCGAGGACCACGAATTCGCCGGCGGGGGTGCGGATGAGATCGGTGCCGACGACGGTGACGTAGATATCCTTGGGGACCTGGACACCGCGCATTTCGCGGCGGAAATGTTTGCAACTGAAGATGATGTCGCGGGGGACGACTTTGTCGTTGAGGATGTGGCCGTCGGTGTAGATGTCGCGGAGGAATTCGTTGAGCGCCTGGATGCGCTGGGTGAGGCCGGTTTCGATGACGGCCCATTCGGCGCCGGTGATGATGCGGGGGAGCAGATCGTGGGGGATGATGCGCTCCATCCCTTCGTCTCGACCGGAGAGGGTGAAGGTGATGCCCTGATTGAGGAAGGCCTGATCGGCGGTGTGTTTGCGTCGACGGAGTTCGGCGAGGGGGAGTTCCTGCAAGCGGTCGTAGAGGGCCTGGAACTGTTCGCGCGGGGCTGCGGGGGCGGCGAACATTTCGTCGTAGGCATCGCCGAGCGCGTAGTTTTGGAAAGGGGCCGGGAACGCCATTGGGGGAAAGACCTACGGTATCGACGGGGGTGGCAAAGTGTCAAATTGAAGATATTGATGGGGGCTATTGGAGGATGGTACGTTGCAAGAATGCGGATGATTCTATTGGCCTTGTTGGCCGTCGCAGTGAGCGGGCAAGTGGCGCAGCGGCGGGAGGCGGTGGTGGCGCCGTTTACGGCCGAGGTGCAGGTTACGCCGGGGTTTCTGGATGCCATGCGGACTACCGTTGTTGCGTTTCTGAGAGAACACCGGCGGGGGAAGGGGCAGTTTGATTCGGTTTTGACGGAGAGGACAGCGGGGTTCGACGGGGTGGAGATTGACGCCCGGCTAGTCAAGTTCAAACCGGGCAATGCGGCGGTGCGGGCCGTGGTTGGGCTGGGTGCGGGCCGCGCCAGCGCGCGGTTC
The DNA here is from genome assembly GCA_947470805.1 of Acidobacteriota bacterium. GTDB lineage: Bacteria > Acidobacteriota > Terriglobia > Bryobacterales > Bryobacteraceae. The sequence goes on along the minus strand of CANIVU010000011.1, from coordinate 58,304 downwards.
GAATTCACGATGACGGAAACCAAGAGCGGGAGGGTGATCTGGCGCAAGACGATTCAGGCCACCGCCGCTTACTTCGGGTCATCGGGAAGTTCGCATGGCCAACGGCAGGAGTTACCGGAGCGGATTGCGGAACGGTTGATGAAAGAGTTAGGAACGGCGCGTCGCGTTACTGACTGATGAGATTCGCGAATAACCGGACGCCACCGGGGACGGCGTATGGGAGTTGCCGGTACCATGCGTACGCACAGTAGATATAGAGCCCCTTGCCGTGGCGGGCGACGAGCCAGCCGCCTTTTTGTGGGGGTTGGCCGGTGTCGTGGGTTTCGAGGACTGCTTTGTAGCGCGGGTCCCAGGTGATTAGGAATTTAGAGCCGCGTTGTTCCACCCAGCTTTCGAAATCTGTGGCGGTGATTTTGTTGGGGGCGTTGAAGACGGCGTCCTGCGGTTCGAGGATGGCTACGGGGGAATCTTCTTCGCTGACCTCTTCGGGGTTGCGGCCCATGGAGTACGGGAATGGCCCGTAGTTTCTGTCGAACTCGGGGGTGTTGTATTGGACGATGAGGGTGCCGCCGTTGGCGACGAAATCGAGCAGGCGCTGATTGTAGGTGCGCACGTCGGCGCGGACGGCGTAGGCGCGGATGCCGAGGATGATCGTCGTGAACTGGTTGAGATTGGCGGAGGCGAGTTTGGCGGTGTCGAGCAAATCCGTGGGGACGCCCAATTGGCGCAGGCCTTCGGGGACATCGTCGCCGGTGCCGGTGACGTAGCCGACTTTGAGACCGGGCTTCACCTTGACGTCGATGGAGCGGACGGCGTGGCGGGCGGGCGTGGAGAGATAGACCGAATCGTAGCCGGGCTGCGAGATTTCGTCGTAGCTCTCGGTGTAGTTCTGGCCGTTGTAGGTGGCGATGGCTTCGATCTTCGCTTCGCCGGCGGAGCGGGCGGCGGGTGCGGTTAGGCGGAACTTCAGGACCGCTTCTTCACGCTCCTTTTCGAAGCTGAATTTGTGTTCGGCCGGTTCGCTGCGCCAGCCGGGAGGGAGGGTGAGTTTGACGGTCCCGGTGGCGCGGGCGTCGACGTTTGTCGTTACGGTGGTCTGCAGTTCGTAGGTGTTTTGGGAGAGCGGGAGGATGCCGGCTTCGGTGGCGAATTTGATGGCGATCGGCGGGCCGACGGCGAGCGGTTTCAGCTTTTCGACGCCGAGCGTGTCGAGCGGGCTGACGAGGACTGGCGTTTCGATTTCGCCGTCCTTGTAAGTGATACGGGCTAGTAGAGGCGCGGCGGCGTTGGGCTGGTGGAAGGGGGCGTTTTCGATTTTGTAGGCGGTTTCGCGAACGTTGTCGCGACGCCAGTGGGCTTGCGTTTTGGGGGCGTTGGCGGGGACGGTGACTTGGAATCGGGTGGGCTCGAGTTGCTTCGTTTCGAGGGCGCCGAGGAACTCCACTTTTTGCGCTTCGGCGCCGTGGAGTTTCACGGTGACGTTGAACGTTTGGCCGGGAGTGGCGACGGAGAACGTTTCGGCGGGGCGGAAGGCGGAGAAAGGGCCGGTGATGGCAACTTTGGGATCGACACGGGCTTCCACTTGGAGTTTGTTGGCGAGGGCGAGGGCGGTGTTCAGCTGGCGGATTTTCCGGGCGATGACGGGGTCTTTTTCGTTGAGCGATTTGGCGGTTTTGAGCGCTGCGGCGAGGTGGGGCGCGGAGGCTTGCAGATTGTCGATGCGGAAGGATTTTACGGCGGCGTCGATGTGTTTGGCGAGGTCGGGATATTTGGCGAGCGAGGTATCGAGGTTGTCGAAGAAGCTGGTTTCTTTGGCGGTAGCGCCAATTCGGCGATAGAGGGAACTGCTGGCGCCGGGACGGGCGGTGGCGGCGCCGGCGCCCTGGCTGCGTTGCCAGCGCAGACCTTCGCGGGCGAATTGGGAGTAGCTGCGGCCGAGGAGCGGGTCGACGGTTCCGTGCTCCACTTTCACGGTGGATTCGTCGAGCGGGTTGCGGTTGCCGATGTAGAGTTTTTCGGTGCGCCACGGGGGGAGATCCTCGGTGATGTAGTTGGGATCGGCCGCGAGGGTGAAGGCTTCCTGGGCCAGGATGCCGGCGGCTTCGTGGTTACCGTGGCCGTCGCGCGGCGTACCGGACCAGCGAGAGAGGATGATGTGCGGTTTGGTGATGCGGATGACGCGGACAACGTCTTTCAGCACGGCGGCGCGGTCCCATTGGCGGAAGGTTTCGGCGACGTTTTTGGAGTAGCCGTAATCGACGGCACGGGTGAACATGACGCTGGCGCCGTAGTATTGGGCGGCGCGGAGGAACTCGACGGTGCGGAGGGCGCCGAGGCGGTCGAAGAAATCGCCGGTGACGAGGTTGGCGCCGGATTCGCCGCGGGTGAGGGAGAGCATCGTCACTTCGGCACCGCGGCCGCGGGTGAGCCAGGTGATGGTGGGGCCGTCTTCGTCATCGGGGTGGGCGGCGATGTGGAGGACGCGGGCGGTGGTTTGGAGTTGGAGGAGGGAGCGCCAAAGGCCGGCGGCGCCGCGGTCTTCGGGAAGAGGGTCGGCCGCAAATAATGGCAGAGCGAGAATACAAATGAGCCAACGCATGGGATACTGGATATTGTACTGGCGGAACGGGCAATCGCTGGTGGGTCTCGCAAGGGATTTGCTGGAGGAAAGTCCGGTCTCCGTAGAGCAGTGTGCCGGCTAACGGCCGGGGGGGCTCGTTCAAAACGGGTTTCACGGAAAGTGCCACAGAGAATATACCGCCGCTGGGTTTCGGCCTGGAGGTAAGGGTGAAAAGGTGCGGTAAGAGCGCACCGTGTCAGCAGTAATGCGGGCAGCAAGGCAAACCCCACGCGGAGCAAGACCAAATAGGGGTGGAGGGGCGGCTCGTCCTGATCGACACCCGGGTAGGTTGCTAGAGCTTGTCAGTAATGACTCGCCCAGAGGAATGATTGCCATCTTTCTTCGGAAAGACACAGAAACCGGCTTACAGTTCCGCCAGTGCTAAAATCGAGGATTCGACTTCCCTGCCATGCAACGCGCCGCCAGACTTCTATCGAAGATCAAGTTGCAAAACGCCAGACTCGCGCCCGAGGAGTTTGCCGAGGCCATGTGGCCGGTGGCGGTGGGCAGGCGACTGGCGCAGCGGACCGGACCGGTGAAGCTGTATGGGCGCCGGATGGTGGTGGACGTGGAAGACGCCATGTGGCAGAAGCAGCTGTCGACCATGACCAGCCAGATTCTGGTGAAGTTGCAGGGGATGGCCGGGCCGGGGTTGATTGAGTCGGTGGAGTTTCGCATCGGCACACCGCGGCGGGCTCCGAAGATCTCACTGGCATTTGACAGCGCCGACGACCGGGCCGACGGCATTACCGATCCGATTTTCCGGCATTTATATCTTGCCTCGCGCGCGGAGAGTGAACGCGTGGAGGCCAAACGCATGAGGATTTCCGCGTGAAGCTAACCGAAGAGCAGGTACGGTATGTGGCCGGCCTGGCGAATCTGACTTTGACTGAAGCCGAGATTCATCAATACGCCCACGATTTGAGCGATATTCTGACGCACATCGACAAGCTCAACGAGCTGAACACCGATGGCGTGGAGCCGATGGCGCAGGTGTTGTTCGCGGCCGAAGAGACCGCCACGCTGCGCGAGGACGAACCGCGGCCGTGTTTGACCAACGCCGAGGCGTTGGCGAATGCGCTGGTGTCGGGCCAGGGCTATTACAAAGTGCCGCGAGTGATTGAGCGTTAGTATGAACATCCCGTCTCTTACAATTTCCTCGGTTCGCAAAGGGTTGACGGACCGGACATTCAGCGCGGTGGAACTGGCGCAGGAAGCACTCGCGTTTGCCAAGGCTGAGAACCCGAAGACCAATGCCTATTTGACCTTCAGCGACGAGCGCGCGCTGGCGGCGGCGCGGGCCGTCGATGCCAAGCTCGCCGCGGGCGAGGATCCGGGCGTGCTGGCCGGTGTGCCGGTGGGCGTGAAGGATGTCATCTCGACGCGCGGCGTGCGGACCACTTGCGGGTCGAAGCTGTTGGAACATTACATTCCGCCGTACGACGCGACAGCGATTGAGCGGCTGGAAGCGGCCGGCGGGGTGATGATCGGCAAAGCCAATTGCGACGAGTTCGCGATGGGGTCTTCGAACGAGAATTCCGCCTACGGGCCGGTACGGAATCCGGTGGCGTTGGACCGTGTGCCGGGCGGGTCGAGCGGTGGTTCAGCGGCGGTGGTGGCGCAGGGCACGGCGGTGGTTTCGCTGGGTTCGGATACGGGCGGGTCGATCCGTCAGCCTGCCTCGTTCTGCGGCTGCGTGGGCGTGACGCCGACGTATGGGCGCGTGTCGCGGTATGGGCTGGTGGCCTTCGCGTCATCGCTCGATCATATCGGACCGTTCTCACGCACAGTGGCCGATTCGGCGACGTTGCTGACGGCGATCGCCGGGCGCGATTCACGCGATGCGACAAGCGCGTTGCATGAGGTGCAGGACTACGCCGCGGCGATGCAGCAGCCGTTGCAGGGCCTGAAAATCGGACTTCCAAAAGAGTACTTCGCTGGGTTGGCGAATGAGACGGGTGATCGCATCCAGGCCGGCATCGAGGTGTTGAAGAAGCAGGGTTGCGAGATCGTCGACGTTTCCCTGCCCCATACGGAATACGCGATCGAGGCTTACTACATCATCTGTACGGCCGAGGTGAGCGCCAATCTTTCGCGGTTCGACGGCGTGCGGTTCACGACGCGTTCGGCCAAGGCCGAGACGCTGATCGACATGTACAAGAACTCCCGCGGCGAAGGCTTCGGCGCGGAGGCCAAGCGGCGTATCATGCTGGGCGCATACGTGCTGAGCCACGGGTACTACGACGCCTATTACATCAAAGCGCAACGCGTTCGTTCGCTGATCACGCGCGATTTTGCGCAGGCGTTTGAGAAAGTCGACGCGCTCATCACGCCGGTGTCCCCCTTCCCCGCCTTCAAGCTTGGCGAGAAGGTGAACGACCCGCTGCAGATGTATTTGAGCGATATCTACACCATCACCGGCAGTCTGGCCGGTATCCCCTGCATGAACGTTCCTTGCGGCACAACGGCCGAAGGCCTGCCCGTCGGCATGCAGATTCTAACCAAACATTTTTCGGAAGATCTCATGTTCCGAATTGCCCATCAATACGAAATGAGCGGCGGCTTTTCGGCCTGATCGCGCATCTAACGAGTTCGAAGGAGAATACAGATATGGCATTTACACTTCCTGCCCTGCCCTACGCGGACAACGCGTTGGAACCCTATATCGACGAAGCGACGATGGTCATCCACCGGACCAAGCACCACAACGCCTATGTCACCAACCTGAACAACGCGGTTGCTGGCGATGCGGCGCTTGAGGGCAAGACCCTTGAAGAGCTGCTGGCCAACAACCTGGCCATCGTGCCGGACGCCAAGAAAGGCGCCGTGCGCAACAATGGCGGTGGCCATCTGAACCACTCGCTGTTCTGGCAGATTATGGCGCCGGAAAACGCGGGCGGCGGCGGCGCGCCGATCGGCCAGTTGGCCGCGGCGATCGATGCCACCTTCGGCAGCTTCGATAACTTCAAGGCGCAGTTCAAAGCCGCCGCGATCGGCCGCTTCGGCTCCGGTTGGGCGTGGCTCGCTAAGAAGGCTGACGGCACGATCGAGATCTGCTCGACCGCCAATCAGGACACCCCGCTCATGGAAGGCAAGACCGCCATCATCGGGCTGGATGTGTGGGAACACGCCTATTACCTCAAGTATCAGAACCTGCGCCCCAATTATGTGGACGCCTTCTGGAGCGTGGTCAACTGGAACCAAGCCGAAGCCATCTACAATGGCCTCTTCACGCTGACGTTCTAATTCGCTGCATCACCAGGCGCGCCGCGGATTCCCCGGCGCGCAACAACTCGGCCGGCTGGATCGTCTCCCGAAATTGGACGGCCAGCCGGTTTTCGTTTTCTGAGATATGGCAGGGGACGACGGGCCAGTTCTTCTTGGCCAATAGAAGCAGGAGGCGCTCAACGCCTGGGAGCGGATCGGCCTCGTGAAATGCGGTGCCGGCGACCCCTTCTGGGAACAAACCGAGCGGCCGATCGAGGTCTTTCAACAACGCCCGATAGCTGCGCGCCGTCAGCGCCGGATCGGTGCCGGCGAAGCTCACCGGATAGCAGTGCAGCGCGTGCGCCACGCGGGGGAGCAGCCAGTCGCCGGGCGATGGAATCGTCAACGGCCCCAACTTCCACGGCGGCCAGTTCGCCGTTACCACCCAGCGAACCGGAGGATCTTCCAATCCATAGTGACGCTGTAGGGCCACCGTGATCACACTGCACGGATGCAGAATCCACAGGCCCTTTCGCTGATAATGATTGGCGGCCAATACGAACTTCGGCGACTCCGGCAACAACTCCAATCCACTTACTTCCGGCGCGGGCGCAAGGACTTTTACAGAATCCTCAGTAAACCGCCGCAACGAATAGCGAGTGCGCTGGCCGATGTGCGGTGTCAGCGCAAACACCGGTCCCCACGCCACCGGGTACTGCTTCAAACCTCGCGGCCCTTCCACACGGACTTCTGCCTGGTCAGCGTTTTGAACATCGAATTCAGGGCCACGAACTGGAATAGATAGATCGCCACCGGAGCCAGCAGCGCCGCCGCGCTTCGGTACCAAGGGAACAGGACAACTGTCGGCAACAACGCGAACAACACCGCCTGCCTCGTGTACCCTTGCCAGATCAAAAGCGCCAGCACCGGCAGCCACGACGTCAGCAAAATCGATGCGACCACCACCTGCACACCGGTGAAAAGGTTCTCGCGCAAGAAGCGGAACGAGTTCTTTTCGAACCCTCGCAGAATGGCGCCGAACGAATCGTACATGCGCACGGCGCCCATGTGCTCCGCTCTCGTCACCCGCGTGCGCAGGCCCTTCGACGCGGCCAACTTCGCGAGCGCCACGTCTTCAATCACCGATGCATCCACCGCCGCATGCCCGCCCATTTTCAAATACGCCGCCCGGGTGATCAACAGGCACTGCCCATTGGCCAGCCACTCGCTCGGCGCGCGGCCGTTCACGCGCGCGCTGTTGACACCGGTGAAATACAGCGCAAACGCATAGGGCAACAGAATCTTCTCCGCCAGGGTGACGGTCTCCTGTTGCAGGAATACGCTCACCATGTCCAGGTCCTGTTCCACGGCATACTGCACTAGCGACGGCAAAAACACGCGAGCGTAATGCGTATCGGCATCGACGAACAGCAGCCATTCCGACTCCGTCGCCTCCGCCCCGGCCATGCACGCATTGGGCTTGCCCATCTTCCCATCGGCCAGCACAGGCGCCGTGATGACGCGCACATCGCACTCCCGCGCAATCTCCGCCGTACGGTCTTCAGAGTGGTCATCAACGACTGTCACCAAGTCCGGCGGAAATGATGCCAGCAGCTTGCCAATATTGGCCTCTTCATTCCGCGCAGGGACAATGACGGCGACCTCCGGCAACGGCGCCGCGGCCACATAGGGAATCTTCGGCAGCCGCTCGTAATGGAAACGAGCCTTGCGCAAATAGACAACCATTCCAAGGGCGAGGGCGATGGCGATAGTGAGAACGGGCATAGAGCTTAGATACTTAATTTACGCACGGTTGGACCGCCAACGCCGCTAGGGAACAACGGCGTCTCCACGTCCAACTGCCACGCCCCGTTGCCATCCTGCGCCCGCGCCTCTACCAGCGCAGCGCCGGCGGGCGCGTCCAACTCAATCATCCAGCGTGTCCAGCTATAGAGTGACAACGGATTCTCCATCTCCGCCGGCAACCACGGACCGCCGTCCAATCGGACTTCGACCGCCTTGATCCCCCGGCTCCCCGCATAGGACACACCGCCAACCGTCACCTTGTTCCCCTCCCGCCGGGCCTTGTCGATAAACGACGCCACCTTCACCAGCGGCTCTTTCGTGTACCCCATCTTCGGCCACGTTCCGAAATACGGCTTCGTAACGAAGGCAATTTCGCCCATCCACTTCACGTTCTTGAACCCGTAATAACGCGGACACAACAACCGCACCGGGAAGCCATGCGCGCGGTTCAGGGTCTCCCCATTCATGCCAACGGCCAGCATCACCTCATCGCTAAAGGCATACTCAACCGGGAGCGAATCGCCGTGCCCGTCGACGCCAATAAACGCCACTTCGCGAACCTGATCCGGAATCTTCGCCCGGTCCACGATCTGGCTCAACAGAAACCCGCTCCACTCCGCCGTCCCCATCAGGTCGCTCTTCAACGTGTTCGATACGCAGCGCAACGTCACGTAGCGCTGCTGCCGAGGCACCTGCAGCAACTGCGTGTAGCGCAACGATGCAATCTGCGCCCCGTCCACGGTGACGCGCAACGTCCAGGAAGCCGGATCGATGGCTGGGTCCACGCTGTTCTTCGACATCGTGTAGTGCTGGCCAATCTGCGTCACCGCCTTACGCACCCAGCCCACGCCAAACCGCTCTTCCGGCAACGAGAACGACCACAAGCGCACCGGTTTCACCGCTCCCCGCGCCAATCGTTCATCCCGCAAGAAGCTCTCGCCCGCCACCGCCACCGTCGCCCCGCCCATCAACGCCTGCAACGCCAATCGCCGCCCACCCACCGGAGCCACGGCCTTCCGTTCCAACCACTCCAACATCGTCCACGCCGGGAACCAAAACGTAAAGGTCTCCCAACCCACCGGATATCCAAACACAAATCCATACGCCACAGCGCCGCCAAAAGCGATCATCGACGCCCGCCACCCCGAGAAACAAGCCGCCAGTGACATCACAAATCCCAACGCCGCCAGCCCGCCCGTCAACGCGAACGGCTTCGCCCAAGCTCCCATCTGCGCCAGCAGCCACACCGAATACGTATTCGGCGTCCGCGCCATGATCCACTCGCCGATCACCTCCGTCCACAACGGCACGCCGAACAAGTAGAACGCCACATAGTGCACCGCCAACCCAAAGGCCGTCGCCAACGATCCGCGCTCAATCGCCCGCCGAATCAACTCCCCCAAAACTTCAGCCTTCCCAACGCAGGCCGCGCCAGTGCCCGCGCCGTAATCCCGTATTTCCGCCACGCCGGCACCACGGCCCGCTGCGCGAAAACGTCGTAATCCATCTCTTCAATCCGCGTCAGGATTCCGCTATACACGCGAGCCGCGATCTCCACAGCGAACCGCCCCTCGGGCCGCAACATCGCAATCCCCGGCATCGACTTCCCGTAGTAGAACCTCGCCCGCTCCGCCTGAAACCGCATCAATTGCACAAACTCCGGCGTCCGCTCGGCCCGTCGCAACTCCGTCTCGGAGTACCCAAACTGCGCAATCTCCTCCGCCGGCAAATAGATTCGTCCGCGCCCCAGATCCTCGCCCACGTCGCGCAGAATATTGGTCAATTGCATCGCCACCCCAAGGTCCTCGGCATACGGCAACGCGTCACCTTCAAAACCAATCACGTGCGACATCATCAGCCCCACCGTGCTCGCCACGCGATAACAGAACACGCGCAATTCATCGAAGTTCCGATACCGCACGCCCTCCAGATCCATCCGCATGCCTTCAATCAACTCGAACGCATACTCAGCCGGAATCGCATGCCGCTCACAGGCCCACGCAAAATGTCGAAGAATCACCGGACAATCCGTGCTCCCAGCCAGTGCTCGTTTCAACCCGTCCCGCCACTCATCCAACTCCAGCCGCGCCGCCGTTATATCGGGATTCTCATCCACAATGTCATCGGTCGTCCGGCAGAACCAGTAAACGGCATACGCCGAGGCGGCCAACTCCGGAGGAAAAAACCGCGTCGCGAAATAGAAGCTCTTCGACCCGCGCGCCGTCGCCTCCGCCGCGTGGCGGTTCCATTCGGCGTCTATACGGGCAACCGGTCGCATACCAGCTTTTCCACGATCTTAGCCGATGACAGCACGCCCGGCACGCCCGCGCCCGGATGTGTGCCCGCGCCGACGAAGTACAGCCCCTTCACGTCCTCGCTCTCGTTGTGCGGCCGGAACCACGCCGACTGCGTAAAGATGGGCTCAAACGAAAACCCGGAGCCGCGATACGTGTTCAACGTCGTCTCGAAATCCAGCGGCGTGAACAACCGTTCCGTCACCAACCGCGACTGCAACCCGGGCAGGTAATGCTTCTCCATGTAAGCCATCACGCGATCTCGGAACGGCTTCGCCTCGGTAGTCCAATCGATCCCGCTCAACTGATTCGGCACCGGAACCAACGCATAAAAACAGTCGTGGCCCTCGGGCGCCATCGAAGGATCGGTAGCCGTCGGACGGTGCAGATAGATCGAAAAATCCTCGCCCAAAATCTTCTTCTGGAAGATGTCGGTCAGCAACGCCTCGTACCGTTCGCCCAGCAGAATCGTATGGTGCTTGATATCGGAATACGACCCCTTCGTGCCGAAATAGATAACAAACAGCCCCATACTGTACCGCATGCTGTCGAGCTTCGAATCGGTCCAACGGCGGCGGTCCGCAGCCGGCACCATCTTGCGATAGGTATTCGCCACATCGGCATTCGACACCACCGCGTCGGCAGCAATCGTCTCGCCCGCCTCCGTCTCCACGCCCACCGCCCGTCCACCCTCTGTCAGGATCCGCTTCACCGGTGTGCTCAACCGAACTTTGCCGCCCAACTCACGGAACAATCGACCCAAGCCATCCACCACCGCGCCCGTCCCACCCATCGCGTAGTGCACGCCCCACTGCCGTTCCAAATGGTGAATCAACGCGTAAATGGACGTCGTCTGAAACGGGTTCCCGCCCACCAACAACGGATGAAAACTGAACACCCGCTGCAGCATCGGGTCTTTCACATAGCTCTTCACGAACTGAAAAACCGTCTTGTGGGATTGCAACCGCACCAGCTCCGGCGCAATCTTCACCATATCCATAAACTTCAGAAACGGCACGTCGCTCAGTTCGACGAAGCCCTTCTGGAAAATGTCCTTCGCCGCCAGGATCATGGCCTTGTAGCCATCCACATCGCCCGGCGAAAACGCAGCCACTTTCCGCTCAGTCTCCCGCTCATCACCGTTATATTCGAAGTGGCGGCCATCCGAGAATTCAATCCGGTAGAAAGGATCTACCGGCACAATCTTCACATAGTCCGAGGTCTTCTTCCCAGCCCCGGCAAACAGCTCATCCAACATGAACGGCGCCGTAATAACGGTCGGACCCGCGTCAAAAGTGAACCCGTCCTGCCGGTAGACATACGCGCGCCCGCCCAGCATGTCGCGCGCCTCTAACAGCTCCACATCGTATCCCCGCGACGCCAATCGCACGGCAGTACCCAGCCCGCCAAATCCACTGCCAATAACGGCAACCTTACGCGAGCGATTTGCCATAGAGGTTATCTAACATCTCCTTCAACCCTGCGCCACGGTACCCAAAAACATCCAGTATCCCGCGCGTCCGTTCCATCTGCGTCTCAAACGGTGCCCGCAGCCGCAACTCACCATCCGCCAGATCATCCATCAGCTGATATGCCACGCCGAACTCATGCCCGAACCGCAGCGCGGCCTGCCGTTCCACCGGATCGACGCCAACGCCGATCACCCCGGCTCGCGCCGCCAATGCAAACAACGGAGCCGTCTTCTTCTCCGCCAACTGCCGCGAAGAGCCGCCGCCCGCCAGGTCCATCGCCTGCCCGCCCACCAGGTTGTTGCAATCTAATACCTGCAGCACCTTCAGCTGAAACGCCACCATCTGCTCCAGTACATACGGATCTCCAATACCCTCCACGGTCTGCCTCGCCGCCAACGCCACCAGGCTGAACGCCGCCAGTACCGCCGTCGATTCGCCAAACTCCCGGTGCACCGTGGGCCGTCCGCGCCGGAACGCTTCGTCGTCCATACACGGCAAATCGTCCACGATTAACGACGCGCAGTGCAGCAGCTCAACCGCCACCGCCCCACGCATCACCAAGTCGCGCTCGACGCCAAGCACCTTCCCTACCCGCAGCGCCAACAGCGGCCTCAGCCGTTGCCCGCCACCCAAAACGGAGTACTCCATCGCGCCCGCGACACCAGACGCACCCAAGCAATGGCCCCCCCGCAGCACCTCGCGAAGTGCATCTTCGACCTTTGCCTTCTCTGCTTCCAAATCCAATACTACGGCGGCGCTCACCATAATGAGTGATTTGATGATACAACGCCGTGCTACGGTGCTAAAAATTGTTTACTGCTGCACCGCCATCGTCACCGCCGGACTGTCTAATCCGCCAACGTTCAACACAATCGGCACCTGATCGCCCAACGGCGCGTCCTGCGGAATCACAGCGTTCACCTGGTACAATCCCGCCGAACCCGGCGTCAGTCCGGCAAACTGCACCACCGCTTCCGCCCCGCCAATGATCACCCGCACCGGGCTCACCACGCGTGACAACGGCGACAACGGCGCCGCCACACCCGCCGTTACCGCCGGATTTGTCGGCCCCAGCCCGCTGCAATAAATCACAATCGTGTCGCCGCGCCTGGCCGGCGCACCCGGCTCGGCATACGTCTGCGCCCCGCCGGCACGCACCGCCAGCACCACGCCCTGCCCCGCGCCATTATTGTTCTTGGAGAAGATTCCCGGCTGTGCGTTGCCGACAACAATCCGCTCCGGCGTACCCAACGCCTGCTGCTTCCGAACGACAATCTGCTGCTCGGAATTCAACGCCAGTCCGAACGGAACTTGCGCGTTGATCTGCCCGCTGCTCACAAACAACAGCGGCAGCGACTCGCCACCCAGCAGCACCTCCGTCCCGGCCAGCGTGGTCGACAACGGCACCGAACTCGCCGCCAGCGCCTGGTCAGCCAGATCCGTGCCGTAGATCGAAATCAGCTGCCCCGGCGCCACCAACGGCTGCGCCACGAAGCTCGCACCGTTCACAATCGCCCCGGCCGCCACCTGCGGACTCCGCGGCGCCGTCGCCACCTGTACCGATCCGGTCGCCGTCTCACTCACACCCAGTTGCAGCTTCGTCCCTTGCGTAAACGCCGCCACCACGCGCACAGAAATATCGCCCGTCTGGTTTGCCGGCGGCGTGTAGGCGCCCTCCCACTCCCCATTGGCCACGTGCGTCATCTTGATCACCGCCTGGGTATTCAGTACGGTCAGATTCGCACTCGCCGTCCCGGCCGACTCCGGCACATGCGGCCGCCCGCAGCCATCGACGATCTTCGACCGCACCCGCACCGTCTCGCCCGGCCGCACCGAGAATCGCGGCTTCTGCAACGAAGTAATCTCGGCAAACAGATCGTTCGATCCGCACGACGACGTTTCGCGCTCGCCCGCCTTCCCGGCCCCGGCCGAACCCTGCGGCGCCACGATACTCAGGATCGAAACCGTCCGCACCGTCCGCGCCCGGTCATTAAATACGATCGTCACCGCACCCTGCCGGATTCCCACCGGCAGCTTCGCCAGCGCCGGGAACAATCGAATCCGCGCCGGCTGCGAGGGCGACAGCGTACCCGTCGAAGGCACGGCTTCAAACCAGTTCACACCATCCAGCGTGGCCCGCACCGAGGCGTACTCAATCGGCGCGCCGCCATTCACCGTCAGCGTCAACGTGGCCGACCCGGGCTCGTCCCCGGTCACCGCCGTGAACACCACACCGGTCGGCGACACCTCCGGCACCGCATCACTATTGGGCGGCAACACGCGCAACGACACCGTGGCCAACTGCTGCCGGTTCGCCGAGTTTGGTGACGACACCGTCGCCAGCGCCGAATAGTCCCCCGGCGCCAATCGCGAAGCATCCACGCTGAACGGGATCTCCGGCGCCTTCTGCCCACCGGTGCTCGTGCCCGAAGCGGAATCGCTCGGAATCGTCAACCAATTCCCGCCCGCCAAGGTTCGCGACGCAACCGTCCAACTCATCGCCCCAGTCCCCGAATTCACGACCGAGACGCCCTGCGCCGCCGGATTCCCGCCGCCCTGAATCGCGACAAAACTCAACGCCGATGGCGTCAACAATATCGCCGAGTTCCGGTCCGAAACGGCGAGCGACGCCGGCAACGTCGCCGCCTGCCCGTTGTCGCCCTTCACCGTCACCGCGCCGCTATAGGTGCCCGGCGCCAATCCCGCCGTCGCCACGGCAACTTCCACCAACTCCGGGTCATTCCCCGCCACCACTCCCGCCGCCGTTTGCGGCACCAGCCACGGCACCGAAGAGGCCACGGTAAACGCAATCTTCCCGCCGCCCGTATTCCGCACCAGCAACCGTCCGGCCTGCGCCGCGCCGCCCGCCACGCTGGCAAACTGCAACCCCGACGAACCCACGCGCAACTCCGGCTCCGGCGCCGGCGCCACGTCCAACTGAATCGTCACCGTCCGCTCCGGCGGGTTCGCATTCGGTGCCCGCAGCGTCAATCGCGCCACCGCCACGGTCCCCGTGAATGAAGCTCCCAATGGCAGGTCATTTGCCACCGCCGTAATCTTCACCTGCGCCGGCATCACGCCCGCCGCTGGCGTCAACCGCGCAACTCGCCGCAACAGTTCATCGCCGCCCGGAATCAGCGCCGTAAGTGTCGACTCATACGGCACGCCATCCAGCGAAGTCTGCAGCCCCACGCTCAACTCCTGCTGCGGAATCGTCAACGACCCATCCCGCTCCTGCAACACCCGGAACGTCACCGTGCTCTTGTCCAACGCAAACACCGGCGCCTCGGCCAGAATCGCGCGAATCCGGTCGTTCTGCGTATCGGCGATCAGCAATCGCCCGTTGGCATCCAACACCACCGCCTGCGGCTGGAACATCTGCGCCGCCGTTGGCAATCCACCGTCCCCGGAATACCCCGCCGCGCCCGTCCCGGCAATCGTCGTAATCACGCCAAACGGATCCACCTTCCGCACTCGATTGTTCAAAGTATCCGCAAAATAAATGGACCCATCCGCCCCCAACACCGGCGACGTCCGCTGGCTGATCGCCGCATCCCGCGCCGGTCCGCCATCGCCTCGAAACCCGTTCCCGCCGCTCCCCACAACGGTCGTCAAAATCCCCGCCGTATCAATTTTCCGAATCCGCAAATTATCCGAATCGCAAAAATAGATGTTCCCCAACCGGTCCGGCACCACACATCCCGGATAGCTGATCGACGCTCCCACCGCCCGCGACCCATCCGGCGAAAACCCGGCCTTCCCCGTCCCAATCACCGTCCGCACGCGCCCATCCGTTCCAATCCGCCGGATCGTATGATTCAGCGCATCGCCCACCAGAATGGACCCGCTCTCCTCCACAGCAATCGGAATTACGCCAAAGAACGTCGCCTCCAGCGCCGGCACGTTATCCACCACCCCGCCCGCCTTCAACGACCCCGCGAACAATGAAATCCGCCCATCCGGCGTAATCTTCCGAACAACATTCTCCCCATTCCCCGGCTGCGTGAAATACACGTTCCCGGCCTTGTCCACCGTGATCCCCAACGGCCTGTCGATCCGCGCCTGCAGCGCCGCCCCGCCATCGCCGGCATACCCCGGCGTCCCATTCCCGGCAATCGTGCTGATCCGCCCATCCGTCGTCACCTTCCGGATCCGCGCGTTGAAAGTATCCGCGATATACAGGCTGCCCTGCCCGTCAACGGCCATCGCGTAGGGCTGCAGCAGGTTCGCCGTCCGCACCGGTCCGAACTCCACGAACGACCGGTTAAACCCGTTCCCCGCAATCGTCGAAATCGTCCCCGCCGCCGTCACCCGCCGCACACGGCGGTTATTCCGGTCGGCAATATACAAGTTCCCCGACGCATCCACGCCCAACCCTTCCGGCGAAAACACCTGCGCCTGCAACGCCGGCCCGTTATCCCCACTGAACCCGGCCGACCCATTCGCCGCATACACCGCAATCCGCCCATCGCTCGCCGTCACGCGCCGGATGTGATGTGAAGTCACGCTTCCGATATACAGGTTCCCCTGCGCATCCACGCCCAACGAGCCAATCCCGCCCAACCCCGCCTGAATCGCACTCCCGCCATCTCCCGAATACTGAATCGACCCATTCCCCGCCACCGTTTCAATCACGCCATTCGTGCGCACACGCCGGATCCGGATCCCCGCCGCGTCCACGAAATAGACGTTATCCGCCCGGTCGCAAACCACGTCGAAAGGCGTCCCTAAATTCGCGGCTGTCGCCTGCCCGCCATCCCCGCTAAACCCATTCGTCCCCGTACCGGCAAACACGGTCGTCCGCCCGTTCGTATCCACGCGTCGCAACTGGTTGTTGAAGTGGTCGGTGATATACAAATTCCCACGGGAATCCACCGCCACCCCGTGCGGATAATCCAGCGGCGCCTGCACCGCAACCGCGCCCTCCGCCGCCCGCCCGCGCACACCATTGCCCGCCACGGTTGTGATCACCCCATCGGCCCCCACGCGCCGCACCCGCTGGTTCACCTCATCGGCGATAAACAGATTCCCCTGCCGGTCAAACGCCATCTGCCGCGGCGTGTTCAACGACGCTTCCTTCGCCGGCCCGCCGTCGCCCGAGAACCCCGGCCGCCCGTTGCCCGCCACCACAAACAAAACACCATCGGCGCGGACGCGCATCACCATATGGTTGTCCGTATCGGTGAAATAGGGCTCGTTCGTCAACGGATGGATCGCCATCGAAATGGTAAGTCCCAACGGAGCCTGCGCCGCCGGCCGCCCATCCCCATCGAACACGTACCCCGTCCCCACCACCGTATTAATGGTCTGTCCGAATCCCACGACAGCGGCCAGAAGCGAGCAAATCCAAAGTTTCATAGGTAGCCTGTTCCTTCAACGCGCGATCCATGCGCTCAGCCCATCATATTGCAACCAAAGCCCCCCTTCGTGCATCCTATTAGAGAACAGCAAAAGGGGAGTAGATCACCCATCCGCTGGCCCGTCAATACGGTACGCCCTCTTCGCGGAAGACCAAGGCAAACCCGGGCCACGGCGTGACATTCAGTTCACGGATCAAGACCTTTTGCGCCAGGCGTTCTCCTTCCCCGGAAGCGAACCCCTGACGCAAAAGGTCTTTCGCACGTAAGGAGACAAAAACCGATGAACCGCATGAAAACCTATCTACTACTTGCCGCGCTCACCAGCCTTCTGCTCGTCGCTGGCCAAGCCATGGGCGGCCGCTCCGGATTGCTGCTCGCCCTCACCTTCGCCGTCGTCATGAATGTCGGGTCGTACTGGTTCTCCGACACCATCGTCCTCCGCATGCACAACGCCCAGGAGATCGGCCCCAACGATTCGCCCGAGATCTTCTCCATGGTCCAGCGCCTCGCCCAGCGCGCCCAGATCCCCATGCCCAAGGTCTACATCATCCCCGACGATTCACCCAACGCCTTCGCCACCGGCCGCAGCCCCGCCAAAGGCGCCGTCGCCATGACCGAAGGCATCCTCCGCGTCCTCACCATGGACGAAGTCGAAGGCGTCATCGCCCACGAACTCGGCCACATCGCCCACCGCGACACGCTCATCATGACCGTCTCGGCTACCATCGCCGGCGCGCTCTCCTCCCTCGGTAATATGGCCATGTGGGGCGCCATGCTCGGCGGCGGCCGCTCGCACGATGACGAAGAAGGTGGCCATCCCGCCGCCATGCTCGTCGGCGCCATCGTCGCCCCCTTCGCGGCTATGCTCATTCAGATGGCCATTTCCCGCTCCCGCGAATTCCTGGCCGACGAGGCCGCCGCCAAATACTCCGGCAAACCCGAAGCCCTCGCCAGCGCCCTGCGCAAAATTGAAGCCTGGAGCCACCGCATCCCGATGGAGTCCGGCTCCCCCGCCACCGCTCATATGTACATCTCCAACCCCTTCTCCGGTGGCATGGCCAACCTCTTCAGCACCCATCCCCCGACGGCCGAACGCGTCGCCCGCCTGGAGCGGATGCGGGGCCACGCATGACGGTGACCGACGTCGCCCTCTTCCCCTTTGCCGATTACTGGTGGTTCTATCTAGCCTTCACCGCGGCGGTGCTGCTCCTCCTCGTCCTCGACCTCGGCCTCTTCCATCGCAAGGCCCACACCGTCACCTTCACCGAAGCCGGAACCTGGACCTTCGTCTGGGCCCTCATGGCCCTCGCCTTCTGCTTCGGCCTCTACCAATACTGCCTTTGGGCCTTCCCGCAGGACCCACGCCTCATGGCCATCCCCGGCTTCAACACCGCCGCTGAAGCCAAACAGGTAGCGCTCGAATTCCTCACCGGCTACGTCCTCGAAGAATCGCTCTCCGTCGACAACATGTTCGTCTTCGTCGTCGTCTTCGGCTTCTTCGGCATCCCGCAGCAGTACCAGCACCGCGTGCTGTTCTTCGGCATTATCGGCGCCCTCGCCTTCCGCGCCATTTTCATCGCCCTCGGCTCGGCGCTGCTGCATTTCCAGTGGATGATCCTCGTCTTCGGCGGCATCCTCATCGTCACCGGCCTGAAAATGATGTTCTCGAGCGACGAAGCCATCGACCCGGAACACAACAAACTCCTCCGCCTGATAAAACGCATCGTCCCCATCACCAACACGCTCCACGGTGCCCACTTCTTCCACATCGAAAACGGCAAACGCTACGGCACGCCGCTGCTGCTCTGCCTCGTGTTCCTCGAAATGACCGACATCCTCTTCGCCGTCGATTCGGTTCCCGCCATCTTCGGCGTGACGCAGGAACCCCTCATCGTCTTCACATCGAACATCTTCGCCATCCTCGGCCTGCGCAGCCTGTTTTTCCTGCTAGCCGGTGCCGTCCATCTCTTTCACCTGCTGAAGTACGGCCTCTCGGTGGTGCTAATCTTCGTCGGCCTGAAAATGGCGTGGCTCAACAGCCACTTCCACGGCCACTTCCCCATCCTGCTCTCGCTCGGCATCATCCTGGGTGTAATCGGCGCCTCCATCGTGCTCTCGCTCGTCTTCCCGAAGAAGCCCGACGAACAGCCCGCCGCCTAACGTCCAAAACAAACAGCCAACCGCGCCCGCGCTTCCGCCGCCAACCCCGCGAACGGAAACACCACCGTCTCGCTGCCCAATACATTCCGCACCATCAGCGTCCGCTCCGGCAGACGCGCCCGCACCACCATCGCACCCGGCCCGGACTCGCCCTTCATCCCGTTCGCATACGGTTCCACCACGTTCAACGAATACCGCTCCGCCTCCCCCTCGTCCACCGCCACCGTCATCACCTGGCTCGGCGCAGGCACGTTCGGCGCCCACGATACCTGCACCTCTCCGTGCTGCGTCCGCTCATCACAAACGAGCGTCAGCCGGTACAAATCCGATTGCCCCGAAGTCCGCACAATCCCCGCCGTCACCACCGCCCCCGCCTCGCGCACCTGCCACTCCTCCGCCCCTCGCGCCGCTGCCGACAACGCCGTAATCACCGCCGCCTCCGCCTCCCGCACCGGCCCCTTCAATCCCTCCGCCCCAAACGCCCCCGTCTTCATCTTGCTCACCACCATCGCCGCCACGCCCGGGTCGGCGTGCCCGGCGTCAAGCTTCTCCAACGACAATCCGCCATTCTTCTGCGCATCCCGGTGACAGGCAACGCAGTACGTCCGCACCAGCACCGTCTGCCGCTCCACCGGCATCTCCTGCCCAAACGCCGCCACCGCCAGAAATACACCGAACAGTTTCGTCACCCCAAAAGCCTACAGCAAGCGCCTACGCCCCCACCAGCAACTTCCGTAGCATCGCCCGCCCCCGGTGCAACCGCTGCTTCACGTTGGCCTCGCTAATCTCCAACAGCGTCGCGGTCTCCGCCGTCGATAAATCCTCGGCATCTCGCAACAACACCACCGACCGATATGTCTCCGGAATCGCCCGCAACGCCCGCTCCAGATCGGCGTTCAACTCCTGCCGGATCACCCGGTCATCGGCCGCCTCGTCGTGGGATTCCAATGCGACGTCGTCCACGGACATTTCCGCCACCGGCGCGAACACACTCTTCCGCCGCTTCATCAGGCAGCAGTTCCGCGCAATCTGGAAAACCCACGGCTTCACCTGCTCCGGATTCCGCAGCTGATCCCAGTTCTCAAACACCTTCAGCAACGTATCCTGCGCCACTTCCTCGGCGTCTTCCCGTTGCCCGCACATCAGCCAGGTATAGTTAAAAACCTTGCGCTGAAAGCTCTCCACAAACGGCTGCATTGCCGTCTGATCGCCCGCCAGGAGCTTGCGCGCTAATTCGATTTCGGGGGCATCCACCCCTCTATGCTACGGCTACTGCACTCCTTACGGTCAACTCCACCTCCGGCGCCATCAGCAACGTGTTCTTCACCAGGCACTTCTCGGCGCTCCGCCGCGCCCCTTCCAAGTCTTTTTCAGACACGCCGTCCGGCATATCAATCACGATCCGAAACGCCGACAACCGCGCCGGCCCCGTCGCCTTATCTGCCTCCACGTGGACCGTCATCCCGTCGGCCGCCACCTGATGCAGCTTCAGATAGTTCGCCGCATAGTACATCGCGCAAGTCCCCAGGGACGCCAGCAGAAACTCCGGCGGCGTCATTCCCGCGTCCTCTCCGCCGCCCTCCACAGGCTGATCGCAGATCACCTTATGACCCCGCGCGTCCACCTCATACTTCGTTCCGTTGAGAAAGTGAATATTGACTTCCATACCCTTTCAGATGAATCGCAAAAGAATCGGTGACACCTGTCACCAAATTTACGCAAACTGTATCTTCGCCAGTGGAATGCAGAAACATCTACTAGCGGCGTTGTTAACCTTGCCACTGGCGGCCGCCGACTTATCCCTATTAGACGCCGCCAAACTCGCCCTCGCCGACAACCCCTCCCTCGCCGCCTCCCGGCACCTCGAAAAAGCCGCCGCCACCCGCGTCCTTCAAGTCGAAACCGCCCGCCGCCCTCGCGTCCAATGGCAGGAAAGCGCCCAGGGCGGCAACAACCCCGTCTACGTCTTCAGCTCCCTCCTCACCCAACGCCAGTTCTCCGCCGCCAACTTCGCCGTCCCCGCCCTCGTCCGGCCCGATCCCCTCCAGAACTTCCAATCCCAGCTCGCCGCCGAACAAACCGTCTATGACTTCGGCCGCACCAACGCCCGCCGCCGCGAAGCCGAAACCGGCATCAAGCTCTCCGCCGCCGAAAGCCGCCGCCGCGAGCTCGACATCCTCACCCAAACCGCCCGCGTCTACTACGGCATCCAACTTGCCGAAGCCGCCGCCACCGCCGCCGAACAGGCACTCAAATCGATCGAAGCCACCCGCGACCGCGCCATCGCCCTCCGCAACGCTCAAATGGCTACCGATGCCGACGTTCTGGCTGTCGAAGTCCACATCGCCACCGCCAAGGAAGAGATCATTCGCCGCCGCCAACAAGCTGAGGTCGCCCGCGCCGCCCTCAACCAATCCCTCGGCCAACCGCTCGATACCGTCTATTCCCTGACAACACCCCTCACCGCCCCCATCACCGAAACCGCCGCCACCGCCGCCAATCGCCCCGAAGTCAAAATGGCCGCCCTGCAAGAGGATCTGGCAAAATCCAAAGGCGAACAAGCCGCCGCCATGCTTCGCCCCGAGATCGGCCTCCGATTCATGCTCGAAGCCGACCGCCAGAACTTCGTCAACAAAGGCGGCGTCAACTGGGTCGCCATGGGAACCTTCAAATGGAATCTCTTCGATGGCGGGCTCGCCCGCCAGATGCGCGCCGAAGCCGGCCACTCCGCCGCCTCCGCCGCGTCCGAAACCCGAGCCCTCACCAGCGCCGTCGAGCTGCAAATTCGCCAGGCCGACTCGGCCATCAAAGGCGCCGCCGCCCGCGAAGCCGTCACCCAGGCGACAATCGCCCAGGCCAAAGAAGCAATCCGAATCCTAAGAAATCGCTACGGCGCCGGACTCGCCAACGTCACCGAAGTCCTCCGCGCCGAAGCCGCCCTGCTTGAAGCCGAAACCCGCCGCCTAGCCGCTCTGCACGATCAACGCATCGCCCGCATCGAACGCGAAGCCGCCGCCGGCAACCTCACTGGAGACTCCAATGTCCTTCGCTAAATACCTCCCCGCCCTGCTAGTAATCACTGCCTGCGGGCCCAAGCCCGAAGCCGCCCGCGAAAAGGAGAAGGAGGCGCCCGCCATCCGCGTCTCCACAGCCGCCGTCGAAACCCGGCGCCTCCCCAGCGAACGCATCCTCTCCGGCACCGTCACCGCCCGCACCACCGGCGCCGTCAGTGCCCGCCTCCCCGGCCACATCCGCGAAATCCGCGTCCGAGAAGGCGACTCGGTCCAGGCCGGCCAGGTCATCGCCATCGTCGACGCCCGCGATGCCGACGCCGCCATCAAACAAGCCGAAGCTGGCCGCGACGAAGCCCGCGCCGCCCTCCCTGAGGCCGACGCCGCCATCGCCTCCGCCACCGCCCAAACAGAACTCGCCCGCGTAACGTTCCGCCGCATGCAGGAACTGAAGGCGTCTAAATCCATCACCGAACAGGAGTTCGACGAAGCCCAGGCCCGCCTCCGCCTCGCCGAATCCCAAATCAAAATGGCCGAGGCCCGCAAGTTCCAAACCCGCGAACGCATCCGCCAGGCCGACGAAGCCGTCAGCCGCGCCCGCCTCCAGGAAACCTACGCCACCGTCACCGCTCCCTTCGCCGGCGTCGTCCTTGAACGTAAAGCCGAACCCGGCACCTTCGCCAGCCCCGGCATGCCCGTCGTCATCCTCGAACGCGCCGGCGATTACCGCCTCGAAGTACCCGTCGAAGAGTCGCTGCTCAAAGGCCTCAAGCCCGGCCAGCGCGTGACCGTCGAACTCGACTCGACCCGCGAACTCCCCATCAGCGAAATTCTGCCGTCCCTCAACGCCCAAACCCGAACCGCCACCGTTCGCATCAACCTGCCGATTCCCGGCCTCCGCACCGGCATGTCCGGCCGCATCCGCCTCCACGGCGAAGAGCGCGACGCCATCACAGTCCCCGCCACCGCCATCCGCGCGAACGGCCAACTGCAAACCCTCTTCATCGCCGCGAACAACCGCGCCCGCGCCGTCATGGTAACCATCGGCGACACGCGCGACGGCCGTGTTGAAATCGTCAGCGGGCTCGATGGCAAAGAACGTCTCATTCTCGCCCCACCGCCAGCTCTGAACGACGGCTCCCTCATCGAGGTGGCGCAATGAGCTCCCCCAAACCGCTGGGCATCGCCGGCCGCCTCGCCGCCGCCTGGATCCACTCCAAGCTCACGCCCCTCTTCATCGCCGCCTCCCTCGCCGCCGGTGCCTTCGCCGTCTGGAAGCTCCCACGCGAAGAGGAACCCCAAATCATCGTCCCCATGGTCGACGTCTTCGTCGGCATGCCCGGCGCCACCCCCGCCGAAGTCGAACAGCGCGTCACCGGCCCCATGGAAAAGCTCCTCTGGGAGATCCCCGGCGTCGAATACATCTACTCCACCTCCCAGCCCGGTGGCTCCATGCTGATCGTCCGCTTCAAAGTGGGCGAGGATTACGAACGCTCCATCGTCAATCTCAACCAGAAGCTGCAAGCCAACTTCGACCGCATCCCCCCCGGCGCCACGCCGCCCATCGTCAAGCCCCGCGCCATCGACGACGTGCCCATCCTGGCCCTGACCCTTCACTCCAGCAAGTACGACGACGCCACCCTCCGCCGCATCGCCGCCCAGCTCCAGGACACCATCTCCCAAACGCCCGACGTCAGCGAAGTCAAAATCCTCGGCGGCCGCCGCCGCGAACTTCGCGTCACGCTCGACCCGGCCAAACTCGCCGCCCGCAACCTCAGCCCCCTCCAAGTGGAGCGCGCCCTGGGCCAGGCCAACCAACTCCTTCCCGCCGGCCAGACCACTGAAAATCGCCGCGAAATCAAGCTCGAAGCCGGCCGCCTCTTCCGCACCGCCGCCGAAGCGAAACGCCGCGTCATCGCCAATAACGTGCATCTCGAAGAGGTCGCCCAGGTCACCGACGAAGCCGCCGAACCCACGCAAATCGTCCAATACTCCACGCCCAACCGCCAGTTCCAATCGGCGGTCACGATATCGGTCGCCAAACGCAAAAGCACCAACGCCATCGCGGTTGCCAGCGACGTTCTCGAACGTGTGCAAGCCGTAAAGAAGGACACCCTCCCGGCAGGCGTCGAAATCGCCATCACCCGACACTACGGCGAAACGGCCTCGGAAAAGTCGAACGAGCTCCTCTTCCACATGGCCATCGCCATCTTCTCGGTCACGCTCTTAATCGGCCTCACCCTCGGCGTCCGCGAATCCGGCATCGTCTTCGTCGCCATCCCGGTCACCCTCGCCCTCACCCTCACCGTCTTCTACCTCTACGGCTACACGCTGAACCGCATCACATTATTCGCCCTCATCTTCTCCATCGGCATCCTCGTCGACGACGCCATCGTCATCGTCGAAAACGTCGTCCGCCACGCCCGTATGGCGTCCAACGACGGCCGATCGCTCACCGACATCGCCATCGAAGCCGTCGACGAAGTCGGCAACCCCACCATCCTCGCTACCCTCACCGTCATCGCCGCCATCCTCCCCATGGCCTTCGTCGGCGGCCTCATGGGTCCCTACATGCGCCCAATCCCCATTGGCGCCACCGCCGCCATGGTCTTCTCCCTATTAGTCGCGTTCTTAGTAACTCCCTGGGCCACCGTCCGCTTACTCAAGCACGATAACTCCGGCCACCACGACGGCCACGAAGACAAACTCACCATCCTGTACCGGAAGTGGATGGACAAGCTCATCCATCAACCCTTCTTCCGCTGGTCCTTCCTCGGCGCCGTCGCCTTCATGCTGCTGGCCGCCTGCGGCCTCATCTACATCAAGTTCGTTCAAGTAAAGATGCTGCCCTTCGACAACAAGAGCGAGTTCCAGGTCATCATCAACATGCCCGAAGGCACCCCGCTCGAAGAGACCGCGCGCGCCGCCCGTGCATTAGCCGACGCCACCCTCGACCAGCCCGAAGTTACCGACGTCCAGACGTACTCCGGCACCGCCAGCCCCTATAACTTCAACGGCCTCGTCCGCCACTACTTCCTGCGTTCGGCCCCCAACATGGCCGACATCCAGGTCAACCTCAAAAACAAACACGACCGCAAGAGCGACTCCCACGCCATCGCCCGCCAAATGCGCCAACGCCTCCTGCCCATCGCCAAGCACTTCAACGCCCGCATTCAGGTCGCCGAAGTCCCCCCCGGCCCGCCCGTCCTCCAAACCCTCGTCGCCGAAGTCTATGGGCCCGACGCCAAGGGCCGCGACCGAGTAGCGAAGGAGATCATGAGCGTCCTCGAAAAGACCAACGGCGTCGTCGACATCGATTGGTACGGCGAAGACGATCAACCCCGCCGCCGCTACAAGCTCGATGAATCGAAAGCGGCCGCCAACGGCATCACCGCCGAAATGCTCGCCCGCACCCTCGAACTCGCCGCCGCCGGCCACTCCGTCGGCCTCCTCCATGACGACAACGCCAAAGAGGACATCCCCATCCAAGTCCGGCTCGACCGCGCTCTCCGCTCTCGCCCCGAAACGTTCCTCTCCCTCCGCGTCAACGGCGTCGCCCTCTCCGAATTCGTCACGGTCGAGGAAGGCATCGCCGACAAAACCATCTACCGCAAGAACCTCCAACCGGTCACCTACGTCACCGCCGACGTCGCCGGCGTCGTAGAAAGCCCCGTCTACGTCATCTTCGACCTCTCCGACAAAGTCGACAAGATCGCCGGTGCCTACACCGTCAAATGGGACGGCGAATGGTTCATCACCAAAGAGGTCTTCCACGATCTCGGGATCGCCTTCGGCGCCGTGCTCATCCTCATCTACATCCTCGTCGTCGGCTGGTTTGAAAGCTTCCTCACACCCCTGCTGATCATGGCCGCCATCCCCTTCTCGCTCGTCGGCATCCTCCCCGCCCACGGCGCGCTCAACGCCTTCTTCACCGCCACCTCGATGATCGGCTTCATCGCCGGCGCCGGTATCGTCGTCCGTAACTCCATCATCCTGGTCGATTTCATCGAGCTCCGCCGCAAAGAGGGCATGCCGCTCGACTTGGCCGTCATCGACGCCGGCGCCGTCCGATTCCGCCCCATGATGCTAACGGCGGCAGCCGTAGTCGCCGGCAGCCTGGTCATCTTGTTCGACCCCATTTTCCAAGGCCTCGCCATCTCGCTCATGGCCGGCGAAATCGCCTCGCTCATGCTGTCCCGGGTCACCGTCCCCATCCTGTACTTCATCGCCAATCGCTCAGGAGATTTAAAACAATGAACGTAGATCGCGCCCTCCGCCTCGTCGCTGGTGTCGTCGTCATGGCCAGTGTGGCCCTCGGATACTTCGTCAATCCCAACTGGTACCTCTTCACCGCCTTCGTTGGCCTCAACCTGTTTCAATCGGCGTTCACCAATTGGTGCCCGATGATGACAATATTGAGGAAGATGGGATTACAAGGCTAATGGATTCCGCCCTCGGGCTGCATAGACTCCACTTCGCGTTCACGATCACTTACCACTACCTCTTCCCCCAGTTGACGATGGGCCTCGCTCTGCTCATCTTCATCTTGAAGACGCTCGCACTGCGCACCGGCAACCCGCTCTACGAAAACGCCGCCCGCTTCTGGACGAAAATCTTCGGCATCAACTTCGCCATGGGCGTCGTCACCGGCATCCCCATGGAATTCCAGTTCGGCACCAACTGGTCCCGCTTCTCCAAAGCCACCGGCGGCGTCATCGGCCAACTCCTCGCCATGGAAGGAATGTACTCGTTTTTCCTCGAATCCTCCTTCCTCGGTATCCTCCTCTACGGTCGCGAAAAGGTCGGCCCCCGTATCCATTGGTTCGCCTCCCTCGCCGTATTCCTCGGCTCCTGGTTGAGCGGCTTCTTCATCATCGCCACCGACTCCTGGATGCAGCACCCCGTCGGCCACCGCATCGGCCCCAACGGCGAAATCATCCTCGACTCCCTCTCGGCGCTCCTGTTGAATCCCTGGACCTTCGTCCAATACGCCCACAACATGACCGCCTCCGTCGTCACCGCCTCCGCCGTCATGTGCGCCGTCGGCGCTTTCTACCTGCTCTCCAACAAACACACCGAATACGGCCGCCTCTTCCTCACCATCGGCGTCCCCGCCTTCGCCCTCTCGTCGCTAATGGTCGCCTTCCCTACTGGCGATATCCAGGGCAAAATGGTCGCCCAGTATCAGCCCGTCGCCCTCGCCGCTATGGAGGGCCACTTCGATACAAAATCCGGCGCCAGTCTGAACGTGATCGGCCAACCCGACGTCGAAAACCAGCGCATCGATAATCCCATCACCCTCCCCAAAGTCTTGAGCTTCATCTCCTACGGCCGCTGGAACGCCGAAGTCAAAGGCCTCAACGACGTCCCCCGCGATCAATGGCCCGATAACATCGGCCTCCTCTTCTACTCCTTCCACATCATGGTCGGCCTCGGCACGGTCATGATCGCCCTCTCCCTCCTGTCCTTCCTGGCCCTCCGCCTGAAAAGGCTCGACACCAACAAACCCCTCCTCTGGGCCCTCCTCCTCGCCTTCCCCCTCCCCTACATCGCCACTACCTTCGGCTGGATGACCGCCGAGCTCGGCCGCCAGCCCTGGCTCGTCTACGGCCTCCTCCGTACCGCCGACGGCTACTCCACCCGCGTCTCCGCCGGCAACACCCTCTTCACCCTCCTGGGCTTCCTCGGCCTCTACGCCCTGCTCAGCATGCTCTTCCTCTTCCTCATCCAACGCGAACTCGCCAAAGGTCCCGAATAAATGGAAGCCCTCTGGTTCTGGCTCATCGCCTTATCCCTAGCTATCTATGTCTTGCTCGACGGCTTCGATCTCGGCGCCGGCGCCCTCCACCTTTTACTCGCAAAAACCGACGAAGAACGCGAACAGATCCTCGCCTCCATCGGCCCCTTCTGGGATGGCAACGAGGTCTGGCTCCTCGCCGGGGGCGGCACCTTTTTCTTCGCCTTTCCTTCTCCGTTTTCTGCCGCGTTTTCGGGCCTCTATCTCCCATTAATGGTGGTTTTATGGCTGCTGATCCTCCGCGGCATCGCCATCGAATCCCGCCACCTGCTCCACAACGCCCTCTGGAACCCCTTCTGGGATGTCATCTTTTCCGGCTCTTCCGCCCTCCTCTGCATCTTCTTCGGAGCCGCCCTCGGCAACGTCATCCGCGGCGTCCCGCTCGACTCGAATGGCGAATTCTTCCTCCCCCTCTGGACCACCTTCACCCCGGGCCCCAACCCCGGCATTCTCGATTGGTACACGGTGCTGGTCGCCCTCCTCGCCACCGTCGCCCTGCTCCACCACGGCGCCCTCTGGGTCGCCTATCGCACCCACAAACCCATTGAAAACAGAGCCCTCGAAGCCGCCAAACACCTCTGGATCGCCCTCACCGTTCTCACCCCCATCGTCACGTTGGTCAGCCAGTACGTCCGCCCCGGCCTGTTCGATAACTTCGGTCGCTACCCCATCGGCGTCGCCTTCCCCATCCTCGCCATCTTCGGCCTCACCGCCTCCCGCGGCTCCCACAAGTTCCTCGGCTCCTGCGCCTTCCTCTTGGGCATGTTGCTCAGCGTCGTCTTCAGCGTCTTCCCCAGCATCCTTCCCGGCATCGGAAACCCCGGATTAACCATCCATAACGGTGCCGCGTCCCAATACGGCCTCCAAATCGGGCTAGTATGGTGGATTCCGGCTTTTCTCCTCTCCTGCGCCTACGCGGTGTTCCTCTATCGCCGATTCGCTGGAAAAGTGGACCGTCCGGCAGCAACTTGATCTCAGTTTCGGGGTTTATCATCGGTTATGACTTTACGGGTCGCGCTCGCGGCGCTGTTCTTTGCAATCGGCCTCCAGGCCCAGACCTGTACCTCGGTCACCCTCAACAACACCGGCGCCTTCGCCAACGCCACCGCCAGTAACGGCACATTCACCATCACGGGCACCCCGTCCAACTGCGCCAAATCCGCCACCAGCAACGTTCCCTGGATCACAATCAGCTTCGGCGGCGGCACCGCCAACCCCTCCACCGTCGGCTACTCTGTCCAGGCCAACGCCTCCCCGAACCAGCGCATCGGCACCATCACCGTCAACGGCGGCCTCGCCACGTTCTCGGTCACCCAGTCCGGTATCGCCTGTACCTACAACATCTCCCCCGCCTCGGCCACCATCACCGCCGATGGCGGCACCGGCACCGCCAACGTCACCACCACTTCGGAATGTTCGTGGACCCCCACCACCTCCGCCTCCTGGATCACCATCACCGGCGGCGCCACCACCGGCAACGGCAGCTTCTCCTACCGCGTCGCCCCCAACACCACCAAAGACGCCCGCAGCGCCACCATCAACGTCGGTAACGACACCCTCACCATCAACCAGAACCCCGCCTGCAGCTTCACCCTCGCCCCCAGCTTCCAGCAGATCCGCGCCTCCGCCGAATCCGGCTCCGTCACCATCACCGCCAATGTCTCCAGCTGCGCCCGCAGCGCCATCAGCGATTCCTCCTGGCTCACCATCCCCGTCGGCTCCTCCGGCACCGGCAACGGCACCCTCTCCTGGACCGCCGCCGCCAACACCACCGCCAGCCCCCGCACCGGCCGCATCACCGTTGGCGACGCCACTTTCTCCGTGCAACAGGAAGGCGGCGCCTGCACCTTCTCCCTCGCCCCCACCACCCAAAACGTCACCGCACTCGGCGGCACCGGCTCCTTCACCATCACGACGAGCTGCCAGTGGGCCGCCGCTACCACCGCTCCCTGGCTCACCATCACCAGCGCCGCCTCCGGCACCGGCACAGCCACCCTCAGCTTCCGGGCC
Organism: Acidobacteriota bacterium; assembly: GCA_947470805.1. GTDB lineage: Bacteria > Acidobacteriota > Terriglobia > Bryobacterales > Bryobacteraceae. The sequence goes on along the minus strand of CANIVU010000011.1, from coordinate 28,567 downwards.
GATCCCAACCCCACGCCCACCCAGCGCACCGGCTCCATCACCATCGGCGGCACCGCCTTCCTGGTCACCCAGGACGCCGCCGGCTGCTCTCTGGAAATCTCCTCCAGCGCCGTCGAAGTCCCCTCCTCCGGCGGCGGCGGCAGCTTTGAAATCTCCTCCACCACCGGCTGCAACTGGACCGCCGCCGCAAACGTCCCCTGGATCACCATCGTCTCCGGCGCCAGCGGCAACGCCAACGCCACCCTCAGCTTCACGGCCGCCCCCAACACCACCCCCGGCACCCGCACCGGCCTCATCACCGTCGGCAACCGCATCTTCACCGTCACCCAGCCCGGCGCCGCCTGCGAACTCTCCATCGCCCCCACGTCCAACACCAACATCCCCTCCAACGCCTTCCAAGGCACCATCGCCATCACCTCCACCTGCCAGTGGACCGCCCAGTCCTCCGTCCCCTGGATCACCATCACCGCCGGAGCCAGCGGCACCGGCAACGGCCAGGTCGATTACTCCATCCCCGCCAACCCCTCCGCCACCACCCGCACCGGCACCATCCGCATCGGCAACCTGACATTCAACGTCAGCCAGTCCGGCGGCGGCTGCACGCTCTCCATCGCCCCCCAACGCGCCACCGTCGCCGGCGGCAACGCCAACGGCCGCTTCACCGTCAACGGCTCCCTCGGCTGCCAGTGGACCCCCTCCACCACAGATCTCTGGATCACCATCTCCGGCTTCTCCTCCATCAACGGCTCCGGCGCCGTCGACTTCACCACCACCCCCAACTTCACCGGCGCCGAACGCACCGGCTCCATCAAACTCACCAACGACGTATCGTTCACAGTGGTCCAATCCACCGCCAAACCCGCCATCGTCGCCAACGGCATTCTCAACGCCGCCAGCTTTAAAGTTGGCCCCGTCGCCCCCGGTGAAATCGTCACCATCTACGGCACCCTCATGGGCCCGGCGGAAATCAAAACCCTCGAACTCACCACCGACCGCACGGGCATCACCGACTCACTCGCCAACACCCGCGTCCTCTTCGATGGCCAGCCCTCGCCCATGATCTACACCACCGAAAAACAGATCTCCGCCATCGTCCCCTACGAACTCCAGGGCAAGACCACCGCCAAGCTCAAGGTCGAATACCAGGGCGCGCAATCGGACGAAGTTGAAGTCGCCGTCGCCCCCACCGCCCCGGCCATCTTCACCCAAAGCGCCACCGGCACCGGCCTCGGCGCGGTTCTCAATCAGGACAACTCGCTCAACACCGCCGCCAACGCTGCCCAGCGAAATAGCATCATCCAGATCTTCGCCACCGGCGGCGGCCAAACCACGCCCCCCGGCCAAACCGGCAAGCTCGCCGGAACCCCTCTCCCGCAGTACCCCGCCGGCCGCGTCACGGTTCGCATCAACAACATCGACGCCCCCGTCGTCTACTCCGGCGCCGCGCCCGGCTTGATCCAGGGCCTCATCCAGATTAACGCCCGCGTACCGGCCACCGCCCCCATCGGCGCCGCCGTGCCCATCGTCATCCGCATCAACAACGTCGATAGCCCCACCGGCACCACCGTCGCCGTTAGACAGTAAAACGTCCGCCAATAAAAACGTAACGCCGCAGGGATAGAGGGCGTCCGTAATTACGACCGGCAAACTCATGTCCTCGCCCGCTGTTTCTCAATCCGACGCCGTCTACGAAGATCGCGTGAACCCCCAGTGGGTCAAGCTACTGAACATTCTCCAGTTGAATGTCCAGTACAAGAGATGCGAAGGGATTGAGCTGCAAACCGCCGACGGCCGTGTCATTCTCGATTTCCTCTCCGGCTACTGCGTCCACAACGCCGGGCACAACCATCCGGAAATCATCCAGGCCGTCCGCGACGAACTCGATCGCCGCGGCCCCGCCATGCTCCAAAGCCACGTGCCCGAACTGGCCGGCGAACTCTCCCGACGCCTCTGCACACTCGCCGGCGCGAACATGGCCAAAGCCTTCTTCTGCAGTTCCGGCAGCGAAGGCGTCGAAGCCGCCATCAAGTTTGCCCGCGCCCACACCGGCCGCACCGGACTGCTCTATTACGACGGCGCCTTCCACGGCCTCACCTGCGGCGCGCTGTCGATGATGGGCGACAACTTCCGGCGCGACGGCTTCGGCCCCATGCTGCCCGATACCACCGCCGTCCCCTTCAACAACCTCGAAGCCCTCGAAACCCAGCTCAAAACGAAGAAGTACGCGGCCCTCTTCATCGAACCCATCCAGGCCGAAGCCGGCATCCAGATCCCCGCCCCCGGCTACCTCGCAGCCGCCCACAAGCTTTGCAAAAAGTACGGCACCCTGCTCGTCTCCGACGAAGTCCAAACCGGCATGTACCGCACCGGCACCTTCCTCGCCGGCCAGCAACATGGCCTCGCACCCGACATGATCGTCCTCGCCAAAGCCTTGAGCGGCGGCCTCATCCCTGTCGGCGCCGTGCTCATGCCCGATGCCATCTACAACTCCGTCTACACCTCCCTCAAACGCTCCATCGTCCACACCTCCACCTTCAGCGAAAACAGCCTCTCCATGCGCGTCGGCCTCGCCACGCTCGATGTCCTCGAAAAGGAAAGCCTCGGCCCCCGCGCCACCGAATCCGGCATCTACCTCCGCCGCGAACTCACCCACGCGCTCTCCGGTTTCGAAATGATCAATGAGGTCCGCGGCGCCGGCCTCCTCAGCGGCATCGAATTCGTCGCGCCAAGTTCCCTGAAGCTCCGCCTCCCCTTCGAAGCCTTCCGCGCCATCCACCCCGGCATGTTCGGCCAGGTCCTGGTCATGCGCCTCTTCCGGGATCACGACATCCTCACCCAGATGTGCGGCAACAATTTCCTGGTCCTCAAAGCCGCCCCGCCGCTGCTGGCCACCACCGCCCATCTCGACAAATTCGTGGCCGCCCTCACCGACGTCGTCCACCGCGCCCACCACGACTCCGGCTTCTGGACCGAAGCCCTCGGTCTCGCCCGCCGCGCCGTCAACATCTAGCCGCCAATGCTCTTTTCCCTCCTCCTCGCCTGCGGCCTCACCTCCGCGCCCACGCTCGTCGACCACGGCTTCCGCCAGATGTACAACCTGCAGTTCGCCCAGGCCCACGTCACCTTCGCCGATTGGCAACGCTCCCACCCCGCCGATCCCCTCGGCCCCGTCGCCGACGCCGCCGCCTACCTCTTCGCCGAATTCGACCGCCTCCGCATCCTCCAAGCCGAGTTCTTCACCGACGACACCGGCTTCTTCCAAGGCAAAAAACCCAGCCCCGACCCAGCCGTGAAACTGCAGTTCCTCGCCGCCCTCTCCCGTAGCGAACAGCTCATCACAAAAGCGCTCCTCGCCAATCCCAAGGACCCCGACGCGCTCTTCGCCGACGTGCTCCGCCGCGGCCTCCATGCCGATTACCTCGGCCTCGTCGAAAAGAACTACCTCGATTCCCTCCGCGAAATGAAGGCCGGCCGCCTCCGTGCCGAACAACTTTTGCAACAGAGCCCCGCCTGTTACGACGCCTATGTCGCCGTCGGCACCGAAAACTACATGCTCAGCCAAAAGCCCATGCCCGTCCGCTGGGTCCTGCGCTTAACCGGCGCCCGCACCGACAAGGACGAAGGCCTCCGCCAACTCGCCAACGCCGCCGAAAAGGGCCGCTACCTCCTCCCCTTCGCCAAGCTCCTCCAGGCCGTCGCCGCCCTCCGCGATAACGACACGCCCCGCGCCAAAGCCCTCCTCGATTGGCTCATCGCCGAGTTCCCCCAGAACCGCCTCTACGCCCAGGAGCGCAGCCGCCTGCGATAACCCATCATGCAAATTGCCAGCGCCGCCAGCGCCTTCCCGCCCCTCTATTACCCGCAGGAAACCCTCCTCGCCGCCTTCCAGTCCTACTGGGGCGACAAGCTCGAAAACCCGCGCGTGCTGACGCACTTCCACCGCGGCGTCGGCGTCGATGGCCGCCACCTGGCCATGCCCATGGAAAAGTACCTGGACCTGAACACCTGGGGCGAAGCCAACGACGTTTGGATCGATGTCGCCGTCGACCTCGGCCAGCAGGCGCTAACTACCGCCGCCACCCGCGCCAACGTCGATCCCGCCGAACTCGGCGCCCTCTTCTTCGTCTCCATCTCCGGCGTCGCCAGCCCGTCCATTGACGCCCGCCTCATCAACCGCATGAGCCTCTCCCCGCGCATCCGCCGCATGCCAATCTTCGGCCTCGGCTGCGTCGCCGGGGCCGCTGGCATCGCCCGCGCCGCCGATTACGTCAAGGCCTATCCGAAACAGTACGCCGCCCTCGTCTCCGTCGAAACCTGTTCGCTCACCCTCCAACGCGACGACCTCTCCGTCGCCAACATCATCTCCTCCGGCCTCTTCGGCGATGGTGCCGCTGCCGTCATCGTCGCCGGTGCCGATTGCCCCCCTGCCCAGGGCCCAAAGATCCTCGCCACCCGCTCCGTGTTCTTCCCCAATACCGAACACGTCATGGGCTGGGACGTCTCCGAAAAAGGCTTTCAGATCGTACTCACCCGCGAAGTGCCGGAGATGGTGCGCAAGCATCTGGCCGTCGAACTCGACGCCTTCCTCGCCGACATGCACCTCTCCCGTGCCGAAGTCGGTAGTTGGATTCTGCACACCGGCGGCCCGGCAGTGCTGGAAGCCACCGAAGCCTCGCTCGGCCTGCGAAACGGCGAATTGCAGGTCTCCTGGGACTGCCTCCGCAAACAGGGCAACCTCTCCTCGGCCTCTGTCCTCTGCGTGTTAGAAGAGGTGATGGAACACCGCCGCCCCACCCCGGGCACGCTCAGCGTCCTCGCCGCCATGGGTCCCGGCTTCTGCTCGGAATTGGTGCTGTTGCGATGGTAGACACAGACGTCCTCATCATCGGCGGCGGCCCCGCCGGCCTCGCCACCGCCGTCGCCGCCCGCCGCCGAGGCCTGTCCGTCATCGTGGCCGACGGCGCCCGCCCACCCATCGATAAAGCCTGCGGCGAAGGACTCATGCCCGATGGCCGCGCCGCCCTCGCCGAACTGGGCATCGACCTCTCCTCCGCCCCGTCATTCCCCTTCCGCGGCATCCGCTTTGCCGATCTCGATACCACCGTCTGCGCCGATTTCCCCTCCGGCGCCGGCATCGGCATGCGCCGCACCCTGCTCCACTCCGTCATGGAACAACACGCCGAATCCGCCGGCGCCAAACTCCTCTGGAACACCCCCGTCACCGGCATCGCCGGCAACACCGTCCACCTCGCCGGCAGCAAGATCGCCGCCCGCTGGATCGTCGGCGCCGATGGCAGCCACTCGCTCGTCCGCCAGTGGGCAGGCCTCAATCACTTCTTCCAACGCCGAACCCGCTACGGCTTTCGCCGCCACTACCGCGTCCGCCCATGGAGTGAGTTCATGGAGATCTACTGGGGCCGCAACGCGCAAATCTACGTCACCCCCGTCGCCCAGGACGAAGTCTGCGTCGCCCTCATCTCGAAGGATCCGCACATGCGCCTCGATACCGCTCTGCCGGATTTCCCCGCCGTCATGGCCCGCCTGAAAAGCGCCCAGCCCAGCTCCATCGAACGCGGCGCCGTCTCCGCCTCCCGCCGCCTGCGCCGCATCTATCGCGGCAACATCGCGCTCGTCGGCGATGCCTCCGGTTCCGTCGACGCCATCACCGGCGACGGCCTCTGTCTGGCCTTCCAACAATCGGTCGCGCTCGCCGCCGCCTTGGCCACCGGGGCCCTCGCCAACTACCAGGCCCATCACCGCCGCGTCGCCCGCCGCCCCGCCGTTATGGCCGAATTGATGCTCATGCTCGACGGCCGCGCCGCCCTCCGCCAACGCGCCATCCGCGCCATGTCGGCCCGACCCGGCATCTTCGCCGACATGCTCGCCGCCCACGTCGGCGCCATCCCCCCGCTCGCCCTCGCCATGTCCACAGTCACCCTGGGCTGGCAAATGCTAATCGGCTAAACATAAGGAAACTATGCGCACTCTCCTTCTCGCACTTCTCTCCCTCGGCCTCACTGCCCAGGAAAAACAGCTCTCGCTCGACCCCGCCAAAACCGAGGTCCACTGGACCCTCGGCGGCACCCTCCACACCGTCCACGGCACGTTCAAGTTCAAGTCCGGCGCAATCCGCTTCGACCCCGCCGGCGGCAAAGCCTCCGGTGAACTCCTCGTCGACGCCCCCAGCGGCGAAAGCGGCAACGGCTCCCGCGACGGCCGTATGCACAAGAACGTCCTAGAAAGCGCCAAGTTCCCCGTCATCTCGTTCACCCCGGACCGCGTTGAAGGCAAGCTCGCCCCCTCCGGCACGTCTACCGTCCAGCTCCACGGCTCCTTCAAAATCCACGGCACAACCCACGAAATCACCATCCCCGCCAAAGTCGAAGCCGCCCCGGACTCCGCCAAATTCACCGCCACCTTTACCATCCTCTACGTCGCCTGGGGCATGAAAAGTCCCAGCACCTTCCTGCTCAAGGTGGATGACAAAGTCGAAATCACCATCAGCGGCGAAGGCAAGCTGGTCAACCCATAGCCACACGATAAAACGCTGCTCACCCATCACACTGATCTCAGCGGAAGGCGCCCTCTTCACCCAGGCGCAGCAGCCCGCACGAACCGGCCCCACCACCACTGAAGAGAGGCTCTGAAGCTATCGGAAGATGAACGTCGTACCCGGCCGCGTTCACCGGCGGTTGCACCAATGAAATGAAGGCCTACGGCGCCAGCATCGCCAAGTTTGAAGGGGCCGACACGCAGGTCTTCGGCGTCTCCACCGACAACTCCCCCTCCCAGAAAGTGTTCGCCGAACAGACCAACGCCACCTTCCCCATGCTCAGCGATTTCCGCGATCGCAACGTCTCCAAAGCCTACGGCATCCTGATGCCCTCGGGCGTTGCCAACCGCGCCACCTTCGTCGTCGACAAAGCCGGCAAAATCCAGTTCATCGAAGAAGGCAAAGCCGCCGTCGATATCACCGGCGCCGCCACCGCCTGCAGCCGTCTCGCCGGCAAGCACCAACGCCCTCCGGGACCGCCCCCACTCCGGCGCGGTCCCCTTACCCGAAAATCTCCCGCATCCGCCGAGCCACAATCTTCTCCTCCCCCGGCTCGTTCATCATAAACGTCAGCTCAATTCCCTTCCCCTCCGGCCCGCTCAACGCCGCAATCCGCGGCTCCCCGTCCATCAACTTCTTCACCACCGCAGCCGACGTCAACCCGCGCCCACCCTCATCCCAATTCGCAATCACCCGGTGCACCTTCCGCCCCCGTTCAAACCGCGCCTTCTCCACCGTCAAACCCGATTTCTTCAACTCCCCCATCACCCAATCCGCCTGCCGCGCATACTCCCGGTCCATCGCCGCAAAGTCCAACTTGGCGTACTTCTCCATCGCCGCCAACAGCCCGATCATCTCCTCCTTGTTCACCTTCATCGCCCGCCCGTTCGAATCCGAATGCGGACTCGAATTCAGCCACGCCGCCCGCAGCAAATCCTTCCGCCCCGCCAACACCCCCGTGCTCTGCGGCCCGCGAATATGTTTCCCGCCGCTGAACGCAATCAGGTCCACGCCCGTCGCCGCCACCCGCGGAATGTTATCCCACGACGGCAGCAGATTCGCCGCGTCAATCAACACCGGCACCCCCGCCTTCTTCGCAATCGCCACGCATTCCGCTAACGGCACCGGCGTCTCCCACGCCCAATCGCCGCGCGTCCCGCCCAAATAATAAATCATAGCCGTCTGCGGACCCAGCGCGTTCACCAGCGAATCCCGCGAATCCACGTCCACAATCTTCACGCCCGCACTGCGCACCGAATGGTCGTACCCGTTCCGGTGCGGCTTCTGAATCACCACTTCCGTTTTCATCCCCGTCAGGTCCGGCAGCCGCTGCACCTTCGCCGTATCGGTCCCCGTCAAACACGCATACGTCCCCAACGAAATCGCCCCGCACGTGCCCGACGTAACCAGCGCCGCCTCCGTCCCGCATAGCTTCGCCAGCCGTTCCCCAACGGCGTCCTTCACCTCTTCCAACACCGCGAAATCCTTGGCCGCTTCCGCCATCACCGCCTGGATCTCCGGCCACATTTTCGACGCGCCCACCGTCGTCACCGGTCCCATGAAATTCAGGATTGGCCGCAGCCCCAAATCCCCGTACACCCCGCGAGGCTTCGCCCCCGCCACGCCCATCGCCGAAAGAGCCGAAAAGAACCATCGCCGGTTAAACATGATGGCATCGTAACACCACCAAATTGATAACGGAGCGCAAATTATTAACGGGGCGGCTGAATCGCATTGCGTCTCGACTTCCGTCTACGTTGCCGTCATTCTCTGCCTCTGTATAGGCTGGCGCAAAGATTGTGCGCTGAATAGACGTCCGAAGATGTACTAGCGAGAACTACGATCTGCCGCCCCGTTTTTCCAAGGCTCACTAAGGGTGGTCAATGCGATAAGCACCTCCTGCTTCGGGTCTTACTTCCGATCCTCCCGGGAGGATCTTTTTCCTACTGCATCTCCACTTCTTCTGACTGCAGTGTGCTCCCGTTTTTCAGGGCTGTCAAGATGAAATAATAGCGAAATCAATGCGCACCTTAGCCCTTGTTTACCTAGTACTTCCCGTCCTCCTGGCACAACCCGCGGCCCAGAAGAAACAGGCCGCCCCGCCAACCATCGTGCCGAAAACCGAAGAGCTCAACGCCCTCAAAAACAAGGTCGATGAACTCGACAAACTTCTCCAATCCGTCGCCGCCAAAAAGCCCAATCCCGACCACCTCACCGACGTCGAAGTCTACTCCAAAGCCGGCCACTTCCTCCTCGAGTTCCCGCAAACATTCTTCACCCAGGCCGGTATCGATCAATCGATGACCGTCCTCGACGAAGGCCTCGCCCGTGCCCGCCAACTCACCCAGGGCCAGGCCCCCTGGGCCGCCCCCGAAGGCCGCAAGATCCTCGCCTACCGCTCCGCCCTCGATGGCTCCGTCCAGCCCTACGGCCTCACCCTCCCGCCCAACTACGACCCCGCCAAACCCGCCCGTCTCTACGTCTGGCTCCACGGCCGCAACCAGGTCCTCACCGAATCCACCTTCCTTGCGACGTTCCCCAAACCCAACAAGGGCCTCACCTACGCCGCCGCCGACAACGGCCAAATCGTCCTCGATTGCTACGGCCGCTGGAACAACGCCAACCACTGGGCCGGCGAAGTCGACGTCTTCGAAGCCATCGCCGATGTCAGCCGCCGCTTCAAGATCGACAAGAACCGCATCATCCTCCGCGGCTTCTCCCTCGGCGGCGCCGGCGCCTGGCACATCGCCCTCCAATACCCCAGCTTCTTCGCCGCCGCTGAAATCGGCGCCGGCACCTACCCCCGCCGCGCCTATCTCGACGGTTTCCCCGACTACCAGAAACGTCCCCTCCGCATCTGGGAAAACATCCTCGACTGGTCTTTGAACGCGTTCAACATTCCCATCGCCGCCCACGATGGCGATAGCGATTCCGGCGCCTCCGGCCTCCCGCCCGAACCCGGCGTACCGAACCGCGGCCAACTCGAATCCTCCCTCCGCGTCCGCGCCCAACTCGCCCGCGAAGGATATCCGTCCGAAGGCACCCCCAACAACCTCAAAGCCAAGGGCACGCCGTCCATCTTCCTCATCTCCGAAAACACCGGCCACAGCATCAGCCCCCTCGTCCGCACCCAAGTCGACGCCTTCCTGAAAGAGCACGGCGACCGCGGCCTCGTCTCCCCCGACGAGGTGAAATTCGTGACCTTCACCACCCGCTACAACACCGCCCACTGGGTCACCGTCGACGCGCTCGAAAAACACTACGAGCGCTCCGAACTCTTCGCCCGTCGCGATGCCATCCGCGCCCACGTCACCGTCAACACAAAGAACCTCACCCACTTCACCCTCCGCGAAATGGGCGCCGCCAAAGAACTGACGATCGACGGCCAAACCGTGAAAATCCGCCCCACTCCCGAACTCCACTTCGCCAAGCTCAACAACGCCTGGCGCCTCGGCACCCTGCCCCCCAACCACAAGACCCACGCCCTCCAAGGCCCCATCGACGACGCCTTCCTCGGCCCATTCCTCTTAGTCCGCCCCACCGGCACCCCATGGAACAAGGCCGCCAACGAACAAGCCCAAAAAATCCTCGCTCGCTTCGACCGCGTCTACGCCCGCTACTACCGCGCTCACCCGCGCGTGAAAGACGACAGGGACGTCACCAAGGACGACCTGGCCAACTACAACCTCATCCTCTTCGGCGACCCATCGAGCAACGCCCAAATCGCCAAACTCCTGAGCAAACTCCCCATACAGTGGACCCGCGAAAAAATCACCGCCGGCCCCAATACCTACCCATCCGCCACCCACCTCCCCGCGCTCATCTATCCCAACCCCGCCAACCCGCGCAAATACGTGGTCTTGAACTCCGGCCTGACAATCGACGAACGCGAGTATCACAGCGACTACTCCATGCCCAAACTCGGCGACATCGCCATCCTGAAAATCGGCGACACCGAAACGCCCGAACCCGCCTGGGCCACCATCTTCGACGAATTCTGGCGTCTTCCCAACTAGTATGAAACCCACTCTGCTTTTGAGCGCGCTCCTCCTCGCCACAGTCACCATCGCCCAGCCAGTCCCCAAATCCTGGACCGATCCCGACACCGGCCACCGCATCGTCCGCCTCACCGACGAACCCGGCTCCGCCAGCCTCTACTTCAACCAGAACGGCTACACCGCCGACGGCAAGTCTCTGGTCTACACCACTCCCAACGGCATCTCCGTACTCGATCTCGAGAAGCGCGAGTCCCGCCAGGTCGTCCAAGGCCGCGTCCGCTTAATCGACGCCGGCCGCAAAACGCCCCGCGTCTACTACAGCCGCGACGGCGCCCTCTACTGGACCAACACCGCCACCAACGAAACGAAGAAAATCGGCGACCTCCCCCCGCGCGGCTCCATCGCCACCGTCAACGCAGACGAAACCCTCCTCGCCGGCACCTACATCGAAAACGCGCAGCAAGCTCCCTACGCCCCCAACAACAACCAGTCCCAGGGCCACCCCCTCGACCAGCCAAAAAACAAAGGCCAAATGATGGAAGAGCGCTGGGCCTCCCGCCTCCCCATGGCCATGTTCACCATGCGCATCGACACCGCCGAAATCAAGATCATCCACAAAGCCAACGACTGGCTCAATCACCTCCTCTTCTCCCCCACCGACCCCGCCCTCCTCATGTTCTGCCACGAAGGTCCCTGGCACAAAGTCGACCGCATCTGGTCCATCCGCACCGACGGCACCCAGCTCACCAAAATCCACACCCGAACCATGGCCATGGAGATCTTCGGCCACGAATTCTGGAGCACCACCGGCGCCGATATCTGGTACGACCTCCAAACCCCGCGCGGCGAAGACTTCTGGCTAGCCCGTTACAACATCGCCAGCGGCGCCCGCACCTGGTACCACTTGCAGCGCGACGAATGGTCCATCCACTTCAACGTGTCCAAGGACGGCAAGCTCCTCTGCGGCGACGGCGGAGATCCCGGCCAGGTGGCCAAAGCCAAGAACGGTCAGTGGATCTACCTCTTCCGTCCCGAAGACCGCAACGACCAGGGCCTGAAGGATCCAAAGTTCATCCAAACCGGCGTTTTAAGGGCGGAAAAGCTCGTCAACATGGCCAAACACCAATACCGCCTCGAACCCAACGTCAGCTTCACGCCCGACCAGAAATGGGTCGTCTTCCGCAGCAACATGTTCGGCGACACCTACGTCTTCGCCGTCGAAGTCGCCAAGCCCTAGCGGTGCCGCTCCAAATAATCCACCAACTGATTCGCCGCTAACTTCACCCCCGGCACCAACGCCGCCTCGTCTAAATCAAACTCCGGCGTATGATGCGCCCCCGTAATCCCCTGCGCCTCATTCCGCACCCCTAAAAACCAAAAGAAACCCGGAATGATCTTCTGGAAATACGAGAAATCCTCCGCCCCCGTCACCGGCGCCGAGGCCCGGATATTGGCCTCCCCCAGCACCCGCCGCATCTGCGGCAAGCTCTCCGCCGTCAACGCCGGATCATTCACCGTCACCGGATACGCCGTCCCATCAAAATCCAAAGTAAACGTCGCGTCACCCGCCGAAGTGCACCCGGCCAAAGTCTTCCGCATCATCCCCCGCACGCTCTCCCGAGTGTTCTCGTTGAACGTGCGAATCGTCCCCTCCATCGTCACTTCGCCGGTAATGATATTGCTCCGGTTCCCCCCGTGGATCGACCCGATGCTCAACACCATGCTCTCGTTCGGATCAATCCGCCGGCTCCGAATCGTCTGCAGCGCCGTCACGCACTGCGCCGCCACCGTGATCGCGTCAATCCCCAAATGCGGCGTCGAAGCATGCACCTGTTTGCCCTTGATCACCGCCCGGAACGAATCCGCCGAAGCCATCGCCGGCCCCGACGAATAGTTCACCGTCCCCGTCGGCGCCAGGCTCCAAACATGCAACCCGAAGATCGCCGCGGGCCGCGGATTCTCTAACGCGCCCTCTTTAATCATCAGCGCCGCCCCGCCCTCTTCCCCACGAGGCGCGCCCTCCTCCGCCGGCTGGAAAATGAACTTCACCGTCCCCGGCAAATCCGCCCGCATACCGGCCAATAGCTCCGCCACCGCCAGCCCAATCGCAATATGCGCATCGTGCCCGCAAGCGTGGTGCACCCCGCCATTGACGGACTTCCAAGGCTTCGTCGACGAACTGAACACCGGCAGCGCATCCATATCCGCGCGCCACGCCACCACCGGCCCCGGCTTCCCACCCTTCAACAGCGCGGTCACGCCATGCTTCCCCACGCCAGTCTTCACATCGGTCAGCCCCAGCGCGCGCAACTTCTCCGCCACCACCTTCGCCGTCCGCTCCTCGCGGTTCGACAGCTCCGGGTGCTGATGAAAATCACGCCGCGCCTTCACCAAAGCGTCCTGCAAAGCATCGGCCGCGCGAGCGATTCGCTCCTCCCGGCTCTGTCCAAAACAAATCAAGGAAACCAGGAAAAACGACCAAATCCGCATGTATGTTAGATCTCGCTCAGATGTTCAACTTTGCCCGTGCTGTCGCCAATCTTCTCCGGCCGCACGCCCGCCGTATCCAGCATCGAAAGGAACAGATTCGTCATCGGCGTCCCCTTCTTGTACTGAATATGCCGGCCGCCCTTGAAACGTCCGCCGCCGCCGCCCGCCAGCACGCAAGGCAGGTCCACGTGCTCATGCCGGTTGCCGTCGCTCAGCGAACTGCCGTACATAATCATCGAGTTGTCCAGCAGCGTCCCGTCCCCATCCTTCGTCGCCTGCAGCTTCGAAAGGAACAGCGCCAACTGCGTCACATGGTGCTCGTCAATCTTCTGCAGCCGCGCAATCTTCGCCGCGTCGTTGAAGTGGTGCGACAACCCGTGGTGCGCATCCGGCACGCCAATATTCCGATACGTCCGGTTCCCGCCCTCGCGGCCAATCATCAACGTAATCACGCGGGTCAAATCCGCCTGGAACGCAATCGTCATCAGGTCGAACATCAGGTTGATGTGCTCTTCAAAAGTGGGCGGTATCCCCGCCGGCCGGTCCAGCGTCGGCAGCACCACCGCGTTCGGATCCTGCTTCTCAATCTTCTGAATCCGCACTTCAATCTCGCGAACAGCATCGAGATACTCGCTCAACTTGCGCTTATCGCCCGCGCCCAAGCCAGTCCCCAAACGCGCCGCGTCCGCCCGCACGAAGTCCAGAATGCTCCGGTCCTGCCGCGCCTGCAACGCCCGCGCCGCCGGGTCCGTCGTCTCGCCATCACCGAACAACCGTTCAAACACGGCCCGCGGATTCATCTCCAACGGCATCGGCGTCGTCGGCGAAGCCCAGGAAACCGTGTTGCTGTACGCGCACGAATACCCGGAATCGCAACCGCCCACCAACCGCCCGTCTTCCAGGCCCAACTCCAGCGATGGCAGCGTCGTCGCCTTCCCAATCTCTTTCGCCGCAATCTGATCGGCCGACACGCCGGCGTGAATATCGGCGCCCTGCGTCTTCTTCGGATGCACGCCCGTCAGCCAGCTCGCCCCGGCCCGCGCATGGTCGCCCGCGCCATCGCCCAGCGCCTGCCCGTTGTACTGGTCCAACCCGCTCAACACCAGCATCTTCTCGCGATGCGCCGCCAACGGCGCCAGCGTCTTCGTCAACTCATACCCCGTGCCCACCGTCTTCGGCGTCCACTGCGGCATGATAATCCCGTTCGGAACGTACAAAAACGCCATCCGCACCGGGGCCTTCCCCATCCGCGCCGGAGCCGCCATCGCCGGCGACATCGAATCCAAAAACGGCAGCGCTACAGCGGTCCCGAAGCCGCGCAACAGCGTGCGCCGCGAAAGGTGTTTTCCGGTGATAATCATCGGTCGGGGGTTCTCCTCATCTGGAATGGTACGCTATTGACCACCGCCAAAACCAGTTCCGAAAACCGGAACTCCTTGGCCGTGGTGTCGCGCCGGATCTGGCGCACAACCGGAAGGTCATAATGCTCCAGGCCGCGGCCCAGCGCATACGTCAACATCTTCTCGGAAATGCACTCCAAAAAGTACTCTTTCCGGCTCATCAACATATCGCGCAGCCCCGCGGGTCCTACGAAGTTGATACCGCCCGGCATCGATCCGGAGGCATCAACTTTCACGCCATCCTCCACCGCCCGGAACTTGCCCACGGCGTCAAAATTCTCCAACGAAAAACCCATCGCGTCCAGCCGCGAATGGCACGACGCACACGCCGGGTTCGCCCTGTGCTGTTCCAACGCCGCCCGCAAATCCTTCGCCGAATTCGCCGCCGATGCCTTCAAATCCGGCACATTCGGCGGTGGCGGCGGCGGCGGCGTGGCCAGAATGTTTTCCAACACCCACTTGCCCCGCAACACCGGCGACGTCCGCGTCGGATAGCTCGACACCATCAACACGCCCGCGTGCGTAATCACCCCGCCCCGCTCGGCCGGGTTCAACGATACCTTCCGGAAGTACGTTCCCTTCACGCCCGGAATCCCGTAGTGCCGCGCCAGCCGCTCGTTCACGAAGGAGTAATCGGCGTTGATGAAGTCCAACACGCTCCGGTCTTCGCGCACGATGTACTCAAAAAACTGCTCCGTCTCGGCCTTCATCGCCGCCCGCAACGATTCATCAAACTGCGGAAACTTTTCCGGATCCGGCCGCCAGCTGGGAATGTTCCGCAACTGCAACCACTGCCCCGCAAAATTCTCCACCAGCGACTTCGCCCGGTCATCGGCCAGCATCCGCCGAACCTGCGTTGCCATCCCAGCCCGCAACTGCCCCTGCTCGGCCAGCTTCAACAATTCCTCGTCCGGAATACTGCTCCAAAGGAAGAACGACAGCCGCGACGCCAACTCCAAATCCGTCACCCGGTGCGACGTCCCCGGCGCCAACTGGATCGAATCCCGCTCCGTCCGGAACAGGAAATTCGGCGACATCAACATCCCGCGCACCGCCGTCTCAATCCCGTGATCGAACGACCCGCCGTCCTTCCGCCCAATCGCGAATAGGTTCATCAACGGCGTGACATCGGCCGCCGTCACCGGCCGTCGATACGCCCGCCGCGCCAACCCGGTCATGATCCGCCGCGCGCACGGCGTCTCGGCCTCGCCCGCCTTCGGACGGCACACAAAAATTCGTTTCCGGCTCTCCGTCTCGCCCGGCCCGGTCGTGTTGAACGGCCCGCCAATCTGCAGATACTCCACCGAATTGCCAGTAAAATTGGGCGGCGGCGCGCCACCGCGCCCCCGTGAAACCACGCCCGTCTCCGCCTTCAAAGTCTCCGTTAAGAACGCCGCGCCAATCGCGTGCGGCCCCGCCTTAATCGGCAGCCGCAGTTCCACGTTCCGCGTAATTTGCGCCTCTTCGTTCGAATCAATCACCACATCGTGCAGCTTCACCCGCTGCCCGTCAATCCGTATGTCCAGCTTGGGCGCCGGCGCATTCGCAGGCGGATTCCCTCTCACCCGAATCAGGAACGAGTACTCCGCGTCCACCGGGAAGTGGTAGTTCAATAACAGTCCGCCACGCAGGTTCAACGGCAAATCATCGGAAGCATCGAGCGCAGGTCCCTTCCCTGGGTTAAACCGTTCAATCGCCGCGCTCACTTTCACCGTCCCCACCGCCAGCCGGCTCACCCGCCGCGCCGTCGACATGTACTTCTCCATCAACAGCGGCGACACAGTCAGCACGCTGCCAATGTTGTCGAACCCATACCCGGCGTCATCGCTCGGCAAACTCGCCGCATGGTCATTCACCCGCAGCCCCAGCAAATCGCGAATGGCGTTGGAGTATTCCACGCGGTTCAACCGGTGCACCAGCGGCGTCCCCGGATTCCGCTTCACCAGTGCCAGCCGGTCCAACTCGCCTTCCAGCCAGCCCACGAACTGCGCCCGATCGGCGTCCTTCGGCTTCGGCAATCCCTGCGGCGGCATCTCGCCCGTCCGGACTTTCCGCAGGATCTTCTCCCACGTCATCCCCGCCTCGCCCACAGCGTCAGCCTTCAAGCCCTGCACAGACACGCCGCCCGAGCGGTTCGTTTCGCTATGGCAACCCTGGCAATACGTGCTCAACAAAACCTGTGCCGGCTGGCCATACAAGCCAGCAAAAGCCACTGCCAACCAAACTGTTTTTTGAATCATTGGTGAAAAAGCGCACAGGCCGCGCAGGCACGGCACCAACGGGCGAGAACTCGCCCATCCTGCCGGGCCGGAGCGAGTCCGGTGTGCGCGGGTTCCTCAAAAAATTGATTCCCCGTTGCCTTTGGACACTATATCATTCAAGGATATGCGTTTGGCGCTTTTTCTCCTCGTTGCAAGCACCCTTTCCGCCGCTGAAATCCGTCTCCTCGACGCCGTCCAAAAGCACGACCAAAAGCAGGTTTTAGCCCTGCTGAAATCCGGTGCCGACGCCAACGCCAAACGCCCCGACGGCACCACCCCCCTCCTCTGGGCCGCCGGCCGTGACGACGCCGAAATCGTCGCCGCCCTCCTCCGCGCCGGCGCCAATCCCAACGCCGCCGACGAAAACGGCGAAACCCCTCTCTCCCTCTCCTGCACCAACGGCAACCTGCCCATCGCGAAGATGCTCCTCGACGCCAAGGCCAACCCCAACGCCACCAAATGGAACGGCGAAACGCCCCTCATGGCCGCCGTCGAATCCGGCAACACCGAACTCGTCAAACTCTTAATCACCAACGGCGCCAAAGCCGACGTAGCCGAAAACCGTACCAACCAATCCGCCCTCATGTGGGCCATCGCCGACGGCCGCACCGCCGTTGCCAAACAGCTCATCGCCAGCGGTGCCAACGTCAACGCGGTGTCCAAGCACGGCTTCACGCCAGTCCTGTTCGCCGCCCAGCGCGGCGACCTCGCCGCCATGCAGGCCCTCATCGCCGCCAAAGCCAACCCGCTCTACAAAGCCCCCGACGGCAGCACGGCCTTCCAAATCGCCCTCTCCCGCGGCTACGCCCCCCTGGTCACCCTCCTCCTCGACAAAGGTGCCGAAGTTAACGGCCGCGACCGCAACGGCGGCACACCGCTCCACGAAGCCGTCCGCCAGGGCAAGCTCGATCTCGTCCGCAACCTCGTCGCCAAAGGCGCCGACCTCCACGCCCGCACCGAACAACCCAAAGGCGTCCCGGCCAGCCCCTTCCGCTCCAGCGCCGGCATGACGCCCTTCTTAACGGCAGCCGAAGCCGGCAACCTGGAAATGATGAAGGAGCTCATCAAGCTCGGCGCCGACCCGAAAGCCAAAACCCCCGATGGCGCCGGTGGCCTCCTCCTCGCCACCGGCAGCCGCAAACTGGAAGCCGTGAAGTTCATGGTCGAACTCGGCTCCGACGTCAACGAAAAGCGCACCGCCGGCTTCGGCATCAACCCCATCCATACCGCCACAAGGTTCGGAGCCCTCGAAATCATCCAGTACCTCTACGACCACGGCGCGGATCTCACCGTACGCGACCGCTTCGGCCGCACCCCCGTCGAAGAGGCCGAATTCGAAGCCCCCAAACCGACCATCGAACTCCT
Source organism: Acidobacteriota bacterium (assembly GCA_947470805.1). GTDB lineage: Bacteria > Acidobacteriota > Terriglobia > Bryobacterales > Bryobacteraceae. The sequence goes on along the minus strand of CANIVU010000011.1, from coordinate 10,500 downwards.
CCGCAAGATCACCGCCGAAGACAACGCCAAGCGCAAAGCCGCTCAGAAGTAAACAGGTCCCTCGCAGCACGACACCCCTCCGGGGACATTCGTGCCGGAAGGAGCGCGGCGACCGTAGGCCGTGTGTCCCCCAAAACCGACACCCGCCCGCGCCTCTTCAATCGTCTCGCCCTGACTGGCCATCGGGAACAGAACAACCAGTCCAAGCCCTTCAACGCCCCGCCACCAACCTACAAACCCCGTAAATCAACCCAGCCGTCAACAAAATCATCAACCCGCAAATCACCGGATTCCCCAACGCCGGCTCCAACCCAATCATCGACAACGGCCCCGAAACCGGAAACGTCACCAAAAACGCCCCCATATTCTTCAACGAAATCCACCCACCCGTGGCCGACTCCCGCGCGTCCACAACCACAACCCAAATAGCCCCAACCAAGTAAACCCCCGCCACCCACAGTCCAATCCGAGACATCACCAAATCCTCCCCCAAACCCACCCAATCCCAGCCACCACGCCATACACCACTCCCGCCGTCAGCAAGATCATCAATCCGCAAACGAACGGGCTCTCCAACTTCGGCTCCATCCCCACCATCGATAACGGCGCCGACACCGGAAACGTCACGAAGAATGCGCCAATCATCGTCAATATCCCGCCCTTTGCCGAATCCCGCGCATCCAAAATCGAAATCCAACTCGCCGCCAAAACATAAACTCCCGCCACCCACAACCCCGCTCTAGACATCACGAGATCCTTCCTGCAAGCCGAGCCACCACCAGATACACAATGGCCGCTGTCAACAAAATCAGCAACCCACAAACATACGGATTCCCCAAATCCGGCTTAACACCCACCAACGCCAACGGCAGCCCAACCGGCAGAGTCATCACAAGCGACCCAATGTTCCGAAACTCAGGGATCGAAATAAACCCGCCCGAATAGACCCGCGTCCCTTCCCACATCGCCACCGATCCCGCCAGCACCAAATACGTCCCCGCCGCCCACAACCCCGCCCGCGACATCACCATATCCGCCCCGCCACCCACGCCACCAAAACCACCACCCCATACACCACCGCCGTCGCCGCCAACACCACCGCCGCCGCCACCCAGTTCGACGCAAAGTCCGGCTCATGCCCCAAAATCGAAAGCGGCACCGACACCGGCGACGTCGCCAAAAACGTGAACATATGCTTCAACGCCCCAAACCCCGGCGACGGATCCAGAGCCGTTCGTACCGCAATTCCCGCGGTAATCACAAAGTAGATCCCGGCAATAACGGTCGCAGTTCGATTCATCTACCCCTACTAGCGCGAAACCTCCGCCAATCTCTCCACCGGCCCAATAATAAACTTCGGTCGCTCCCGCGCCTCCAACGTCGACCGGTGAAAATAGTAGACCCGCCCGCTCTCCCCGCCCAACAATAAATCCAACTTCCCATCCCCATCCCAATCCACCGCCCGCACGCTCGTCTCGTGATGACTCACCGACAACGGCGCTCCGTAAAACAGCACCGGCTCCCGCCGAAACCGCCCGCCCTCGTTCCGATACAACACCACATGCGACTTTTCCGAACAGAACAGATCAAGATCCCCATCCCCATCCCAATCCACCGCCGTGAACCCGTGATGATACGGAATCGGCGTCCGTATCTCTTCGCCACTAACCAACTTCAAAACCGAAGGCGCCCCCAACCGCAACGCCCCATCCGCCCCCCGATACCGCAAATACACCGCAATCCCCACATCCGGCCCCGTGTTCCGATCCCCCCCCGCCGACGTCCCCGCCACCAGATCCATCAACCCATCCCCATTCCAATCCACCGCCGCCGGCTGCGCCCGAAAACTGAACCGCTCCCCCCCGTCATGCCGCAAAGGAACCATCGGCGCCAGCCCCGCACGGCCCCTCTCAAAGTAAGCAATCCGGTTCGAATTATTCCCCACCAGCAAATCCAAATCTCCGTCCCCATCCCAGTCCACCGCCATTGGCTTCGCCTGCCCAAACGGCCGCTCCGGATCCTCGTCGTTGATAAACAAGCTCCGCCCCGCGTACGCCAACCGCCGCCCCGCCGCATACGAGCCCCCCAAGTTCTCAAACCAATGCACAAACCCCGTCTCATTCCCCAACACTAAATCCAAATCCCCATCCCCATCCCAATCGGCCACCTCCAACCCCGTATAGCCCCCCGACGAAACCGGCTGCCCCCGCGCCAGCAGCATCCCCTGGTCCACCCACCCGCCCGCCTTCTCCACAAACCACCGCAGCCAGCTCCCCTGATGGCTCACAAAAATCCCCGCCCACGGCGCCGCCGCCAGCGGAATCGCAAACCCCTCCGGCGTCACATCAATCAAACATCCAGCAGAAGGCCCCCACCGCACAATGCAAGTCTTCAACGGCCCATTCCCCGGCCCCCGCGTAGCCCCAATCCACGAACCATTCAACACATCCGAAGGCCACTCCGCCCACCGCGTCACCCCGCCCAACGTCACCGCCTCCCCCTTCCCAAACCCGCCGGCAACCCGCTTGTGCCGCAGCATTTCAAACCACGTCTCCTGCTTCGGAAAGTAGGCAACATGCACCTTCAGCGTATACAGCCAATCCCCCAACAGCCGCATCCCGTACGTCAACTCCGCCCCGCCCTCCAACCCCACAAACACGCCCGCCGCCAACACCGGCAACCCAACAACATCCCTAGCCCCCGTATTCCGAAACACCTTCAACCGCCCCCGCTCCTTCCCCGCCCCCACCCCACACAAAACGTCCATCAACCCATCCCCGTCCCAATCCACCAGCTGATAGGAAGCATAGAAATCCTGCAGCCATTCCCCACCGGCCCGCACCCGCACCGCCCGCTCAAACCGCGGCCGCTCTTCCGTCCCAATATTCCGCCAGAAATACAGCCCCCACCACGGCTCCCCGAACGTGGCCGAATAAATGTTCCGCTGCAATAGATCCGTCCGCCCATCCCCATCCCAATCCACCGCCAACACCTGATCGTTCTTCATCCCGATCCCCAACGAATCGAAACCGCCCGCCCGGTTATAAAACAACGCATCCCCCAACCCCACCGGCTCCCGATGAACCTGCAAATACGGCCGCTTCTCGTAGGTAACCGTGTACTCCCCCGCCCCGCGTGCAAACCACATCACCGTCCCCGCCACCCCAGCCTCCAACCCCTCCGATATCTGCGAAGCCACCACCGCCCCACGATGCCGAACCGTGACAACAGCCCCATCCACCGGCACCTCCACCGGCCCCCGCCCCGGCACCGCCACCGTGAACCGAAAGCTCTCGGCCCCCACCGCCATCACCGCCAAAACAAAAAGCCATCTCATCACCCACCAAGAATCGCATAGGATGGTAAGCCAATGACCCGTCTCATCCTCGCCCTGGCCGCGTGCGCCACGCTCTACGCCCAACAAAATCTTGTCTCCCCGGAAATCGCGCAAGATAGCCGCGTCACCTTCCGCGTCGCCGCCCCCAAAGCCAGCGAAGTCCTCTTTTACGGCGATTGGATGCCCGTCGGCAAAACCCTCCCCATGACCAAAGACGCCGCCGGCGTCTGGTCCCTCACCACCGCTCCCCTTCCCCCCAGCGTCTACATCTACCACTTCGTCGTCGACGGCCTCACCATCGCCGACCCCGTCAACCCGCGCATGAAACTCCGCGCCCGCACCAGCGCCAGCCTCCTCGAAGTCCCCGGCACCGGCCAGAACGAATGGCAGCCCCGCGACGTCCCCCACGGCACCGTCGAAATCAATTACCAGAAATCGAAAGTCCTCAACGGCGAAACCCGTTCCTTCTGGATCTACACCCCGCACGGCTACGCGCAGTCGAACAAGAAGTACCCCGTCCTCTACCTCTTCCACGGCTCCAACGACACCGCCGGCGGCTGGGTCCTCGCCGGCCACGCCAACTTTATTCTGGACAACCTAATCGCCGACAAGAAGGCAGTGCCGATGATCGTCGTCATGCCCTTCGGCCACGCCGTCCCCTTCGGCTCGCCGAAAGAGATCCAAGCCAAGAACGTCGAAACCTACGAAAAGTACATCCTCGAAGACGTCATGCCGCACGTCAACGCGAAGTACCGCGTCGAAAAGACGAAGGCCAAAACCGCCATCGCCGGCCTCTCCATGGGCGGCGGCCAGTCGCTCGCTATCGGCATGAACCACCTCGATAAATTCAGCGCCATCGGGGCCTTCAGTGCCGCCGTCCCCGCCGACATCAACACCAAATTCGACGCCCTCAAAAAGAACACGCCCCTCATCTGGTTTGCCTGCGGCAAGGACGACTTCATCTACTCCCGCTCCCTCGAACTCCACACCAAGCTCGAAGCCGCCCAAATCAAACACACCTGGCGCTCCACCGAAGGCGCCCACACCTACACCATGTGGCGTCAATACCTCGCCGAATTCGCCCCTCTACTCTTCAAGTTCTAGCCCCCGGTTCGACGTTCGGGAACTCGTACAATGACTGGATGCGGGTATACCTCCTTTTATCACTTGTAGCCTTGGCTTCCGGGGAAGAATGGGGACGATTTCGCGGTCCTGGCGGCGCGGGGATTGGCGAAGGCGGCGGTTATCCGGCGGAGTTCGGGCCTGCGAAGAATTTGCTTTGGAAGCAGACGGCGCCGGCAGGAAAGTCGTCGCCCGTACTTACTCGGGATGCGGTGTATATTACAGGGGAGCGAGGGGATCAGTTAGTGGTCATCTGCCTCGACCGGGGAACGGGAAAGGTCCGGTGGGAGCGGGCCGTGAAACGCTCGCGGAAGGAGACGAAGCACTCTTTGAACACGGGGGCATCGTCGTCGCCGGTCACCGACGGAGAGAATGTCTATGCGTTTTTCGGCGACTTTGGCCTAATCTCGTTCAACGGCCAGGGGAAGGAACGGTGGAGGCGGCCGCTGGGCCCGTTCTCGAGCTTGTGGGGAATGGCCTCGTCTCCGGTGCTTGCCGGGGGCCTCGTGATAATGGTCCTGGACGGCTTTGGCGCTTCCTATATGGCCGCGTTTGACTCGCGAACGGGTGAGGAAAAGTGGCGAACGGAACGGGCGCCCTTTGCGTTGAACTACTCGACCCCAGTGGTGCGCGGGGACGAAATTACCGTCATCGGGCCCGGCAAGATTGCCGGTTATGAGGCCGGAACCGGGAAACAGATGTGGTCGGGTCCGCTGCCAGTCGCGAGCTATGTAGCCAGTCCGGCCGTGGGCAGTACGATTGCGTTTGCCCTAAGTTACTCGGTGGAGCAGGTGCCGTCGTTTGATGAGCAGTTGAAAAACCTGGACAAGGACAAAGACGGGAAGTTAAGTCCGGATGAGTATGGGACGGGGGACAATGCGCGAATTGTGGAGAGTGTGGGGCAGATGTATGGAAACAAGGACGGCACGGTGGAGCGCGCGGAATGGATGGAACTTTGGCGGGAATGGGTCGGGCGGCCGGCGCTGACGGGAGCGCGACTGGGCGGCGCAGCGGGCGGATGGAGCCATACGAAATCGGTCGGTCGGGTATCGTCGCCGTTGCTGTATGAGGGGCTCGTGTACTCGGTGGCGAATGGAGGAATTCTCTCGGCGATTGATGTGGAGACGCGTGCGCCGGCAAAGACGGCACGGCTGACGGGTGCATTGGACAACTACTTTTCCTCGCCGGTGTTGGCGGAGGGGAAGCTCTATCTGACTTCGGAGGCGGGAAAAGTGGTGGTGGTTCGACCGGGGCGGGAGTGGGAGATCTTGGGGGTCAATGATCTGGGCGAAGAGACGTATGCCACACCTGCGTTGTCGGGCGGACGGATCTATGTGAGGACGGCGGGGGCGGTCTGGGCGTTTGGTGTGCGGCGATAAGGAAAATGGGGTCGGAACAGGAGTATACTGGCCCCGTTCATGAAATCCCTCTACGCACTCCTCCTGTCCGTCGTGGCCTTCTCCCAGCCCACGCTGCAAATCAAAACGCCCATGGTCCCGCCCGCCTGGGCCCTCCTCGAACGCGACTTACTCAAATACAACTCGCTCGCCGTCGAACAGTTCGCTAAGAAGTTCATCGATGATCGCGGCTATCTCTTGCACACCCCTAGATGGGGCACGCTCGACGGCCCCGATGACGCCATCGAGACCTACTGGAACTGGACCCTCCTCCACTCCCTCGGCGCCTCCGACACCGTTCTCGAGCTCTACAAAAAAGGCCAGGAAGGCCACTGGAAGCAGTACAACGAACTCCGAACAACCCTCACCAAAATCGCCGCCAACGGCGCCTACAGCAAGGAGTTCATCACCCAGTCCGACTGGTTCCACACCGGCGAAGGCATGCGCGCCTTCCTCTTGATGGGCCTCTCCGAACCCAACAACGAACTCTACCGCCAGCGCATGAAACGCTTCGCCGACATGTACACCGGCGACGATCCCGAAGCCCCCAACTACGACAAGCAAAAGAAGATCTTAAAAAGCATGTGGACCGGCAGCAAAGGCCCCATGCTCCACAAAGCCACAACCTACGACTGGGTCGGCGACCCCGTCCCCGGCACCTTCCACCTCCTCCACAACCCCGCCGGCCGCGGCAAAATGCTCGACCTCGAATCGAACTACAAGAAAATGCTCGCCCACTGCGACGAGTATCTCGATAGCACCGGCGACAACTTCCTGAACCTCGCCTCCACCATCCTCGGCCTCAATGCCTACGCTCTTACCGGCGAAGAAAAATACCGCCAGTGGGCCCTCGATTACATGGGCACCTGGAAGCAACGCTCCATCGAAACCGGCGGCATGATCCCAAGCGAGATCGGCCTCGACGGCAAACTCGGCGGCGAACACAAAGGCCAGTGGTGGAAAGGAACCTACGGCTGGAACTTCACCATCTTCGATGGCGAACTGGAAAAGATCGCCCACCGCAACTACTTCACCGACGGCACGTGGCCCGGCTTCGGCAACGCGCTCCTGCTCAGCGGCGATCAATCCTATGTCGACGTCCTCCGCAAACAGATGGACCTGATCTACGCGCAGAAGAAAGTGGAAAACGGCCGCACCCTCCTCCCGCAAATGTACGGAGACCCGCGCGGCTACAAGTACGACGGCAAGCCCGAGTGGTATCAGTGGGCTCCCCGCCTGTACCAGGACCGTTTGGCCGAAATCTACTTCTGGTCCATGGACCGCAAGGATCTGGCCCGCGTGCCGATTGCCGACAAGTTCGAAGTCAGCCCCGGTCGCGGCGGCTACAGCGAAGCGGACCGCACCGCGCCCTGGCTCGGCTACCTCGAAGGCAAAATCCCGGACTACCCCGAAAAGGCCCTGCAATCGGACCTCGCCCGCGTCCGCCAGCGCATGCAGCTGATCCGCGAAGATAACACCAGCGCCGACTCGCGACTGGCCGATTATCTCCTCGACCTCAACCCGGCCACCACCAACGCCCTGACGAACCTCACCATGGGCGGCTACTTCAGCACCGGCCGCATCTGGACGCTCCACAGCCGCTTCCGCTACTTCGACCCCGTCAAACGCCGCGCCGGCCTCCCCGAAGACGTCGGAGCCCTGGTCGAAAAGCTCGGAGCCGACACCGCCAAGCTTACGCTCGTCAACACCAACCAAATCGAACCAAGAGAAGTAGTCATCCAATCCGGCGGCTACGGCGAACACCGTTTCGAATCAGTAACCATCGCCGGCAAGCGAACGGAAATCAAAGGCCCCGTAACGACGATCCGCCTCGAACCCGGCGCCGGAGCAAAGCTCGAATTCCAAATGACCCGCTACGCCAACAAGCCCACGTTCGCCTTCCCCTGGGACCGCGGCTGGTACCCGGCCAAATAGCAAAACCGCGATAGGTGCCTGGCTCCGGGGAGCCAGCCCTCGCAAAATCACGACAACACCCGACCCGGTGCCTGGCACCCAGGGTGGGTCGGCAGGAGCAAGCCCATGCGCCACAAAGCAAAAATCACCTGGTGGATCGGCGCCGTCGTCTTCCTCGCGCCCCTGGTGCCGATGGCGAGCTTCCCCAAACCGCCCGTCACCGTCGGCTTCCTCTTCTCCCAATCCTACGAAACCGCCGAGACCGAATTGATGATCCGCGCCGGCCTGCGAACCATCCGCATCCCCTACGCCGCCATAACGGCCGTCAGACCCTCGACCGACAGCCGCAGCGCCCTCGCCATGTCGCTCGACCGCGTTCTGGTGGAATACCAATCCGGCGAGCAACTCATCGCCCCACAAAACCAAACCGACTTCTTCGACGATCTCCAATGCCGCGCCCCCCACCTCTCCCGCCGCGGCATGGAACCGACAATCGCGCTGAACGCCTAGTTCTGCAACACTATCGGCATGAACCTCGGCCCCGCGGTGCTCGTGGCAACTCTCGCACTGCAAGCCCAACAGCCGCCCATGTTCAGCCCCGCCTACGGCGAAGCCCTGCGCGCCAGCCAGGACCTCAACAAATCCGATATCCCGAAGCTCAATCTCGAACTCACCCAAAACCCGGAAGACCAATCGACCCGCCTTAAGCTCCTCGCCTACTACCATCGCACCCGGGACGCCGCGCGCATCCCCCTCGTCCTCTGGCTCATTGAACATCACCCCGATTCCGAACTCCTCCATTCCGGCTTCACCCGCTTACTGCCAATGGACCTCTCCGCCACCAACGAGCAGCGCGCCATCCGCCTCTGGCAACAAGCCCCGAACAACGCCACCACCTGTTGGAACGCCGCGTTCTTCTTCGAAACGCTGAATCCCGAACTCCACCGGCACTACCTGGAACGTACCGTCGCCGCCGACCCCAACCACCCCTTCGCCCTGCGCCCCCTCGCCCATCTCTACGCCGAAGGCTTGCTCGCCGGCAAGCCCCAGCCCGCGCTCGATGCCTCGAAAAACGTCTGGATTCTCGGCAACGCCGCGAACCGCCTCCACCCGCAAAATCCCCAACTCGCCGAACGCTACTTCCTCCGCGCCAAAGTCATCAATCCCAAACTCGACCGCAACGCCATCCTCCCTCCCATCCGCCCCGCCACACCCGCTCAAGCCCTCGATTTCGACGCAGCTCTAAAGAGCATCAAATACCTCCCCATCGCCGCCTTCCCCGCCGTCCCTCCAACCATCGCCAGCGTCCTCACCCAGCGCCGTTGCACCATCCCCCAACCCTACGGCGCCCGCGCCCCTCGCAACCTCATCCGCGGGGAGTTCTTCGCCGCCGGCGAAGCGGGTTGGGCTGCGTTGTGTTCAGTCAACCACGTCACCACACTCCTCGCCTTCCGCAACAATAGCGACCTGCATCCCGTCGCCGTCAACTCGGGCCAGGATCGAAACTACCTCCAGGGAATGGGCGGCACGGAGATCGGCTACTCCCACGAAATCGCAACCGTCGACGGCCAGTACATCATGCGCCACTACCGCGCCTACGGCGGTCCCCAGCCGCCGCCTATCACCCACCATGGCATCGACGACTCCATCAACGATAAAGCCTCCGTCACCTTGTACTTCCACCAAGGCAAGTGGCTCCGCCTCCAAGGCGCCGATTAGCTACTGCACCGGAAACGCCCGCGGCAGAAAATCAGCCAGCAACGTCCGCCACACCTTCCACTCATGCGCGCCCTTGGCCGTCTGGTACACGTGCTGGATCCCGTGCTTCTTCAACAGCGCCGACAAATCCTCATGCCCCGGAATCCGCGGATCTTCATCCCCACAACCCACATACAGCACCCGCAACTTCACGCCCTTCGCCAACACCCCCGGCAGCAGTTTCTCGAAATCGAAATCCACGCCGCTCAACAGCCCGGAACTGAACTCGCCGACAGACCCAAACTTCTCCGGGTTCTTTAGCCCAATCGTGAACGCCTGCCCGCCGCCCATCGATAGGCCCGCGATCGCCCGGTTCTCACGCCCCGCCGCCACCCGGTAGTGCGACTCCACAAACGGAATCACATCGGTCAACAACTCGCGCCCAAGCGTGTCGATCCCCTCCGGGCTGCTCCCGCCCGCCCAGGTGCCATCGGTGTAGCCGTAGGTCATCACGATGATCGCCGGCGCGCCCGTCTTCTCCGCCACCAGCTTCTCCAGAATCTCGCCAGCCCGTCCGTCATTGGACCAATTGGCCTCCGTGTCCCCAAACCCGTGCCGTAAATACAACACCGGGAACCGACGCTTCGGCTCGCTGTCGTACTGCGGCGGCACATACACATACAACCCGCGCTCCCGATTGACGGCCTTTGAAAAATACGTCCGCACGTGCAGAGCGCCGCGCCGCACCGCCGGCCCCGGCACATCTAGCAAACTCGCGTCCAACCCATTAATCCCGGTCTTCAACGCCGCGTTCGCCTGATCCAGAATCCGCATCCCGTCCACCGTGAACGTGTAAGAGTAAAGCTCCGGCTCGAGCGGGCCAATCGTCAACGTCCAAACGCCAGCCGCATCCTTCGCCAGCGGCTGCGGCTTCGCCCCACCCAGATGCAACAGAACCTCCGACGCCTTCGGCGCCCGCACGCGGAACGTCACCCGCCGATCGCCATGCACCTCCGGCGACACGAAACGCTC
>CANIVU010000010.1 GCA_947470805.1 Acidobacteriota bacterium | reverse complement strand
TTCGACCCGGCCGCCACCCCGGACTCGCTAATCCACAAGGCCATTGCCGGCTACTACGCCATCCGCGCCCTGAAGTCCGGCGAGAGCCTGCCCGACCCGAACCTGAACGACTACCAACTCAGCTTCCAACTCGCCCAGGCCGTCACCGACGTCCACTTCCGGCAAACCCTTCTCATGTCCCGCACCGAGTCCGACCGCATCAAGCGACTGGCCGAATACTTCCCCCTGACCGCCGCCCGCGAACGTCGCAAGGAGCACTTCCGCACCCTCGTCCCCCGGAATGGCCACGCGCGTCTCCTCCCCAGCTCATGACCCGCCAGCACCTCATCATCGACGCCGACGACACGCTCTGGGAGAACAACATCTTCTTCGAAAAAGCGTTCGACGAATTCGTCGACTTTCTGGATCACTCCCACCTGACGCCGCCGCAAGTGCGCGATGTTCTCGACGCCATCGAAGCCGTCAACGCGAAGATCCACGGCTACGGCTCCAAAAACTTCGGCCGCAACCTCATCCAGACCTACGAGAAACTGGCCCCGCGCCCCATCGCGCCCGGCGACCTGGAAGCCATCGTCGGTTTTGCCGAAAACATCCTGAACCACCCCATCATCCTCCGCCCTGGCGTCGACGAGACACTCTCCTACCTCCACGACCGCCACGAATTAACGCTCTTCACCAAGGGCCATCCCGACGAACAGCGGATGAAAATTGACCGCAGCCATTTGGCCCCCTTCTTCCACCACGCCGAAATCGTGAAGGAAAAGGACGTCGCCGCTTACCTGAATCTCGGCGCCGCAAAAGCCTTTCACCCGCCCAAAACCTGGATGATCGGTAACTCGCCCAAAAGCGACGTCAACCCGGCTCTCGCCGCCGGCTACAACGCCGTTTTTCTTCCCCACCCCCGCACCTGGATCCTGGAGCGGGAAGAACTGGCCCAACCTCAGCCTCCCGCCAAACTTCTCGTCCTCGATCACTTCGGCGAGCTGCGCGAACACTTCTAGCCGAGTGACGCCAATCGCAATTTCTCCGCCAACGCCGCCTCCAAACACAGCGACACCCCGGCCATCTGGAACGCCACGCAGTCTCCCTGCGGCGTCACCACGATGGCGCTCCAAGGCACGAACAGCTCTGGATACCCAAACCGGAAGATCGACGAAATCCCCATCGACAGCCCTCGCCCGTCTGCCCCGATCGTCAAACAATTCCGCATCCAAATCCACTGCAACTTTCCGCCCTGCCACTTCCAACGCTGCCCGGTAAACGGCTGCTCCGCGCGAAACTGCTTCGCCAGTTCGCGCCAGCCTGATATCACGCTCGTCAGGAATACGATGCCGGCCCAAAACGCCACAAACGCACCAAGGGCGATTGGGAAAAGTATCCACTCCATCACCGCACCGCCCTTATCCGCAGATTCCGGAACCGAACCTCGCTCCGGTGATGCTGCAGAGAAATCGGGCTAGCGAACGGCAGGTCTACCGGATACTCCGCCGTCTTCGCCCCGTTCAACCAATGCTCCACATGGCCACGCGCCACCACGATCCGCGACGTGTTCCACTCCCCCACCGTGTGCGCGCCACTGCGCTCCACCGCCGTCACGCCGTACAGCGCCCCGCTACGTTGTTCAGGGTCCACCCGCGCCCCCGGGTCCCCATCGTCATCGGCAAGCTGATACTCCATCCCAACCGCGTCCACGCCACTGCGTACCGCGTACAGCCGGTACTTTACGCCACTGTTTGCCCCGGCGGCCACCTTCCATTCCCATTCCAATTGAAACGCAGCGAACGCCCGCCGTGTCCGTAACGATACCGCCCCCGCCCCGGCCACCGTCACCAAACAGCCGTCGTCAATCCGCCACGCCCCCGGGACGGCTCCACCAGCTACCGTCTCCCATCCCGCAAACGATTTCCCGTCAAACAACGGCTCCCATTCCGCCCCCAATCGATCTTCGGTGAACTGTCCCGCTCCCGGCAGAAACCCATCCCGTGAAGTGACAATCCGCCACCGCCCATCCTCCCTGGCCAGTGTGTAATCGGCCATTCCCGCCTCCGCGCCGTCCCGCCATACGGCCGCCGCCACAGCCCGGTCCGACTCCGGTTCGTAGACACTCACCACAAATTCCGATCGTTCCCGCCCCCGGGCCGCCAGCGGTTCGGCCACCGGTAGTTTTTGAAAGATGTGCCCGTACGGCAGAAAAACCCGGTATCGCGGGCTCAAATAGGTCAACTGCCCGGCTCCGCCCTGCCGTACCGCGGCCCGATAGGCCCCAAGAAAGCTCCGGATCGCCGCCGCATCGTTTCCCGTTAATTTACCTAGTACTAACAATGCTACGGCCAGTCGCCACATGCCCCTCAGTATAAGAGGATCGCGATATACTGCCTACACCACCTGCATTGTAATAAAGTACTCAGAATGCGAAGTCCGTATCTTTTCGCAATCGCCGTTTTAGCCGTTCTCGGCTTGGCACCGTCCGCCTGGCCGGCCTCCATACCGGAAGGACACGTCGTCGAAATTCGTCTTAGTCAGGAAATCAACTCTTTTTCTTCCGCCGTGGGCACCCCGTTTCGCGGCGTTGTCGTCTCCCCTGTTTCCGTGAATGGAAAAGAGCTTGTTCCTGCCGGCGCGATCGCCCACGGAATCATCGAACATGTTCGCCGCGTCGGCTTGGGCCTTGTTCGCGAGCGTGCCTCCCTTGGCCTCCGTGTCACTGAAATCGAATTGCCTGACGGCCGCCGCATCGCCAGCCCCAGCGAGATCACCGAACTCGAAAACGCCCGCGAGAATATCGACAAACGTGGCCGCATCCGTGGCATCCGCTCCACGGATACCCCCGGATACCGGGCCACCGGACTGCTCACCTCGCTCGCCTCCGTCGAACCCATCGCAATGCTCTTCTCCAGCACGGTCTTCGCCACTGTGCTTCGGTTCTCTGAGCCGGAAATCCGGCTCACTCCCGGCGCCGAATTCCGGATCCGGCTCACGGCACCGGTCGAAGCCGGCGAAGGCTTCGATGCTCCCATCGGCCCCGTCTCCGCCGGCCCCGACGACCGCCGCATCCTCCTCACCACCATCCCCCACATCCCCTTCCGTACCCGCACACCCCAGGGTGCCGATTCTGATTTCACAAACCTGGTTTTCATCGCCTCCGAGGATGCCTTGACTCGCGCCTTCGCGGCTGCGGGCTGGCATGTTCCCGAGAACGTCTCCGCCGCCTCCCGCTACCGCACCCTGCGTGCCGTCGCCGAGAGCCAGGCCTACCAGGCTGCCCCCATGTCCGTCCTTACCCTCGACGGCAAGGCCCCTATTCTCAACCGGACTAAATCACTCAACAGCTTCGCCCGCCGTCATCACATCCGCATCTTTGGCACCAAGGAGTCCTGGAACGGCACGCCCATGTTCACCGCCGCCTCCACGCAGGACTCCGCCATTGGCTTCTCCATGAAGGAGAAAGGGTTCGTCCACCTCATCGATCCCTGGATCGACCGCGAACGGACCAAAGTTTTCGATGACCTCGCCCTGACCGGTTGCGTCAGCGGCGCCGAACTCGTCTCCCGCACCTGGATGCCCCGCGATGCCACCAATGCCACCGGAGACCACCTGGTCTCCGACGGTCAGGTCCTCGTTGTTCGCCTCAACGATTGCACCAATCCTCGGCGAGCCGAAGACGCCGTGGCCCCTGCTCCCGGCCCCTACCGTGGAAACGCCATCATGCGCGCCAGCCGCCGTTTCTTCCTCACCGCCCGCAACGATGTCGTACGGGGCAACATCGGCTACCAAAGCGTCGCCTACACCACCGCCGCCATTAAGCTCATGCGCAGGAGCCCCGGCAAGACCGGCTCTGATGCCGACGATATTACCGCCGTGCCTAACGACGCCTTCGGGTCCCCCAATGAGGAGGCTCACCGCGTAAAAATCCTGCCCGACCCCCCCGCCGTCGACGCCGGCTGGTCGTCGTCCTTTATCGCGCCCGCCTCGCGCCGCGGCGCCGCCAAACCGGCCCCCTATCGCGAATGGGCGCCGCCCCACATGGAGCTGACCTTTCAGGTCGGCCAGGGCTGCTTCGGCCCGAATACGCTGGGTGCCGAGGGGCTCCGGATCACCTACCGGCCCGACAACGGTCCCATCCACCAGTCCACCGTCTACGCCGCCAATACCGTTCGCCGCGGCCGCCAGGTCGGCGGTGCGCTCACCGTCAACTCGCACCGCTGGATCTCCCACGAAATCGGCTTCCTCTATCAACGCGGCCGCTTTGAGCCAGATCTCTCTTCCGACGAACCCGCCACCGCAACCAAACTTAAAACAGACTTCCGCGACCAATCCGCGGGTCTGCTCTCCCGGCAATTTTCCTACAACACCATCTTCCACCTCCGCCCCCGAGAGAGCCGATGGAGCCCCTATATCGCTGTTGGGCCGGCCGTTGCCCTGACCAACCTTACCGACGCGCCCTTCCAGAAGGCCAGAGGCGTCTTCCGGCTCGGCCTCTCAAACGTCGGCATGGTCCAGGCAGCCTACAATTTCGGCTCAGCCCCACCTCTTCAAGGCGGCGGCATCTTCCAGGGAATCATCCAATATGGGGGCGGCTTCAAGGTCCGTGTCCACCCCCGCTGGACCTATCGTGCCGACTTCCGGACCGGCTTAAGCGGCCACCCAAACTTCCTCGGCCGCTCGCTCGCCCGTGACCCTGGCGCCCTGGAAGCCGGCGGTCCCGCCCGTATCGAAACCATCGGAGGCACGCAGACTGGACTCCTCCACCAGCGCCGTATCTCCTCCGGCTTCTCCTTCACCTTCTAACCCAGACAATTCCCAGGTGACAGTCACCAGGGAATTGTCTGAGTCAAATCCTACAGGTCTCGCACGCACCGGAACGTGATATTCGTCGTCGCCGAATCCGGCGTATTCTTCGTCCGCGCCGCCACGCGATAGCGGTTGCAGTAACTCTTATGACAGAGATACGAACCACCCCGCATCGACTTGTTCGTTCCCTGCGGCGGCCCCACCGGGTTCTTTCGCGTCGAATTCAGGTGCCAAAACGGCTCAAACCAGTCCCCGCACCACTCCCAGGCATTTCCGACTACCGAATACAGCCCATACCCATTGGCCGGAAAACCCCGTACCGGTGACGGCGCCGTATACCCGTCATCCCCTAAATCACTCAGCGGAAATTCCCCCTGCCAGATATTGCAAAGATGCTTTCCCTCCGGCGTTAACTCGGACCCCCACGGATACGTCTGCTGCTCCAATCCCCCCCGCGCCGCAAACTCCCACTCCGCCTCGGTCGGCAACCGCTTCCCCGCCCACTCCGCATACGCCGCCGCGTCATTCCACGACACCTGCGTCACCGGCATCTCCATGCGCGCGTCAATCGACGAATCCGGCCCCTCCGGCCGGTCCCACTTCGCCAACGGCACCTTACACCACCACGGCACCGCCAATACCGTGTCTTCCACCAACTTCTTATACCGCTCCGGCTCCAAATGCCCCTGAAATACGAATGACCACCCGAACCGTTCCGACTCCGTCACAAACCCAGTCGCCCGCACAAACTCGGCAAACTGCGCGTTCGTCACCGGCGTCGCGTCCACATAAAACGGGTCCACGTGCGTCTCCCGCACCGGTCCCTCGCCGTCGGCCGGAAAGCCCTCCCGGTCCTCGGTCCCCATCAGAAACGGACCGCCATCCAGCTTTACCATTCCATCCACAGACCCGGCCCGGACAATCCGCCGCTCCACGCTCATCCGCTGCGACACCGCCAATTCGTCCGCCCGCGACTTGCTCGGCACGCAGCACGGATTAATCCCCACCACGTTGAACGGATTGCTCACGGCCGCTTCACCGTCTTCACTTCGGCCTTCGCCCGGAGCGCGTCCACGTAGTCCTCCAACGCCTTTTCCTGCTGCTCCCGCATCAGCGCCCCTTCAATCTGCGCCTTTACGTCCTCCAACGGCCGCACGCCCTCTGGCTTTTTCTCATGCACCGTCGCAATGTGCCATCCAAACACGGACCGGAACACATCGCTCACCTGCCCCGGCTTCATCGGGAAGACAATGGCCTCAAACTCCTCCACCATCTCGCCCGGAGGGAACCAGCCCAAACTACCGCCCTGCCCCGCGCAGTCGGAATATTTGTCGGCCACCTCCGCAAACGCCACACCACTCGCTAAAGCCGCCTGCGCCTCCCGTAGCACCTCCAGCGCCACGGCTTCATCCTCCCCCTCCCCAACATTCTTCACAATGTGCGAAGCATGCACCATCGGCGGCGTCTTGAACTCGTCACGATTCTTCTTATAGAACGCAATAACGTCCTTCTCCTTCGGCTTCGGCACCGCGTCGCCGACCTTCCGGATCAACCGTTCCACCCGAATCTGCGCCTCAATATCGGCCCGAGCCGCGTCTTTGTCCACGCCCGCGCGTGTCGTCCCCGCCTCGCAGTTTTCCAAATCCCCCGCCGGCGGAAACATCTCCGTCAGCCGTTCTTCCACCTCTTCCGCCGGCACCGGCTCGCCATCGGCCATCGCCACCTGCCGCAGCAGCACGCGTTCAATCACGTTCTCCCGCGCCCAATCCCGCAGCTGCATCTCCCGCGCAATCGGGTCCATGTCCTGCATCATCTCTTCGTACCGTGGCCGCATGGACGCAGCTTCTTGCCGGATGATCACGTCATCCACGTATTCGCCGTTAATCTGTAATCCCATTCGATTGCCCCTATTGTATAAACTGCCGATCGGCGATCGCCGTCAATTCCCGCACCACGCCCGCCACCCCGGGGTCATCGATCCGGTTCCGGAACTCCCCAGCGTCCCCCACAACATCAAACAACTCACTCCGCCCCCAAGGCAAATGGTTCAATTTCCACTTGTCCGTCCGCACCATCCGCAGCGGCGCCTTCCCCACATACCGGTCGTCTTTCGTAAACACGTTCCGGCAGAACCAATACTCCGCGTACGCAAACTCCCGCGCAGCATACCGCCGCCCCCGCATCAGCTCCGCAAAACTGCGCCCGGCCAACCCATTCACCGCGCCCAGCCCGCATAGCTCCGTCAGCGTCGGAAACAAGTCGATCTGCTCAATCATCTGCGTCTTCACCCCGTTCGCCCCATCCGGCACCGCGATCAACAACGGCACCGCCACCGACTCTTCAAACATGTTGTGCTTCGTCCACATCCGATGGGCCCCGCCCATCTCCCCGTGGTCGGACGTGTAAACCACCACGGTATTCTTCTCCAGCCCCAGTTCCCGCAAGGCGTCATAAACCCGGCCGACATTCGCGTCCATCTGGCTGACATTCCCGTAATATCCCGCCAGGGACTGCCGCGCCGCCGCATCCGTCTGCTGATACCAACCCCGCTCCTTCGCCCGGATCAAATGCCCCTCAAACCCGCCCGTCAAATCATCCGCCGGCCGCGGCGGCAGGACCATCTTCGCCGGCTCGTACATGTCAAAGTACTTCTTCATCGGCCGGAACGGCGTATGCGGCTGCACGAACGAAGCCCACAAACAAAACGGCTTCCCCTTGTTCGCCCGCAGAAACTCCACCGCCCGGTCCGCAAACCAGTTGTCCTCGAAGAATCGCTCCGGCAGGTCCAGCCCTTCCCCCTCGATCCCGCCCGCATCCCCGGCCAACTTCGTGCGCTCCTCCGCCGTCAACGTGTGGTGGAAGGACTGTTCGTTCAGCCGATGGTCAAACCCATGCTTCCGCGTCTCGTCCACGAAATGCATCTTGCCGATCGCCCCCGTCGCATACCCGCGCTCCCGGAAGTAGTGGGCAATCGTCGGAATATCATCCCGCAGCGCGTCCTGCAAAATGTGCGCCCCATGCGTGTGCGCATACTGCCCCGTGATCATCGATCCGCGCGACGGCACGCACACCGGCGAATTGCAGTAGGTACTCGTAAACCGCATCGCCCGCCGCGCCAGCCCGTCGATGTTTGGCGTCTTCACCGTCGCATGCCCATAACACCCGCTGGCCGCCCGCTGGTGCTGGTCCGACATAAGGAACAACAGGTTAAACTTTTGGCCCCTCGCCAAGGCCGGAATAGCCCCGGCTTGCAAAATCTGGCGTCTGGATGGTTGCGGCATGACCTTCGCATGTTACAACGAGCGTATGCGCCTTTTTTCCAAGATGCGCGCCCTTACCCTGGGCGCACTCCTCGCCGCCGCGGCCTTTACCCAGCCGGCTGGCAAGATCGAGATCAACATCCCCTTCGAAAAGTTCGTCCTGCCCAACGGCCTGACGCTCATCGTCCATGAGGATCGCAAAGCCCCCATCGTTGCCGTCAACGTCTGGTACCACGTTGGTTCCAAGAACGAAAAACCCGGCAAAACCGGTTTCGCCCATCTCTTTGAACACCTCATGTTCAACGGCTCCAAAAACTTCAACGACGACTATTTCCAGGCCCTCGATCGCCTGGGCGCAACCGATCTCAACGGCACCACCAACAACGACCGAACCAACTACTTCCAAAACGTCCCCACCTCCGGCCTCGACCAGGTTCTGTTCCTGGAGTCCGACCGCATGGGCCATCTACTCCCCGCCATCGATCAGAAGAAGCTCGATGAACAGCGAGGCGTCGTCCAAAACGAAAAACGCCAGATGGAAAACGAGCCCTACGGTATCGCTTACGAACTCGCCACGAAAGGCACCTACCCCCCCGGCCACCCCTACTCCTGGACTGTCATCGGCTCTATGGAGGATCTGAACGCGGCCTCGCTCAAGGACGTCCAGGACTGGTTCAAGACCTACTACGGTGCCGCCAATGCCGTCATCGTTATCGCCGGCGACATCGACGCCAAAACCGCCAAGGAGAAGGTGGAAAAGTACTTCGGCTGGATCCCGCCCGGCCCCCCGCCGGTCCGCCATCGGGAATGGGTCGCCAAGCGCACCGGCACCGTTCGCCAAGTCGCCCAGGACCAGGTCCCGCAATCCCGCATCTATAAAATCTGGAACGTTCCCGGCGCCAACACCCGCGACACGGAAATGCTCGACCTTGCAGCCTCCGTCCTCGGTGGCGGAAAAACGTCCCGCCTCTACAAGCGGCTCGTGCTTCAGGACCAGCTCGCCTCCTCCGTCACGGCCGCCAACGAGACCAACGAAATCGCCGGCCAGTTCAATATCGAAGCCACCGCCCGTCCCGGTGTCGACCTCGCCAAACTCGAAGCCGCCCTCGACGACGAGTTCGCGAAATTCCTCCACACCGGGCCCACCGAACAGGAGCTGAAGCTCGCAAAGACCCAGGCCCTCGCCAGCTTCCTCCGCGGCGTCGAACGCATCGGCGGCTTCGGCGGCAAGTCCGACGTTTTGGCCAACTGCGAGGTCTACACCGGCAATCCCGCCTGCTATAAGAAGTCGCTCGAAATCTTCGAAAAGGCCACCTGGCCCGAAGTGAAGAACACGGCCAATCAGTGGCTCCGCGACGGCGTCTACATCCTCGAAATCCATCCGAAAGCGAAGCTTAAGGAAGCCGGCAAGGATACGGACCGTTCCAAGCTCCCTCCCAGCGGCGCGCCGTCCACCCTGCGCATCCCCACCTCCCAGCGCACCACGCTCTCAAACGGCATGAAGGTTGTCCTCGCCGAACGCCACGAGACCCCGACCATCAACCTCGCCCTGCAGTTCGACGCCGGCTACGCGGCCGATTCGCTCGCCATCCCCGGCACCGCGTCCATAACCAACCGCATGCTCCTCGAAGGCACCGCCAAACGAACCGGTCCGCAGATCTCCGAACGCAACGCCGAACTGGGTGCGCAGATCAGCGCCAACGCCAGCCTCGACACCTCAACCGTCAGCCTCTCGGCGCTCAAGATGAATCTCGACGATTCGCTCGATCTCTACGCCGACATCCTGCGCAACCCGGCCTTCCCCGCCGCCGATTTCGACCGCGTGAAGAAGCTCCAGCAAGCCGGCATCGGCCGCGAAAAGGCCGAACCCAACGCCCTGGCCAACCGCATCCTGCCCGGGCTCATCTACGGCGCCAATCACCCCTACGGCCAGCCCTTCTCCGGCTCCGGTACCGAGGCCAGCCTGGCCAAGATCACCCGCGATTCCGTCGCGAATTTCTATTCCACCTGGTACAAGCCCAACAACGCCACGCTGCTCATCGTCGGCGATACGACTCTGGCTGAAATCAAACCCAAGCTCGAAAAACTCTTCGGCGACTGGAAAACCGGCGAAGTACCGAAGAAGAACATCGCCCAGGTCCAGCACCGCGAAAAGACCACGGTCTATCTGATCGATCGGCCCGGCGCCGTCCAGTCCGTCATCATGGCCGGCCAGGTCGCCCCGCCCCGCAACAACACCGACGAACCCGCCATCGACGTGTTTAATTCGCTCCTCGGTGGCTCCTTCGTCTCGCGCCTCAACATGAACCTCCGCGAAGACAAGCACTGGAGCTACGGCGCCTTCACCACCATCATTGGCTCCCGCGCCCAGCGCTCCTTCCTCGCCATCGCCCCGGTCCAGAGCGACAAAACCTCCGAATCCCTCGCCGAAATGGTGAAGGAGTTCCGCGACGTTCTCCGCGCCAAGCCCGTCACCGACGAAGAAGTGGCCAAAATGCAGGAATCGCTCACCCGCTCCATGGTCGGCGAACGCGAAACGAAAAACGGAGTGCTCGGTGACATGCTCACCATCACCCGCTACGGTCTTCCCGAAGATTACTTCGCCACCTACGCGCAAAAAGTGAACGCCCTGAAGAAATCGGACATCAATGCAATTGCGGAAAGAATCCTCCGGCCTGAGAAAATGATCTATGTAGTTGTGGGCGATCGTGCCCAGGTCGAAAAAGGCATCCGCGAATTGAACTTGGGCGACGTGCAACTGCTCGACGCCGACGGAAATCCGGTCAAATAACACCACCCATGCAGGACGAAAAGCTCCCCCCGCCCGGGGCCATCATCAGCCCCGATACGTTGCGGGACAACCGCATTCCGCCCGGCCAGTCACTCACCGTGAAGTGGCCGGTTCTGGACGCCTTCGGCCCGCCGCGCCTCAACGCGGCGGATTGGAAACTGGTCATCGGCGGCCTCGTGCGCCATCCACTCGCCTTCACCTGGGAGGAGTTCAACGCTCTTCCCAAAGTGAAAGTGTTCTCCGACTTCCACTGCGTCACCCGCTGGTCCCGGCTCGATAACACCTGGGAAGGCGTCTCGGTGAAGGAACTCATCGAACGCGCCGGCGGCGTGAAACCCGAAGCCCGCTACGTCGTCGCCCATGGCTACGATGGCGGCTGGACGACAAACCTCCCGCTCGACGAATTTCTGGTCGACGACGCCCTCGTCGCCACTCATCACGACGGCGAACCGCTCACGCTCGAACACGGAGCCCCCGCGCGCCTCATCGTCCCCCGCCTCTACGCCTGGAAGTCGGCCAAGTGGCTGGCAGGAATTGAACTGCTCTCGGACGACAAAGCCGGCTTCTGGGAACGCAACGGCTATCACATGCACGGCGATCCCTGGACCGAAGAACGTTTCGGCCATGGCTGGTAAGCTGGCCCGTCGCGCGCTGCTCGGTAGCGCCGCTGCTTTCGGCGGCGCGCTCGCCTGGAATTGGAACCGGATCCCCTGGGGCTTCGTCCAGCAGTATGTACACGAAATGGGACGAGACATTCACCCCCCGCCAATAAGCCCGACCCGAAGTCCTGGCCCGACAAAGGCGTCCACATGGCCTGGCTCGGCCACAGTACCGTGCTGATGAAGATCGACGGCACCACGGTCCTTACCGATCCTGTCTTCAGCGCGAAAGCCGGCATCGATCTATTCCTCTTCACCATCGGCGTCAAGCGTCTGGTAAACCCAGCCTTGACCGCGAAAGACCTCCCAAAAATCGACCTGATCCTTGTCTCCCACGCCCACATGGACCACCTCGACGTGCCCAGCCTCCGCGCTCTCGAAAGCAAAGGAACCCGCGTCATCACCGCCCGCGAAACCTCGGACCTCTTCCGCCCCGATCGCTACCACAGCCTCCAGGAACTCGGCTGGAACGAGTCCACACAAGCTGGCCCGGCAAAAGTCACCGGCCTCGAAGTCAACCACTGGGGCGCCCGCATGCGAACGGACACCTACCGCGGCTACAACGGCTATCTGCTTCAAATCGGCAACCGCCAAATCGTCTTCGCCGGCGACACGGCCAATACCGACAGTTTCCGCCGCCTGCCCGCCAACGGCAAACCAGACCTCGCTATATTCCCCATTGGGGCGTACAATCCATGGATACACGCCCACTGCACGCCGGAGCAGGCGTGGCGCATGGCCAACGAAGCCCGCGCGGAAGTTGTCCTTCCGGTGCACCACCAGACATTCGCGCTCAGCCGTGAGCCGCTAAGGGAGCCGATCGAGCGCTTCTACGCGGCCGCCGGCACAGCGGACCAGCGCATCGGCTGGCAGGAAATCGGAGCTACGTTCCATTGGAGCTAAACATCAAGGTCATCCCCCGCGCGGCCAAAACCGAAATGGCCGGTGAGATGGCCGACGGCACTCTGAAGGTGCGCGTCAAAGCGGTCCCCGAAGACGGCAAGGCGAACGAAGAACTCTGCTACTTCCTCTCCCGCCATTACGGCGTCGCCCGCCAGGACGTGGAGATCATCAGCGGCGCCACCTCCCAGCGCAAGCGCCTCCGCATCCGCACCCCGAAATAGGGTCATAGCCCCGCCCGCCCTTGCAAGAACGCGCGCACCGCCGGATCCCGCTCCAGCCCAATCGCCTGTCGATACGCCGCCTCCGCCTCCCCTCGCCGTCCCGCCCGCGTCAACAACTCCGCCCGCGCCGCCCAGTACGGCTGATACTCCGGCAGCACCACCCCGTCCAACGCCGCCAACCCCGGCTCCGGCCCCCGCACCTCCGCCAGCGCCACCGCCCGGTTCACCGCCACCACCGGCGACCCATACACCGCGAACAGCGCATCGTAAAGCCGCAGCACATGCTCCCAATTCCCCACCCCGGAGACGCACCGGTGCACATGGGCCGACTGAATCGCCGCCTCCAACTGAAACCTGCCAATCCGCCCCATCGCCCCCGCCGCCCGCAATAGCCCCTCCGCTTCCGCAATCATCGCCCCGTCCCACAAACCCCGGTCCTGCTCCGCCAGCGGCACATAGCCCCCTTGCCGCGCCGCCCGCCGCGCATCGGTGTACAACAGCAACGCCAACAACCCCAGCGCCTCCGGCTCCGCCGGCATCATCTCCGCCACCAAACGCGCCAGAAACAAGGCCTCATCAGCCACCTGCGCCGGGTCCGCCCATACGTCCGTGTAGGAGGCATAGATCGCTTCCAGCACGGCCCCCAAACGCGCTCCCAACTCCGCCCGCTCCGGCACCCGAAACGGAATTCCCGCCTGCCGGATCTTCTCCTTCGCTCGCACCAGTCGCTTCCCCATCGCCGCCGGCGAAGTCAAAAACGCCGACGCAATCTTCCGCGCATCCAGCCCCAAAACCGTCTGCAACATCAACGGCGCCCGGACGGAAGCCTCAATCGCCGGATGCGCGCAGACGAACAACAGCGCCAGCCGCTCGTCCGGAATATCGCCCTCGTCCCGGGAAACAGAAGGCAACTCCACCGGCCGCTCCCGCCGCGCGGCGTCGATGACTTTCCGCCGCGCCACGGTCAACAGCCATGCCTCCGGGTTCGCCGGGCACCCCGTCCGCGGCCACGCTACCAAAGCGGCGGCGAAGGCGTCGGACAACGCGTCCTCCGCCCCCGCCACGTCCCGCGTCCGCGCCGATAAGTACGCCACCAGCTTTCCGTAGCTCCGTCGCGCCACGGCCTCGGCAACCGCAACCGGGTCCATCACCCGGGCATGGACCAACTGGGCCGCACTTCCACAATCCCATGCGCCGCGCCGGGGCACCGCGCCGCCCACGCCAGGGCCGCGTCCAGGTCGGCGGCCTCAATCAAAAAATACCCGCCCAACTGTTCCTTGGTGTCCGCATACGGCCCGTCCTGCACGTGCGTTTTGCCATCGGCCACGCGCACCGTTGTCGCCGCCGTGCTCGGCTGCAACCGGTGGCTGCCCTTCAGCACCCCGGCCGTCTGCAGCGCTTCAGAAAAGGCCATGTAGGCGGCCATCCCCTGTTGCTGCTGCTCGGGCGTCATCGACGGCCAAACGTCCTCGCGCGAATAGATCAGAAGCAAATATTGCATCGCTTGTAGTGTCTCCTGCTCCCATGACGAATACGCAAGCCCCGCTTGGACAAGCACAGCAAATTTATTTCAAAATGTGCCGGATCGCCGCGTCTACCAGTGCATCCTTGTCGGCCTTCACGCCCTCAATCGTCGGCGAAACCACGATGTCGGGAACAATGCCAACCCGTTGCGTCGGACGCATATCCGGATAGAAGACACCCAAACCACTGATCATCGTCTGGTACCCGCCTGGCAACGAAATCTGCGATACGTTGCCGTCGGCTCCGGCCGTGGTGCTACCGATCACCACCGCGCCCGGAACAGCTCGAAACGCCATCGCCGTGTATTCCGACTGGCTCTGGGACTGGTCATTCACCAGGATGACCACCTTGCCGGTGTAGTGCGGCTCCGCCGGAGTGATTTCCAAGGGAATCCCCGAAAGGGTCAGTCCGGGATTCTCCGGATCCATATAAGTGAACCTGACGAACGCCGTCTTTTCCTGGTGCAGCAGTGAGCCCAAAGCGAAGACCATGAACTCCGACGGGTAGTTGCGAATGTCGATGATAAGCCCCTTCGTCCCCGCCGCGTCGCGGATGTACTGCGCCGCTTCGGCGACTTTTACCTTGCTCAGTTTCAGATACGCCACCTCCGGCGATAGCTTCTGAAACGCCGGGCCCGGGCGGTCGTGGCGGGCCGCCTCCATCGCCTCCGTCGCGTCCACCTTGCCCCGTTCGACAGTGACCGTCATCGGCTTCCCGGCCCGCGTGGCGGAGATCTTCACCAGCCCGCAAGCGCCGCGCGTCATGCCGCCCGCGATATCGCGCAAGCGGGTCGGTTCGTTCGACGCGGCGTAAAAAGGAGCCCACTCTTTCATCAAGTCGCCGATCGCCACGCCATCCATCGCCACCAGACGGTCGCCCGGTTCCAACCCGGCGGACGCGCCAATCGTCCGAATCACCAACGGCACGCCCTCAATAAACCGGATATGAACCGGCAGCCGGCAGGCGCCAGTGGGTGGCCGTACATCCAGGCTGCTCCACAGATTGGCATGTGTGTCGTTGATCTTGGCGATCAAACGAATCAGTTCCAACTGGTAGCTCTCTCTGGTTTTCGCTAGAGCGATGCGCGGAATGGCATCTGTAAGCGCCGCCTCCCAATAGGCCACGGTGTTGGCCGGCGTATCCGCCATCGTGTCCCGCGCCGGATAGAAGTAATGGACGATGTTCCACAGCCGGAACAGTCCCAATAACTGCATGCCTGGATCGGGCATCGCCGCGGCGAAATAGGAGAGTTCGTGGTCGAACTTCGGGTTGCCAACGTTGGGCATCGTGCTCAGGTAGAACTGCGTCCGGCCTGGCTTGCGATTCGTGTAGACCTCGCGAAGTTTGGCGCTGAGCGCGGGCCCGAGTAGCTTCGCATCGTCAATCCAGGCGATGTCCGGCTTGCGGTAGACGTTCTTCACGGGCAACGTGACGCACGGATCGCAGGGCGCAATCGGCCCCACTTTCTCGATCCAGGCCAACAGAATGGCATTGGCCTCGGCGGTCTTACCGGCGGCGAGTACGTCCGGCAGAATTCGAAGCAACTCAAAGTCCCAATGCCGCGTTCCGGCGGTGATGGCGGGATGGTGGTACTTCAGAAATCCCCAGACTTTCCCCAGCTTGGCGAGGTTCTTCGTCTGGACATCGTCGATGCCAAACAGGGAGATCCGGGATCCGTTGTTATAACTGGTGTCGTCGTCGAGAATGGTCTTCGGAATGACACGCGCTGGCGCGGCGCTCACCGGCTTCCCATCGGCCAGCAGTTGCAAATCATCCACCCACATCTTGCCGGGACCACTAAGCAGAAAGCCGAAGACAAGCTGCTTCCCATCCTTCGGCATCTGTACCGAAATCGAGTACTCCTTCCAGTCCCGCGTGCCATCAATCTTTTGCAACTGGAGGCTGGCGAACGCGAGATTGGGCCTATCGCCGTCGACACGGAGCCAGAGCGCCACAAACTCCCGCACATCCTCCGTTTTGATGGTTCCGCGCCATTCGATCATCTGAGCCTCAAAGTCGAGTGCCAGCGTGGTGCTGGCGCCGCTAAAGGCATTGGGCGAATCCGGTGTACGAATGATGCGGGCAGCGGAGGCGCCGGCGTACTTGGTCCCGGTGTCAATGGTGACGTTACTGGGAAAGTTCCATCCGGCGGGCCAGCCGGTTTCAAAGCCGATCGGCTCGGCGAAATCTTTCCGGGTGCGAGGCTGGGCGAAGCAAGTAAGTGCAAACAGGACGAAGGCGACAAGGATCCGCATTCGCCTATGTTAGTCGATTGAGGGGGGTCGCCGGTTCGAGTAACTTATCGAGGATCAGCCAGTTCTGCGGATCAAACATCCGCTGAAACCGGCGGCGTTTCTGTCCCGGGGGCAAACCGCGAAGCGGCACAAGCTCCAGCCGGGCAGGATGGTTCAGGGCCTTCCGAAGCGCCGCCAAAAGCTCCGGATTGGGCGAAGCGGCGCACTCTAGCGTGAAATGAAAAGCGTCATGCTGCTTCAGCGCATACTCCCCGGCCGGGCTCAAAATCTGGTTCAGATCCAGCGGAAACAATGGCGTATGCGTGCCATCGTCATTGTGCAAAAGAAGAATATCCTGCAGCCGGCCCTCCACCGTAGTTACTTTCTGAAACGGCGTCTTGCAGGGGCAGGTTTGACTGATCACCAGCACATCGTCGACACGGTAACGCCGAAAGATCTGACTCTCTCGAGTGACATCGGTGATAACAGGCACCACTCGGTCCGGCCGGCACTTAAACCGCATCCCCTCCAGTAACATCAGGTCTTCATTCCAGTGCAGCGCGCCATGGCGGCAGCCGGCGGCGAGAAAGCCCTCTTTCGCCTGATAGAGATTCTGCGGTGGAACTTCAAACGCCCGGTGGAGCTTTTCCCGGTCCTGCGGGAAGAGCACTTCGGCACCGCTCAACAGCGTATGCGGCCGGAAAGGGCGTCGCTGAAAAGCAGCCGAATCGGCCAACGCCCCCAGTGCGCTAGCCGGCCCGATCAGAACATTCGGGGCCAGATCGCAGAGCCGCGGCGCCCAGTGCGCGGTGGGATCGGTTAAGTCAAAGTAGTGGACCCGATGCGACGCTTCGTAAAGGCGGTTGTTATGTTTCAGCAGCAGTGCGGCATTCAGATGCAACAGTTGCGGCGGCGCCAGAAACTTGCCGAGTATCGTGCCAAGCCAGCGATCACGCTCCGCCTGCGTCGTGATGAAAACGCCGGGTTCTCCGGTAGTGCCGGTAGAGAGCCCGAAGCTGTAGTCGGGGCGAGGCGAGGCGCCGGTTTCCAATTCATTGCGAGCCAGAGTGCGGGCTTCGTCGAGCGTCAGGCCGAGAGCGTTGAATTCAGCGAAGTGCTCCGCCACCTGCGCCTCGTCGCAGACTGGCGATGTGGGGATGATACCGGTGGCTTTGCGCGGGAACCGGGCGCGGAGATAGGCGCGGGCGATGGCGGCTTTGCTACTCATGCGAAAAGGATGCAATCGACTGCTGACAGTGCGACGGAACGAGCGGGACGTCGGGGCGCCGCGTCTGGAATTCGTGCAGCTTTCGCAGCGTATCGCGAAAGGCCGCGGAGTCCCCAATCAGCGTCCCGGCGGGAAACCCGGGAAGAGCAAGTTCGGTGATATTCCGCCGCGTCCAGGCCGCGTCGGCAACCAGGAACACGAACCGATTGTTCGCACGGCGGCACAGGAGTCCGTACTGGCCCACAGCATGGCCCGGCAGCGAAATGGCGAGCAACGACTGATCGCCGATCACGTCGAAGGCCTCGGTAAACGGACGCCATTCTTCGGCCAGTTCAACCCGCGGTAGACCCTCGATGGCCTGGGCGCGCGAGGGAAAATCATCGGGCAGCAGTTCAGGAAAGAAGGCGGCGTGGACACGCTGGCGCGGCGTGTATTGGGCCAGCGTGGTGAGCCCGGCTTGGGAGTGCAGAATGGGAACCGCTGGCAACTCCTTCAGGCTGCCGATATGGTCCGGATGAAAGTGGGAGAGGAAGATGGTGGAGACATCGGCCACCGACAGGCCGAGGCTCCACAGGTGATACGGAATGCTGTCTTCTTCTTTCACATGAAACGGAAGAAGGGCACGGTATAGGCGCGCGGGCAGGCTGCTCGCGTGCACGAGTGGCTTGCCATACCCGGTATCGAAAAGGATCACTCCCGCTTCCGGATGACGAATGACAGCGGCCATCGCGGGCAAATGCAGTTGCTGGAAGAAAGGCCCGGATTCAACGAACCAGGCGCTATTGCGGCAGTGGCCGACTGAGAACAGATGCACGTCGACCGTCATGGCCGTTAGTATCGCAGCAGTATGGCACTGAAAGATACGCCCGCCGCGGTGGAGACGAGCAGCGCCCTCTGGCCGCGCCGGAGTTGACCGGTAGCGATCGCGCGGTGGAGCGCGGTGGGGACGGAGACGCTCACCTGGTTTCCGGTTTCGCTGAGAATATCGATCACCGCCGTCGTGGGTCCGGGACGCTTGGCGAGCTGCTTACGGAGGAAGCCCAGGCCGACGGCGCTGGCCTGATGGGGAATGATCACGTCAACACCGTCGGCGAGGAGTTCGTCCAGAAACGGCGGGAAGTGGGTTTGGATGAGTCGCAGCAGGGCGCGGCCGTTCATGGCAAAGAGGTAGTCGTTGGGGTCGTCCGGCGGCGTGCGCATGTTCAGGCGGGAGCCGCCGGCCAGCATCACCGAGAGGTCTGCGCCCGCGGAGTAGATGGCGTTGCGGATCGCAAGAATCGCTTCGTTGTCCTGCGCCGGGCCGAGGATTGCCGCCGCGGCGCCATCACCGAAAAGCGTACAGGTATCGAGGTCGTCCCAGCGAAGGCCTTTGGACGAAAGCTCCGCGGCGACCACGGCGACATGACGAAACAGGCCCGCATGAATGCCGGCCGAGGCAATCTCCATGCCTTTCAAGAAGCCCGCGCACGAGGCGTTGATATCGAAGCAAGTAACGCCATCCGCGCGAGCCCCCAGGCGGCGGTGGATCAGGATCGCCGTCGACGGCATGGGCTGTTCGGACATGACGCCGGCAAACAGGATGGCATCGAGGGCAGAGACGGGAAGTCCGGCGGTTTCGAGCGCCTGTTCGATCGCCGCCGCCGACATCGCGCTGGCCGTTTCCGTTGCGTCGACAAAGTGGCGGGTCTGGACTCCATTGCGAGCGAAAGTGGTGCCAGGTGGCAGCGACAGTTGGCGGTCGAGTTCCTCCGCCGTCACGCGGCGGGCAGGGAGGGTGACGGCGGTTCCCAGGATGCGGACAAGTAAGGTCATAGGAATCTGGTCGAGCGACAGTATAGCAGCGCGCGGATTGGGTAGGATCGCCCGGCACGCAGGTGTACCGTGCCACATACGGTCATGCGCAAGCGGCGCCCGGTTTGGCTCATCAGTCAGGCAGCGGGAAGGCGCGACGAATCCGGACCCACTCAACGTACCGCGAATGCCCATCGCACTTGCCGGGGAGACAGAATCGTTTTCACCGATGGGAATGGGACACTGATCGGCCGGACGGCATGCCGTCATTCTCAACGCAGGCGGAACCCGTAATGAGGATGGCGGCGACGCAACAGCGGAAGCGGATTACCAACCCACTCCCCGGATCACCAGGGTAACTTGCGCTACCTTGCGATGCCTGATCAGCATCACCGATTTCGACGGGACACCGCTCGACCGGACAACATGCCCTCAGCAGGAACCGCTGGCAAAGATGGCGGCGCCACACCGGCGAAGTAGGATTACCGGCCAACTCCCCGGATCACCAAGGTGACTTGCGCTACCTTGCGATGCCTGATCCGCATCACCGATTTCGACGGGACACTGCTCGACCGGACAACATGCCCTCAGCAGAACCCGGTGACGTGGATGGCGGCGCCACACCGGCGAAGTAGGATTACCGGCCAACTCCCCGGATAAGAAGCGTAACCTGCGCTACGTTGGGAGGCATGATCGTCTTCACCGACTTAGACGGCACATTGCTCGACCGGGCCACATACAGCTACGCGCCCGCGGCGCCGAGCCTGGCTCACCTGCGGGCGCGAAACGTTCCCGTAGTACTGGTCACCAGCAAAAACCGGGCCGAGGTGTCGGCACTGCGCGAGCGAATGGGGAATACGGACCCGTTCATTGTCGAGAACGGCGCGGCGGTGGTCGTGCCCGGGGAACCGGATATCGTGCTGGGTTCCACGAGTGCCCAGGCAAGGGAGGCACTGCGTCGAGCGGCGATAGAGTCCGGCGTGAGCGTGCGCGGATTTGGGGAAATGGACCTGGCCGAGGTTTGTCAGCGCACCGGACTGGAAGCGCGCGTGGCGGCGCTGGCGATGCAGCGGGAGTTCGGTGAACCGTTCGTATTGCTGGAGGGAGAAGTGGGCCGTCTGGAAGTCGCACTGGCCGCGGAGGGCTTCCAGATGACGCGCGGCGGACGGTTCTTCCACGTTCTCGGCGGTTGCAGCAAGGCGCGAGCGGTCGAGACGCTGATCACACGTTGGGGGGATCCCGACACCGTGGGACTGGGTGATGCGCCGAACGACATCGGATTTCTGCAGGTGGTACGCCGGGCGGTGATCATCCCGTCGCCACACCTGGAGGCAATGCGCGTTGCACTTCCCGAAGCGATGGTGGCGGACGAAGCGGGGCCGGCCGGGTGGAATCGGGCGATATTCGAGATGCGGCTGGCGGGTTTATCGGGGAAAGTACCACGATAGAGAAATTGAATTCAGTCCGCTAAGCGATTTAAGTATATGCGTTGAGAAAGGCTGCGTCTGCGAAAAATGTGCCTAAAGTACCAGAACCATAGTAATAGGGGCATGGGTCTTTCGCTATTGACCGCTCTAGGCTGTTCGCATTAGTCTAGGGTTGACGTGAGCGAACAACGGAAAAACCAACGCTTTGAATTGAAGTTGCCGATCGAGCTTGTGAAAGCTGGCGGTGAAGGGATTCCCCAGGTAGGGGAGACCCGTAATCTGAGTTCCGGCGGGGTGCTGTTCACCTCCGATGGACGATTGCAGAAAGGCGACCCGATCGAATTCCTGGTGACGCTACCGGCCCAGGGAGATGAATCGGGACTGCGTCTGCGATGTATGGGGAAAGTGGTGCGCGTGGACGAGCGGGATCTGCCGGAATTGGGCGCGTCGCGGCATCCGTTTGCGATCGCCGCAACGTTGGAACGGCACGAGTTCCTGCGGCGGTAGACGTTTCGAAATCTTGCGTTTTTCATGACGGCGTGGTAGCAAAGAAAAAGCGAAACCACGCCGTATGAATTTAACGCTAGGCTTTCCCGAACCCGGGGCGGAACAGAATGACCCGGGATTGACACTGCGCCGGCCGTCGGGGCTGGAGGGAGCGGTCAATCGTTTCCGGGAGTGGATGGCGAAGCCGGATTCGCCCGTGCGATCGATTCAGCACCAACCGGCCCGCGAAGGAGATTTTTCGCCGATCCCGGAATCGGTTGCCCCGGCACTGGCGGCGTCTTACGTCGCCCGCGGGATGGACCGCCTGTACAGCCACCAGGCCTCGGCGTACGCCGAGGTGGAGGCCGGGAAGAACGTCGTCGTCGTCACCCCGACCGCCAGCGGCAAGACGCTTTGCTATAACCTGCCTGTTTTGAATCGTTTACTCTCCGATCCCGGCGCCCGGGCCATGTATCTATTCCCCACCAAGGCCCTCGCCGAGGACCAGTTGCAGGAGTTCCAGGCAGCGGTCGATTCCATCCGGGTGAACGGGAAAGCCCCCGAAATCCGCGCCTTCACCTACGACGGCGACACCCCGCAAGACGCGCGGCGGGCGATTCGGGAGCGGGCGAACGTGGTGTTCACCAACCCCGATATGCTCCACGCCGGGATCCTGCCCCACCACACAAAATGGGCTAAGGTCTTTGAGAATCTGCAGTTTATCGTGATTGACGAGCTGCACTACTACCGTGGCGTCTACGGTAGCCACCTGGCAAATATCGTGCGCAGAATCCGTCGAATTTGCGAATTTTACGGGTCAAAACCGGTGTTTATCTGCAGTTCCGCGACCATTGCGAACCCTCGCGAGCTGGCCCAGGCGCTGTGCGAGCAGCCGTTTTCGCTGGTCGAGAAGAACGGCGCGCCGAGCGGGGAGAAGTTCTTCGTCTTCTACAATCCGCCTGTGGTGAATCGGAAATTGGGGATTCGGCGGAGTTATTTGGCGGAGTCGCGGCGGATTGCGCTCGAGTTCCTGGACAGGGGCCAGCAGACGCTGGTCTTTACGAACAACCGGCTGGCGACGGAGATTTTGACCACCTACCTGAAAGACGCAGCGGAGCGGATTCCGGCATTGAAGGGGCGGATCAGCGGATACCGGGGCGGCTATCTGCCGAAAGAGCGGCGGGCGATTGAGCAGCAGGTTCGGACGGGGGCCATCCGGGGCGTCGTGGCGACGAATGCACTCGAGTTGGGAGTGGACATCGGCTCGCTCGATGCGGTGGTGATGGCGGGCTATCCAGGGACGATTGCGTCCACCTGGCAGAGGGCGGGGCGGGCCGGGCGGCGGCAGAAGTCGTCTCTGGCGGTTTTGGTCGCCTCAAGCGCGCCGCTTGACCAGTACATCGTGGAAAACCCGGCGTACTTCTTTGACCGGCCACCGGAGCATGCGTTTATCAATCCGGACAACCTGGAGATTCTGCTGAATCACCTGAAGTGCGCGGCGTTCGAGTTGCCGATCCGGGTGGGAGAGAAGTTCGGGCCGCACGATCCGGGTGACCTATGCCGGTTCCTGCAGGAACTGGGGCTCTTGCATTTGACAGGGGACACCTGGCATTGGACCAGCGACACGTACCCGGCGGACGCGGTGAGCCTGCGAGCGGTAACAAGCGACAACTTTGTCGTGATTGATACGACGAACGACAACAAGGTCATCGCGGAGGTGGACTTCCCCTCGGCTTTGACGACGCTGCACGAGAAGGCGATCTACCTGCACGATGCGCGCCAGTTCCAAGTGGAACGGTTCGACTACGACGGCCGGAAGGCCTACGTACGGGCCGTGGAATGCGACTACTTTACAGACGCCATCGACTATACACAGGTGAAGATTATCAACGAGTTTGACCGGGCGGAACTGCCGCAGACGGCGCGGGCACTGCACGGTGAGGTGCGGGTAAACCGGCAAATTGTGGGCTTCAAAAAAGTGAAGTTCTACACGATGGAGAATGTGGGGGCCGGGAACCTGTCGACGCCAGAGCAGGAGATGCATACCACTTCGTTCTGGCTGCACTTCAGTGAGGGGTTCCTCGCACGATTCCCGGATCTAACGCCGACGGAGAAGCAAAACGGGTTGGTGGGTCTGGGCCATGCGTTACGTGCGGTGGCGGCGTTGTTGTTGATGTGCGATCCGCGAGATCTAGGGGTGACGCTAACGGAAGACTCGACGGAACCCTCGCGGGATTACCGCCCGAATCTGTACTTGTACGACAACTATCCGGGCGGGATTGGCGGGAGCCAGCCGCTGTTCAAGATGCAGGACCGGTTATTGCGAGCCGCTGCGGAGTTGATTGCGGGGTGCCCTTGTGAGCATGGGTGTCCGAGTTGTGTGGGACCGATCGGGGAAGTGGGCGAGAAGGGGAAGGAAGTGGCGCAACGGGTGTTGCGGGAGATCCTCCGTCCCGTTGAGAGTGACACCAGTCTGACCGATAGGGCTCCCGCCCTTTAGCAGGCGGCACGATTACCGCCAGCTGAGTTACCGGCCGCGCGGGACAGATTGTGGGTTAGAGACGGGGAGGTGGCGCAGCGGGTGCGGCAGGGGAGCCTCCTTCCCGTTGAGAGTAACGCCAGTCTGACCGATGGCGCTCCCGCCCTTTAGCAGGCGGAGCGATTACCGCCAGCTGAGTTACCAGCCGCGCGGGGCAGATTGTGGGTTAGAGATGGGGAAGCGGTGCAGCGGGGAGCCTACTTTACGTTGAGCGTAACGCCGGCCTGACTGGTGGCGCTGCCGACCTTTAGGAGGATGGGGACCGCTTTTCCTGTCGGGGTGGTTTCCGGAACGCGGGCATTGATCTGCACAATGCCGACGACGAGGCCGGGGGCGTAGCCGGCGTAGAGGAGATCGGCGGGTGAGTCCCCGAGCAAAACCGAGAGCCCCTGGATGTTGTTATTGGACGGGCCGATGGCGACAAAGCCATCGGGTGGTATGGGCTGAACGGGCGCAATGCCGGTGGCGTAGAGCACCAGGACGGAGCCTTTCGAGGCCGGGGTTTTATCGGAGTTGAGAGAGTAGGCGCCGGTGACAGGATCTACCTGGAACGCGGCGGCGTTGCCATTGCCGGTGCCGGTGGTCGTAAAAAGCGCCGGAGAGGCGGCGACGCTGAGGAAGGGGAACGGGAGGGAGCGGAAGGCGCCATACTCGACCTCGATCATGTGGGCACGATCGGGTTCGAGGGTATTCGGCGTGACGGCGGAGAGCTGCCGGGCGGAGGTGTAGATGAGAGGGACGGCGGCGCCATTGATGTAAACGCGCGTGTTGCCGAGGGTGGTGGGGAGATACGGGGTGGTGCCGTCGAAGCTGGCAAGCGTATCGGGCCCCAGACCGGAGCCGTAGATCGTGAACACAGTGGCGGGTGCCAGGGCGGTAGGCAACTGTGAAGCCGCGTTGACGACAGCGAGGAGAAGCGGGCCGGGCGGGAGGACTTCAAAGTTGATGGCGCCGGCGGCGCCACCGCCGGGATCGGGATTGGCAACGACGAGCGGTATGTTGCCGGGCACGGCCATCAGGCTGGCCGGGATGGCGACATTCAGGGCATTCGGGCCGAGGATGGTGGTCTTGAGAACGGTGTTCCCTGTCTTCACCGTTGTGCCGGAAAAGTAACGTTCACCGGTGATCGTGACCGTGCTGTCCGTCGCACCGACGTTGATGCGGGGTGGCCAGATGGAGTTGGCGACGGGCTGCCCTGGCTGCACAGATAGGTTGACGGTGACCGTGGTTGTTTTCGTGACTGCGTCCGGCGTGGCAATGGTGAGGGTTCCTTTTTGCGCACCAGGGGCAAGATCGACAATATCGACAGTTACGCTGACATTGGTGCGAAACCCGGGGAAGACGGCGCCGCCGGCTGGGGAGACGCGCATCCACTTGGTACCAGTGGCCGAGGCGGAATACGATAGCAGACCGCCGGTGGTGTTGAGGCCCACGTTGACCGGCAGAGGCGGGGCGTCTCCCAGACGATGGGTAATGGCAAGGGTGGTCGGGGTGACACGAATATCGGAGGGGGCCGCCCGGATGACAAGCGTGACAGGCACGATGATCGGGTCACCCGTGGTTTCCGGTGTAGTAAGAATCAGCGTTTCCGAGTACTGACCGATGGGAAGGCTGGTGGGATTGACGCTGACCTTCACGGCGAGAGCGGTTTTACCCAGGTTGGGCGAGCAGGTGATCCATTGACTACCGCCGGTGTTGACGACCACGGTGGTAGACGCGGCTCCGGAGGCGGCCGAGATGGCGAGCGTCTGCGCGGCTGGCAGCGCGGCGCTCCCCTCCTGGTAAGTGAAAGTCAGCGTCGCCGGCGTAACCTTGATCGACGGAGCCGCAACCAGTGTGGCGCCCCAAAGGAGCGCACCGAAGAGTGAGACCTGCAAACACCGCACGTGTTTCTTATCGGCGGAAACCGGCGGCGTAATAGATCAGTTAATTCTTAAGCTCCTCAGGGAAAACGGCATATCCCTCAGGCTGCGGGTACTCTACCTGCAGGAACTGGAGGCGTTTCCGGAGGTACCGGCTGGCGATCTGGCGCGGGCCCGGTTCGACGTCGATGTCGCAGCAGATGCCGTGCAGGAAAAGCGTAAACGTATCGGTAAAACTATGCCGGGCGTATTCCAGGAACAGCTTCGATTCCCCGCGGACGCCGGACTCCTTTTTCAGGAGTTCGAGCTTGGCTTTCCAGGAGGCGTCGTCCACCTCGCCATGCGCGCGCAGTTTCAACTCCTCGCGGAGGATGTTGCGATAACCGGCGATGACCGAGTCGGGCTGCGTGAGGAAAATGAGTTGCGAGATGGCGTGGAAGAAGCTGTAGTGATAGTCGCTCGAGTCAACGTCCTGGATGCCGAAGGCGAAGATATGGGGGTCCTCGGCGGAATCCGGCGGGAGGTAGGCGAAGGGCAGACGATTGGACGGGACGGGCGGGTCCATGGCGACCAGACTGTCGCGGGGATCGAATTCGATCACCTTTTCGGCGAAGCGTTTGCTGTTACGGGCCGGGGTGGCCTTCGCGGCGGGGCGCTCGATGAAGGGAACGAAAAGGAGAACGACTTTCCCCAGGCTGGCAAGGACGCGCGGGGGGAGTGCTGCAATCGGTTCGTCCACGAAGTCGCGAAGGTCTTCAGAGACCAGCGGCACGGCGGCCGCGTAGAAGGAGAAGACGGGGCCGAAGGGCGTCGCATCGCGAAAGAAACGTTGCGCGAAATCGCCGAGGTGGAGCTTTGTTTTGTTGAGACCGGCGAGATCGATGGGAGGGGGCATTGAATACTGTTTCCATTCTACCAAGTACGGTTCGGCGGCCGTCACGTTGTAGACTGACCGTTTGGCACCTTTTGACATTTTGATCTCGGCAGGGGAGGCCTCCGGCGACCTGTACGCCGCCAAACTAGTGGAAGAACTGCGGCAGCGCTGGCCGCAAGCGCGATTCTTCGGCTGCGCCGGACCGCGGATGCGGGCGGCGGGCGTGGAGCCGATCGTCGAATCGGAAAGCCTGTCGGTGGTGGGGCTGGTGGAAGTTTTGGAACATCTGCCAAGGATCTACGGGGAGTACCGGAAACTGGTCCGGGCGATGGAGGAGCGGCGGCCGCGGCTGGCGATTTTGACCGATAGCCCCGACTTCCATTTCCGCGTGGCGGCGCAGGCGAAGAAGCGCGGCATCCCGGTGGGCTACCTGGTGGCGCCGCAAGTGTGGGCGTGGCGCAAGGGCCGTGTGAAAACGATGAAGAAGATCATCGACGAACTGCTGTGCATCTTCCCGTTCGAGCCCGCCTTCTTCCACGGCGAAGGGATGCCGCAGGCCACCTACATTGGCCATCCGCTGGCGTGGATGGCCGGGCCGTCGATGACGCAGGAAGCCTTCTTTGCTAAACACGGGCTGGATGCCGGCAAGCCATTGTTGACACTGCTACCAGGGAGCCGCCTTGGAGAAGTAGGCCGGCATATGCCAGCCGTCATCGACGCGGTGGAACGGATTCGGAAAGAAGTAGACCTGAACGTGGTGTGGGCGATGCCCTCCGGATTCCTGGACCGAGTAGGTCATAAGTACGACGCGATGTTTCCGGGATCAACTTTTCGGGAACGGATTTCCCGCGCATCCATCCAAACACTTGAAGGGGAAACGTGGGATGCAATTGCCCATGCCACCCTTGCGCTCGCCGCCAGTGGCACGGTTGCTATGGAAGCCGCGTTGATGGGGACACCGATGGTAACTTTCTACAAGGTTTCACCGGTTTCCTGGAAACTGGGCCGTTGGTTGGTGGATGTACCGTATTTCACAATGGTGAACCTAGTAGCTGGGCGCCGGATCGTACCCGAACTGATGCAGAATGAAGGGGATGGTCCGGGGCTGGCGTCGGCGGCTCTGCGATTATTGAAAGATAAGGCCGCGCAGACGGCTATGCGAACGGAGCTCGCCACGATACAGACGACGTTGCGCGGAGAGGTAGACCCATTGGCGCGCGCGGCGGAGTTGTTGGCAGCCCGGTTTTTTCCAGAACTTTAATCCTCGACCTTGAAGAGTGGACGTATGCAGAAGCGCAGAGAGAACATGATTGCGGCCGTGGTATTGACGGCTCTGTTGGCGCCGGCGGCGCTGGCACAGAGAACGGCGTCACAAGGCCGGATCGATGTGGAAGAGATAAGCGTAACGGCGGACGTAAACCCGCGAACGCAGTCGATTGCAGCGAAGGCGCGGGTGCGCTTCAAGGCTGTCGACGATAAGATCAGCGCGGCGTCGTTTGAACTGCATAACGCGATGACGGTGACCGGGGTCACCTATCTGGACGATTCCCGGGTGGATGCGCAGCGGAATTCTCAGGACTTTTCGGTGAAGCTGACGCTGGACCCACCGATGGTGAAGGGTTCGACACGCGAAGTGGTGATCCGGTACGAGGGCAAGCTGACGGGGCAGGAAGAGTCGCCCGTCTATGGCATCAAGTTTGCTTCACTGCGGCCGGAATACGGTTTCCTGATGTACCCGTCGCGCTGGTTCCCGATTGCGGGGTACACGTCGGACCGCTACAAGTCGGAGTTCGTGATCACAGTGCCGGAAGGCTATAGCGTCGTCAGCGGCGGTTTGGAGACGACGAAGAAAGACGGCAGGAAGTCGACGACCACCTGCAGCTTCAACTCGCCGGGGTTTGGCGGGAGTCTGGCGATTGTGCAGGGCGAGGGGAAGAAGGTTTCCTCGGGCGGGGTGAACTCGCTGGTGTACTTCCGCGGCGAGTCGGCCGCGGCGGCGGATTCCTGGGGCGAAGAGACGGGCAAGGTGCTGGGGCTGTTGACGACGCAGTTCGGCATTGCGCCGGCGTCGAGCCTGGTGCTGGTGGAAACCGAAGAGGGCGCGCCGAATGGGTATGCGTCGCCGGGGATGCTGTTCCTGTCGCCGCGCGGGATCGGAAAAGAAGCGAATTCGAAACTGCTGGCGAATCAACTGGCGCGGCACTGGTACGGGATTCTGACATCCCCGGCGAGCCGCAATCACCTGTGGATCACCAACGGCATGGCGCGCTACGCCGAGTTGCTGCACACCGAACAGACGGCGCCCGCCGGGGCGTTGGAAAGCGAGGTGCGCGACACCTACGTGGAGGCGATGACGATCGACAATCCGCCACTGATTCAGGCGTCGCGGCTGGAAGATTACTCGCCCGAGTATTGGGCGACGACCGCGGCTAAGGGCGCGGCCGTGTACCAGATGCTGCGCAACGTGTTGGGCGAGGACAACTTCAAGAAATTGCTGAAGGCGATTCCGGAGCAGTTCGCCAATAAGAGCGTCAGCACGGACGATATCTCGAAGATGGCTTCCGACCTGGCGGGCTACGATCTGGGCTTCTTCTTCCTGCAGTGGATTGAATCGAGCGGGGCGCCGCAGTTCAAGCTGGAATACACCGTGTACCGGACGAACAAGGGTTTCCGGATTATGGGCAAGATTCAACAGGATCTGGACACGTTCCGTATGCCGGTGGACCTGAAGATTGAGACCGAAGGCAACCCGGAATTTAAGCGCGTGGAAGTGGCCGGGCCGTCATCGGAGTTCATCGTCGAAACGTTCGGCAAGCCGAAGAAGGTGGAGATTGATCCGAACCTGCGGGTACTGCGGATGTCACCGACGATGCGCGTGGCCGTGGCCATCCGGCGCGGCGAAATGTTCACCGATATCGGCGAGTATGGCGAGGCGCTGAAGGAGTTCCAGAAGGCGCTGGAAGTGAGCCGGAACAGTTCGTTGGCGCACTATCGCGTGGCCGATATCTTCTTCCTGCAGAACAACTATCAGGCGGCGGCGAACGAGTTTCGCGAAGTGCTGAACGGAGATATCGAACCAAAGTGGACCGAGGTTTGGTCGCACATCAATTTGGGCAAGATTTTCGACATGACCGGGCAGCGGGACCGGGCCGTGAACGAGTACAACCTGGCTGTGCGCACGCGTGACGATACGCAGGGCGCGCAGGAGGAAGCGGCGAAGTATCTGAAGGATCCGTACAAGCGGCAGCGGACGGGTTCCAATTAGCCGTTGGTTTCTATGGGTGGCGTGGTTTGCGGCGGGGTACGCCGGAATCTGCGCCATTCTCTTTTTTGCGCAGCGGTCCTTGCTGTATTTCCCGCAGGGGCGCGGGGATGGGAGCGGCGAACTGCTCCGTTTACCGGGGGACGTGCTGGTTTCAACGCGGGAAATGGCCGGGCCAGACGCGGTGGTTTATTTTGGCGGCAACGCGGAGGACGTATCGCTGAACCTGCCCGATTTCCGCGCCGCGTTTCCCGGGCACGCCTTGTTCCTGATGCACTACCGGGGATATGGCGGGAGTGCGGGGGCGCCTTCGGAAGAAGGGCTGTTCGCGGATGGCTTGGCGCTGTTGGACCAGTTACTGGCGGCGCACCCAAACGTGACGCTGATCGGGCGTAGCCTGGGGAGTGGCATTGCGGTCCGGCTGGCCGCGTCGCGGCGGATTTCGCGATTGGTCCTGGTGACGCCGTACGACAGCATTCTGGGGATCGCACAGCAACAGTTCTCATTCTTTCCCGTGCGGTGGCTGCTGCGGGACAAGTATGAGTCGTGGCGCTACGCCCCATTGGTATCGGCGCCGGTGCTGCTGCTGGCGGCCGAACACGACGAAGTGATCCCACGCGCGAGTACGGAGTTGCTTCGGACGCGCTTCCAGCAAGGGAACCTGCGCTACACGGTGATTGCCAACACCGGGCACAACACGATTTCCCAAAGCCCGGCGTACTGGGAATTCCTGCGGCCGGAATAGCCGGCGGTTACTGCTTGCGGCTGGCGGAGGCGGATTCGGCCACGCCGGCGGGGCGGAGTTGCGCTTCTTCCAAGGCTTTGGCCTGCTGGAAGGTGTACATCATGCGGTGGATTACGGTCAGGTTCGAGATCACGGCGATGACGAAGAGCACGGGGGCCATGCGGTCGAACAGGGCGCCAATGATCAGGAGAACCACCCGCTCCGGCCGCTCGGCAAAGCCGACCTTGCAGGTGGGGATGAGGTTTTCCGCGCGGGACCGGGCGTAGCTGACCATGACCGATCCGGTCATGACGACGGCCGTCAGGACGACGTAGAAGAACCGGTCGATGTTGGCGTAGTAAACCAGCAGGCCCATGAGCAGGCCCAGATCGGAGTAACGGTCGAGAACTGAATCGAAGAAAGCGCCGAAGCGGGTGACCTGATTGGTGTGGCGCGCCACGCGACCGTCCACCATGTCGAACAGGCCGGCGCCAATGATGACGAGCCCGGCGGGGAAGAATTCGCCGCGTGATAGCTGCACCGCCGCGAAGACATTGATCAGAAGCCCGATCAACGTCAGCACATTGGGATGGATGCGGGACAACGCGAGCCCCCGCACGATAAGGAGGATGATTTTATTACAGCCTTCTCCGATGGCTCGAGTGATCGTCATGCCTGCTTTATTCCAATACGTCGCCGTGAATCGTGGTGAGCCGGACGATTTCAAACTGCAGCGTCACTCCGGGAGCGACGATCCGTACTTCGTCGCCAGCCCGCTTGTTCAACAGTCCGCGGCCGATGGGAGAACTGGTGGAAATCAGGCCGTTCTTGACGTCGGATTCCTCGCTCGCCACCAGACGATAGGTCATCTCTTCGGTCTTGGCGATGTCATAGACAACGACCGTGGAACCGAAACCGACCCGGTCGCGCGGGACCTTCTGCAAATCGATCATCGACAGTTCCGCCAGCCGCTTACGCAACTGCCCGAGCCTGGCGTTAACGAGCCCCTGCCGCTCTTTCGCGGCATGGTATTCAGCGTTCTCGCTTAAGTCGCCGAGTTCCCGGGCGCGAAGGATCTCCTTCGGCAACTCGGAGCGGAACTCGTGTTCCAAAGTTGCGATTTCTTCTTGCAACTTTTTCATTAAATCTTGCATGACTGGCTTGACCGCTTTCCAACCAAGTATAGCAGCGAGGCTTACCGGGATTGAATGGAAACTTCCCGGATGGCGGCGCCGGCTTCGATGCGGAAGCGGTTGCGTTGGCCGGAGGCGGTTCCCATCCGGAGGCGCACCTGCCAGTAGCCGGGATAGAGTTCATCGACAGAGGTGGCGGTGATGAATTCGCCGCCGCCTTCGAGCACAGTGACCTTCGGGGCTTCGAACGGCGTGGCGGCACCGATGGCGTCGGTGATCAGCACATTCAGGGTAACGCTGGAACCCGCCGTTGCGGTTAAGGGCGCCGAAGGAATCACCGAAGCGTAGGCCGGCTTGCCGGACGGCACGCCGTACCAGTAGGCCATTCGTTGGGGCCGCTCGGATTCGTCGGCATCGACCGGGCGGAAGAGGAGGAAGCCCTGGTTTTCACCGACCGGCAGATCGCCGGAAAGACGGACTTGGAGCGTGATGGCATCCCCGGAACCGAGGGAGAATTCGGCGGGTTCGACGGTAGCTTTCACGTCGTCGCCGGAATCGATCTCCACTTTCCAGGTGCCTGTATTGGGAGTGACGTTTTGAATGCGGATAGGGCGGGTGACGTCCATCCGCTGGCCGCCCATGCCGAAACTGACCGAGACCGGTTCCATGGCGAGACGGCCGCGCAGGGCGGCTTGGACATCAAGGCGGCCAGCGCCGCCGACCTGCACCGGGAAAGGGCGCGGTTCGCTGCCCGGGAACGGCTGGGCGGTATTGACGAGGAGGGACCGGTATTGGGAATTGGTGAGGCCGGGCCGGCCCGCCTTGAGAACCGCGTAGGCGCCGGCGACCAGCGGGGAGGCGAAGCTGGTTCCGTACTGAACGGTGTAGCCGGTGGCGTCGAAGAGTTCTCCATTAGGGTTGTTCTTCTGCGCGGCGGTAAGGAGTTCTTCTCCGATCGCGAGAACGTCCGGACGGATGCTGCCATCGGCGCCAGGGCCGCGGGAGGAGAAGTCGGAGGTGCCGTTGGCGTCGATGATGAAGGGCAGCGTATCGCCGAAGGCGATTTCGGCGGTCGATTCGGCGGCGGCGAGGGTAGCTTTGACCGCAACACCGTCCTTGTTGGAGATCATGACGGCGGGTAATTGGGCGGTACCGGTCGCCATGCCGCTCGCATTGGGAGACGCGGTGTGGGTGTAGACTATGGCAGCGACGGCGCCCGCGTTTTCGGCGACTTTGAGCTTCACTTCAAAGGTGCAGTCCCCGCGAAGGATCAACGCGATGGAGCCGGATAGGGAACCCGGCGGCAGCACGGTGCAAGCAAGACCAGTGGAATCCAACGGAGCAACATCCTTCAGCGGAGCACTGAGCGGAACCTCCGGGGCGGGGCCGTCGCCGGGGATCGCGTAGATGGAGGGGCCGCCATTCACCCGGGCACCGGAGGCAAAGATACGATCGGTCCAGG
The DNA here is from genome assembly GCA_947470805.1 of Acidobacteriota bacterium. Classification (GTDB taxonomy): domain Bacteria; phylum Acidobacteriota; class Terriglobia; order Bryobacterales; family Bryobacteraceae. Next base: position 103,361 of record CANIVU010000010.1, on the reverse strand, counting down.
CGGCGCCAACGGCAATACCGTTGGGGCCGACGGTCGGCGTGGAGCCGGAAAGACGGGCCGGACCGGAGTTTCCGTTGGACTTTATAACGGCGACTCCAAGAGATGCGGCCCGGGCGACGGCGGGGCTCAATGGATCAAGCTCCGGCCGAATCTGCGGCAAGAACCCCCAACTGATGTTGATGACATCCATACCGTCGGCGGCCGCGTCATCGATCGCTTTCGTGGCAATCGCGGTGTTGGAGGACGCGCCGTCGGGCCCGACGAAGATCTTATACACGCCGAGGTACGCTGCTGGAGCCACACCTTGGATCTCCGCCTTGGGACTCTTCACGCGCACACCGGCAGCCGCCATCGCGACGCCAGTGCCATGGCCCGAGTTGTCGAGTGCCGTTTCGGCGAACCCGGCCATCTGATCGTAGGTCCGGTAGACGATCACTTTGCCGTTCAGCCGGCTGCGGATATCTTCGTTGGTGGCGCGCGGGTAGGAATCGGGCACGTTGAGCGCATCGGTCTTGAACCCCGGGTGCGTAAGATCGAGGCCGGTATCGAGAATCCCAATCTTCATTCCGGCGCCCGCGCGGTCAACGCCACCGACGGTTTCCCAGGCTTTGGCTGCTTGGATGAGGCCCACAGCGCGGTCCAGCTCCGGATGAATTTCGTACACCGGCCAAACCCGCCGGACACCGGGAACAGCCGCCAGCGCGGCTTCTCCCGCCGTGGAGCGGACGATCAGCGAGTTCATGACGACTTCGGTGAAATCCTTCACCTGGACGCGACTGCCGAAGCGCGCCGCGAGCGCCGCACGCGCGGCGGCGTGCGACTGGCGAACCTGACGGGCGCCGCGGGTGCGGCCGGCCGTGGGCTGGGTCAACTCAACAATGAACCAGTCCGGCACGACCTGTGCCGACAACACACCTGCCAGCAACACGAGCGAAATTTTCCCGAAGCGCATTCCTATAATTGTCCCCTATTGCACGGCGAGCGAGGCGGTCTTGGATGTTACACCGCCGCTGCGAATGACGAGCGGCTGGATGCCGGTGGGAGCGTCGGCGGGCACGATGGCGTTCAACTGATAGAGGCCGACGAAGCCCGGTGCCAGTCCGCAGAAGAGAACCTGCGCCGGGCGGCCGCCGATTGTGATTTCGGGCGCCGTGCGGCAGTTAGACAGCGTCTGCGTGCTGGCCGGTTCGCCGGAGGCGGGGCGATTGTCGACGGGCCCGATGCCGTTAGCATAGATCTGCACGGCGGCGCCGCGGCGAACGGCGTTGGCGGCGGTCACCAAGCCGAAGTTCTGGTCGAGCGCGGCGGTAAGGAGACGACCGCTGCCGGGGTCGGTGTACTCAAAGACGGAGGGCGAGAAGTCGTTCAAAGCGACGCGGAACGTGGCCGACGAAAAGTCGCCGATGCTGACTTTCATATCCACCGACGGCACACCGGCCAGCTCCCATGGCACCTGCACGTTGATCTGGCCGGGGCTGACAAAATGGATCCGGCCGGGATAGCTCAACTGACGGCCGGGCACGTCGAAACCAACGCTGACGCCGGCCAGGGAAACGGGTAGATAGGTGGTGGTGTAGATGCGCGTGGTGTCGGCGAGCGCTGCACCGAAGATAGAGATGTAGGAGCCCGGCGCCACGCCCGAGCCCAATTCACCGCTGGCGGCGTTGACGACGCCACCGGTCTGCACGGCCGGTTGCTGGATCGCGCGGCCCACCCACTGCAACTTGAGCCCGGCGCCTTCGACGCTGAATATCTGCTCGCCGAGCGTCGGCCCGGCGTAGACGACGGCGTCGGCGATTCCCAGCGAATCGGTCTTTTCGAGCGCCGTATCGATCCGCCCGCCGCCGCTTTCGGCGCGGAATCGGACAGTCACGCCGGAGGCCGGCACGCCCTGTTTATCGACGAATTTCACGTTGAGCCGGTTGACGCGGCCGTTGGCGAGCGCGACGAACCCGGTGCCGGTGAGCGGCATCGCGTTGAAGGCAGTGTTGTTGCCAATGAGATAAGCGTAGGGAATGCGGAGCTGCGTCGCGCCGCCATCGACAACCACCGCGCCTTCGTACCAGTTCGCCGTGGGCAGCGTGCCGCTGACGGTGAGCGTGACGGTGGCGACTTGATTGACGCCGACCGTCGCGGTGGCAGGCGAAACGTTGACGGTGACCCCGGCGGCTTTGACGGATTCACTGATCGAGAAGCGGAGATTGAGAGAACCGGTAGAGAGATTGGCGATGCGAATCTGGCTGGTCAGCGGGACCGCGCGGACAACGCCAAAAGAGACCGTGGCGGGGTCGGCAACAACGTTGGCGCGGACGGCTTTATCGACATCGAGCTGGCCGTTGCCCATGCCCGATTGCAGGGCGTCTATAGGTTTGCCGTCGTAGTCGTAATCGCCGATGTCGTTATTGGCGGAGTGGACGAGCGCGGACTTGATCTGGGCCGGCGTCCAGGTTCGATTGCGCTGTTTCACAAGCGCGGCGGCGCCTGCGACCATCGGGGTGGAGAAACTGGTGCCATCGGCCCGGGTAAAGCCGGAGGGGTCGTAGAGCTCGCCGTTGGGATCATACTTCTGCGTGGCCATGAAGAGGTCCTGGCCCACCGCGATGATCTCGGGTTTGATCGCGTTGGTGCCGGTGGCCGGGCCCTGCGAGGAGAAGACGGAGACTTCACCGGCCGGAGCGTTGATGGCGGTAATCGCCGGATCCAGGGTGACCAGCGCATCGGCATTGGAAGACAGGTATTGCTGTAGCGCTGCCCCGTCGTCTTTGCCGATCATGACGAAGGGAATGGCGGTGTTGAGCAGCGCACCGGCGGCGATGGGGGTGTTGGTCGTCGTCTGGTAAACCAACACGGCGACAGCGCCCGCGCGCTGGGCATTGTTGACCTTAACCGAGAACGAACAGTCGCCACGGGCGATGAGCGCGATCGCGCCGGCCAGCACGCCATTGCCGAGAGCCACACAGGCCTTGCCGTCGTTCTGGAGCTTGGCCACGTCGCGCAGCGGCGCACGGAGCGGCGCGGACGGCTTAATCCCGTCACCGAAGAGCGCATTGAGCCGATTCAGACTTGCGGGTCCATTCTGTACGCGGACGGATTGATAAAGGATGTGGGAGTTCACCGAAGCGCCGACGGTGATCGCGCTCGGGGCGGTGCCGGGTGAGGAGATGGAATTCAGCGATGGAATTTCGAGGCCGGAATCGCCATCGTTGCCGGCGCTGACGACGACGGTGAGCCCGCGGCGAACGGCGTTTTCGACGGCTTCGACCTGCAGATCACAAGCCACACCGGCGCCCTTGTCGCAAACCGTGCCGCGGTCGTTGGGCCCCCACAGTGACGCGCCCCCGAGAGAGAGGGACGCGATGTCCATGCCGTCGAGCAGCGCCGCTTCGAGGGCGGCGATGATGACGTCGTCGAACGTCAGGTCGTTGACGCCGGGGGAGCCGAACACTTTGTAGTTACCGAGCTGGGCCTTGGGCGCCACGCCCGACATGCGGCCGAGCGGGCTATCAATCGGCGCGCCGGCGGCGACACTGGCCGCCGCCGTGCCGTGACCGGAGCGGTCGCGTGGGGAGGCGTCGTCGGGCCGCGTGTCATCAGTGTAGGCGTAGATCAGGCGGTCCACAAAGCTGCGCGCCGCAATGACCTTCGTATTGGTATACGCGCAATCGTCGCCGCTGCATTTTGGGAAGCCCGCAGGCAGGGCGAGCGCCGCGTCCTGCATCGAAGGGTGGGTATGATCGATACCACTATCGATGATGGCGATCTTCGTGCCTGCGCCCGCGGAAGTAGTACCACCGAGCTGAGCCCACGCGGCGGGCGCGTTCACGACGGCGTTCGCGGCCGTCATCGCCTTGCGCACGGGGCGCATCTCCCGGACGTAGCGAACGCCGGGGAGCGCGGCCAGCGCATCGGCGTCTTCCACACGGGCGTTGACGAATATGGCGTTAACAAGAGTCTCAGCCGAGCCGAATTCACGAAGCCCGCGACGAGCCAGTTCGGCGCGCACCGGCGCCTGGGATTCGACAACGCGTTGACGGTGCGCGCGCCCGGCCGTGCCCAGAATGGATTCCCGATTTGAAACTGCTGCGGCTACCGGCTCCTGGTCCAATACCACCGCATAGCGCCGAAATGCACCAGTACCGCGAGGACCGGGTGCGGCCTTGGCGTCAGGATCTGGCGTAGAAACGGCGGGCGTGGCGGCGTGGTCATTCACACGGCGCGACGTGCGTTCCCGCGCTCCGGATTGCGCCAACAGTGGCAGCGTGGCCAGTAGAACCCATGCAACAGATTTCAAGCTTCACCTCTTGGCCGCGCTTGGGCGGCGATTCGCGATTCAGGTAGTTCAGGAACTCGGTCCGGACTTACCTATGTTAGGAGGTTTTGATATGCAATTCGGTTACCACAGCTGTTCGCGCACCATGGCTGGCGCGAGCGCCGCTGCCCCCAGTACCCCTGCAATTGTGTTACCATTCATGTAGGAGATCCCCCTTATGGCCAAACCCGCCTTTGCGGAGGGCGCCCAGGTAGAACATGGCAAGTTCGGACTCGGCAGCGTCGTCAAATGTACCGAAGAGCACGTAATTATTAACTTCGACGACCACGGGGAAAAGAAGTTCGTTCTTTCCATCGTCATCGCCAGTTTGAAGAAGAGCGACCGCACTCCCCCCGCCGGCAAGAAAAAGGCGACGCGTAAGAAAGCCACGCCAGCCGCCGCGGCCGTCTAACTTACCGCGGGCTCTGCCGCTTCAACTTATCCAATAATCGCCGCGCCTCTTCTAACGAGGGGGCGCGGCTTAATTGTATCTCTGCTTCCGCGATACGGCCCGTTTGATAGAACGCCCGGCCCAGTTCGAAGCGCGCCAATTCGTGCCTCGGAAACTTTTCCACCGCCGGCGTAAGAATCGCAACTGCTTCCGCCGGCCGGCCTTCGCGGATCAGAAACCGTCCAAGGTGATACCGCGGATCGGCCGCCCGGTCACGATTTCCGTTCACGGCCTGCTGGAACGCCCGCTCGGCCTCCGCCGGCCGGCGCAACGCCTCATAGGCTGACCCGAGAGCGTCTTGCACCCGCCAAGGATCCCGATCCGTGGCCACCAACGGCGTCAACACCCGCAACGCCGCTTCGTACTGATCCAGCGTGTACAGCGTCCGGCCCAGCAGATAGCAGCCATTCGCCTCCCGTGCCGCGCAGGCCTTCTCCAACGGAGCCCGCGCGTCGGCAAACCGGCCCTGTTCCAACAGCGGCATCGCCGCCGCCACTTGCAGAAGCAGGACCGCGCCGATCATGCCTCTTCTTCGATCAGCCCCGCTTCACGCATCCGCCGGAGCAAATAGCCACGGGCATTGCGCGGATAGCCGAAGTCCCACCACGGGTTCTCGCCACCGCTCTCCCACACACGCACCTCGCGGTGGTCGAGCATCGCCGCAAACCGTTCGTCGGCTTCGATGATCCGATCGGCCAGACCAAGCAACTCAATCGCCCCGCGCAGGTCCAGGTCATGGCGGTATTCGGTGAGCCCATACGGATAGCCGCGCTCCACCTCCCCCACAAACTCCACCCATCGCTCCACAAGCCCTTCACTCCCCGCCGTAATAATATGCGGGGGAAAGCCGTTGTCTTCGAGGTAAATGATAATCTCTTCTTCGGTCACGCTAAGGAGACCTTCGGCTCCGGTTCGTACTCGATCAGCGCTTCGCGCCCGCCGTTAAGAATGGACAGTCGCCCGGCCTCAACAACCAGTTCATTGTAACGGCTGTTTGCCGGTGTGGCGAGGATGCCCTTATCGTCGATCTCAGCCAGCAGCGCCTGGCGCGCGGTCACATCGCCGGCGGCGTCGACGCGGTAGATCGCCTTCACCAGATATTCCACACTGCGCACGCCGTAGCCAACCGGCTCCAGCCCGGGCCCGCCCAGATCGTTGTACTGGAAATAATCGGGACTCGGCTGGCTGAAGTAGGTCGCCCCCGGCGCATCGGATTTCTTCGAGAATGAATACGACAGGCCGCGATATTGATCGCTGTGATCGAGCATCGCGCCTGTGCCACCTCCGCAGTACATGGTGAGGCCTTGCGTATTGGGCCCGGGCCCTTCGTTGGGGTAGCATAGCGTCGTCTGCACGTTGAGGACGGCGCCGTTGTGCCAGCGGACGCGCGTATCGCACCACAGGTAACCCTGTTTGCCGTTCGGATAGGTGTCGATGATGCCATAGTTCGACACCGCAACCGGCTTCAACCCAGTAATGAAGTGGACCAGATCCACATAGTGGCAGCCGATATAGGTGAAACAATCGGTGTTCTCGACCGTGCACCAGTTCTGAAAATTGGAGTCGCGGTAGTACCACTTCTCCATGAGCTTGGCGGTGCCGAGTTTGAACTCTCCCAGCCGGCCCTCCCGATAAAACTGCCGCGCCTTGTGGGAGCGGTCGTCGAACCGCTTATGATATTCAACGCCGACGAACAGTCCGCGCTCCCGTGCCTCGCGCTCAATCTCGATGGACTCGCGCGCCGTCAGCACCAGCGGCTTCACGCAGATCACATGCTGGTTATTCCGCAGCGCCTCCATCGTGGCCGGAAAGTGCAGCTGATCGGGCAGCGCAATGATCACCACGCTGCGCTCCGGCATCTCCGAAATGACGGCCTTGTACAACTCCGGCTGCGGCCCGCCCGCGTAGTGTTCCGGGTAGGCCGTAAACGACTGGCCCGGGAAGGCCTTCAAAATGCCCGGCGCCGCCGCCAGCGCCTGCACAGTTTTTGCGTGCTGGGCGCAGACGGTAATGTCGCCCACTTCGCCATTGCGCTGCATCTTATACAGCGCCGGCAGGATCTGATCGTGCGTGATCATCCCGCCGCCGACGACGAGTACCGGCTTCATCCCTGCAACGCCTCGACAAAGGCCTCTTCAAACACCGCCAAGCTCTCATCCACCGCTTCGGCGGAGATGTTGAGCGGCGGGCACACCTTGATCGTGCCGCCGCCAAACCCAACGGGTGAGAACAGCAGCACGCCCTTCTCGATCGAATTGCGAATAGCGTTCCACGCCAGGTCGGCGTCGGGTTCCGTCGTGCCAGGCTTGACGCAGGCGATGCCCGCGACGAGCCCCTTGCCATCCACCCAGCCGATCTGCGGATACTTCGCCTGCATCGCGCGGAAGAAATCGAGCATCCGGTCGCCCTGCACGCGGGCGTTTTCCGTCAGGTCTTCCTTAATGATAAGTTCCAGCGACGCGGCCGCAGCGGCCACACATACCGGGTTGCCCGTATGCGTCGAAGTCATCGAACCGGCCGGATGCAGGTCCATGATGTCAGGCCGGCCAATCACCGCCGCAATCGGCAGCGAGCTCGAAATCCCTTTGCCCCACGTGGTCAGGTCCGGCACGATACCGTAGTGTTCAAAGCCCCACAGCTTGCCCGTGCGGCCGAAGCCCGCCTGCACCTCGTCGCAGGTCAGCAACGCGCCATGCTGGCGGCACCAGGCCTGCAACTGCTGCATGTATTCGACCGGAGCGAAGGAGGCGCTGCCGCCCTGATAGGTTTCCAGAATGACACCCGCGACATTCGCCGGGTCAACACCCCTATCGGCCAGCTGCTTTTCAAAATAAGCGAAGGAGGTATCGGGCGTGCGGAACCCGTCAGGGAACTCCAGCTGCACGAAACCCGCGTCCATGTTGACGATCCACTCCTTCAGCGAAGGAATGCCGCCGGCCTGCTGCGAGCCCAGCGTGCGCCCATGGAAGGCCTTTTCAAAACTGACGATGATGTTCTTCGACCGACCACCGACCTTGACGCCGTTCGTGCGCATCAGCTTGATCGCGCATTCGACGGTCTCCGAACCCGTCGTGAGCAGGAAGACCTTCTTCAACGGCGCGGGCATCAGGTCGGCCAGGCGCTTGACGAAGTTGGCGCGGATTTCGTTCGGGAAGCAGTAGTTAGTCAGCAACCCGTGGCCTGCCTGCTTCTGAATGGCTTCGATGATCTCTTTGCGGCCGTGGCCGGCGTTGGTGATCAGCACGCCGCTCGACCAGTCGATCCAGCGGTTCCCCCAGCGGTCCCACACGCTGTAGTTCTCGGCGCGGTCCCACACCACCGGCGGCTGGCCCTGCATGGCGACGGGCTCGTAGTCGTGCAGCTGCTGCAGAATCGGCAGCGACTCGGGCACGGGGAAATCAGTGACGATGCGCCGCAGAGCGGTCTCCACACGTTGCACCGGACGGGGGACGAGTTCGTAGGTTCTAGCCATGAAACAACTATTGTCGGGTAACACGAGTGAAACGCGCAATTGGAATAAGGCGTCAAATTTTACGTGAGCACCACATCGGCAGTTCGCGTACAGGAAAGCCTCCTGGCCCCGCTCGAAAAGCGAGCGTTGATCTGGATCGCGACGAGGTTGCCGCGGGCGGTCAATTCGGACCATCTGACGGTCCTGGGTATCACCTCCATGCTGGCCGCCGGGTTGGCGTATTGGTATTCATCGGTGAATCCGCTCGGGCTCTGGATCGTCAATGTCTGCCTGTTCCTGAACTGGTTCGGTGATTCATTGGACGGGACGCTGGCGCGTGTACGGGACCGCCAACGGCCCCGGTATGGGTATTATGTGGACCATGTAGTGGACGTGGTCGCCATTTCCCTGCTCATGGGCGGGATGGCCTTGAGCGGTCATTTAAGCCCGGCCATCGCGGCTTTCTTCCTGGTCGGCTACTTACTGTTAAGCAGCGAAGTCTTTTTGGCGACACACGTATTGAATAAGTTCCAGATCAGTTTTTTCAAGTTCAGCCCCACCGAACTGCGCATCCTCCTGATCATCGGAAACCTGTTCGTTTACTACATGAATCCGCGCATTACGTGGCTCGGGGACATCTGGCAGCTCTATGACATCGGCTTCGCCATCGGCGCGGCGGGAGTGCTGCTGATCTTCGCCATCACCTCCATCCGCCATACGGTGCAGTTATATAACGAGGAGAGGCTGCATTGATCCAACGCTGGCTCCGCTTCAACGCCGTGGGACTGGCTGGCATCGTGGTGCAGTTAGCCGCGTTGGCGGCGTTGAAGCAACTGGCGGATCTGCCGATATTGGCCGCCACCGCAATCGCCGTCGAAATCGCCGTCCTGCATAACTTCTACTGGCACGAACGTTGGACCTGGGGCACGGCCGGAACCCCTGGCCTCGGCTCGCGCTTATTGCGCTTCCACGCAGCCAACGGCTTGGTGTCCATCGCCTCGAACCTGGTGTGGATGCGCCTGCTCACCGGGACGCTCGGCATCCACTACTTACTCGCCAACGGCATCAGTATCGCCGCGACGGCCCTGATCAACTTCGCCCTCAGCGAACGCTTCGTCTTCCGTTCCGCCCGTTAACCTACTCCACCCACTCAATCCCTGACGATTCGAGCATCCCACCCAGCACGCTCGCCGCATCCTGCTCCACCGCCTGCAAAACTTTCTCCGCGAACGTCCGGTCATTGGAAATCGTCACCGCACTCACCAGCGCCCGGTTCAGAAAATCGGAAGGCCCGATCTCCGCCACCGCCACATTGTGACGGCTGCGAAGCCGGGCCTTTAAACTGCGAATCACGTTCCGGCGGTCCTTCAGCGATTCCGCATGTTCAATGCGCAGTTCGAGATGGAGTACGCCGATGATCGGCATGGGATTGGATGATTACGACAAGTCGCGCGGCATTTGCTCGGTGGCGAAGGCCTCGATGAGATCGCCCTTCTCCAGGTCGTTGAACCCGTTGATGGAGATACCGCACTCGAAACCCGTACGCACTTCGCTCGCGTCGTCCTTGAACCGTTTGAGAGCGCTGATCTTGCCGGTAAAGATGATTACCTTGTCGCGGTTGACGCGTACTTCCGCCGAACGCGGAATCGTACCGTCCAACACGTAGCAACCGGCAACGGTACCAATTCGGGAGATGCGGAAGATCTCGCGCACTTCGGCGCGGCCTTTGTACACCTCTTTGAAGACCGGGGCCAACATCCCCATCATGGCCTTCTTGATCTCGTCGGTCACTTCGTAGATGATCGAGTGCGGACGCACGTCGATCTTCTCGCGCTCCGCCGCCGCCGCCGCGTTGCGGTCCGGCTTCACGTTGAAGCCGATCACAATCGCGTTCGATGCCGTCGCCAGCATCACGTCGGTTTCGGTAATCGCGCCCACACCGGTGAGCAACACCCGGACTCGCACCTGATCGGTGGACATCTTCTGCAACGTATCCGACAGCACTTCCGCGCTGCCGCCCACGTCGGCCTTGATGATGATGTTGAGTTCCTTGGTCTCGCCTTCCTTCATGTGCGTGTGCAGGGCTTCCAGCGTCATCCGCTTGTTCTTCGCCATCTGCACGTCGCGCGAGCGAGCCTCGCGGAACATCACAATCTGCTTGGCCTTGGCCGTATCGGTCACCATCTGGAACGCATCGCCCACTTCGGGCAACATGTCCAAACCGAGCACTTCGACAGGCGTCGCCGGACCAGCTTCCCGGATCGGGGCGCCCTGGTCGTCGAACATGGCGCGGACCTTGCCGAACACCGAACCGCAAAGGAAGAACGCGCCGACCTTCAACGTACCGTTGCGAACCAGCACGGTCGCCACCGGGCCGCGGCCCTTGTCCAGTTTCGCTTCCAGCACATTGCCGATCGCCGGACGCGTCGGGTTGGCCTTCAGCGCCTTGATGTCGGCCACCAGCAGGATCATTTCGAGCAGCAGGTCGAGGTTAAGCTTCGCCTTCGCCGAGACGGGCACCATAACGGTGTCGCCGCCCCAGTCTTCCGCCAGCAGGCCCTTGTCGGACAACTGCTGCTTAATGCGGTCAATCTGCGCATCGGCTTTGTCGATCTTGTTGATGGCAACAATGATCGGCACGCCGGCCGCTTTGGCGTGGTTGATCGCTTCCACCGTCTGCGGCATGACGCCGTCGTCGGCCGCGACCACGAGAATGACAACGTCGGTCACCTTGGCGCCGCGAGCACGCATGCGTGTAAACGCTTCGTGACCCGGGGTATCGATGAAGACGATCTTCTTCTTATGGATCTCAACCTGATAAGCGCCGATGTGCTGCGTGATACCGCCGGCTTCGCGTTCGGCCACACGGCCTTGGCGAATGGCGTCGAGCAGTGACGTCTTACCGTGATCGACGTGGCCCATGATGGTAACTACCGGGGCGCGAACGACCAGATCCTTGGGATCTTCGGCGAGTTCCACTTCCCAAGTCTGTTCATCTTCGTAGCTGACCTGCGAAGCCACCGCGCCGAAGTCGCGCGAAATGTCTTCGGCCAACTTCACGTCGATGGTCTGGTTGATGGTCGCGAAGAACTTGCGGTCGACCAGCTTCTTAATGACCAGCGTGGTTTTGATACCGAGCTTTTCGGCCAATTCCTTGACCGTGATGCCTTCGGAAACCGTGATCTCTTTGCCCTTGGCGAGCAGCAGATCCGTGTTTTCCTTCTTGGCGTAAATCGGGCGGAGCTTGCCCTCTTCGGCTTCCTTGACGCGGCCCTGATTGGGGCGCTTGCGGGTGTCGACGCGGCGGCTCGGATCCACCGGCATCGGCATCGCCGTCGGCTGCAACATGTTGGCCGACGTCGGATGCATGGGACGGCCACGGCCCGGACCACCCGGACCACCGGGTCCACCAGGACGCGGACCATAGGAAGGCTGACCAGGACCTGTCGGCCGGCCAGGAGTCGGCATGCCCGGGCGGGCGCCGCCACCATGACCACCACCCTGATAGATCGGACGGCCAGGAGCCGGAGCGCCCGGACGCGGCCCGGGAGCACCGGGGCGCGGACCCGGAGGGCCCTGCAACTGTTTCAGACGGTCCACCATGTCCGGACGCGGCGGAACGATCGGGCGCGCGGCCGGCTGTCCGGCTAACGGACGGCCCGGCCCACCCTGCTGCTGCGGTTGGGGACGGGGCGTCGGCGCGCCGGGACCCGCGGGGCGGGGCTGCATCGGCGGACGGGGAGCCATCGGAGGCTGCTGTGGACGCGGCGAGGGGGCGCCGGGGCCGGCGTTTCCCTGTTGGCCTCCGCTATGCTGGCCAGGGCCAACGAAAACGGCGGGCGGAGCCATCGGACGCGGAGCGGCCGGGCCCTGCTGGGCCTGCGGGCGCGGGGCGCCGGGCACGCCGGTGCCGGGAGCAACCAGCGGCTGCCGCGGACCGGAGAGAATCTGGCCGGGGCGCGGCGGTGAAACCTGCTGCGCGGGGCGCGCCGGCTGTGCCGGCACGGCGGGAGCTTTCGGAGCCACAGGCTCGGCGGGCTTCGCCGGCGTGGCGGCGATCGGCGGCGAAAGGGGGCCACCGGACGCCAACGGCGGACGCAGGGGCGCTGTCGCCTTCACGGGAGCCGCGGGCGCTTCGGCATGCGTGTCAGCCGACGGTTCCGCGGGCCGCGCTGGCGGCGGGGTGACAGGCACCGGGGGCCGTACGGGCGGCGCCACTACCGGCACGGCGGCCACAGGGGGCGCCACCGGAGGAACCGGAATGCTCGGCACGGAAACCGGTGGGGCCAAAGGAGGCGCCACGGGCGGACGGATAGCCGCGGGTCGCTGTACGACCGGAGGCGGAGGAGGGGGCGGAGGAGGAGCGACCGCCGGGGTCTCCGGGATATCGGAGTCGCCACCGCTCAGATCGGCGTGCGGATCGTCTTCTATCCGGTAGCGGACGACGTTGGGGTCGTTCCTCATATGGTTCCGGATCAGGAGAGCAAGATCGTCGTCGATCGAACTGGAGTGGGTCTTCTTATCTTGAACGCCCAGCTCGGGTAATGCATCGATGATCGCGCTAGGCTTGACCTCGAGCTCCCTTGCCAGTTCGTTAATTCGGATCTTACTCATAGATGGAGAAAAAAATTAATACGCGACGGTGGCGTCCCGACCATGACGGCACATTGACGGTGACGCGAGCCGTTACTGCCCCTTCTGCCATGGTAACAGATTCACTTCCAACTACATAAAGTGACGGGGCTGGCGCGCATCTGGTAACAGCTACGCTTCGGTTTCCGCTTCGGCCGCGGGTTCTGCGGCTTCTACAGGCACTTCGGCGGTGGGTTCTGCGGGGACTTCCGGCTCCGCGGCGGGTTCGACACTCTCGGACACTTCACTGGCAGACACTTCATTGGCAGACGCTTCCGCCGCCGGAGCAACCGGGGCGATTTCGTCTTCATAAGGACCGTAATACGCATTCACCGAGTACTGAATGCTCTCCAAAGCCTTGGCCGTTATGCCCGGGATCGACTGGATCTCCTCCGGCGTCATCGACCCAAGCCGCTCCACGGTTCCAATTCCGGCTTCAAACAGCCGCTCCACGACATTCTCCGGCAGACCGAAATCGATCAACACCGAAAGCGGCGCGCCCGACACCTGCAACTGGGCCATCTGCGCTTCCACTTCCCGGCGCTTCTCTTCTTCGCTCTTAATATCGATCTTCCAGCCAATCAACTTGGCCGCCAACCGGACGTTCTGGCCTTTTTTGCCAATCGCCAGCGACAACTGATTGTCATCGACGATCACTTCCATGTGCCGGTCGTTGGAATCCAGGACGGACACGCGGCTGATCTTGGCCGGGCTCAGCGCATGGGTGGCAAACTGAACCGGATCTTCGGAATGTTCAATAATGTCGATCTTTTCGCCGCGCAACTCGCGAATGATCGACTGCACGCGCATACCCTTCATGCCGACGCAGGCGCCCACCGAATCCACATCCCGGTCCCGGCTCGCCACGGCGATCTTCGTCCGCTCCCCGGCTTCCCGGGCACAAGCACGGATCACAACCGTGTTGTCGTAGATTTCCGGCACTTCCTGCTCAAACAGCCGCTTCACAAACTCGCAATCGGCACGCGAAAGAATCACGCCCGAGTTCTTCCCGCTGCGTTCGACGCTCTTAATGACGCACCGAACCCGGTCGCCAATCTGAAAACTCTCCAGTCGCGACTGTTCCCGCTTCGGCAACCGCGCTTCGGTCTTGCTGCTCACGTCGCACACCAGATCGCCCATTTCCATGCGCTTCACGGTGCAGTTCACCAGCTCGCCCACACGGTTATGGAATTCGTTGAAAATCGTGTCCCGCTCGGCCTCACGCACCTTCTGCATGATGACCTGCTTGGCCGTCTGCGCCGAAATTCGGCCCAGCGCCTCGGTCTTTTTCGGGAACTTGATCAGCCCGCCCAACTGCGCTGTCCGGTCGTAATCGAGCGCCTCGCTCAACACAATCTCGCGGACGGGATCAGTCACCTGCTCCACAATCACTTTGACAGCCGAGATCAGAATCGCGCCGGTCTTTTCGTCGAAGTCGGCGATGAGTTCTTCATTCCCCTTGAACTGTTTCCGCGCCGCCGCCAGCATGGCGTCCTTCACCGCATCGATGACAACCTGCGGGTTGATGCCTTTTTCTTTGCTCAGCATCTCGATCGATTGATAGATAGTTCCCACGGTGACTCCTCTCGCTTACCACTCGAACTTCAAGTTCGCTTTTTTAACTTTGTCCATCGGGATCTGCGCCGTCTTGCCATCGGCCGCCTCCACCGTCAGAACTTCTTCCGCAAAAGCCTGCAGGAGCCCGATCCACGTCGTGGCGTTCGCCACCGGCTCCGTCGTAACGACTTTCACTTTCTTCCCAACAGACTTCGCAAAATCCCGCGGCCGCGTCAGCTTCCGCTCCACGCCCGGCGAACTCACTTCCAACGTATACTCGCCACCCGGAATCAGATCCTCGGCATCCAGGACTTCTTCCATCCCATGCGAAAGCGCCTGGCAATCGCCCAACGTCACTCCGCCCGCCGCTTCCGGTCCCGTCTTGTCAATGTAGACGCGCAGCACACGGTGCTTCCCGCCACCCAGGAATTCGATGTCGACAATTTCGACATCGCCCGTCCGCGCGATGCGGTCGGCGATCTCCCAGATTTTGTCCATTAACTCTTGACGCATAACTCCAAACCTTCAAAACGTCCGGCAAATAAAAAAGTGGGCTTTCGCCCACTTGTCGTTTGCCGTCGTCGATCTCTATTGTACAACTCCGGACGCGTTCCGCAAGTGGGACATCCGGAAGGGGCTGTGGTGGGCGGTCACGGGATCGAACCGTGGACCTCCTGCTTGTAAGGCAGGCGCTCTAACCGGCTGAGCTAACCGCCCCCATCGAACCTATTGTCTCACGCCGGAGCACACTCCCGGCAAGCCCCGTATAAAAGGAGTTCGTGCCCGGTCACCAAAAACCCCTGCGGCGCCAGTAACTGCACATTCGGCAGGCAGGCATTCAGCTCGAAAACCTTCCCACAGCTCTTGCAGTGGAAGTGGTGATGATGCTCCTTCCCCGCCAACTCGTAATGCGTCACTTCGCCCGGTAACTCCACCGCCGTCAACCAGCCCTCTTCCAGCAGCGTCTTGATGTTCCGATACACCGTCGCGATCCCCAGCCCGCTATGATCGCCCGCCGCCAGCTCCAATACCTCGTTCGGATCCAGCGGCCGGTCCGTAGTCATAAACGCCGCCCGGATCGCGCGGCGCTGCCGGGTGTCCCGCGTCCCGCCGCGCTCGATTTCCGTTCGTTCCGTTTCCGCCATTCGTCCCGCCTCCGTTACTTCACCAACGCCAGTTCGCCGTGGTTGTCACAGTGTCCGCCGTGGGGATGGTGCAGATGCCCGTCCACCAGGTAGTCCACATGGTCGCCGTGCGGCACCGCTTCGTGGCCGCAGTCCACGCCGTGAATGTGATCGGCCGCGTGCGCCGTGCAATCGTGGCCCGCCGTGCAGTCGTCCGGGTTGGCCGTCGTCACCGGGATCGAATGTTCGTCGTAGTGATTCTCGTGATGGTGATGCAAGTGGCCATCGTGTAGATAGTCCACGTGATCCCCATGCTGTACCGCCGTATGTCCGCAGCCAGGCCCATGGGTATGGATGTGGTCACTATCGGTGTGAATTGTGTGATGCATATGCCGTTACTCCCTTCGTCTTTTCCCGTGGAGCCGCGTTCCGGGGCTCCGAGGCATGTTCCAACGCGTTGAAGATCAAGTCCACGACGTGCTGATCCGCCAGCCCGTAGACAATATGTTTTCCCTGCCGCCGCCGCGATACCAGCCCCTCATTCCGCAACACCCGCAGCCGCTGCGAAACCGTCGATATCTCGTCGCCCTCAGCCTCGGCAACTTCGCTGACACAGGCCTCGCCTCGAGTCAAAAACGCCAGCAACCGGAGCCGCGATGGCTCTCCCAGCGCCCGGAATATCCGCGAAGCCCGCTCCAGCGCCTCCCCACTCACGTCCACCGGCTCACGCCGTGCGCCGTGGTCTTCCGGGCGGCAGCCTGGGTCGGCAAGGTCGGTCGGCGATGTCAGTCGATCAGGCATTCACTTGCACAGCTGTTCAAATGAAACACTATCGAGCTTCCGGCCCCGTGTCAAGCCGGTGTAAAGGAGCCCCTGTGATATTCTAGGAAGGTTAAATTCTCAGGATCTCGCGAATTAAATAATAATGAAAAAGGCACTGATCACAGGCGTTACGGGGCAGGACGGGTCATATCTAGCGGAATTATTGCTCCACAAAGGGTATGAAGTACACGGGATCAAGCGCCGCTCGAGTAGCTTCAACACCGGCCGTGTCGATAGCATCTACACCGATCTCCACGAACACAACAGCCGTTTCTTCCTCCACTTCGGCGACCTTTCCGACACCAGTAGCCTCTGGACTTTGCTCTACGACATCCGCCCGGATGAAGTTTACAACTTAGCCGCGCAGAGTCACGTCCGGGTTAGTTTTGATATCCCGGAGAGCACCGGCGATATTACCGGCATGGGCGCGCTCCGTCTCCTGGAAGGCCTCCGCAAGACCGGTGTTAAGGCGCGTTTTTATCAGGCCTCTTCCAGCGAAATGTTCGGCTCCACGCCGCCGCCGCAAAATGAAGACACCCTTTTTCATCCCCGTAGCCCTTACGCCTGCGCTAAGTTATTCGCCCACGCGATGACGGTTAACTATCGCGAAAGCTACGACATGTTCGCCGTCAGCGGCATTCTGTTCAATCACGAATCCCCGCGTCGCGGAGAAACATTCGTAACCCGCAAGATCGCCCGCGCCGTCGCCCACATCAAGGCCGGCCTGCAGGACAAACTCTATCTCGGCAACCTGGACGCCAAGCGCGACTGGGGCTTCGCCAAAGAGTACGTCGAGGCGATGTGGATGATGTTGCAGCAGGACAACCCGGATGATTACGTCATCGGAACAGGCGAAACGCACAGCGTTCGGGAGTTCGTCGAAGAAGCTTTCGGCCATGTCAATCTAGAATGGGAGAAGTTCGTCGATTTTGATGCCCGCTACAATCGGCCTGCTGAAGTGGACGCCCTCCTGGCGGACCCCTCGAAGGCGCAGAAGCAGTTGGGCTGGAAACACCAAACCGGATTTGCTGAATTGGTTCGGTTGATGGTGGACGCGGAAGTAGACGCCATAGAGCGTCAACGGGCGGGCTTCGTTCAAACGGCCGTCCACAACGGATAATAGAAAGCAGTTCGGAGGAGCGGAATGTTGGACTTGCGCGGGAAGAGAGTCGTCGTCACCGGCGGCGGCGGATTTCTTGGGTCTTTCGTAGTTGAGGGCTTGAAAAAGCGCGGATGCGAGCAGGTCTTCGTGCCTCGCCGTAAGGATTTCGACCTGACCACCGTCGAAGGCATCGAGAAGATGTTTGCCGCCTATAAGCCGGAGGTGATTTTCCATCTCGCCGCCGTCGTCGGCGGTATCGGCGCCAACAAGGAAAACCCCGGTTCGTTCTTCTACCAGAACGCCATCATGGGTATCCAGCTCATCGAAGCCGCCCGCCTCCATGGCGTCGAAAAAACCATCGTCGCCGGTTC
This sequence comes from Acidobacteriota bacterium, assembly GCA_947470805.1. Taxonomy (GTDB): domain Bacteria; phylum Acidobacteriota; class Terriglobia; order Bryobacterales; family Bryobacteraceae. The sequence continues at coordinate 85,542 of CANIVU010000010.1, read as the reverse complement.
CATCTGCTCCTACCCCAAGTTCACCCCGGTCCCCTTCAAGGAAGAGGATCTCTGGAACGGCTACCCCGAAGAGACCAACGCCCCCTACGGCGTCGCTAAAAAAGCGCTCCTCGTCCAATGCCAGGCCTACCGCCAGCAGTACGGCATGAATGCCATCTTCCTCATGCCCGTCAATCTATACGGCCCCCGCGATAACTTCGACCTCGAATCCTCCCACGTCATTCCCGCCATTATCCGCAAGGCCGTCGAAGCCCGCGACAGTGGGGCCAATGAACTGGTTTGCTGGGGTGACGGCTCCCCCACCCGTGAATTCCTCTACGTCGAAGACGCCGCCGAAGGCCTCATCACCGGCGCGGAGCAGTACAACGGCATTGAGCCTGTCAATCTCGGCAGCGGCTTTGAAGTATCCATCAAGGACCTCACCGAAAAGATCGCTCGTATCTCCGGCTTTAACGGCTCGCTCGTCTGGGACACCGGCCGCCCGAACGGGCAGCCGCGCCGCATGCTCGACACCACGCGCGCCGCTGATTGGTTCGGCTTCCGCGCCGGGGTCAACCTCGAGGACGGCCTCGCCAAGACCATTGCCTGGTACGAAAAGAATCCTGTGCAATCCTAGGCAGTATGCCGCCCTTGGAACCCTCAGCCGGGTCAGACAACGCGGTGGACATCGAGTACCTCAGGAAGCGAATTAGCGTCCTCGAATCCGGCCTCGATTGGGCCATGAACCGCCTTGGCGTCTTCGAACCCGCCGCCGCCGAACGCCTCGAAACCATCAATGAGGGGGCGAAAGTCATCGCCACCCTCCAGGCCCAGCTAGCCGATCTCCAACAACGGCACGACGAATTCGCCGCGGCCGCGGAGGACCGCCTCACCGTCATCAACCAAGGCGCCCAGCTCATCGCCGATCTCCAAGCCCAGCTCACCCACACCGAAGCCCTACTCGCCCAGGCCAACCGCACCGCCGAAGGCCACCTCGAAGCCCTCCATCACACCGAACGCCAGGTAAAGGACGCCGCCACCCGCCACGGCGCTCTCGAAAGCCAGCTTACCGCCGAGGCCCAACGCCTCACCCAATCCCAACAGCTCCTCCACCAGCGCGAAAACACCATCCAGGACCTCTCCCGGCAACTCGCCGCTCAACAGGACCAACTCGAATCTCTCAAGGCACAACTTCCACCCCTCCACGCCCATATTCAACAACTCGAAGCCGACGCCGCCGAACTCCGCCGCGGCTCCCGCGAACTCGCCGCCCGCGAACGCGCCCTCACAGCTGAAAACCTTGAACTGCGGAATGAGGGGTTGCTAAACTCAATCATCCGTCGCGCCCGCACTCTCTTCTCGTGACTCCCCCCCTGCGCATTGCCGTCAATCTCCGCCAGTTCTATAAGGGCAAAATCGGCGGCATGGAAAACTACGTCCGCAACGTTCTCGCCGGACTCGATCACCATGCCCTGACAATCTGGGTCCACGAGGACGAGGTCGAAAACGTGCGCGCCTTCACCCCCCGCGCCACGATCGTCGGGATCACCCACCAGCAAGGCGCCTCCGCCATCGAAAAGGGTCTCCGCGCCGCCAAATACGATCTCTTCTTCTGCCCCCTCCTCGTCCTCGAACCCCTCGTCGTCGACATCCCCTCCGCCGTCATGATGCCCGACGTCCAGCACGAGTTCTTCCCCGAATTCTTCGACGCCCCCGTCCTCCAATGGCGCCGCCAAACCTACGGCCCCTCCGCTCTCAATACCGACGTTCTCTTTACCCTCTCCGAACACGCCAAACAAACCATCGTCGAAAAGTTCCAAATCGACCCCGCCAAAATCGCCGTCATCCACCTCGACGCCGACGCGCACTTCCATAACCCCATCCCCTCCCCGGCCTTCGCCGCTCTAAAGCTCCCCCCCAAATATCTCTACTTCCCCGCCAACTTCTGGCCCCATAAAAACCACGCCAACGTCCTCGCCGCCCTCCAACTCGCCTCCGCCCAAGGCGAAACGGACCTCCACCTCGTCCTCAGCGGCTCCCCCGCCGGCAGCGAATCGCTCGAAGCCGAAGTCGCCCGCCTCGGCCTCAAAGGCCGCGTCCACTTCAAAGGCTATCTCGATAAAGCCGTCATCCCCGACGTCTACCGCCACTCGCTCGCCCTCCTCTTCGCCACGAAATTTGAAGGCTTCGGCATCCCCATTCTCGAGGCGTTCTACACCGGCGCCCCCGTCATCACCGCCAACTCCGGCAGTTGCGTCGAAGTCGCCGGTGACGCCGCCGTCCTCGTCGATCCCCTCTCCCCCGAAAGCATCGCGAAAGGCATTCTCCAAATCGCCCGCGACCCCAAACTCCGCGAAACCATCACCGCCAAAGGCCGCGAACGCGTCAAGGACTTCTCCTGGTCCAGCGCCGTCGAGCTCACCGAACAGGCGTTCTCGAAAATAACCGCGCCCAACTACACCCGCCCCTCCCGCATCTCCGTCGAAGAGTGGCCCCGCATCGGCATCGTCACTCCGACCTACAATATGGCGGAGTTCCTCGAAGAGACCATTGAAAGCGTTCTCTCCCAGAACTACCCCAATCTCGATTACGTCGTCATGGACGGCGGCTCGAAGGACGGAACCGTCGAAATTCTCCGGAAATACGATGGGAAACTCCGTTGGTGCTCCGAGCGCGACGGCGGCCAGGGCGACGCCATTAACAAAGGATGGCACGCCCTCTCCGGCGACATCTTCGCCTATATCAACGCCGACGATACCTATCTCCCCAACGCCCTCCCCACCGTAGCCGGCCACTTCAAACGCAACCCCGGCGTCGGCATGATTTACGGCGAGGCCTACCACGTCGAAGTCACCGGCAAGATCATCGACCGGTACCCCACCCAGCCCTTCGACCTGGAAACCCTCAACAACCAGTGCTACATCTGCCAACCCGCCGCGTTCCTGCTCCGCGAGGCCTACGCCAACGCCGGCATGATCGACGTCAACATGCACTACGCGCTCGATTACGATCTCTGGATCCGCGTCGCCAAGCGCTACGGCGTCCGCAAAGTGGACGAGTACTACGCCACTTCCCGCATGCACATGGACAACAAAACGTTGTCCAGCCGCCGCAAGGTCTACCAGGAAATCATCTCCACCGTCCGCCGCGAATACAGCTACGTGCCCTATGAGTGGATCAACGGCTACGCCTGCTATCTGCTCGATAAGAAGGATCAGTACTTCGACCGGTCCAAGCCCTCCCTCCGTTCCTACGCCCTCAGCCTTGCCCTCGGCGCCTATCACAACCCCCACAACCTCAAACGGTATTGGGCCGAATGGCGCCGCATGACCGGCTTCGGCGGCCAGTTCACCGCCCGCTGGGAGGACGGCTGGATCTCCCGCCGCTACGAAAGCGATCTGCTCGTCGATGCCAACTCCGCCAGCCTCCGCATCGCCGGCAAACACATCGCCCCCATCGACAACCTGCAACTGCGCATACAACTGGACGGCCGCACCATCGACGAGAAGAAGGTGCCCCACTCCGGTCCCTTCACCTTCGAAGTCGAAATTCCCAAAACAGCTCGCGGCAAACAGTGCCGCCTTCTCATCGAAGCCAACCGTACCTGGCGGCCCCGCGCCAACGGCGACTACCGCCAGCTCTCCTGCATCATCGACAGCCTGGAGCAGGCGTGAGCGCCCCGCTCGTCACCATCATCACGCCCTCGTTCAACCAGGGCCACTTCATCCAGGCGACCATCGAAAGCGTCCTCTCCCAGGACTACCCCCACGTCGAATACATCATCATGGACGGCGGCTCCACCGACTCGACAGCCGACGTCGTCCGCCCCTACAAGGACCGCCTGACCTTCATCAGCGAAAAGGATCGCGGCCAAACCCACGCCATCAACAAGGGGCTGCTCCTCGCCAAAGGCGAAATCGTCGCCTATCTCAACTCCGACGACACCCTTCTCCCCGGCGCCATCCGCACCGCCGTCGACGCCATGGGCGCGCACCCCACCGTCGGCGCCATCTACGGCGATGGCTACCAAATCGATTTCCACGGCAACGTCAAAAACAAATTCCCCTTCACAGAGCCCTTCAATCTCTGGAAACTGACCTTCGTTCTCGACTACATCCTCCAGCAATCGGTCTTTTTCCGCCGCGCCTGCCTCCAGGAAATTGGTTGGTTCAATGAGGATCTCCACTTCGGCATGGATTGGGACATCCTCGTCCGTCTCGGCAAGCGTTACGGCCTCGCCTACGTGCCCGCCGAACTGGGCTGCCTCCGGGAATACGAAGCGGCCAAGTCCTTCGCCGGCGGTGCCCGCCGCTTCCAGGAATTGGGCGATCTGGTCCGCGCCCAGTCCGGCGAAAAGTTCCCGCCCGGCTGGTGGTTCTACGGCCTCGACACCTACGACAAAATCGGCAGCGAACACATCCGCCGCTGGCTCCCCGGCCCCCTCGGGCGATACATAGCCATGCGCTTCGTCCACCTCTGCCGCCACCGCATCGACCAGGAACAGTACCACTCCCAGGGCCTCTTCCCCGATGGCTGGGCCGCCGAAACCCTCCACTGGATGCTCCCGGCTTGCTACGCCAACGCCGTCATCCGCGGCGCTCTCCCCGCCTGGGCCAAACCCCTCGAACGCCAACGCCTCCGCGTCTACGTCAACGGCCGCCTCGTCACCGAACAGCAACCCGGCCCCGGCGAATTCGCCATCACTGTCCCGCTCCAGCAATCTCCCGAGCCGCTAGCCGCCGTTCTCCGCATCGAAGCCGAAACCGCCGTCGTCCCCGCCCGCGAAGGCCTCGGCGCCGACGCCCGCCGCCTCGCGTGGCAACTCCAATCGATCGACGGAACCCGCTAAAGCGTCGCCGCCGGCAAGGGCACACCCATCGCCAGACAATCCGTCTCCACCATTTCCCGGATCATCTCTTCAAACTGCTTCTTCGGCTCCCAACCCAAAATCTGCCGCGCCTTCGTTGCATCTCCGCACAGCGCCACCGACTCGCCCGACCGGAAGAAATTCGGGTCTGTCACGACGTATTTCTCCCAATCCAACCCCGCGCACTGAAAAGCGATCCGCACAAAATCCCGCACCGAATTCAGCTTCCCCGTCGCAATCACATAATCGTCCGGAACCGGCTGCTGTAGCATCCGCCACATCGCGTCCACGTACTCTTTGGCGAAGCCCCAGTCGCGTTCAGCGTCCAGGTTCCCCAGCCGCAACTCCGTCGCCGTGCCCGCCAGAATGCGCGCCACGCCCGAAGTAATCTTGCGCGTCACAAACTCGTGCCCGCGCCGCGGCGATTCATGGTTGAACAGAATCCCGCTCGACGCATGCATCCCGTACCGCTCCCGGTAGTTCCGCACCAATTCGAACCCGGCCACTTTACTGATCCCGTAAATCGACCGCGGCCGGAACCGTGTCTGTTCGTTCTGCGGCATCTCCTCCGCACTGCCAAACATTTCCGACGTCCCGGCAAAGTAAAACCGGCACTGCGGCACCAGATCTTTCAACGATGCCAGCAGGTAATGCGTGCCGTTGATGTTGGTCGTCAACGTCGAAAATTCGTCGTCGAACTCATAACTCACGAAGCTCGCCGCCGCCAGGTGGTAGCACTCGTCCGGCCGGATCTTCGCCACGGCATTGAAAATCCCGGCGTAGCTTTCCAGTGATGCCGGTTGCAAGTGGATCCGGTCCAATAAGGGCAACAACCGTTCCAACCGGTGCTCCGGCGCTTCCAGTCCCACACGCCGCACCAGGCCGAACACTTCGTAATCCCGTGCCAACAGCTGCTCTGCCAGGTAGGATCCATCCTGCCCGTTCACCCCGGTGATCAGTACGCGCTTTCGTGACATGGTTAACGCGGTCTGTCACTCTCCGCCCAGGTGTTAACGAATCCCGATTCCCAGCCGCCGCGCCACCCAGGTGTCGTTCCAACGGCGGACAAATGCTCCGAGACTCATCACCCCGGCCCATTCCTTCCAGAACCGGATCGGCGACGACCAATTCAAAAGAGTACCAACAATCAGGCTGAAAACAAACTTCGTGAACGACGGCCGCAACGGTTCGAAAAACTGGTCGCGCTGGTCCAGCAGGAACGACGCATAACTGTGCGCCCAGCGGAACGGCACATAGCCGTTGTATTTCCGCAACGCCCGGCTCGCCTCTTCAAACCCTTCCGTCCGCTGCCGCAGCGTCTTGTTCGACCGGTGCATCCGCGAATTCGCTAACAGTGCCTCAATCCGCAGCAACTGGTGCGTCTGCGCCAACCGCAGCCACAACTCGTAATCGAACGCGACTTGATAGTCGGTATTAAAACCGCCCACCGCGCGCAGCGTCTCCGTGCGCAGAAAACACGTCGGCTGGCAGATGTAGCACGATTCCCCCAGCGTGTTCCGGTCAAACGATTCCGTCGGGTACGTATCGATCCGCTTTTCGTCGTCGTCAATCCAGTAGGCGTTCCCGTATACACCGGCCATCTCCGGACGGCTCTGCAGCCAGTGCACCGCCGTCCGCAGCGCGCCGGGGAAGTAAGTGTCGTCAGCGTTAATGTAAGCGAAAACCTCGCCCTTCGCCGCCGCCAGGCCCTTCTCCAATGCCTCCGCCACGCCCCCGTCCGGCTCCACGATCAATCGCATCCGCTCCGGATTCCGCGCCACAAAATCGCAAATCACTTCCGCCGTCCGGTCCGTCGACCCGCCGTCCACCAGAATGTACTCGATGTTCGGATAGTCCTGCCCCAGGACGCTTTCAATCGTCTTGGCGATATAGGACTCCATGTTTAAACAGGGAGTCACGATCGTTACCAGGGGGAGTGGAATTGCCATTGCAGTTAACTCGTCAAAGCCTTATCGGAAAGAGCAAATAGTTGCGGTCTAAAATCCTCCGCCAGGATTTGTTGTTTCCGAAGATGGCATTCGGAGTCAGTTGTCAGGCCGACTGCGGAAGCGACCGGCCCAAATCTGCCGGAGTCGATAAGCCCCGACAGAAGGTAAGTATAACACCTGACCCGCCGAAACGATCCCCCAAATCTTTGTTTACAATGCATTACAGGCAAACGCGCCCTTCCGGAGGGTAGTGACCACCAGCCCGAAATCGTTACAAAGAAACCGCTCCCCACCCCGCCTTGACAGATTTCGATTCCCTTTCTATCCTGGAGATGAGTGCAACTGACTTTCAACAAGGATTCCAAAGCCCCCGGTGCCACCGCGCTGGAGGACATCAGTTCCCTCGTTGATCTCCGCTGCGGCCAAGCCGCCGTCCTCGAATCGCTCGAGGTTGAATCCGATCTCGGCCGCCGCCTGATGGAGCTCGGCTTCTTCCCCGGTGGCGATGTCGTTGCCGCTGGCTGCGCCCCCGGTGGCGACCCGCGCGTCTACCGCGTCGATGGCTCGGAGATCGCCCTCCGCACCGAAACCGCCCGCTTCTTGAAGATCCGGACCAGTTCCATCCGGACCATTACCCCGCCGAAGAGTACTTCGAGCCGGTCATGAGCGCGGGGGATTCCTGCCACAACCTGGCGGAGCCTTCTTCAACCATCGGCCTGGACCCCTCCGTCCGCTCCCTGCGCCACTACGTCGCTCTCGTCGGCCCGCCCAACGCCGGCAAAACCACGCTTTTTAACCGCCTCACCGGCCTCCGCCAGAAGGTAGCCAACTTCCCCGGCGTCACCGTCGAACACCACGTCGGCAAAGCCCGCACCACCGCCGGCCGCGAAGTCTTCCTCATCGATCTCCCCGGCATCTACAGCATGGAGCCCCGCTCGGAGGACGAAGAGGTCACCCGCGACGTCCTCACCGGCGCCAAGCCCGGCATCGGCCAGCCCGACGCCGTCATCCTCATCCTCGATGCCACTAATTTGCATCGGCATCTCCTCCTAGCCGCCCCCATCCTCAGCCTCGGCCTCCCCACCCTCGTCGTCTTAAACATGGCCGACGACCTCGCCAAACGCGGCGGCTCCATCGACCCCGCCGCCCTCGCCGCCCAACTCGGCTGCCCCGTCGCCCTCATCAGCGCCGCCACCGGCCAGGGTGTCGACAAGGTCCAACAGTTCCTCGAAGGCTCCTCCGCCCGTCCGCCGGCCACCGCCAAACGCGTCGAACTCCCCATCCTCCAGGACCTCCCCGGCTGCCGCCGCTGGGCCGGCCAGGTCGGCTCCGATAGCGGCTACTCCGCCCCCGCCCCGCCCATCTGGACCCGCCGCCTCGATTCCGTCTTCCTCCACCCCCAACTCGGCCCCTTCGTCTTCCTCCTCGTGGTCATTAGCGTCTTCCAGGCCATCTTCAGCGGCGCCCAGCCGCTCATGGACGGCGTCGAAAGCTGGATCACCCTCTCCGGCAACTGGCTCGGCGCCGCCCTCCCCGAAGGCGTCATCCGTAGCCTCCTCATCGAAGGCATCTGGGCCGGCGTCGGTTCCGTCCTCGTTTTCCTACCGCAGATCCTCATGCTCTTCCTGTTCATCGGCATACTCGAAGACTCCGGCTACCTCGCCCGCGCCGCCCTCATTGCCGACCGCACCATGTCCCTCGTCGGCCTCCAGGGCAAAGCCTTCATCCCCCTCCTCTCCGCCTACGCCTGCGCCGTCCCGGCCATCCTCTCCACCCGGACCATCGAAAATAAACGGGACCGCCTCGCCACCATCCTCATCGCCCCGTTCATGACCTGTTCGGCCCGCCTCGCCCCCTATCTCCTCTTAATCGGAACCTTCGTCCAGGACCGCCCCCTCCTCGGCCCCTTCCTCCACACCCAAACCGCCGCCATGCTCGGCCTCTACCTCCTGGGCTTCCTCGCCGCCATCGCCACCGCCCAACTCCTGCGGTCCACCGTCCTCCGCCGCCAGCAAAGCGTCTTCGTCCTCGAACTCCCGCCCTACCGCATGCCGAACCTGCGCTCCCTCGGCCTGCGCCTCTACGACCGCGCTTTTGTCTTCCTGAAGAACGCCGGTACCGTCATCCTCCTGGTGTCTGCCTGCCTCTGGGTCCTCGCCCACGTCCCGTACAAGGACGGCCAACCCGCCAAGCTCGAAGACTCCGTCGCCGGCCAGATCGGCCATGCCATCGAACCGGCCATCAAGCCCCTCGGCTTCAACTGGAAAATCGGCGTCGGCCTCATCACCTCCCTCGCCGCCCGCGAAGTCATAGTCGGCACCCTCGGCACCATTTACGGCATCGAAAACGCCGATAAAGACGACGTCAACCTCCAACAGGCCCTGCGCAAAGATCTCACCCCCGCCGGCGCCGGCGCCCTGCTCGTCTTCTTCGCCTTCGCCATGCAGTGCTTCTCCACCATCGCCGTCGTCCGCCGCGAAACCGGCGGCTGGTTCTGGCCCTCGGTCCAGTTTGTCTACATGAGCGTCTTCGCCTACCTCTCCGCCTGGGGCACCTTCGTACTCCTCAGCCGCTAACCCGGGCGCGCCAAACTTCGCGTGATAAAGTGGGGATTGCGCCGGACCATTCGGCCTAATCCCCACTTCGCGTCTCACCATGCATAACGTCATCATCATCGGCTCCGGCTGCGCAGGGAACACCGCCGCCGTCTATACCGCCCGCGCCTCCCTGAAGCCACTCGTCATCGGCGGTCACGAACCCGGCGGCCAGCTTTCCATCACCTCGGAAGTCGAAAACTTCCCCGGCTTCCCCGAAGGCGTCCTCGGCCCCCAGCTCGTCGAAAACATGAAGCTCCAGGCGCAGAAGTTCGGCGCCGAATACCGCCACGGCACCGTCGACGAAGCCATCCTCACCGAACGCCCCTTCCGCATCAAAATCGATGGCGTCTGGGAAGAGACCCGGACGCTGATCATTGCCAGCGGCGCCTCCGCCCGTTGGCTCGGTCTCGAAAACGAGTACAAGCTAATCGGCAAAGGCGTCAGCTCCTGCGCCACCTGCGACGGCTTCTTCTACCGTGGCAAAGAGATCATGGTCATCGGTGGCGGCGACACCGCCATGGAAGAGGCCAACTTCCTCACCCGCTTCGGCAGCCGCGTCACCCTCGTCCACCGCCGCGACGAATTCCGCGCGTCAAAGATCATGCTCGACCGCGCCAAGGCCAACCCCAAAATCGAGATGATTCTCAACACCGTCGTCGACGACATCTACGACGTCACCAAGGGCGAAGTCACCGGCGTTCGTCTTCGGAATCTCGTCACCGGCGAAGCCTACGATCGCCCCGTCGACGGCTTCTTCGTCGCCATCGGCCACATTCCCAATACGAAGTTCTTGGGCTCGCAGATCACCCTCGACGAAGACGGCTACATCGTCAGCCAGGGCGGCGCCCGCACGAATATTCCTGGCGTCTTCCACGCCGGCGACGTCCAGGACCGCGTCTACCGCCAGGCCATCACCGCCTCCGGCGCCGGCTGCATGGCCGCCATCGAAGCGGAGCGCTTCCTCGAACACGAAGGCCACTAAGTCCTGGAACGGGGGCGATCTGTTCTTGACCGTCCCCGTGTGTTCTTTACGCCCCCGAATACCGGGTCCCAGTCTTGAGAAACTGGAACGGTGGCTGATCCGCCAATGGAACTCGCTGACATCGTCCTGTGGCTTGGCTCAACGGAACCTCTTCTCCACCACGGAACCACTATGGCGGGCATCCAGCAGAGACCTGAATACCTGCCTGCTGCTTTCGCCGATTACGACGGACCCGAGCGGGTGGGCCGCATTGGCGGCTGGGTGAACGGCTTGTTTGATTTCGAGATCATTCGGTGCGATGACGGCGAGCTGGTATTCTTCCGGCATGTGGAGGCGGAGCAGCTCATTGATCCGGAACTCCAAGAAGCGGTTGCCGCCTTCGCCACGGCTCTCGCCGAAACCAACGCCACAGGACCTTGGCTCGCCGTCTAAGACAATCTACACCGGCCATCAATCGACTGGATTCCCGAACGGCCTCATCCCCTTCTCGAGCACCGTCTTCGGAAACTGATCAGTGCCGCATAAAATGAAAGAGCCGAAATCCTTGTACCAGTCGCCGGCAGGTGCGACGGGACCGGTTCTTACCCATTCCTGGAGTGCCAACAGATCTGCGACCGAGATGCCGCGTTCATCGACTCGCTGAAGAAGATGCTGCCAAACGGGTCGTGCCAGATCAGCGAATTGTATCTTCGGCAATGGAATCCGTCCCGAAGATGGCGCGAATCAAGTCCTTCCCTGCCTCGTTCTTCCGGGCCGGATCGTCCTCAGCCAGGAAGCGATTGTACGAGCTTTTCAATTGCTCCTTGGCTTCCATTTCGGCACGTACACCCCGTTCAGCCAGTGCAACTAACGCCCGGCTCATCGTTATGTGTTGCTCCTTTGCCCTGCGCCGCACTTCCGAAACTAAGGCGGCCGGGATCGTCACACTCTGACGGACCGAACGCGCGGGGGACGATGTTCTGCGGGTTGCCATATTGTAAGAATAACAGCCTGCACCAGTGTGGTGCAGCCACCACTCGATCCAGGGCGTTCTGTGAGAGTCCAAAGAAACCGCAGCCTCGATCATCACGCGACGCCCTCATGCTACCCCTCCATCACCACCACCGCCATCGCCATCTCCGCCGTATGCGTAATGGTCAGGTGCACGTGCCGCACCCCCATCCCCTCGGCAATCTCCCGCGCCCGCCCACTCAGAACCAGCGTCGGCTTCCCCGAAGCCAGCCGCCCCACCGCAAAATCCTTCCACGTCACCCCGCCCGCCAACCCCGTTCCCAACGCCTTCATCCCCGCTTCCTTCGCCGCGAACCGCCCGGCCAGCCGCTCCGCCCAGTTCGCCTTCGACAGCGAATAAGCCACCTCCGCCTCCGTATACACTCGCTCCAAAAACCGGTCCCCAAACCGCTCCCGGCTCGCCCGAATCCGCCCCACCTCCGCCAAATCCGACCCAAGTCCCAGAATCATTCCAATGCGCGGCTCCCAGTTCATTATGAGGGGTAGAATGGAATGTATGCACATCCCTGACGGGATCCTCTCCGTGCCGGTCTGGGCCACGCTGAACGCAGCGGCCGTCCCCGGCGTTGGATGGGCGGTGCGCCGCGCCAGGCAAGGTCTCGCCGAAGGTCACGTCCCCCTCCTCGGCGTCATGGGCGCCTTCGTCTTCGCCGCCCAGCGCATGAATTTCCCCGTCGTCTTCGGTGCCAGCGGCCACCTACTCGGCGGCGCGCTCCTATCGATGACCCTCGGCCCCGGCGCCGCAACAATCGTCCTCACCTCCATCCTCATCCTCCAGTCCCTCCTCTTCCAGGACGGCGGCCTCCTCGCCCTCGGCGCCAACACAGTCAACATGGCCCTCATTGGCGTCTGGGCCGGCTGGCTCCCCTACCGGTTTCTCTCCAACGGCAATCTCCGCACCCTCGGCGTCTTCGCCGGCGGCTTCCTCTCGGTCCTCGCCTCCGCCGCCGCCGCCATCTGCGAACTCCGCCTCTCCGGCGTGCCCATGAATGCCACCATCGTCGGCGTCTCCACGGCCGTCTTCGTCGCCACCGCTGTGCTCGAAGGGCTCATCACCGTCGCCGTCCTCCAAGCCGTCGAACGGCTCAACCCCGGCTGGCTCCGCAAACCCCAGGGCCTCCCCAGTCGCTCCGCCGGCCTCCTCGCCACCGCCTCCGTCCTCATGATGATCGGCGGCGTGTTCTACATCTCCGCCCTCCCCGATGGCTTTGAATCCCTCGCCGCTCGCCTTGGCGTCGCCTCCCGCGAGCAGATCCTCTTCGCCGCCCCCATGGCCGATTACGAGGTCCCCTTCCTCGCCGGCGAATGGGGCCGCAAGGCCCTCGGCGGCCTCGCCGGCCTGACGATCATCTACGGCCTCTGCCTCACCGTCGGCCGCCTCCTCGCACGGCAAAGGAGCGCGTAGTTGACCCAGCGGATGGGGCACTCACTCCGCCTCGATGAGTGGGCCCGCGGCGCCTCCGTCCTCCACCGCCTCGACGCCCGCGCCAAACTCATCTCCGTTCTGCTCTTCCTAATCGCCGTCTCCACCACGCCTCCCGCCGCCCCCCTCGCCCTCCTCCCCATCGCAGCCCTCTTCGCGCTCGCCCTCGCTCTCTCCGCCCTCCCGGCCATGGAACTTTTGCTGCGCACCGCCATCGTCCTTCCCTTCCCCGTCTTCTTCGGCCTCATCAGTTGGCTGCAAAACGGCAACTCGTCCTTTGCCGCAGCCCTCGTTGCCCGTAGCTATCTCTCCGCCCTCGCCGTTGCCCTGCTCATGGGCGTCACCCCGCTCCCGGAACTCCTCCGCGGCCTCCGCGCCCTCGGCGTCCCCGCCGTTCTCGTCATGGTGCTCCAATCTCTCGTCCGCTATCTCCAACTCGTGGTCGATCACGCCCTTCGCATGCGCCGCGCCGCCCTCTGCCGCGACGCCGGCGCCCTCCCCCGCCGCAACCGCCAGTCGCTCTGGCATCGCGCCTCCGGTGCCCTCGCAGTCCTCTTCGGCCGCTCCTACGCCCGTGCCGAAGGTGTCCATCACGCCATGCTCGCCCGCGGCTTCCGCGGGGACTTCGTCTCCCTCCACCCCGCCGCCTTCACCGCCCGCGACTGGCGCTTCCTCGCCCTCAGCGCGCTCGCCATCGCCCTCGCCCGCCTCGCCCCGCAGGTCGCCCCATGAGCCTCCCCGTCATCGACGTTCGCGGCCTGCAATATACCTATCCCGACGGCACCCCCGCCCTCCGCGGCATCGATTTCCAACTCGCCGCCGGAGAATCTGTCGCCATACTCGGCGCCAACGGATCAGGAAAAACAACCTTCCTTCTCCACCTCGCCGGCCTCATCCGCGGCGATGGCGACCTCCGCATCGGCGGCATACCCCTCACCGACGACACTCTCACCGACGTCCGCGGAAAGATCGGTTACGTCTTTCAGGACTCCGATGATCAACTCTTCATGCCAACAGTCCTCGAAGACGTCGCCTTCGGCCCGTTACATACAGGCATGGATCCCGCCGAATCACTCCGCCGCGCACACGAAATCATTGCCACGCTCGGCATCAGTCATTTGGCCAATCGCGCTCCCTATCATTTAAGCGCCGGGGAAAAGAAACGTGCCGCCCTTGCCGGTGTGTTAGTCATGAAGCCGGAAGTGCTCGTCTTCGACGAACCGACAACATTCCTCGACCCGCCCGGTCAAAATGACTTGGCGAGATTGCTGTCTGCTTTACCGCAAGCGAAACTAATTGCTACTCACGATGTCTACTTCGCCCGGCGTGTCGCTAAACGAGCCGTCTTCTTTGCTGACGGCCGGATCGCCGGGGATGGACCAGTGGAAGCAGTCGCTGACCGCTTCCACTGGCGGTTGGATTAAGCGTCGGAGTCTTTGCGGAACGCGGCCCAGCGCTTCTTCTGAGCTTCGGCAATGCGCTTGCGCGCTTCCGGGCTTAGGTTCCGTTTACGGCTCGGCTTGCGGCCGGCCTTCTGTTTAGCGGTCGCCGAAGGCGCTTCCGCCACTACCGCCGCCGGCGCTGCCGCACGGGGTTTCTTGCCGCCAATGAGGGAACGAACCAATCGGATCTGTTCCTCAAGGCGCTGCTTCTGTAGCTCTAGACCTTCAAGGGCCGCTTCGTACAAAGCGGCTTGGTCGACTGTGGATGGAGTTCTTGGCATACTCTTACCTCACAGGTTGCGACTTATTCGTGAATTTGTCAACTGAATCATGAAATACAGTTACCGGCCCGACATTAGCAAGCCTAACCAACATATCGGCTTGGAACACTCCGGTCGCTACATTTGCCACCCGAATTTTAGCCTGATTCACAAAATATTCGTATAGCTTCTTAGCCACATCAGGACTCGCCGCGTTGTCAAAACTCGGCCGCCGCCCCTTCCGGATGTCAGCGTACAATGTGAACTGCGACACAATAAGTACGCCTCCGCCAATATCCTGCACGGTCAGATTCATCTTCCCGGCCGTGTCCTGAAATAGCCGCAGATTGATCATTTTTTCCACCAGATAGTCCGCGTGTTCTTCCGTATCTCCGTGCCCGATTCCAACAAACGCCAGCAATCCGGACCCGATTTCCCCCACCACTTCACCAGCCACCGTGACACTCGCCGAAGACACTCGTTGCAACAGGATGCGCATACAATTCAGTATGCCCCCATCCGGCTACCCGCCGGCGGCAACGACTCTCTATGCACATCGAAACCTACGCCTATGGCCGCGCCGGATTGCTCGGCAACCCCAGCGATGGCTACTTCGGAAAGACTATTTCCCTGCTCGTGCGTAACTTCCGCGCTCGCGTTGTCGTCTACCCCAGCGCCCGCCTTGAAATCAAGGCCGGAAAAGCCGACCTCCCCATATTTGAATCGCTCGATGATCTCTACGAGACGACACGCTGGCGTGGCTACTACGGCGGCTTTCGTATCATCATTGCCCTGCTCGTCCGCTTGACCGATTACTGTCGCGCCCACGGCATCGAACTTCCTAACCGTAATTTCACCCTCGAATATGAGTCCACTGTCCCTCTCCGTCTCGGCATGGGGGGCTCCTCCGCCATCATTACCGCTGCCCTCCGCGCCCTCATCGAGTACTACCAACTCTCCATCCCCATCGAACAACAACCCAACATTGTCCTGGAAACCGAGACAAAAGAGTTAGGCGTCGCCGCGGGTTTACAGGACCGCGTGATTCAGACCTACGAGGGAGTGGTGTTTATGGATTTTGCCCGCCAACTCATGGAAACACGGGGCTTCGGCGAATATGAGCGCCTGGACCCCAAGTTGTTAAAAGACATTTACGTTGCCTACCGCACCAGCCTCAGCGAAGGAACCGAAGTCTTTCATAACAACGTACGGGAGCGATGGAGAAATAATGACCCCATCGTCGTCGATGCTATGCAGCAATGGGCCTCTTACGCCGAGCAAGGCCGCGCCGCTCTTCTCCGTGGCGATCGGCCCGAACTCCACAAACTCATCAACGCCAACTTCGACCTCCGCGCAGGCCTTTATCAATTGGATCCCGGCAATCTGGAAATGATTCAATTCGCGCGCGCCTGTGGCGCCTCGGCCAATTTCGCCGGTTCTGGTGGCGCCATCGTAGGCCTTTATGAGGGAGAACCCATGTTCACTCAATTAAAAGACACCATGCGTGCCGCCGGCGTCGCGGTCATTAAGCCTCAGGTCATTGCCCCTGCTTAACTAAGGGAATAACCGGATCTACGCCTGGATCGCCACCCCCCATAATGGGGGCAATGATATACCGCAGAAAGCGATCTTATAGCGCCACTCCCTCAGGCTTTTACCGGTTTGAGAATACCCGATCGCGCAGCGGTATGACAGGATACGGCGATGGTGATTTTGTCCGCCTGCGGGATGAATATGGCAATGTGTGGAACGGTATGGCCATCGCGCAGGACGACAGCATCGTCCGGTACACGTTCAGGGACGCCGCCGGCAAATCCATCAGCGGCATCTCCGACTCCTTTGGCATCATCCTCCGCGACGATAAAGGAAATACCTGGCGCGGCTTTGTCGAATAGCACTGTGGAGCCGGGCCCGATGGCTGCGATACTCTTAAGGTAGCCCCACATGGCCGTAAAAAAACCGATCGAGTATAAAGACGCCGGAGTGGATATCGACGAAGCGGATCGCGCCGTCGATCTCATCCGTGCCCACGCCCGTAAGACCTTCACCAGTTCCGTTATGACCGACATCGGCGCATTTGGCGCCGGCTTTCATCTGAAGGATTGGAAGAACCCGGTCTTGGTCAGTTCCGCCGATGGCGTCGGCACCAAGCTGAAGGTGGCCTTCATGGCCGACAAACACGACACCGTCGGCGAATGCCTGGTCAACCATTGCGTCAATGACATCATGGTCCAAGGCGCTTCGCCGCTCTTCTTCCTGGACTATTTCGCCGTCGGCAAGCTGAAGGCTCCGGTAGCCGGTGCGGTCGTCGAAGGCATCGCCCGTGGCTGCAAGGCGAACGGTTGCGCCCTCATCGGCGGCGAGACGGCGGAGATGCCCGGCATGTACGCCGATGGCGAGTATGACCTCGCCGGCTTCATCGTCGGCGCAGTGGACAAGGAAGACATGCTGACCGGCGCCGATATCAAAAACGGCGACGTGCTCTTCGGCCTCCCTTCCAACGGCCTACACACCAACGGCTACTCACTCGCCCGCAAACTCTTCTTCGATGTGGCCAAGTACAAGATCGATACCAAGGTGCCCGAACTCGGCTGCACCGTGGCCGAAGAACTGCTCAAAGTCCACCGCAGCTACAAACCCGCCATCGATGCCCTCATGGAGGCTGGCCTGCTCAAAGGCGCCGCCCACATCACCGGCGGCGGCATTACCGATAACACGCCCCGCATGCTGCCCAAGGGTCTCGGCGCCGAGATCCATACCCTGTCCTGGGAAGTGCCGCCGGTCTTCCAGCTGCTCAAGAAGCTTGGCAACGTGTCAGACGCTGACTGGCGACGTACCTTCAACCTCGGTGTCGGCATGATCCTCTGCGTGGGCGCCGAAGAAGCCGCCGACGCCTCCGAACTGCTGGAGCAAGCCGGCGAACCCCACTTCCCCATCGGTGCCGTGGTTCGATTAAAGAAGGGTGCCACTGAGCGCGTTCATTACGTATGAGCCGCCTCGGCGTCCTGCTCTCCGGCCGCGGGTCGAACTTCCAAGCCATCGCAGCCCGCGTTGCCGCCGGTGACATCCCGGCCGAGATCGCTGTCGTCATCGGGAATCGCCCGGAAGCCCCGGGCCTCGATGCCGCCCGCGCGCTCGGCCTGACGGCCGTCTCGCTCCCGTCCAAGGGGCTCGACCGCGAATCCTACGACCGCCAACTGATCGAGACCCTGAAAGCGCACAACGTCGATTGGGTGATCCTCGCCGGCTACATGCGTATCCTGAGCGCGGAGTTCATCCGCGCCTTCCCCCAGCGGATTCTCAACATCCACCCGTCGCTCCTGCCGTCCTTCCCCGGCCTCGATGCCCAGCACCAGGCCTTCGATTACGGCGTCAAGATCAGCGGTTGCACCGTGCATTTCGTGGACGAACATCTCGACCACGGCCCCATCGTCATGCAAGCGCAGGTGGCCGTGGACCCCTCGGACACCGCCGAGACTCTCTCGGCCAAAATCCTGGCCCAGGAACACAAAATCTACAGCGAGTCGCTCCGCCGCCTGCTCGCCGAGCCCTGGCAGATCGACGGCCGCCGCGTCGTGTTTACCCCACCAGCTTCGTAACAGCCGCTACGAACTGCTCCGGATGAAACGGTTTCGATAGGAACAACGCCCGGTCTGGCAGAATCCCCGCCTGCACGCTCGGGTCGTCCGTGAACCCGCTGATAAATAGGATCCGCGTCGAGGGATGCCGAAAACGAACCCGGTCAGCCAGATCGCGTCCCGTCATACCGGGCATCCGCATATCGGTAACCAGCAGGTCGAAGGCTTCCCGGCGCCGGTCCAACAACGACAGCGCCTCCTCCCCCGAACCTGCCTCGGCCACCTGAAACCCGCGACTTTCCAAAATACGGCGCACAATGGTGCGAATCCCGCTCTGGTCATCCACCACCAGCGCCGAATGCGCC
This sequence comes from Acidobacteriota bacterium, assembly GCA_947470805.1. Lineage (GTDB taxonomy): Bacteria > Acidobacteriota > Terriglobia > Bryobacterales > Bryobacteraceae. The sequence goes on along the minus strand of CANIVU010000010.1, from coordinate 67,089 downwards.
GTCACCACCGGCACCCGGCTCGTGCGCGAAAGGTGTAACTCCAAACCGGCCGAATCGGTTACCCGCCACCGGACACTGGCCTGCGCCAGCCGCGGTCCGGTAAGCGCGCACTCCGCCGCGCCGGGCTTACCGTCCCGAGCGGCTTTATTCAATGCTTCAAACTGCTGCCGCAGCGTCTCGGGGGACATGCCGAATCCCTTCACCGTGAGCACGGCCTCCTGTTCGGTCACAACGCCTTCCACCGCCAGCGGCCCGGGGGCAACCAGCGGAAGCGCCGCAAACACCGCCACCAGTGGCGCGCGATCCACCAGCACCGTCGTCCCCAACGGCAAACCTGGCTGGACCTCGTAGCCCTCGGAAGGCAGAACGTCGCCCAGGGTATGACTGGCGAGCTCCATCCGCCCGGCACGGGAAAAATCGTTTAACTGTCCAGCCATCGCCTCAATCCGGTCAGTCGCCCCAAGGAGCATGGAGACGTCTTCGCGGAGCGGGCTATCAGCAGGCAGGCCATTCAGGATCTCCCGCCCATACCCGGAGGCGATCATGATCAGGTTATTTGTTTCGTGGGTCACCCGGCCCGCCAGCCGCTGGGCGGCTTCCACCGCCGCGGCGTTGGCACTCAGTTCCGGATCGGGCCCGGCGGCGACCGGTGCGGGAGGGGGCTCGGCCGCCACAGGCGCGGCTTGCGGAGTAAAGACAACCATCCATTCGGTCTCGCCCCGGTCCCAGCGCGGGATAGGCGTAAAATGAACGGCGAAATTGCGGGTAGCCAGCGTGCCGGTCTCCCGGGGCAACAACGCGCTGATCCAGGTCTCGTCCCCAAAAATCGCGGTAAGCGATTTCCGCTCCAGCTCTTCGCGCTTGAGACTAAACTCGCGCAGAAACGCCTGGTTGGCCGAAAGGATGGCGCCATCGGGGCCGACCGTCGCCAGCGGCACCGGCAACAGCGTAACCATCTCATCATAGAAACGGCGCTCGGATTCGAAGATGGCAATCAAACGTGCCACTTCGTGCGACATCCAGCGCTGTGTCTCAAATCTCTCCATGTGTGCTCTTATGAGTCTGGCCTTTCTCGCTGAAGCCCGCAATGAACCGATTGGGGGACGACCTAGTCCTATGTGGTGGTACCACTCTGCCAATTTTCAGTACTAGGTTGGAAAGTCTGGCACAAGGTGGAGGACAATAAAGGGACACATGATCCCGAAAGCCAGAAAAGCAGTCTTCCCCGCAGCCGGACTGGGTACCCGTTTCCTACCGGCTACGAAGGCGCAACCGAAAGAGATGTTGCCGCTCGTCGACAAGCCGTTGATTCAGTACGGCGTCGAAGAGGCCATTCATTCGGGTCTGCAGGACATTATCATCGTCACCGGGCGCGGCAAGAGCGCCATCGAGGACCACTTCGACGTCAGCTTCGAACTGGAACACCTGCTGGAGCGGAGCGGGAAGAAGGATCTGCTGGCGCTGGTGCGCGGCATCTCCGACATGATCGATATCTCCTATGTGCGGCAGAAGGAGGCGCTCGGCCTGGGCCACGCCGTCCTCCGCGCCAAGGAACTGGTGGGCAAAGAGCCGTTCTGCGTGGTGCTCTCCGATGACGTCATCGACGCCGAGATCCCCTGCCTCCGCCAGCTACAGGATGTGTACGAGTTCTACGGCGCCTCCGTGGTCGCATTGATGGAAGTGCCCAAGGACATGATCTCCGCCTACGGCGTCGTGGACGCCGAGCCTGTCGACCACATGGGCCAAAGCGACCGTTTGTTCCGGATCCGCAACATGGTGGAAAAGCCGAAGGTCGAGGACGCGCCGAGCAATCTGGCCATCATCGGGCGGTATGTGTTGACGCCGGAAATCTTCACCTCGATCGAAGCGGTGGAGCCGGGCCGCGGTGGAGAAATCCAGCTGACCGACGGGTTGAAGCACCTGCTGCGCAGCCGTCCGGTATACGGCTATAAGTTCGAAGGCAAGCGCTATGACGCCGGCGATAAGTTGGGCTTCCTGCAGGCGACCGTTGAGTTTGCCCTGAAGCGCTACGATCTCGGCGCGCAGTTCCGGCAGTATCTGAAAACCCTCCCGCTATGACCTTGGACTCCCTCAGCGTTCCCGTTCGCGCGCACGAAGCATCGCAGCTTGCTGATCTGATCTTTCAGTTCGCCGAAGGGCGGACGGTGGATGACGCGCTGCGGCGGATGTTGGCGTCGCGAGCAGCGTCATTGGCGTTTGAGGGCATGACGGTTTACTGGGGATCGCTGGCAGCGGACCCGGTGGCGAAATCGACTTACTTTGTCGCGGTCGATGGCAAGGCGCCGGTACTATTGCAGATCGCCCACGCCACCGCGCCGGGGAGCGCGCTGTTCCCCCATTCGCAACTGGTGGGGAGGATGCGGACCCCGCGAGGGGTGGAGATCGTGGTGAACGCCAGCCCCTTCGGGCCCGCCGATGCCGAACGCATCCGAACCTACGCCGAACAGCTCGATCGCGGCGTGCAACCGGGGGCGCAGGGGGTGGAGACGTTGTTCATCGCCGCGGCCGGGGATGCCGATACGGCGTTCAGCCAGTTCCGGGCCGTGCAGCGGAAATACGGGCTATCGGTGGCGGCGTGGACGGGCGCGGTGGAAGAGGGTTTGTGGGGCGCCATTCGCTACGGCTGGCGCGAGGGGTTTGCCCTGCGGGGGGCATCGCGGACGCGCATCGATGCGTCGGCGATGAGCGAGGACGAACTGGACGAGCGGATCGACATGTTGCGAAAGCTGCACGGACGGACGCACGATATCGACGTGCGTTTTGATGCGCCGGGTGTGTTCACGAAGGCCGAGGAACTGGGCGCGAAGCTGGAGCGGTTGCGCACGGCAGGCCGGGCGGTGCAGGTGGTGGAAGTGGAGATCGGGTTGCGGTCGGACGCGCCTTATCCGGTGACGCTCGCGGAGATGGCCGGGTGGCCGGAAGAGATTCTGTCCAGCGTGCAGTGGAAGGCGGCGGGGAAGCCCTTGGCGGAGTTGCGCCAGCGGGTGGAGGCTTTGCAGCAGGCGGCGCGGCAGTATGGGGCAATCATCGGGATCACCGGCTACGGGACGTTGACGGAAGAGGCGCTGGAGGCGATTGGCGCGGGCGCATCGCGCCGTTTGTGGTTCGAGTTGGGCGCCGGGTTGGGCGCGGACCGGATTGTTGAGTTGGTCGCCTCGCTGCGCGGATAAGATAGAAGGCGATGACTATCGAACGCCGGACATTCCTCGCGGCGGCGCCGGCCGCCTTGATGGCGCAAGGGAGGAGCCCCAACTTGAAATTTGGCATTGATCTCTTCAGCCTGCGGACCCAGGGGTGGACCGCGTTCGAGCACCTGGACTACTGCGCCAAACAGGGTGCGAAGGTGGTGCATTTTTCCGAGATCCGGTTTCTGGGTGGCTTGGAGAAGGCGCATCTGGAGAAGGTGCGCGACCATGCGCGGGGCCTCGGGATCGAGTTGGAAATCGGGATGCTCTCGATCTGCCCGACGGCGGCGCGGTTCGACCCGAAGTTGGGTACGGCCGAGGAGCAGTTGGCGAGGATGATCGAGGCGGCGCGGATAGCCGGGGCGCCCCTGGTGCGGGCGGTATTGGGGGACTGGCGGGACCGGGCGTCGGTAGTGCCGCTGGAGCAGCATATTGAGAACACGGTGAAGACGCTGCGGGCGGTGCGGACGCGGGCGATTGACGCGGGGAAGAAGATCGCGATTGAGAACCACGGCGGGGACCTGCAGGGGCGCGAGTTGAAGATGTTAATCGAGGCGGCGGGGACCGATTTTGTGGGGGCGTGTATCGACTCGGGGAACCCGACCTGGGCGATCGAGGACCCGCATGTGACGTTGGAAACGCTGGCGCCGTACGTGCTGACTTCGCATGTGCGGGACAGTCATGTGTGGCGGACGCCGGAGGGCGCGGCGATGCAGTGGACGCGGATGGGCGAGGGGAACGTGGACATTGAGGGGTGGGTGCGGAAGTTCGCGGCGTTGTGTCCGGGGAAGGCGATGTCGTTGGAGATTATCGTGACCGGGACGCGGCCGTTTCCCTATTTGCAGCCTGATTTTTGGAAGGCATTCCGGACGACCCCGGCTTGGGAGTTCGCCCGGTTTGCGGCGATTGCGGAGACGGGGAAGGCGCGGGAGTCTCGGCCAGCACCGGCGAAGGAGCGGGCGGCGGCGTTGGAGCGGGAGGATTTGGAAACGTCGATTGCTTGGTTGAAGGGGAAAAGGTTGTTGTAGGGGTTTTGGGGCGTGGTGCGCCGGCGGGTAGTTGCGCTGCTTGGCTGTGATTCAGGGTACGGGCCGAGCGTTGGTGGATGCCGCGGCGGGGGTGGGTCGAGTTGCGCGCCTTGGCTGCGGAGCGGAGGGCGGGCCGAGCGGTCGTGGATACCGCGGTTGGGTGCGGGTCGGTTGGGCGCCGGGGGCGGGCGGAGTTGCGCTTTGGCTGCGGACCGAAGTGCGGCCGATCGGTGGTGGATTCCGCGCCGGGGTACGGGCTGGATGGGCGCCGGGGGTGGGTCGAGTTGCGCTTCGTGGCTGCGTACCTGAGGGCGGGTCGAGCGGCGGTGGATGCAGCGGCGGGGTACGGGCCTAGTGGGGCATCGCATTTTCCTTCGGCGGGTAGTCTCGCATCTTGGGGCACACGGCTGTGATTGGGTTATGGGCCGAACGTGGGAGGCGGCGGGGGCTGCTTTGGGGTGGGTTACTCTATAGCGATGAGGCTCCTTGCGTTGATCGTTTTGGCTGCCGGGGTGATGGCGGCGCAGGTGGTTCAGGATGTTCGGAAGGCGGCGCAGGCCGGGGACTTTGCGGCGGCTCAGGCGCGGTTGCAACAGGCTCGGGAATTTGGGCCTTGGACTGCTGAATTGATCCTCGCTCACTCGTGGCTGGGGCGGGGGGCGCAGGCGAATCGGAAGTGGGAGCAGGCGCTGACTTATGCCGCGGAAACGCGGCGGATGGCGTTGGACATGCTGAAGTCCCGGACGATTGACGCGGAGCCGAATTTGCCGTTGGCGTTGAGCGCCTCGATCGAAGTGCAGGGGCAGGCGCTGGCCGGGAGCGGGCGGCGGAGCGAGGGGGTTTCGTTCCTCAAAGACGAGTTGGCCCGGTGGAAGGAAAGCTCCATGCGGATGCGAATTCAGAAGAACCTGCACCTACTTTCGCTGGTGGGGCAGAAGGCGCCTCGGTTGGAGAACGGATCACTGGAAGCGAACGGGAAGCCGGTGCTGCTGTTTTTGTGGGCGCACTGGTGCGTCGACTGTAAAGCCCAAGGGCCGATTATTGAGGCGATCCGGAAGGAGTTTCCGTCGCTCCAGGTGGTGGCGCCGACGCAGCGGTATGGGTATGTCGCCGGTGGAGAGGAGGCTCCGACGGACGTGGAGACCCGGTACATTGCGGCCGTTCAGAAGGAGCACTATCCGTGGCTGAACGGGGTGCCGATTCCGGTGAGTGAGGAGAACTTTCGGGTGTATGGGGTGAGTTCAACGCCCACGCTGGTTTTGGTGGATGGGAAGGGGATTGTGCGGATGTATCATCCGGGGGCGATGATGGCGGAAGAGCTGCGGTTGGCGGTGGCAGGGGTGGCTAAATAGACACCTTGGGTTATGTCGGGTTATTCGTGGGTATAACTTGGGTTTTTGGTGGTTTTATGATTGGTTTTTTGGGTTCCGGATCCAGGGTCCGGCCCTTTGTTTTCAACAACTTTTGGGTTATATCCACCTATACAGCTTTTTGCGGCTTTGCTTGGGCGGGGTGGCGCTCGACGTGAAGAAACACAAAGTCCATTTCCAGGGTATCACATTGACCTGCCATCCGTCAAAAAGAGAGCCGGACGCCGAGTTGGACGAGGCGGGAGCCACCGGTGGAGCCGCCGGTGCTGGAGTTGGCGGTGGTGGATCCGACGGTCTGGAGGACGCGGCCGAAGCTGGCATTGTTGAGGTCGGCGACGGGTTGGGCGAAGTTGGTGTGGTTGAGCAGGTTCATGAACTCGCCGCGGAGTTCGAGGTACATTCCTTCGGGGCGGAGGCGTATGCGCCGGATGGCCGCCAGATTGATGTTGTTCAGGCCGGGGCCGGTGAGGATGTTGCGACCGGCGGTGCCGGGCTGGCCCGCTGTCGCGGGGGCGAGGCGGGCGACGTCAAAGGCCGAATCGGGGTTGCGATTGTCACGACGGACGGGGCCTGCTCCGATTAGGTTGGGCCGGTTCTGGGCGTTGGGACTGCTGCCTTGCGTGGACTGATTGAAGCCGCTGGTATCGGGCCCGCCGTGGACGACGGTGAACGGGGTGCCGGACTGCAGGGTTACGACGCTGGAAAGGGTCAAGACTTTCAGGGGCAGGACGGCGGCGGCGACGAAGCGGTGACGGGCGTCGAAGGCCGAGAGGCCGCGTTCGAGCCGGAGGTTGCGATTGTCGATGGGCGCGCCGGGCTCACCGGGCTGATTGCCGGAGCCGTAGTAGGAGGAGTTGGTATCGATGGACTTGCCGAGGGAGTACCAGGCCTGCAGGTAGGCGCCGGAAACGGATTGGCGGCGCATGCTGAGGGTGAGGGCGTGGTAGCTGGAGTTGGCTATCGACTTGGCGATTTGGATCTGGCCGAAGCGGGGATCGGGAAACAGCTGCCCGTTGGGGGCGACGGGACCGCGCCGGGCTGGATCGCGAACGATGACGGTGGGCTGGTTGGCATCGGTGAAGATGCCGAGTTGGCGGCCCTGGCTGCCGTGATAATCCATTTCGGCGATGATGCGGCCGAACTGCCGTTGCAGGCCGAAGTGATGCAGCAGGGCGCGCGCCGTGCGGAGATTCGGATCGACGCCCTGGAGGGCGATGATTCCGCTGACGGGAGTGCCGGGGCCCTGGCGCCCGAAGTTCGCAATCAGGGGGACGTTCTGGTCAAAGGCAAGGGGCCATGCGAAACGTCCGGGTTGGGTGACGTTGGCGGATTGGGTGGTTTGGAGACTGGCAGGCGGGGCGAGCCCCATGCTGAGCGGGATGTTATTGAACAGGTCATCGTATGCCAGGCGCGCGCCGGCGCGAATGACCCACAGCCCGTTCGCACCCGGCGTCCAGACGAGGCCGAGCATGGGCGCGAGGTTGTTGCGATCGGCGTACATGCCGGCTTGGGGGAGGGACACAGGGCTGGTGCGTTGGAGGAGCGCGGCGGGGCCGGTGGCGCGCGGGTCGATATCGATGAGTTGGTTGGTGCCGGCGGTGATCAAGCCGACGCCGGGGATGTAGTTGGCGGCGCGCTTGGTGCGCTCCGTTAAGGCACCGAACGACTCGTAGCGGGCGCCGAAGGTGATGCTGAGATTGGACAGGGGGCGGTAGGTATCCTGCCACCAGAAGCTTGCTGGCAGGCGGGTCCAGGCGGAGTAGGTGCTGCCGGTACGGATAGTGGCGCTGTTGACGAGGCCGCGGGCGAAGTCGGCAAAGTTGGCGAAGTTGATGACGGCGCGGCGGGCGCGGTCGAGGTAGCGGTACTGATCTTCGCGACGGAGGTGGAAGCCCCAGGACCAGGTGTGGCGATTGGCTCCGAAGGGCGCGGTTTGTCGAATGGAACCGATGAGCTCGAACGTGTTGGCAGTGCGGCCTTGGGGGAAGTTCATACCGGCGCCGAGCGCGGGGAAACCGCCGGCGATGGAGATGGAGGGCAGTCCGCTCGTGGCGGGCACGCCGGGCAGGGGCGCGCCATTGGCGGCGGTGAAGAGAGAGCGGGCGTCGAAGGTGGCGTCCTGCGGCAGGCGCGAGACGGCGTAGCGGGAGAAGCCGAGGCGGAGGTCGCCGGTGGTTGTGGGGGAGAAGTCGTGGCGTTCGTGGAGCATGGCGGCGACCTGCGAGGAGGGCCCTTCGTTGCCGCCGGAGAGCGGGGTGGCGCCGGGTGTGGAGCCCACGCCCCAGAACTGGGTCCAGCGTCCGGTGAGGTGGTCGCGGGTGGAGAGAGTGTGGTCGATGCGGATGAGGGCGGTGTTGTCGTTATCGGCGTTGGGGACGTTGGCGGTGTAGAGCTGGCCGCCTTCGACGTTGGGGAGGGGATAGAAGGCGAGGAGTTTGCGGGAGATGGAATCGGTTACCGTGGCGCGCTGGGCGAGGGTGGGGGTGAGAGTGGCGGTGACGGTGGGCGCGCTTTGGCGGAAGCCTTCCCAGGAGCTGAAGAAGTATGTCCGGTTGCGGTGCAACGGGCCACCGAGCGTGGCGCCGAACTGGTTGCGGTTTATGGGGCTTTTGATGCCGCCGAGCTTATTGGTGAAGAAATCGGAGGCGTTGAGGACGGTATTGCGGAAGTACTCGAAGAGGCTGGCGTGGAACTGATTGCTGCCGCTGCGGGTGAGCACGTTGACTTGCGCGCCGGTGCCGCGGCCGTGTTCCGGGTGGACGGCGCTGGTTTGGACGGAGAACTCCTGCACAGCGTCGGTGATGCGGAAGAGGTTCAGCGGCTGGTTGGTTTGCGTGTCGGCATTGCTCATGCCATCGAGCAGGTAGACGTTCGATTGCGAGCGCATTCCGTTGACACTGAAGCCGGCGCCCTGTGTGCCGGCGGCCGCGGGGACGCTGCCGGGCACGAGCATGGCGAGGTCCAGAAACTGGCGTCCGTTGAGCGGAATGGCGGCGATGGGCTGGGGCGGCACGGTCCACTTACGGGTGGCGGAGTTGTTATCGGGCCCGGGTAGGGGCGCTTCGACGTTGACGACCTCGATTTGCCGGCCGACTTCGAGCACAGCGTCGAGGCGGGTGATTTGATCGAGCTGAATAGTTGCGCGCGGGGCCTCCAGGGCGCGGAAGCCGTCGGCCTCGATGCGGACGGCGTATTGGCCGGGCTGCATGGCGGGAATGCGGTATTGCCCGGCGGCATCGGTCGTCGCGCGCCAGGACCAGCCGGTGTCAGCCCGGTTTGCGGATACGGTTGCCCCGGTGATTACGCCGCCGCTCGCGTCGCGAACGGTTCCCTGCAGTGCGCCCTCGGGTCCAGCGCCCGTCAGGGGCAGCACGCAGGCGATGGTGAGCAGCGCGATATTTCGGAGCATCGGAAGGCCCATACGTATTGGGAGCATGCCGGTGGCGGCTTCATAAAGCTAGCACAGGGACACGGGTTACCCGAACATTGACACATACTTTTCATGCGAGAGGCGGAAGCAGGAGTGTTATGATCTGTCGAAACATGGGCCAAATCAATCGCCATTTTCCTGCCGGGATTCTTACGGCGTCCAGTTTTTTACTTCTTCCGAAGTGTCCCGTCTGCGCGGGTGCGCTGCTGGCGGCGGCGGGCGTGGCGCTACCCGTGGATGGGCTACTGCTTCGGGTAGTGGCTTTCGCTCTGCTCGGGGCCAGCGTGCTGCTGTTCGCCGTGGCGCTTCGCGGAGGCAAGCTGTCTTTTTCGAGCATTGCCGGGGCTTTTCCGGGTGCGTTGCTACTGGCGGCGGCGCGGTGGTCCCCTGCGGTTTTGTGGCCGGGCGTGGCGGTTGTTTTGCTGGTTGCCACGGGGCTGGCGTGGCGGCGACGGGGACAGAGTTCGCCAGGGTGCGCCGCGGAATTTCATTGACGCCAAAGTTGTTCACTCGTATACTTTCGCAGTGGACTTTTCGGGCTGATTTTATAGCCACGAAAAATTGTTTATATCGTCGAATTACGGTTCTGATTTATAAATTTCCTTCTGAGGATGTGCATGCAGATTCAGCCACCTAACGTTGTGATTCAGGCAGGTCCTTCCGGCGTCGCGGTATTCCCGACTGTCGGGGTGACGCTGAGCCAACTGGTCTTCTGGACGAATAAGGACACTAAGCCCCATTTCCCTGTCCCTGTGACACCTGCCGACGCGTTTCAACTCCCTGGGCCGATTGCCCCGGGAACGACGTCCAACACACAGGCTCCCGGAGGCTCAGCCCCGACGCTCAAGCAAGGCGAGGTGTTCCAAGTGAAGTACACATGCAGCCTGCAGCCCGCAGCGACAGGAATTCTGGAGATCGTGAACGATTTCTTTGTGCCGAATGAGCAGATCAGCATTACCCGGAACGGCAACGTCCTGCCGCCGACGGCGCTGATTACCGGCGGCAAGCCTAACTACACGTTTCAGGTGGCATACAGCGAACTGCCGGCGGGCGTGCAGGTGACCGATGGTGGCGACAACGGCCCGCAGGTGACGGGCTCCACCACGCTTCCAGGCACGTATCTGCTGCGCGTGACGATCCAGGACGCGCTGAGCAACGTCCTGACCGATACCTTTCAGATCACGATCAACTAGGAAGCCGGACATGAACACCTCCAAATCCCAGAGCGCCTCGCGGCGCCAGTTCCTGCGCCGTGCCCGCCTGGCGGCCTCCACGATTGCCGCCGGGTACCTGTTGCCGACCGAAGCCTTCGCGCAGTTGCCGACGGTGCCGGTCATTGGGGAACTACTTACAAAGGTGCTGAAGCCGGGCGGCCAGCCGACGCTGAACGGCGTCATCGAACTTTCCGGCGGCCCATCGGACGGGCAGGTCCGGCGCTACTTCCAGGGCTGGGATCTGTACGATCCGGCGGCGAAGGGCGTCGTGAACACCAGCGTGTACGGGCCGGGGCCAACGCTCCGTGTCCGAGCCGGCGGACGGATGAACCTGATGTTCCTGAACCGGTTGGATAACGAGCAGTTCCCGGAGACGGCGCCGGGGAAGTGCGACACCAGCGGGCCGGGGTATCCTTTCACCGACACGTTTCCCAACTGTTTCCACGGGTCGAACTCCGGGAACCTGCATTTCCACGGCACGCACACCAGCCCGTCCGGGCTGGGCGATAACGTGTTGATTGAAGTGATTCCCGATAAGACCACCAAGCAGGATCAGTGGCAGGGGATGTTCAAGAAGATCTTCGATAAGCCGAATCCGCCGGGGAGCTGGGCGGAGCTACCACCGGAGTATCAGATTGCGCAGATGGGTTGCACGGCAAACCAGCTTGCGTCGGCACAGCCGGGGGGACTGGTGGCGAAGGCGGGGACCGAATTCTGGACGAAGAACCGCGACCTGATTCTGCGCACGGGGGTCCACGCGGGGATGGATCACGGCGCGGCGCCGGCGAAGCCGACCGGCATTGTGCAGTATGGGTGGCCGCAGTACGTGGTGGGCGCGTTCCCGAACACGCTGACGCTGCCGCGCGCGCCGCTGCCGGGCGGGCCGCCGCAGGCCGGACAGGCACCAGGGACGCAGTGGTACCACGCGCACAAGCACGGTTCGACATCGCTGCATATTTTCAACGGGCTGGCCGGGGCGCTGGTGGTGGAGGGCGACTACGACGACAAGATTCGCGCGTTCTTCAGCCGGCAACTGCCGCAGGGCCAGAAGTTTGTGGAGCGGGTTCTGGTGTTCCAACAGTTCAGCGTGAAGCAGAACCTGATGGTGACCAAGGGCGGCGGCCCTGTCGGCGACAACTCGAATAGCGGCAACAATCAGAAGTTCATCAATGGCGTGAAGGGGCCGCAGATTCCGATGGCGCCGGGCGAGGTCCAGCTGTGGCGTTTCGTGAACGCAATGGGCGGCGGGAACAAGGGAACGTTGGACACAACGTGGATTTCCGCGCTGGTGGCCAAGGGGTTCACCATCCGGCAGGTGGCGATGGACGGGGTGCAGTTCTCGTGGGATAACTACGTGAAGCAGCCGATGGGGATGAACGGGCCAATGCCGTTGACACTGGCGGGCGGCAACCGGGCGGACTTCCTGGTGCAGGCACCGGTGACGGCGTTGAATGCCGATGTCTTTGTGCCGAACGATCTGGGCGGGGGGCAAGGGAACCAGTTGCTGTTCCGCGCGGCCGTTGCCGGGACGCCCGTCTCGATGCGCATGTTCGGGGGTGCGGACCAGGCCGCCTATCCGGCGATGCCGGCGTTTCTGACGAATTTGCCAAAGCCGACGCTTCCGGCGCGCACGGTGAGTTTCACGATGAGCCACGGGCCTGGGGTAAGAGCGGCGAAGACGGGCGACCCGATCGGGCCGCCGAAGTTCATGATCGACGGCACGCAGTTCGAGGATTCCAGCAACATCTCCTACTGCATGCAGGTGAATTCGGTGGAGGACTGGATTCTGACGAATGATGCCAACGGTCCGGCGCATCCGTTCCACATTCACATCAACCCGTTCCAGGTGCTGGAAGTGAATGGAAACCCGGTGAACACCGTTTCGCCGGTGTGGCAGGACGTGATTGCGATTCCGCCGGGCGGGACGGTGAAAATCCGGCATAAATTCGCCGATTTCAAGGGCATCTACGTGATGCACTGTCACATTCTGGCGCACGAGGATCGGGGCATGATGAAGCTGGTCCGCGTGGATAACTTCCCCGGGGGGAAGGCTCCGGCCTCGTGTTCGTCGGAAGGCTTTAGCCATCATTGACGGATTTAGAGAGCGATCGAATTGGAGGGTAGATATGAGTCAGAATCCAGAAATCGGCAGCCTGACGGGGGTGTGGACGTATCGGAGTTTCCACAACGATCCCGACCTCAAGACGCCGTACGATCAGTACCTGTTCGGGAGCGGTTATATAACGATATAACGATCGATGACGCGCCGGCGGGCGTGTTCCGGGGCAAGATCGGGGACACGGGCTGGGGGCTGGCCTGCAACGGGAGCATCAACTACGGCTACCCGAATGCGGTTCGGTTTCAGGGCAAGGGCATCGTGGCCGGCGAAGAGTGGATCTACGATTATCTGGGCTTCGTCGTTCCGGCGTGGCCGAACGGGCAGGACCAGGTGCCGGCGATTGTGGGGACGATTGTTCGCACGATCCCGCATAGCGGCTCCGCGCCGGGCACGGTGGCGCCGGCCGGGGTGACGGCGTCGTGGATTGCGGTTTGGAAAGAGAAGAAGCCGTAACGTGCGGGTCGGGATCTGGGGGGCGGGTCCGGCTGGGGCGTCCACGGCGCTGACGCTGCGGCAGTTGGAGCCGGCGTGGGAGATTGTTGTTGCGCACCGGGCGGCTACGCGTAGCTGGCAGCCCGGGGAGACGCTGGCGCCGGGTGCGCAGGCGCTGCTGCGGGGCCTGGGGCTTTGGGAGCGTTTTCTGGCGGGCGGTCATGCACAGGCCGCCGGGACGCGGGCGGCGTGGGGATCGGCGGAGCCTTACGACAACGAGTATTTGTTTTCGGCGCAGGGGCCGGGGTGGCATCTGAACCGGCCGGCGTTCGATGCGATGCTCGTGGAGGCGCTGCGGGCGGCGGGAATTGAGATTGCGGCTGAGGCTGCGGGCGCGTTCGATTTCGTGGCGGACTGTACGGGCCGCTCGGCGGTGTATGGGGTGTCGCGGGGGGCGCGGCGGATCGCCGATGACCGATTGATCGCGGCCGGGACCGTGGTGGCGGGTTCGCAACCGATGGCCTGCACGTATGTGGAGGCGCAGGAATCGGGGTGGTGGTACTCGACGCCGCTGCCGGGTAACCGGTATGTCCGGGCGTGGATGACGGATCCGGATCTGTACCGGGGCGGACGCGAGAGCGCGGAGACGGTCTTGTCGGCTTGTTCGCAGCATCTGTCGCCTTGCGTGGGCGAGGACTGGCTGGCGGTGGGCGACGCGGCGGCGGCGTTTGACCCGTTGTCGTCGCAAGGGATTCCGCGGGCGTTGCGGATGGGGCGGATTGCTGCCTACACGATTCGCGATGCCGTGTCCGGCGTGCCGGGCGCGTTGACGAAGTATCGACGCTACATCGAAGCCGAGTATGCGCATTACCGCTCCGCGCACCGGCACTTTTACAGGCAGGAAAACCGCTGGCCCGATGCTCCGTTCTGGGCGCGCCGGCAGCAATACGAGGGAGATTCCAATGTCCAAACAGCAGTATGAGCGCGTGAAGGCGATCCTGACCGCGGCCGCAGGCGATAGTCCCGCCGATTATGCCGGACTCGGCCGTTTTTGGGACCTGCCGGCGGACCAGTTCCTGACCGCGACGCTGTATGGGATTCCGCTGATTGCTCCTCGCGAAGGGGTGAAGTCCTGTTGTTCCACTGGCGGGGCGCAGCAGCAGAGCCGCTCCGAGCGCTCCGGGTTGATTACCGGCCTGCGGGGGCAGGCGCCATTCGACGGGCTGCGCTTCCCGCGTCTACCGTGGGGCGGGACGGCGGTATCGGAATCCGATATCGCGTTTATCGCCGAGTGGATTGACGGGGGCTGTGGCACGGCGGCGGAGCCGAAGCGACTGGAGTTTGTCGGCGGCTCGTCGGGACTGGTGACGATCAGCGCGGGACCGGCGCCGGCGGAGGCGGTGCAGCTTTCCGAGGCGGAGGCGAACGAGTATCTGTATCAGCACGGCGAGCCTCGGCAGCGGATGAACCTGGACTGCATGAGCGATTTGCAGTTGGAGAAGTTCCGGTACGCGATGCGGGAGTTGTACGAGCTGAACAAGTGGCCCGAGGATTCGCGGAGCTATAACGGCCTGGCGCTGATTCACCAGAACCACTGCCAGCATGGGTGGGAGCGCTTCCTGCCGTGGCACCGCGTGTACCTGTACGAGTTCGAGCAGGCGCTGCAGGACCACTGCCCCGATGTGACGGTGCCGTGGTGGGACTGGACGATGGACATCTACAAGCCGACCGATCCGCTGCACGGCAATGTGATTCCGGAGAGCTTCAAGGCGGTGCTGCGGCCGGAGTCGTTGACGTATCTTTCATCGGTGGGATTCAGCGCTGCGCAGGTGCAACAGCTGAGCGGGCTAGTGGGCGTGCTGTATACGTCGACGAACACGTTCCTGGACGCGGTGGGCAAGCTGTTCACGCCGACGCCGGACGAGCGCAACCGTCTGATTGACGTGCTGCTGGCGGCCAACTCGCTGTGGTATCCGCTACGCTATCCGGCGGAGTATTTTGACGGCAGCGGAAAGCCGATCTCGATCAACGACAGAGTCCACTACCACTATCCGACCAAGGACGATATGGAGCAGATCATGCAGCTCCGGACCTACCGCGATTTCGGCGGCGGCAGCATCTACGACGATTCATTCGGCTTTCTGGATCAGAACCCGCACAACACGATGCACATCTGGACGGGCGGGCAGAACAAGAACGCGGGGCAAGGCGGGGAGGCGGCCGATCGCAACCGGGCGGTCCAGGTGGCCGGCCGCCGGTTCCATTCGCGCAAGGACCTGTATAGCCAGCCTCCGTTCGGCGATATGTTCAGCAATTTGACCGCGTCGTACGATCCGGTCTTCTGGCCGGTGCACGCCAACATCGACCGCATCTGGTGGGAGTGGCAGCAACTGCACCCGAACGCGGAGCCGGTGGATAAGGACGCGGTGTTGACACCGTGGAACTACACCGTTGGCGAGACGCTGGAGATGCAGCGGTTCGGGTACGAGTATGTGCGCTGCACGCAGATAGTGAAGGTGGGGTTGGGGTCGCCGGTGGGCCGGTTCGTTTCGAAGGACATGGCGGTGCCGAAGAATGTGCGGGCGTCGTTCGGGCGGGCGGAGGTACGGCTGCACCGCGTGCCGCAGCTGGAACGGTCGTGCTTCATCCGGGTGTTTCTGAACTTGAAGGACGCCGACGCCTCGACACCGCTGACACACGCCAATTATGCGGGGTTCATCGCGGTGTTTGGCCACGGGTCCTGCTACGGGGGGCCGGGACACTGCGACCCGCCACCGGCGCGGGCCCGTAAGTACGACCTGCGCGCGCGGAGCCACAATACGCCGCGGAATCACCGGATCAACGTGTCGGCATGCGCCAAGCGGCTGCTGGACGCCGGTGCGAAGTCGCTCGCGATCACGCTGGTGGTGATTGGCGCCGATTATCAGAGCGATCCCGATTTGCTGAGGCTGGAAGGCCTTTCGCTGAACTTTCTGGACTAGCTACAGGAGACATGATGCAACCGGTTTACCGCATTCATCCGGCCATTGGAGTGGCGCGACTGGGCGACAGCCCCGAGGAGTTCTATATCGGTCCGGAGGCGCCCGCGGCACTTCCCGTGGAGTGCGACAGCAACGGAAATCCCGTCCTGTCTCCCTATGGGAAAGAGCAGGTGGTGAGCAAGTTCAAGGACGAGCAGGGCCGCATCAAGCGGCAGGCGGCGCGGTTTCAGGTCTACGTGTACGACGACGCATCGCCGGAAGGGCGTCCGCTGGAACTGACTGCCGACGTGCGGGGCGGCGGCAACTGCGGCAAGCTGGTGGACATTCAGTGGCGCGTGCATCTGGCGAACAAGAAGGCGGCGTGGTACGAGTTCCACGGGCTGAACGGCGAGCACGGCTATGCGGCGGATGCACCGCTTCGCAATGCGTCCATCACCGGCGATGACGCCCGGCGCAGGCTCATGATTGACGCCGGTCCGCGGTATGTGAACGGCACCGACCGGCGCCGCGCGTCGTTCGATCAGGACAGCGACTGTTACGCGACGGTCTTCCCGCCGAAGGGCCTGGCGCCGCGGGAGATCGACACGTTGGGGGAACTGGTGACCGACAATGCCGGGCGGCTGCTGGTGCTTGGCGGGCATGGGAATTCCGGGTCGTGCGACAGCGGCCTGGGTGAGCCGCGGATTGCGGATTACGCCAATAACGACGGGTGGTTCGACGATATCTCCGACGGGCCGGTGATGGCGCGGCTGGTGATGTATTCCGACGACGTGACGGCGCTCCGGTACATCGACGTGGAAGATCCGGCATGGGTGCTGGTGGGGTACCCGCGCTACTGTCCCGAGATCCTCGACATGATCACGCTGGACGAGGTGGTGTACGATCTGGCGGTCCGCAAGTTCGCTTATCGCACCGATTTGTATGGCGTGCCGGGCACGTTCGATGCGCCGCAGAAGATCGACATTTCGAACGCCGGCGCGTTGGACCATTGGAACGCTGGTCCGCTGGACTGGAATTCGGAGTACCGGCCGTGGTTCTACCGGGACGTCTGGCCGATTCTGTTCCGTGTGGATGAGCTCAAGTATCTGAACGGTATTCTGAATTTGTCGAACGCGCCGCACGATCAGACGGAGCGGGGCAGCTTTGATCCGACGAAGCTGTCGGTGCCGCCGGTGGTGAGCAAGGTGCTGCTGCGGGAGCGGGAGAAGGCCGCGGCGACGGCGAACCAGGGCGGCACGCTGTTCCTGGAAGAGATCGAGTTGAAGCTGCATGTGTTCGACGACGTTGTGGAACAGGCGCTGCGCCGGCATGCCAGGACGGCGGTGGCACAACCGGGGGGCGGCGCGAAGTCCGATTTGCCTCATCAGATCCGGGCGGCGCGGGGAATTGCCCGGCAGCAGTTTGCGGCGGCGGACTCTCACGAGAATCACGCGACGGCGCTGAAAACGGCGGCGGCGGCGTTTGCGATGGCCGTATTGCCGAACGGTCCGGAACTGGGGCCGGACGAGTATCGGGCGGCATGGACGGGGCGATATCGCGACGATGGCGCGGCGTACACGGCGGCGCGGGACCGGTTCCGTGGCGACGTGCTGCGTGGGTTGGAGGCGTTCATTGCCGCGGCTTTGGCTCGATGGGCAGGCAGTGAGGCACTGGTGGCGGACGGCAGCACGCTAAGGGAGGTTGTGACGGAGGCGGTTGTGGAGATCGCCGAGACGGCGATGGGTGTCTACCGGAATGGCCGTTTGTTGACCGTTGCGTATTCCCGCGCGCTGGCGGAATCGAAGAACGATCCGTACTTGCACGCCCGGCAGTATCTGTACGGGCTGCTGCGCAAGCCGGGGGAAGAGAACGTTTTCAAGACGGCAGGCCGGCCGGGCACGCGGCTGTTCCGGGTTCCGCTGATGCCGCTGCTGGCCGGGGACAATCCGACGAGCAACGAACTGCCGTCGAAGTTCCTGCGGCTGCTGGACTACCAGTTGTTCATTCTTCGCCAGTGGGCCGAGGGGAAATTCTACAACGAGGTGGACGAGGGCTGGGTGCCGGATACGGCGGTGGATCCGTTCCATCCCTATACGGGGTTGCTGGGGAAGAGCGGGCGCGACCTGGACCGGGGCGTGCTGATGGGTATGTTGGGCGGCGCGTTCTTTCCGGGCGCGGAGGTGTGCTGGGTGATTCGGAACCCGTCTATATACAAGGAGCCGTACCGCCTGAAGGCCGATCCGGACTTCTATGCGTTCAGCCAGACGGCGGCGAATCAGAATGCCAACCAGATTCCCGAGCAGGCCTATTTGGCGAATACCGATGTGGAACTCAGCACGGGCAACGACTTCAGCCGCGGGCTCCAGCCGGGAGATTTGACCAAGTATTCGGCGGTGCCGTGGCAGGCGGATTTCAACGAGTGCACGATCCAGCCAATCGACATTACCTATGAGATGTGGAATCAGATCAATCCTGTCGACGATAACGATCCGTGGATGAAGCAGGAGCAGAAGACGTGGGATGCGATGTGGTGGCCGGCGCACCGACCGCTGCAAACTTACGAAGCTGTATCTGTTGCCGACGGCAAGCCGAATCTGCAGTTTCTGGGCTGGTCGCGCGGAGTGCCGCAGACGCTGGCGGGTGATTTAAAGATGGTGACGGAGTGGGCGCGATTGGGATTTGTGGTGCGGAATCCGTATGCGAAGAAGGGCGAGTTGGATGTGGCGTCGCCGAATGAAAAGTACATTAGTGTGGAGAGAACTCCCGAATAATATGGTTGCGATGAGGCCGAAGGCGGGGTGATGGAATTGAACGTCGCCCCCCTTTTGCAGGGTTCGGCAGTGGACCCGCGAGACTTGAATCCAGACTTGGAATTGCCGATGCCGCAGGCGAGTCATGTGGTCTGGTCCGCGAACACTCCGTACGTGGCCGGAAGGGCAGGCCGATGGCCCCAATCGTTACACGAAAAGGGCACTGACAGTGCATATCGGCCCGAATGCCTCAGGAGGGAGCACGCATCTGGATCTGCGGCAGGTTCTTCAGTCACCCATTCTCGAAAACCAGAGCGAGCGGCTCTTCCAGGAGCTGAAGAGTGAGCGGAGCGTTTGTGTCGTAGACGCGCCACGGCTAGTGCCATGGCACCTCGCGAACGACGGCCATTGGCTTTTTGTATGATGCAAAGGAGCTCGAAGCAAAGACCGCAAACACCTACGTAGCAATCCCTCCTACGTGTTGCGTTTTGACAACAATCGGGCGGCTTACTGGATCATTCGCTCATTGAAGAAGGCGGCGAGATCTCTGGCACCGTGTACGATGCTAATTATCTGAATCGGCTTGGCCTCCCAGGTGTAGGCCACGACATAGGAGTAGAAGTTCCAGAAGCGATACTTTCTGCCGAGAAGTTCGTCGTGGTAATGCCCGATGGCGGGCGAGCGGCCGAGCGATTGCAGACCTTCCAGGAACTCTTCGCGGATGCGTTCGGCAGCAGTGGGGTTGTCCTCCGCGATGGCTAGTAGGATCTCTTTCAGATCGCTTCTGGCCTCCGGGGTGAGGACAAACATTCGGCTCATTCTTTCGAAGCCTTGGAGCGGCGGCGTTCTTCGATCATTTCCCGGAGTTCTTCAAAGACTTCGCCGCCATCGAGCAGTTCCCCGCGCTCAGCCTGGGCGGCGCCTCTTTCGAGCTTCGCTTTGAGCTGATGGACGGCTTGTTCCCGGTCCTGCTCATGGCGCTCCAGGAGCCGGAGGGCATCCCGCACCACTTCGCTCGTTGTCTGATACCGGCCGGACTTTACGCGACTTTGCAGGAAGGCGTCGAGCTCCGGGGTGATGGATATGTTGACGGTAGTCCGGTGGGTGGCCATCCCCTAGGGTTATCACTCCTGGCACATTGTGTCAAACTGTGCCATACCACTATTTCTCGTTGGGATTGGCAGACTGAGCGGATGGCGTGGGACAGGCACTTGGGCGAGTTGGTTGGGTGGATGTGGTGGAGACGTGTTCTGTTTCTGTCGTGTAGGCTAGCAGGATGAACCGCCGCATTTTTCTTGGGACCCTTGCCGGGGGTGTCGGATTGGCGGCCCCGGCGGTGCCGGGTATTGAGGCGGACAGGATGCAGGAGTTGCTGACTGCGCTGAGCGTGTTCGGGCAGCCGGCGGGGGGCACGTTTCAGAGCGGCGTCAATCGGGTGGGATACTCCGATGCCGATATTGCCGGGCGGCGGTTTGTGGTTTCACTACTAGAGGCCGCGGGGGCCCGGATACGGGTGGACGCGGCGGGGAATATCTTTGCCGACCGGGCGGGGGTGGACCATTCGTTGCCGCCGGTGTTGTTTGGGTCGCATATCGATTCGGTACCGAATGGCGGGAACTTTGACGGCGATTTGGGATCGCTGGCGGCGGTGGAGATTTTGCGGATTTTGCAGGCGAACCGGGTGGTGACGCGGCGGCCGCTGACCGCTGTGATTTGGGCGTGCGAGGAGGCGACGTTTGCCGGGGCGAGTTTGAACGGGAGCCGGGCGGCGGCGGGAAAGTTGGTGCCGGGAGAGTTGGACCACGTTTCGGGTGGGATGGTGAAGGCGGAGGCGATCCGGCGGATTGGCGGGGATCCGGCGCGGATTGAGCGCGCACGGATTGCGCAGGGGGCTTATCACGCCTATTTGGAATTGCACATTGAGCAGGGCGGGACGCTGGCTCGCGATGGGGTGCCGGTTGGGATCGTGGATGGCATTGTTGCCGTTGACCGGTATGAGGCGGTGGTGATTGGGGTTGCCAATCACGCCGGGACGACACCGATGGCCGACCGGCAGGATGCGCTACTGGCGGCTTCCGAGTTGGCGCTGGCCGTGCGGGAGGTGGTTCGGGGGGAGGCGGGGGCGCAGGTGGGGACCGTGGGGCATATGGAGGTGAGCCCGAATGCGGCCAATGTGATTCCGGGCGAGGTGCGGATGAGTATTGAGCTGCGGGATCTGTCGGCGGCGAAATTGGAACGGTTGATGGAGAAGATTCGAGGGCGGGCTTCTGCGATCGCACGGGAGTCGCGGACGGAGATTCGGTTGACTCACAAGGTTCACAATGACGCGGCGGAGGCCGCGGTGGAGATGCAGCGGGCGATTGCGGGGGCGGCTGGGAAGTTGCGATTGGATACACGACATTTGCCCAGTGGGGCGGGACATGATGCGCAGATGATGGCTACGCTGATGCCGATGGGGATGATATTTGTTCCGAGTGCCCGGGGGATTAGTCATTCGCCGAAGGAGCTTACTTCGTGGGGCGATTGCGCGAATGGGGCGAACGTTTTGTTGGAGAGTGTTTTGGGGCTGGCCGGTTAGCGCTGGCGGATGGGGATTTTGACGGTGTTTGACGACACGCCGTTGATCAAGAGGTTGGGCTGTTAGAGGCCGAAGAAGGTGCGGATGAAGCCGCTGTCCTTTTAGAAGAGATCGCGGGGAAGGAGGGCGGGCGCGGGAATTGTCAGGGAGGCGATCCGGGACCGGGCAGGGAGCGGGTGTGGTGGAAGTGGTACTCGCCGAGGAGGTGTTCACGGTCCGTGGCATCGAAGGCGATCATACGGACGAGGAGATGGTTTGACGGCATGGCCTTGGCCCAGGGGATGGACTCCTGGTAGAGGATGGCGGGGGCGGCGGCATGGAACGGGATATCGGGCAGACGGAGGTGTTCGACGCCGTCTTCGTTGCAGAGGCTGAGATCGACTCGCTTGGCACCGGAGAGGTTGGCGGCGAGGCGGGCGATGAGAAAATCGTCTTCGGCGGTGACGGTACATTGCACGGCGCCGCCGGGGGGCGGGGCGTATTCGCGGACGTGGAGGCCTTCGTTGGCGGCGCGTTGCAGGATTGAATCGTTGACCACCATGCGGAGGGAACCGGCGCGGGCGACACGCCGTACCTCTTCGGCGAGGGCGATGATTTCGCGGAGCCGGGCGCCGCATTCGTCGCAGGCGAAGAGGTGTTCCTCGGTGGCCTGTTCTTCGGCTTCGGTGAGGGCGGCGAGCCAGTAGTCGGCGAGGATGGCGGCACTGATGGGGGTTGGGCAGCTCATGCGGCCACGCCCATGCAATCGCGGAGCTGGTGGATGGCGCGGTGGCGAATGACGCGCACGTTGGCTTCGGAGACGCCGAGTGAGCGGGCCACTTCGTCGCTGGACTGTTCGTCGTAAAACGACATGACGATGACGGCGCGTTCGCGTTCCTTGAGATTTTGCAGGCAGCGGGTGAGATGTTGGTGATCGAGTTGGGGGAGTGGTGGCGGAGCGGGTTCGGGGACGCTGGCACCGAAGGTTTCGAGGAGGTGTTTTCTGCGTCCGGCGCCACGGCGCATGTCGAGGACGATCATTTTTGCGGTGCCGAGTACGAAGGAGGCGAGCTTTTCAGGTTCGCGGAGGCGACCGGCGCGGAGAGCTTCGAGGACGGTGACGACGACCTGTTGGGAGAGATCCTGGGCGGCGTGGCGATCGCGGAGGTGGCGGAGGCCGTAGAGATGGACGCGGGGAGCCATGCGGCGGAAGAGTTCGGCTTCCGCGGTGGGGTCGCCGGCGGGGATTCGGAGGGCGAGGGCCGCGTCATCAAGGGAGGAGATTTCCATTGCTACACATTTTATGTGTAACGGGGCGGTTTTTCGTTACACATCCGGGCATGATTACGAATACACGCGTTGACGAAGTGGCGGCGGGCATTTATCGCATCAGCACGCCGCTGGATGTGATTCCCGGAGGATTTACGTTCAATTCCTATCTGATTGACGATGATGAACCGGCACTGTTCCACACGGGGTACCGGAAGCTGTTTCCGGTGACACTGGAGGCGATTTCCAAAGTGATGCCCGCGGAGAAGCTGCGGTGGATTGGGGGTTCGCATTTTGAAGCCGACGAGTACGGCGCGTTGAACGAGCTGCTGGCGGTGGCGCCGCAGGCGACTCCGTTCGGGACCGAGGTGGGAGTGATGACGTCGCTGAACGACTATGGAATCCGGCCGGCGCGCGGGCTGCGGGATGGGGAGGAGTTTTCGATCGGCAGCCGGCGGATGAAATGGATGTATACGCCGCACGTACCGCACGGCTGGGATTGCGGAGTTTTGTTCGATATTTCGACGCGGACGCTATTGTGCGGAGACCTGTTCACGCAGGCAGGGGCGGGGCTGCCGCCGGTGACGGAATCGGAGATTCTGACGGCGAGCGAGGGGATGCGCGGGATGATGGACTACTACGCGCATGCCACGAGCACGACGGCGATTCTGGAGCGGCTGGCGGCGTTGGACCCGGCACTGCTGGCGTGTCAGCACGGCAGCGCGTACCGGGGGGACGGGGCGGCGCTGCTACGAGAGCTGGCCGCCAAGATCGATGGCGCGGCGACTACTTGAGGATGGTCTTTTCGACGGCGTGATTTTCGAACTCGTCGGTGACGCGGACGGCGATGGTTAGTTCGCCGGCGGGGCGATCGACTGTGACCGTGTAGCTGTGGTCGCGGGAGTCGGAGAGCTTTGTCGTCGGTTCGAGGTAGATCCATTCGGTGGCGTTGATGCTGTATTCGGCCTTGGTCAGGATGGTCGCGGCATCGGTGGCGTTGAAGGTGATCGTGACGCGGTTGCCGTTGCCGGTGGCGGCCAGATTGCGGATGACGGGGGGCGTGTTATCGATGAGGAAGGGCTCGCTTTCGAGCGAGTCCGTCAGGCCTTTGCCGGGCGGATTGGAGGGGGCGTCGGTCGCGGAGACGCGGAGGACGTACTCGCCATCGGGGAAGGCGCTGGAATCCCAGCTGAACTGGCGGATGGCGAGATCCTTCTTCAGGACCTTCCAGGTGGTTTCGTTTTTGCCGCGGATTTCGACGGTGTAGTGGACCGTGTCGCCGTTGGCGTCGCCGGCTTTCCAGCGGGCGCCCTGGTAGCCTTTGGCCAGGTTGAGGGTGACACTGCCGGGGTCATTGCTCGGCGTGGACTGGGTGTTCACGGACCGGCTGGACATACCGCTGAGGGTAAGGGTGGAGGACGGCGTCATGGTCAACGACTGGTTGGGGAAGCGGTAGTTGGGGGCGGTGATTTCGATCTGTTCGACGCGGGGGGCGACGTTACGGGGGAGGTAGGCGATTTCAGTGCCGGTGATGGCGGCGGCGTCCCCGGATAGTGTGGCGCGGTATTGGAGGAAACGGGCGCCGGGGGAACTGACGCGGCCGGTGAAGGGGGCCCAGTTGCTCCAGTTTTTCTGGGGCCGGTCGAGGTTGCCGGAGCGGGTTTCAAAGGTCACGGTGCCGGTGGTTTTGGGGGCGAGGCGGCCCCAGTCGGCGAACCAGCTGGCGTCGAGGACTTCGCTTTCGAGAGTTCCGTCCTTTTCGAGGGCGGGTCCGATTTGGAAGAGTTTGCCGATGTTGCCGGTGGCGGCGTAGATGGCGCCGTTCGAATCCGAGTTAAGGGCGGTGACCTGGGTGGGGGCGAGGGTGAGGAGGCGGGTGGACTGGAGGTCGCTATCGACACGGTAGATGCCGCCTTTATTACCGGTGCCGAGGATGGGGTGGCCGGTTTTGTCGAAGGTGATGGCGTAGATGATTTCGGCGCCGTCGGACCAGACGCGGTGGGGGAAGCCATCGGCGGCGATGCGGATGAGTTCGGAGCCGCCGGAGACGCTGGAGGGGGTTAGGGTGGGCGGGGCGGCGCGGGGAGCGGCCGGGGCGGGACCGGAGCCACCGTTGGCGGTTACGGTGATGGAGATGGGCGCGGCGGCGGGAGCGGGTGGGGGCGCGGCGGACGGCGCGGCGGTGCGGGTGCCGACGGCGGCGGCATAAATGGCGCCATCGGGGGCGACGGCGAGGGCGGTGACTTCGCGACGGCCGGCCTGGTGGAGGACGAAGCCTTCGCCCGCGGGGCTGACGCGGATGATGAGGCCGCTGGGTTCGGTGCCGATGAGGAGGTTGTTGGAGGCATCGACGACCATGGCGCGGGCGTGTTCTTCATCGGTTTGGAAGAAGACGGAGCCCTGGCCTTGCGGGGTCACCTTGTGGATTTCGCCGTGGTCGCCGGTGGCGACGAAGAGGTTGCCGGATTTATCGAAGGCGATGGCCCAGATGTATTTGGCCTTGGGGTCGTAGAAGACCTCGGTGGTGCCGGTGGGGCCGACGCGGAAGACCTTGCCATCGGGGGCGGTGGCGGCGTAGACGCGGTTGGCCGAATCGGTGGCGATGGATTGGATTTGCAGGCCGGCGAGTTCGGCGAGGACGGTGGACTGGCCGTTCTGGACGCGGAAGAGCTTGGCGGTTGTCGCGCCGGGGTTGCCGCCGCCGGTGTAGAGGGCGCCATCGGCACCGCGGGCGACGGCCCAGAGGTAGGAGACGCCGGCGTCGTGGAGTTCCCTGGCGGCCGGGGCAAGGGTGATACGGCCATCGCTGCGGAGCGAGAGGCGTTTGAGGGTGGCTTTGTCGTGATCCTCTTTGGAGGCGAAGGTCCAGAAGCGGGTATCGACAGCGAAGGCCGCGGAGAGGGCGGCGAGGGCCAGCACGAAGGGAAGAGGGCGCATGAGTGTTTTCGTTATTTGACGGTAAGGCGCAGCGATTGGCTGCCGGTGACAACGTAATCGAACGGGACGGATTGCTCGGCGACGGCGGTTTCGGGCGCTGCAATGAAGCTGCGGCTGGCGCTGCGGCCGTTTTGCATGACGTTGAGGACGGAACTGGGGAGGTTGGGGAGGGTGCGATCGTCGGTGTAGACGGTGGGGCGGGGTTGGACGAGGGTGGCGTAGAGGCGGTTGTTGGCGCGCTCCTGATTGATGAGGGAAACGGTTTGGGAGAGCTCCATGAAGCGGTTGGCGAGAGGCGTCATGTTCTGCATGTTGTTAAGGGCCGTCGCGTCGCTGAGCTGGATTCTGTAGTTGCCAGGGGCGAGGCCGGTGGGGACTTTGAGTTTGAGTTCGCGTTCGACACGGCCGCCACGGTAGGGGCGGAGGAAGACTTTGACGGGGATTTCGGCACCGGCTTCGACTTCGGCGGAGGGGATCCAGGCTGATTCGATGGCGGCGGTGCGGCGTTCGGGGATGAGATCGATTGTCGCTTCGACGCGGCCGACGTCGGGCATGCGAACGGCGTTGCCGAAGAGCTTATTGAACTTGTCGCCGAACCACATGGCCGATTGGAGGGAGGCGGGGACGGGGAGTTCGCTGGGGGCGAGCATGGTGTGGAGGTCGAGCTTCTGGCCATTGGCGAGATTGACGTTGGCGGCGATGCGGTAGGTGGTGTCCTCGGCGAATTCGTTCATGCCGGAGATGGCGTTGAACATGCCGAGCATCATGAGTTGGGGCGTGAAGCGCTGGCTCTCGATCACTTCAAAATTGAGGGTGTTCGTTTTGAAGGCGGCGCCCTGGGCGTTGAGTGAGCGTAGGGTGAGTTTGACGGGGATCATGCGGGGCTTTTCGCCGAGCTTGCCGAGCATGCCGAGGTGGCGATCCTGGGTGAAGGTACCGACGACTTCGGTGGCGTTGGAGACTTTGGTGGGCTGGAAGGTGGAGGCGAGGGTCCAGAGGATTTCGCCCTTGGCCATGGGCATGTTGACGGGGCCGATGTTGAGGAAGGCGTGGCCGCAGATGAGGACGCGTGTGCCGTCGTTATAGGTAACGGTGCAGCCGGAGGAGATGTTGACGTCGCCGGAGACGAGGATCATGGAGACGGTGTCGCCGGGGTTGAGAGAGGTCTTCCAATCGGGGGCGAGGGTGGTGGCTTTGAGGGCGGCGGTGGAGCCGCCCTGGGCGAGTTGGAGACCCTGCGTTTTGAAGATGCCGTTGAAGTAGGGGAAGACGTCGGGGTGGGCGCCGGAGATCGAGAGGGGGGTGTCAATAGGTTGGAGGGTGAGGGATTGTTGGGCGGGGATACCGGAGCCGGCGAGGAGTTCGGCGGGGACTTCGATGGCGGCGCGCTGGGCGGGTTTGGAGGCGTCGAGCTCGTTGATTTCGAGCATGCTTTCGATGGGGGTGATGCCGCAGATGGCGTCGGGGGAGAAGAAGCTGAGGCGGAGGGCGATGGCGCCGATCAATTTGCCATCGACGTAGACGGGGCTGCCGGACATGCCGCCTGCGACGTTGGTGCGTTGGGCTTTGCCGCCCATGCGGCCGAGGATGACGTCGGCTTTGGGGCCGTTGGCGTTTTTCCAGACGCCGATGATTTCGACGGGGACGGCTTCGGGCTCGGTGCCTTCAAAGACGGTCCAGGCGATGGCCTGCATGCCTTTTTTGACCTGGGAGACGGGGAGGATGGGGGGCTTGCCGATGCGCGGGCGCGGCATCGTTGGAGCGGGGGTTTGCGCGAAAGCTACGGACACAAGGGCGGCGCAGGCCGCGGCGAGCCGGAAGTTCATTGGGCCTCAATTTTTGGGAAAGCGATGCCTTGGCGGAATTGCCTTGGTTTTATTATGACGTTGTTTGGCGGGGTGGGTGGGTACGGGGTGGGGGAAGTTTGCAAGTGCGGCGGGGTATTGTAAAGAGAAGAGGATTCCAATCATGGCAGCACTCGACTGGTCCCAATGCCCGGCGGTGGAAAGTATCCCTGGAAAAGTGAGCGGGGCGTGGGTTTTTAAAGATACTCGGATGCCTGTGTCGGCTGTGTTCGAGAATCTGGAGGCGGGCGCGAGCATCGAGGAGATCATGGAGTGGTTTGACGTGTCCCATGAGCAGATTGCAGCCGTGTTGACGTTTGCGGCCCGTAGCTTGGAGGCGCCGCTGCCGGATGGCCGGCAGATTGCTCCGCCCGATGCGCGTATTGCTTGATCACGGCGTTCCGGCGCCACTGATTGCGTTTCTTGAAGGGCATGAGGTGACGAAGGCGAAAGATGCTGGATGGGACCGATTGACGAATGGCGAGTTGCTGGCGGCGGCGGAAGAGGCGCGGTTTGAAGTGCTTGTTACTACCGACAAGAACCTGAGGTATCAGCAGAGTCTGGAGGGGCGGAGAATTGCGGTCGTCATCCTGGGCAAGCAACAGTGGCCGGACGTTCGGCCGTGTATTGAGCGGGTGGTGGAGGCGGTGAACTCGGTTGTAGCCGGTGGGTTTACGGAGGTGGATATTCCGTTTAGCAGGCCGTTGCGACGGTAGGACGTTTGCCTGGCGCTGTGCCGGGAGAAAGTACGTGTCATCGCTCCGGGCAATGGCGTTGGGAGTACGCGATACCCAATTCTGAGTTGCGATGCTCCCTGCCTATGTAGCGCCGTACTGGCCGTCCTTGCTGGATTTGACAACGCCATTCGCGACCGAGAGTTCGTAAGTCTTTGCGGGCCATTTGTTCATTTGGAACGACTGGCCGGCGGGGATGGCGGTGACGGGCATGGCGGGGATGGTGGCGGGGGTGTTGGGTTGGATGTTCGGGGTGGCGGAGAGCTGGACGAGGTAGGCGGCGCCTTCGCCCATGACCTGGGCGTGGCCGGTGGGGTCGAGCGTCACGGCGGCGCGTTCATCGATGCCGAGGCCGCGGACTGTGGAGCACTTCGACTCCTTCTTGATGCGGGCTAGGAAGACCAGCAGGCGGCCCATGCGGTCGCGCTTGGCGAAGTGGCTGTCGGTGATCAAGCAGGTTAGTTGGGGAATGTTGAGCAGGCCCTGGTAGATGTCCACTTTTTCGTCGTAGGGGTTGGCGAGGGCTTCGGGGGTGGTGACGGTGTCGTGCTTGGCGGAGAAGGCGAATTCGCCGAGAACGGCGAGGCCGGCGCTGGTGCCCCCGATGGGGACGCCGCGGCGAATGGCGTCGTTCAGCGCTTCGGCGATGGGGGTGTTGCGCCAGTAACGGATGTAGTTCCACTGGTCGCCGCCGGCGAGGAAGATGGCTTCGGCGTTGCGGATCTTTTCGGCGATGAAGGGTTCGCGGGCGGCGGATTCGTTTTTGAAGATGATGGTTTCGACGGAGTCGAGTTTGGCGAGGGTGTGGAAGTAGGGGTTGTAGGCGTCGCCACCGGAGGCGCGGAGGACAAGGGCGTCGCCGCCGTTGGCGCGGGAGAGGAACCATTTAAAGGCAGGGTCGACGTCCTTGCCGCCGCCGGCGAGGAGGTAGCCGGGGATGGGTTTGGGTTGCACGTCGGCAGCGTTGCCGTTTAAGAAGTATTGATAGTTGGGCTGGGCGGAGAGGGCAAGAGTGGCGAGGACCCAGAGGGCGAGGCGCATGGTTGACAGTGTAGCCCGAAGGGTACAATTCGGCATGGGTTTGCTGGAATCGTTGGGCGGAGAGGCTGGGTGCCGGCGGCTGGCGGAGTCCTTTTACGGGCGGGTGGGAGCGGACCCGGTTTTGCGGCCGCTGTTTCCGGGGAAGAGTATGCGGTGCGCGATTGAGGAGTTTTCCGCGTTCCTGGTTCAGTTTCTGGGAGGGGATGAAACGGCGACGCAGAAGCGGTGGTGGTTGAGTTTGCGGGAGTCGCATGCGCGGTTCAAGATCGGGCCGGCCGAGCGGAAGGCGTGGTTGGAATTGATGATGGCAACGGTGGCGGCCGAACCGGTGAATGAAGAGACGCGGGAGGGGTTGCGGGAGTTGTTTACTCAGGGTGTGCGGTATCTGGCGGGCGGGGATGCGGACGGACGGTGGACCGGGCAGCGGGAGTTGGATGAGGCAGTGGCGGCGATTGTGGACGGGCGGGATGAGGAAGTAGTGGCACGGGTGGAGGCGTTTGCGGGGCGACCGGCGGTGTTTGTTGGGCTGTTGGCGCGGATGATGCGGACGGGGCGGGTGGCGTTGATTCGATTTGTGGAGGCGGCGGTGGAACGGGAGCCAGGGCTCGGCGTGGAGAGCTTTGGAGGACGGCCGCTGTTGCACTATGCGGCGGCGGCGGGATGTGTGGAGGTGGTGACCGTGGTGCTGCGGCTTGGAGGGGACCCGGGGTTGATGGACCGCGGCGGACATACGGCACTGTACGCGGTGGCGAATGGGTGTGCGGCCGCGACGGGGCCGGAGATTGTCCGTTTGCTGGTCGGGGCCGGAGCGGACGTGAATGCTTGTGATGGGGTAATGCGGGCAACTCCGTTGCATATGGCGGCGCGGCGGGGGTTTACTGGGATTGCTGAGGCGTTGTTGGACTGCGGGGCGGCCATTGAGGCGCGGGACAAGAACGGGGTGACGCCGTTCGGGCGGGCGGTGCGGTGCAGGAAACAGGGGGTAGCGGAGTTGCTGGCGGCGAGGGGGGCACGGAGTTGGTAGAATCGCCGCATGCCGACGAACCGACCCGACCTTGCTGGCCGCCGATTCTTCCTGCGCGCTGCCGGGGTGCGACTGGCGTTGCCGATTCTTGACTCGCTGGGAGCGAGGGTGTTGGGGTCGGGGCTGGCGGTGACGGCGCTGGGCGCGGACGCGAAGACGGTGCGGCCGATGCGAATGGTTGCGATTGGCAACGCGTTTGGGTTTTATTCACAACAGTTTTTCCCCAAGGCCAAAGGCGCTGATTACGACACGCCGCACCTGCTGGAACCGATTGCGAAGCATCGCAAGGATGTCACGGTGTTCTCCGGGCTAGACCACGGTGTGAAGGGCGGCCATTTCGCGGTGCATTCGTTTTTGAGCGGTGTGCGGCAGGTGGACGCCAAGGGCATGCCGGACGGGAATATTAGCTTGGATCAGCGGATGGCGGAAACGGTGGGCGGAGCCACGCGGTTTCCCTCGCTGACGCTGGGTTCGGAAGAGGGGCTACACGGCGGGTGCATGATGTGTTGGACGCGGAGCGGGACGCGGGTGAATCCGATCCAGGGGCCGCGGGAGCTGTTCCGGAAGTTGTTCGTGAGTGAGAGCGAAAGCGAACAGGTCCGAACGAAGGACCGGTTGACGCTGCAGGGCTCGATTCTGGATGCGGTAAATGGGGACGCGAAGTCGTTGCAGCGGCAGTTGGGCGAGCGGGACCGGCAGAAGCTGGACGAGTATTTCACTTCCGTTCGCGATGTGGAGAAGGTGTTGGAACTGCGGCAGAAGTGGGCGGGCGTGCCGAAGCCGGCGGCGCCGATGAAGGAGCCGGAGAATCAGGGGTTGGTGAACGATATTCCGGTGCTGTATGACCTGATGGCGCTGGCGTTGCAGACCGATTCGACGCGCATTGCGACGCTGGAAATTGCCGGCGGGTTTGAGGCCGCGGTGCTGGGCGTGCGGAAAGAGTATCACTCGCTGTCGCACCACGGACAGGTGCAGGAGAGCATTGACCTGCTGGTGAAGCTGGAACGGTACCAGACGGAGCAGTTCGCGCGGTTTTTGGGCAAGATGAAGGGGATCGAGGACGGGGATGGGTCGTTGCTGGATCATACGATGGTGCTATTTGGCAGCGGGATGGGGAATGGAAACGCGCACACGAATCTGAATCTGCCGGTGGTGCTGGCGGGAGGTGGATTCAAGCACGGTTCGTATCAGGCACTGCCGACGAGTGGGCCAGGGCGGCAGCCGCTTTCGAACCTGTTTGTGAGTATGCTGCAGCGGTTTGGAGTTGAGCAGCAGAAGTTTGCGTTGTCGACAGGCACGCTGCGCGGGATTTAGGGCGATGACGTTTTCGATTGTTCTACTGCTTGCCGCGGCGACGAACCCGGCGGCGAGCTTTCTTGCCACCTACTGCACGCCGTGCCATGGGGAAAAGGCGCAGCTGGCGAACCGGCGGTTCGACCGGGGACCATTGAACGCGGCGGACGCGGCGGCGGTAACAAGGCGGGTGGAGGCCGGAACGATGCCGCCCCAGCAGGCCAAACAACCTGGGCGGGCAGAGCGGGAGGCGTTCCTTGGGCATCTAGCGCGGCAGGCGCCCGCGAAGGTGGCGTTGCGGCGGATGAACCGACGGGAGTATGTGAACACGATTGGCGATCTGCTACGGATGGAGATGGATCAGTTCGACCCGACGAGCAAGTTCCCGCGCGATCAGCAGTACGCGCACATGGACAACATCGGGGAGACGCTGGTGACCTCGGGCTATTTGCTGGAGCAGTATCTGGACGCAGCGGAGGCGGTGATTGAGAAGGCCCTGCCGGGCAAGCCGGCACCGGCGGCACGGACGTGGGTTTTCAAGGATCATTTCCGGCAGCAGAAAGAGCTGGACGGGGCGCGGACGCGCAACCAGTTGATGCAGTACATGTCGCTGTTCGAGCATCCGAGGACGCCACATTACGCGGGCGCTTACGCACCGCTCCATGCTTTTTCCGAAGGGGTTCCCTACGACGGGGTTTATGAGGTGAGGGCGCAGGTGGAAGCGCTGCACAGGAAGAACCCGTACGAGGCGAAGTTATTCGGCATGGACCCGGAGGCACCGTTCCGGTTTGGGGTGGTGGCGGGGAATGCTCGGGCGGGCTATTTGCAGCATGAGCAACCTTTGCAGCCGCTGCTGGCTGAGCCAGTGGACCTGGCCGACGGTGGGCCAAATTGGGTGACGTTCCGGGTGCGACTGGACGCGGGGTATCAGCCACGGTTCATCTTTCCGAACGGAATGAACAATGTGCGAAACGTGTTTAGCACGTTCGCGCGGCGGTTTCCGCAGTATCTGCCGGAAGACCAGCGGAACGTGGCGCAGGGGATTGTGCCGGGGCGCATCGCGATGATGAAGTACGGGCCGATTCCGCAGATCCGGATTCATCAGGTGGAGATTCGCGGGCCGATTGATCCGCCGGCGATTCCGGCGAGCCAGCAGGTGCTGTATGGCGACCGGCCGTTTGCGCCGGAGCGGACGCGGGAGATCATTGCGAAGTTCGCGACGCGGGCGTATCGACGGCCGGCGACGGCGGCGGAGGTGGACCGGCTGGTGGCGATCGCGGAGAAGCGGCGGGCGACCGGCGTATCGCCGGAGGGAGCGTTGAAAGACGCGCTGAAGGCTGTGCTGTGTTCGCCGGCGTTTCTCTACGTGGGCAACGAGGGAGGCAGCTATGGACTGGCTTCGCGGCTTTCGTATTTCCTGTGGTCGACGATGCCGGACGAGGCGCTGTTGCGGCAGGCGAGTACGGAAGCGTTGCTGCGGGACGACGTGCTGCGGGCGGAGACGCGGCGACTGCTGGCGAGCCCGCGGGCGAAGGCTTTCGTGGAGGGCTTTCTGGACAGCTGGCTGAACCTGCGCAGCCTTGGCGATATGCCGCCGGACCGGGACGCGTTTGGCGCCTATTATTGGGACGATCTACAGAACGCGATGAAGACCGAGACGCGGATGCTGATGCGGCATCTGCTGGATGAGAACAAGAGCCTTCACGACTTCATCGAGGCGCGGTACAGCTTTCTGAACAAGCCGTTGGCACGGCTCTATGGGATGGCGGATGCGATTCCGAGCGTGGGCGGGCATGTGTTCCGGAAGGTGGAGTTGACGGATGCGCGGCGGGGCGGATTGCTGGGGCATGGGAGCATTCTGACGGTGTCGGCGAACGGGATTGAGACGTCGCCGGTGACGCGCGGGGTGTGGGTGTTGGAGAACATTTTCGGCACGCCGCCGGCACCGCCGCCCGACGATGTACCGGCGTTGGATCCGGATGTCCGGGGGGCGAAGACGGTGCGGGATTTGCTGACGAAGCACCGGGAGAGCGCGGCGTGCATGTCGTGTCACCGGTCGATTGACCCGCCGGGGTTTGCGTTGGAGAATTTTGATCCGATTGGACGGTGGCGCGCGAAGTATCCGGGAGGCCGGGAGATTGACGCTTCCGGAGAGTTGACGACGGGGGAGAAGTTCACCGACATCGTCGGGCTGCGGCAGGCGCTGGGTGCGCGGAAGGCGGCGTTTACGCGGGTGCTGACGGAACGGCTGTTGACGTACGCTTGCGGGCGCAAGTTTGACGCGGCGGACCGGGGGCGGGTGGAGGCGATTGGTGTCGCCGTTGGGGCCCGTGGGAATGGGCTGCGGGACCTGGTGGAACTGGTGGTGCAGAGCGAGGCGTTCCGGAGCCGGTAGTCAGCTGGCGGTGCGGGTGACAATGAAGACGCCGGTGAGGGCGAGCAGGCCGCCGACGACGAGGCCGGGGGTGAGGGGTTCGTTGAAGATCCAGCCGGAGAGGGCGATGCCGGCGATGGGGACGAGGAACGAAAACATCGACAGGGTGCCGGCGGCGTGTTTCTTCAGCAGTTCAGCCCAGACGATGAAGCAGATGCCGGCGACGATGACGCCCTGGTAGGAGATGGCGGCGACGGCTTGCCAGGTGACGTGGCCGTAGACCATGGGTTCGGAGATTGCCGCGATAGCGAGGAACAGGGGGACGGACCAAGCCATTTGCCAGACGACGGTGCGGACGGGGTGGATGTTCTGGACAAGGACGCGGGTGTAGACCTGGCGGTAGCCGAGGAGGAAGGCGGAGACGACCATCATCAGGTTGCCGAGGAGGGGTTGGGGGGCGAGTGCCTTAGGGGCGCGGCCCATGGTGAGGACGACGAGGCCGGCGATGGCGACGGAGAGGCCGAGGACGCGCATGGGGGTGAGGCGATCCTCGCCGTGGGCGCCGCGCCAGAAGTGGCCGGTGAGGTTGGCGAAGACGGCGTAGGAGTTGAGGATGACGACGCCGTAGGAGGGGGAGGTCATGGCGCTGGCGGAGTTGAGCAGGCCGATTTGGGTGGTGAAGAGAACGCCGAGGAGGAAGAGCGGGCGCCATTCGGAGGGGGCTGGGCGAAGGGAGACGCCGCGGGAGAGCGACCAGCCGGCGACGACCAGAACGCCGACGGCCATGCGCCAGAAGGCGCTCCAGAGCGGGGGAACGCTATCGACACCGACACGGATGGAGACGAGGTTGCCGCCCCAGAGGATGGAGACGAGGATGGCGAGGAGGAAGGTTCGCGGGCCGATGGGTTCGCTGACCGGAGCGGTGGGAGAGGGCAAGCGAACATTGTCTCTGCATTGCGCCCTGCGACGCAATGCGGAGTGGTCAGACAAATCCTGGGTGACAGTCACCCAGGATTTGTCTGGTTAGTTGGGGAGGATGGTGAGGGGGAGCTGGGCTTTGTACATGGGCTTGCCAGCGGTGGCCAGCCAGGCTTCCAGAGTGTATTCGCCGGGCTTGAGGTCCAGCTCTTCGGTGGCGATCCAGTTCTTTTCGCCGGTGATATTCAGTTCGCGGACTTCGGCGGTGAAGAGTTTGTTGGCCGACCAGAAGTAGACGCCCTCGCCGGCGGCGTCGCGGATGACGAAGTCGAAGGACTGGCCACTGGTGAAGTTCAGCTTGAGGGGCTCCTTCGTCCAGTTTTCGAGCGTCAGGCGGAGGTTGATGAGGGCGCGGCCGGCGTAGGTGCGCTGGGCGAGGTGGATGCGGAAGTTGAAGTCGCCGCTGGTGACGATGCTGGCGGTGCCGAGGCGGGCATAGATGAGTTTGAAAACGCGCGGGCCGGTGAAGCTCTGATAGGTACGCTGGGCGAGGCCGATGCCCGGGAAGTATAAGTCATTGGTGATGCCGGCGTCGGCGCAGTTGGCAGGGCTATAGGCGACTTGGAAGCCACCATCCCAGGTCTGGCCGAGCAGTTCGGTTTTGCCATTACGGGATTCGACGCGGGCGCGGCCGGTGCAGCGGTCGACCGCGGTGGTGAAGGTGGCGCCTTCGGCGGCGCTGAAATCGGCCCAGAGGGATTCGGTGCCGTCGGCGTTCCACTGGACCAGTTTGTTATCGGGCGTGAGGCGAAGGCGGGCGGTATCGCCGTTGATTCCTTTGTAGACGAAGTATTCTTTGTCATCAACGGTCTCGATGCGGAGAACTTCGGCGACGCGGACTTCTTTGACGGGGCCGGCATCGACACGGTAGACCCATTGATTGCCGACTTCGAGCGGGAAGAACTGCGCCTGCGCGAGACCGGCGGCGAGCAGCCATAAACAATAACGCATGAATGGAAACATGCTCCTCTCCCTATTAAACGCGATGGGCCGCGGATAGGTAGGCCAGGGGCAGGGAGAGTTTACAGAGGCCTCGCGCGATATGCTAGACACAGCCGCCACCGTTTTGGCAGTGCCGGCAAAAAACTAAAAACTACAGGAACAGATTATGACCCGGTTGGGTGAGGGCGCCGTGCTTGGCGCGATGGCGGCGGTGATTGCGCCGCGGCGTGAAGAAGGCCACACGATTGATATCAGCCAGGCGCTGGACATTGTGGACTTTGTGAATGAACGCGGCGTGAAGGGCGTGGCGGTACTGGGCGCGACCGGCGAGTTCATTCACTACGACGTGGAAGAGCGGATGCGGCTGTCGCAGATGGCGGTACGGCGGAGCCGAACGCCGGTGATTGTGAACGTCTCGCATTCGACGCTGGAGGGCGCGGTGGTGTTGGCGCGGCAGGCGACGGAGGTGGGGGCGACGGCGCTGTTGCTGATGCCGCCGCACTTCTTCCGGCATAGCCAGGAAGGGATCATCGCCTACTACGACGCCTTCGCGCGGCAGACGGCGGGATTGGCGCCCACCTTGCTGTACAACCTGCCGTTCTTTACGACGGGGATGGAAGCGGCCACAGCGTGCGCGATTTTGGAGACGGGGCAGTTTGCGGGGATCAAGGATTCCAGCGGCAATACGGAAATTTTCGACGCGGTGCATGCGTTGCGGCAGCGGATGCCGTTCCGGCATTTGCTGGGGAACGACCGGCTACTGGCGTCGCACCGGGCGAAGGCCGATGGGGTGATCAGCGGGTGCGCTTGCGGGATCCCAGAGTTGATCGTGGCGATTGACCGGGCGGCGACGCGGGGCGACAGCGAAGCGCTGGCGCGGCGCGGGGCTTTGCTCGATTCGTTTATCGAGCACATCGACCCGTTCCCGACACCGTTCGGCATTCAGTTGACGATGAAAGCGCGGGGATTCAAGAAGGCCGCGCCGGCGTTGCCGATCGGGCCGACGGCGCAACGGAAGGCCGATGAATTCGGGGAGTGGTTCCGCGGATTTGAGATCGCCATGAAGGACGAGTGCGCAGGCGACAATTAGGGAATGAAGCATGACGTGGAAGCCTTCCGCCGCGCGGCGGCGGAAGCATCCGAATGGATCGCCCGGTACCTGGAAGACCCTGCCCGTTTTCGGGTGAATCCGGATATGCGGCCGGGCGAACTGATGGACCGGTTGCCGGCGAGCGGGCCGGAGCAGGGCGAAC
Organism: Acidobacteriota bacterium; assembly: GCA_947470805.1. Classification (GTDB taxonomy): domain Bacteria; phylum Acidobacteriota; class Terriglobia; order Bryobacterales; family Bryobacteraceae. The sequence goes on along the minus strand of CANIVU010000010.1, from coordinate 30,334 downwards.
CGCTGGCGCGGATTCAAGCGGATTTTGAAGAGGTGATTCTACCGGCGGTGACGCATTGGAATCATCCGCGGTTCTTCAATTATTTTGCGTGCACGGCGTCGGTGCCGGGCGTGATTGCGGAGATGCTGGCGGCATCGATGAACACGAACGGGTTGAACTGGATCGCCTCGCCGGCGGTGTCGGAGTTGGAACAGGTGGCGCTGGGCTGGCTGCGGGAGTGGATGGGTCTGGACGCGGGGTATTTCGGACAGATTTTTGATACCGCGTCGATCAGCACGATGCATGCGGTGATGGCGGCGCGGGAGTGGGCGGACCCGGATTCGCGGCTGGATGGGATTACGAAAAAGCTGACGGTGTATAGCTCCGATCAGGCGCATTCGTCGATTGATAAGGCGGTGATTGCCTCAGGGATCGGGCTGCGCAATTTGCGGAAAATTGCGAGTAACGAGGCGTTCCGGATGCGGCCGGAGGCTCTACGGGCGGCGATGGAGGCCGACGTGGCGGCGGGGTATACGCCGTGCTGCATAATTGTGAGCGCGGGAACGACGTCGACGACGAGTGTGGACCCATTGGAGGCAGTGTTGGATGTGGCCGAGGCGCACAATGTGTGGGTGCACATCGATTCGGCCTATGCGGGCGCGGCGGCGCTGTTGCCCGAGTTCGCGTGGATGTTGCGCGGCAACGAGCGGGCGCATTCGCTGGTGGTGAATCCGCACAAGTGGCTGTTTACGCCGATGGATTGCAGCGCGTTTTATACGCGGTTTCCGGATGTGTTGCGACGTACGTTCACGATTACGCCGGAGTATCTGAAGACCACATCCGATCCCCGGGAGGTGAGCCTGATGGATTACGGGGTGGCGTTGGGGCGGCGGTTCCGGGGGCTGAAACTTTGGTATGTGCTGCGGTATTACGGGCGGGAGACTTTGCAGGAGCTGATCCGCGGACACATTGCGATGGCGGCGGAGTTTGCTGGCTGGGTGGAGGCGGACGGGCGGTTTGAACTGGCGGCGCCGGCGCCGTTTTCGGCGGTGTGTTTCCGGTTGAGGGCCGGGGAGGAACGGACGCGCGCGCTGGTGGCGGCCATGAACCAGACGGGACGGTTCTTCATTTCGCAGACGGTGTTGAAGGGCCGGTATGCGGCGCGGGTAGCAATCGGAAATCAGGCCACAACGCGGGAGGATGTGCGGGCGCTGTGGGAGGAGATTACGCGGCTGGCCTAGGCCGGCTTGAGTTCGCCGGCGTGCCGTTTGAGGCGATCGAGTTCCGAGCGCAGGAGCAGGAGCGAGTGGCGCATGGCAGCCTGGTCCTGGCGGCCGGCAGCTTCGGCGATGCGGCGGGCGCGGTCGGCAACGGGATTGGCGGCGATCCGCTGTGCCGATTGGCGGATGACGGAGGCTTCGGCGGCAACCAGATCGCACTGGCCGGCGCTGAGCGCGCGTTGGAGTTTATCCATGCGTTCCGGAGCCAGTTGGAGGAAGAGATTGACGACATCGCCAACGAGGGCGGTATCGCCTTCGCACACTTCGTCGCGAATGCGAGGATCGATAGGTTCAGGAACAGCGGGGGTGGGGGCGCCAGCGGCGCGCGCCTGTTTGTCGGCACCGAGATAGGAGTCGAGGAGGCTGAATAGTTCGGCCGAATTGACCGGTTTGGAGAGATAGGCGTCCATGCCGGCGGCGAGGCAGCGTTCTCGGTCGCCGCTCATGGCGTGGGCGGTCATGGCGATGATCGGGATCTGGCGCCATTGTTCCATCGCGCGGATGCGACGGGTAGCTTCGAGGCCGTCCATCACCGGCATTTGCACATCCATGAGAATGGCGTCGAAGTTGTAGTGATCCAACATGCTGAGCGCCTGACTGCCATCGGGCGCCGTCTCCATGCGGTAGCCCTTTCGCTGTAGTAGACCCTTGATGACCTTCTGATTGACGATGTTGTCTTCGACGATGAGAATGAGCGCGTTGGCTGAAACCGGAGCGGGGGTGGCCTTCGATTCACCGGCAGGCACAGCCCAGGATCCAGTGGCGGCCACGCCCATGGGAAGCCGGACAAGAAATTCACTGCCGCGGCCGACTTGACTGGTGACGCTGAGAGTGCCCTGGAATAGATTGACCAGGTGCTTTGTGATGGCCAACCCGAGGCCGGAGCCGCCGAAGCGGCGAGAGATGCTCCCATCGGCCTGCGTGAATTTTTCGAAGATCTGGGGCAGCTTTTCGCCGGGGATGCCGGCGCCTGTGTCGCGAACGGAGACCGCCAGCATGGTGGCCGACGGCGAATCGCCGGATTCACCTGAGATGCGAACATCGATGTGCCCGTTGGTGGTGAACTTGACCGCGTTGCTGAGCAGGTTATTGAGAATCTGTTTCATGCGGAGCGGATCGCCGACAAGCATGTCGGGCAGGGCGTCATCGACGCGGAGACGAAGGTCGATCGAGTTCTGTTGGGCCCGCACCTGGTGAGGGCGAACGCAATCGCGCAGGTGCGTGCGGACCGAGAAAGGAACGAACTCCAACTGCATGCGGCCGGACTCGATTTTGGAGAGATCGAGGATGTCGTTGAGAATGGCCAGCAGCGCGTGTGCGCTGCGTTGCGCGGTGATGAGCTGTTCGCGCTGCTCCTGTTGCAGGGGGCTATCAAGCACGAGTTCGATCATGCCGAGGAATCCGTTCATCGGCGTACGGAGTTCGTGGGACATGTTGGCGAGGAATTCTGTCTTCGCCCGGTTGGCGGCGAGCGCGTTGCCCATGGCGGTTTCGAGCTCTTCGGTACGCTGCCGGATTCGAGTTTCCAGTTGTTCGTGGTTTTCCTGGATGACTTTTGACTTGGTCTCCAGCGACTCAACCATCTGATTGAAATTGCGGGCAATGAATTCAATTTCGTCGCCGGACTTGCGGTAGCGGATGCGCTCCAGGCGGCCTTCACGGACGGCCTGCAGGCCGGCTTGCAGCGTCTGCAGCGGACGAACGAGGATACGCATGGTGATCCAGGCCAGGCCGGCGGCGATGAGGAGCACCACGGCGAACAGAAGCAGACTCTTTCCGATGCTGACATTTCCGGAGGCGACATCGTAGGCGACGACAACCAAGACGACCCACAGCAGCAGGGCGGCCGTAAACAGGAAGAACTTGGTTGCGAGCGATCGATGACGCGCGGGTTCCGGATTGTGCGTGCTGGGATGCAAGAGTGCGATCAGGTCCTTAGATACTAATCGGCCGGAACCCGGATTTTCCTTATGGGACCTGGGTTAAAACGCTGAAGTCTTCGGGAGCGGGAGCGCATTTGGGAGAATGGAGAGACATGGGATCGCCCACCTCCTCCCGCCTGGCCACGACGTTGTGCGGCGTCGCATTGAAAAACCCCGTTCTGGCGGCATCCGGCACATTTGCGTATGCCGTTGAATTTGAAACACTTGTTGACCTGCGCGCGGTGGGCGGAATCGTCGTGAAGGGGCTCTCGCGGGAGCCGATGGACGGCAACAAGCCGCCGCGAATCTGGGAGGCCGAGAGCGGGATGATTAACGCCATCGGACTGCAGAACATTGGCGCGCGGGCGTTTGTGAAGGACAAATTGCCGGGAATCCGGAAGATTGGGACGCCGGTTTTCGCGAATGTTTTCGGCTATGCCGTGGAAGACTACGAAGAGGTAATCCGAATTTTGGATGGGGAAGAGGGGCTGGCGGGGTATGAATTGAATGTGTCGTGTCCGAACACGAAGCATGGGGGGATTTTCTTTTCGAACGATCCGTCGCTGCTGGGCGGGGTGGTGGCGCGGGTGCGAGCGTTGACGAAGCGTCCGGTGATTGTGAAATTGTCGCCGAACGTGGCGAAGATCGACCCGCTGGCGCAGGCGGCGGCCGACGCCGGGGCGGACGCGATCAGCCTGGTGAACACATTCATTTCGCTAGCGGTGGATGCGCGGGCGCGCCGGCCGCGGATTGGGAACAACTTTGGCGGACTGTCGGGGCCGGCGATTAAGCCGATTGCGCTGCGGCTGGTGTATGAGGCGGCGAAGGCGGTGAAGATTCCGGTGGTAGGGTTGGGCGGGATTGCGACGGGGGAAGATGCGGCGGAGTTCCTGGTGGCGGGGGCGACGGCGGTGGAGGTGGGGACAGCGACGTTCTGGGATCCGGCTTCACCAGTGCGGATTGCGCGGGAGTTGGACGATTTCTGCCGGGCGGAGAAGATTGAGCGGGTGGGGGAATTGACGGGGTCGTTGCGGTTAAACTAGGGAATCATGGCACAAAAACGTGTTGTCGCAACCGACTTAGCTCCGCAGGCGATTGGTCCGTATTCGCAGGCAATTGTGCATGGGGGGCTGATTTATTGCAGCGGGCAGATTCCGTTGGACCCGGCGACGGGGCGGATTGTCGAAGGAGACATCGCCGAACAGACGGCGCGGGTGCTGGAGAATTTGAAGGCTGTACTGGAAGCGGCCGGATCTTCGTTGGACCGGGTGTTGAAAACGACTGTTTTTTTGAAGGATATGAGCGAGTTTTCGCTGTTTAACGAGGTCTACGGGCGGTATTTTCACGTGAATCCGCCGGCGCGGGCGACGGTGGAAGCGGCGCGGTTGCCGCGGGATGCTCGCGTTGAGATCGAGTGCATCGCGGCGTTGGAATAGCTAGGGCGATTCCTAAATTACGGCTTTTCCCGGTAGCCCGGCTCCCAGGGAAATCCTACTGGTGGACGGAGTATTGGGGTTGGGGGTCGTTGAGCTTGACCTCCACCGTCTTTTCTTCTTCGCCGATTTCGATGATCTGGCCGAAGGTCTGCATGCCTTTGGCGATGACCTGGATCTGGATCTTGCCCTGCGGAATGGGGGGCATGGTGGCCACGCCGTCCTGGTTGGTGCGCATCTGGTAGCTGGTCATGATCTTCTTGCCGAGTTTCACGACCGAGCGGCCTTCGACGAAACGGACGACGACGCTGGCGCGATCGACGGGTTTGTCGTTGGCGGCCTTGCGGACTTCCACGCGGATCTTGGTCATCGGCGGATCGGCCAGCACGGGCAACGCCGCGGCAAGGAAAACACAGGTGAACAGGAGTCGCGTCATCATACCCTTTCTATTTTATGTCGGGAAGCAGGAAGCGTGCGGGACGATCCAACGCCGCCGCCGTAAATTCCGCCGCTTTATAACCGCTGCGGACCGCGCCTTCCATGGTGGCCGGCCAGCCTGAGTTCGTCCAATCGCCTGCCAACCAGAGGTTTTCGAGGCGGGTTTTGGGTTCCGGGCGGTGGACGTGCAAACCGGGGACGCCGGAGAATGTCGCACGGGCTTCCTTCACCACATGGGCTTTCAGGACCTTTGCCTCGCAGGCGGCGGGGAGAAATTCACGGAGTTCCTTCAGCGCCAGATCGATCACCTGCTGGCGCGGCATCTCCAATAAATTGCGGGATGCACTGACGACCAGTTGCAGATAGCGGCCTTCCTCTTTGTTGAAGAACCACTGGATATTGCGATCGAGAAGGGTGGCGTTGGCGAGTTCGGTGACCGGCCGATCGAACCAGAGGTGAACGCTGGTGATGGAGGAGTGGGAGAAGGCGGAGGTGTCGATGCCCGCTTCCGGAATGAGCGCGCCGATGCGTTCGAAGGGGACGGCGGAGAGGTACTGGCGGGCGGTGTGGGTTTCGCCGCCGCTGACGATGCCAGCGATGCGGCCGCCTTCGACGTTGACCTTTTCGACGGCGGCGCGGAGACGGAGCCTGACGTTGGGCATGCGACCCCAGGCGTGAGAGCCGTAGAGATCGCCGAGGGGGACGTTGGGCACGCCCATCTCATAGGAATCATTTGTCGCCAGGAAGCCGAGGCGGACGACCTGGAAGCCGTGGCTGGCGGCCATACGGTCCAGTTCTTCGTTGATGGCGCTGACGAGGACCTGACGCCAGAAACGCTCGATGGCGTTGGGCGTTTGGCCTTTTTCGCGGAGCCAGTCGAGCATGGAGATGTCGTCCAGATCCGTTCGGCGGCTGTGCTCCCACATGATGCCCAGGAAGGCACGGGCGATGGCGATTTTGTCGGCCAGGGAGAGGAACGGGAGACGGAGGAACGATTCGGTGAAGTGGAGTGGGGCGGGGAGGAGGCCGCGTTTGAAGATGGAGATCCGGCCTCCCGGCTCCATGAAGGGGATTTCGGAGAAGAAGTGGACTTTGTCCTCGACAGCGAGGCGGCGGTAGAAGTCGAGCAGGTTTACGCAGCAGCGCAGGAGGATGTGCTGGCAGTTATCGATGACTTCGGAATCGGGGAGGGAGTACGAGGTGGCGCGACCGCCGAGGAACGGGCGGGTTTCGAAGAGTTCCACGGTGGCGCCGGTGCTGCCCAAGGCCGCGGCGGCGGAGAGGCCGGCAAGGCCACCGCCGATGACAATCACGTCGGTCATGCCGCAGCGGCAGGTAACCGGGAACGCTTCCCGCCGCCACCGCCCGATTCGCCAATGGCCAAGGCGATGAGGGCGCAAATGATCAAATAGGCGACGTAGGTGATATCAGAAAGGTCCATGAGAAAGGGTCTATCCTCTACAAGCCAGTATGGGACTTGGGGAACAACCAGGCAACGTTCAATGGTTCCAGTACCCCTGCAACCATCCTACAATGCCGCCGAAGAATCCCCCAACTACTGGGAAGGCAGCTAAGGCTATGAGCAGGCGGGTTTTCCAACCCCAATCGGCGGTCCGAAACACGACCCAGGCCTGCACCAAAAACACTGGTACCATACTGACCACAAAGCCGACGCCACCGTGGGTACACCAGGGGCAATGGCGTCCGCCGTGGTCGTTGATATTGCAGTGGGTGGCCGCCAAGCCAAACATGCCCTGGCAGCCGCATTGGAACAGAGTGGCGCAAAAGTTGATGGCGAAGATCGCCGTGAAGGCGAAGACGCCGAGGTACAGGGCCGCTTTTAGCGGCTTACGCAACGGTTGGCCTTGGCCCGGCCGTGAAGCCGGATGATGTTTTCAATGAGATGGAGTCCGCAGTTGCCTTCCAGGGTCAACAGCGATTCCGGGTGGAACTGCACGGCTTCTATGGGCAGTTCGCGGTGGCGAACACCCATGATGATGCCGTCTTCGGATTCGGCGGTGACTTCCAGAACATCCGGGAGTTTTTCCGGGATGGCGTAGAGGGAGTGATAGCGGCCGACGCGGATGGTTTCCGGGAGCCCGGCAAAGGCGCCTTTATTGAAATGGCGGACCTTGGAAGGCTTGCCGTGCATGGGGTAGTCCAGCACACCCAACACGCCACCAAACGCTTCCACGATGCCCTGCAGGCCCAGGCAGACGCCAAAGACAGGGTACCCGGCGCGAGCGGCGAACTGGACCAGTTTCGGCACGCCAAAATCGGAGGGCCGGCCGGGGCCGGGGCTGACCAGGATCAGATCCGGATTGATTTCGTCGATCATCGCCTCCGGGATCCCGGAGCGGTAGGTGACGACTTCTGCGCCGGTCTGCCGGGCATAGTTGGCGAGGGTTTGGATGAAGCAGTCGTCGTTGTCGACAAGCAACATTTTGATCCCTTCGCCGACGAGGGCGGGTTTTTCTTCGACGGCTTTCTTGCCGCGGCCTTCGAGGGCGCGGAAGAAGCCGGTGGCCTTAATGCGGGTCTCCGCTTCTTCGGCGGCCGGGTCGGAATCGTAGAGCAGCGTGGCGCCGGCCGGATAGGTGGCGTAGCCGTCCTTCAGGTGGACGGTGCGGATGGTGATGCCGGTGTTGATATCGCCGTTGAGCGAGAGCATACCGACGGCGCCGCCATACCAGCCGCGGGCATCCTTCTCCAGGTTTTCAATGGCTTGGGAGGCTGCTTTTTTGGGCGCGCCGATGAGGGTGACGGCCCACATGTGGGAGAGGAAGGCATCGATGGCGTCGAAGCCGGGCATGAGCACGCCTTCGACGTGATCGACAGTGTGGAAGAGGCCGACGTAGCTTTCGATGAGGCGGCGGCCGATAATCTTCACCGAGCCGGGGACGCAGACGCGCGACTTGTCATTGCGGTCGACGTCGGTACACATGGTGAGTTCCGACTCTTCCTTGGCCGACATGAGGAGCTGCTTGATGTTCTCGGCGTCAACCATCGGGTCGCCGGTGCGCCGGGCGGTGCCGCTGATGGGGCAGGTTTCCACGCGCGGTCCTTCGACGCGGACGAACATTTCCGGCGAGGCGCCGATCAACTGTTCTTCGCCCAGTTGGAGGATGAACTCGTAGGGCGAGGGGCTGGCCTGCTGGATGGTATTGAAAAGCTTCGAAGGGCTGCCGGAATAGGTGGTTTTGAACGACTGGCGAAGGACGACTTCGTAGAAATCGCCTTGTTTCATGCCCTTGCGCACGGTTTCCACGTTGGCCATGTACTCTTCGCGCGTGTGATCGCTCGTGATGGGTGTGGGCTTGCGCTTGGTCTGCTTGGGGACAGCGGTGCCTTCGCGGGGCAGGCCGGCGGTGGTCAGATCGCCGAGAGTGAAGTCGTACTGGAACCGCTCGATCTGTTCCTTCTTGCGATCCATGTAGTAGATGTCGTCGCAGAAGAAGAGATGGAGGTCCTTGCGGTCGCCGCGCGGGAGGCGAAGCTGGATGGGGTCGAACTGGAAGAGCAGGTCGTAGCCGAAAGCGCCGACGAGGGAGAGGCGCGAGTCATCGGGGTGGCGGAACTCTTCGACGAGCGCGCGGAGGACGCTGAAAACCGAAGGCTGCTTGGAGCGTTCTTCTTCGGCGAAGAAGGCGGGCAGCGGCTTCAGCGTGGCGCGGATAGCGCCATTGGCATCTACCTGGCAGTCTTCCCAGAAAGGCTGCGCGCCGATGGCGCGGCCGATCATGCGGCAGAGCATTTCGCCGCGGGCGTTGAGCGGGTTGAAATCGACCTTGCGTCCGGAGGAGACGATTTCAACGGGTGGGGTGATGGCTGCGATGTCCCAGCGCGAATACCGCCCGGGATACTCGTATCCCGAGGAGAGGTAGAAGCCGCGGAAGCGGTCGAGCTTTTGGAGTAAAGGCTGCAAGCCGCGCCGGTACGGGGCTTTGCTCAATGTCCTGCTGACCGCGATCCCGCTTTTTGTCTCGTAGCGGAGTGTTCGCATGGTGCTTCCTACTAGGGTAGCAAGAGGAGAGGGATTCATTAGAACTCGGCGCCGCTTGTGGTAGGCTCGGCTGGCAGGAACGACAGGCGCATGAAACGCAGAGATTTTTTGAAAACGACCGGCGGAATGGCCTCCGCGCTGGCGCAGGGAGCGCAAAAAAGCCCCTCGAAACGGCCGAACATTCTGTTCATTCTGGCTGATGACGTTGGCTATGGCGACGTGCGGTGTTTCCATGCGGCGTCGAAGATTCCGACGCCGAACATCGACCGCATGGCGCGGGAAGGAATCCGGTTCACGGATGCGCATTCGCCATCGGGGGTTTGCAGCCCCACGCGGTACGGAGTGCTGACGGGGCGATATGCGTGGCGGGGCTGGTTGAAGCGCGGCGTGCTGCTGGCGTATTCGCCGGCGATGATCGAAGCGGACCGGCTGACGGTGGCCGGACTGTTGAAGCAACAGGGATATCGCACGGCGGCGGTTGGAAAGTGGCACGTCGGGATGACGTTCACGAAGGCGAATGGCGAGATCGTCACGCAGAAGGACGGGCACATTCGCGACGCCGGCCAGATCGACTTTTCGAAGCCGATCACGGGCGGGCCGGTTGACTGCGGGTTCGACTATTTCTTTGGCAACGCGGCGTGCCCGACGACGGATTACCTCTATTCGTACATCGAGAACCGCGCGACCGTGGGGAGGCCGACCATCGCCGAACCGGGTGGGAACTTTGAAAAAGATCAGCCGATGACTGAGTACCGGGCGGGCATGCGGTCCCCTGGATTTGATCTGACGACGGTGGACGTAACTCTGAAAGATGTGTCCGTGCGGTTTTTGGAAGAGCATGCGAAGGCACATCGTGAGCAGCCTTTTTTCCTGTATCACGCGATGAGCGCGGCGCATATGCCGATTCTGCCGGCGAAGGAGTTCCGGGGAAAGAGCGGCGTGGGGCTGTATGGCGACTTCGTGATGGAGGCCGACTGGGTGGTGGGCGAGTTGATCAAGACCGTCGACCGCTTGGGGCTTGGCGAGGACACGATCATCATCTTCACGAGCGACAACGGGCCGGAAGTGTGTGTGCGCGAGGTGCGGCAAGAGTTCGGGCACAACGCGTCGGGGACGCTGCGCGGACTGAAGCGGGACAATTGGGAGGGTGGCCACCGGGTGCCGTTTGTGGCGCGTTGGACGGGGCGGATTCCGAAGGGAGCGACCAGTACGGAGACGCTATGCCTGACCGATTTGATGGCGACGGCGGCGGCGGTAAGCGGGGCACCGCTGCCTAATGAGGCGGGCGAAGACAGCTATGACATGCTCCCGGCGCTGCTGGGCAAGAAGGGGAAGCGGCCGATTCGAGAGGCGACGGTGCACCACTCCTTCGACGGCTCATTCGCCATTCGGCAGGGGGATTGGAAGCTGCTGCTGCATCAGGGCGCGGGCGACAACAATTACGCGAAGATCGCGCCGGAGTTGCCGGTTTCCGAACCCGATGCCGCCGGGCAGTTGTACAACTTGCGGATAGACCCACAGGAACGGGTGAATCTGTACCGGCGGCGGCCCGAGATCGTGGCGCGGCTAACAGCGTTGCTGAAGCGGTACCAGGATGAGGGCCGCAGCCGGCCGAACGGCTAAGCGGGCGTGTCCTTGTAATAGGCCTGGAGCTTGGCCAGGCGCAGTTTCAACTGGGCGATGAGCTTCTGCGAACCGGGGTCGCTGTAGAGATTTTTCATCTCGCGCGGATCGGTTTTCAGATCGAAGAACTCCCATTCGGGCGGGGTGTCCTGGTTAACGGCGCCACTGGAACCGAGGGCCTTGCCGTAGTAGTAAATCAGCTTGTATCGCTGCGTGCGAATGCCGTAATTGGCAGTGACGCTGTGGCCGCCGCCCAAGTGCATCCAGTAGCGGTAGTACATCTCCGTGCGCCAGTTTTTGGGCGTTTTTCCTTCGAGGAGAGGCTTCAGGCTGACGCCCTGCATGTCCTTGGGAACAGGGGCGCCGGCTGCGTCGAGGAACGTGGGCGCGAAGTCCAGGTTGAGCGCCATGTCGTTGTTCACGGTGCCGGGTTTGGTGTGGCCGGGCCAGCGAACGAGAAGCGGCGTGCGAAGGCATTCCTCGTACATGAAGCGCTTGTCGAACCAGCCATGATCGCCGAGGAAGAAGCCCTGGTCGGAGTTGTAGATGATGATTGTGTTGTCGGCGATCTTGTCTTCGTCGAGGTAATCGAGGACGCGGCCGACGTTGTCGTCGACGGACTGGACGCAGCGGAGATAGTCCTTGATGTAGACCTGATAGGCCCATTTGCGCAGGGCGTTGCCTTCGAGTCCGGGCGGTGGATCCATCTTGAGATCCGTTTTCGTGTTGTCCTGGCCGACACGCATGCGGGAGCGCTCGGCGGCACCGGCGCGGCCCTTGTGCTCGTCGTAGAGGTTATCGGGCTCGGGGATTTCGACGTCCTTGAACAGGTCCTTGTACTTGGCCGAGGGCGTCCATTCGCGGTGGGGCGCCTTGTGGTGGCACATCAGGAAGAAGGGCTTGTCGCGGTCGCGCTTCTTGAGCCAGTCGAGGGTGAAGTCGCCGATCAGGTCGGTGCAGTAGCCGGGGTATTTCTTGCGGGAGCCGTCCATTTCGATGAAGACGGGATCGTTATAGAGGCCCTGGCCGGGAAGGATCTTCCAGTAGTCGAAGCCGGAGGGATTGGTGACGAGGTGCCACTTGCCGATGATGGCGGTCTGGTAGCCGGAGGCCTGGAGGTGTTTGGCGACGTTGGGGGCGGCGGGGTCGATTTTGTCGTTGAGGGTTTTGATGCCGGTGAGGTGGGAGTAGAGACCGGTGAGGATGACGCCGCGGCTGGGGGTGCAGATGGAGTTGGTGACGAAGCAGTTGGCGAAGCGGGTGCCGCCTTGGGCGATGCGGTCGATGTTGGGAGTCTTGTTGATCTTGCTGCCGTAGGCGCTGATGGCGTGGGCGGCGTGATCGTCGGACATGATGAAGATGATGTTGGGGCGCTTCTTGGGGGCCTGGGCCGAGAGGGCGGCGCCAGCGAGGAGGGGGAATAGTTTACGGCGGGAGAGCATCGGGGATAGGGTATCAAAGCTGGAGAAGGCGGGCGGCCGAGATTTCGAGAAGAAAGTAGTGCCTGTGCCGATATGGGCTATGAGGGTTCCAGGAACCCTTGGAATCCGCGACGGCGACCGATGCCGATGCCGCCAAATTCTCTTCGCGGGACCAGGACGACCTAAAATGCGATTCAACCTCACGATAGGCAGGAAGATGATGGCGAGTACGCTCGTATTTCTTCTGCTGACTCTGGTCCTGAGCATCACAGCGCTATTGTCGCTACGGAGTTTCAAAGGTGATTTTGACATCGTGGTGAATCGAACGGCCCGAAAGCTACTGCTCTCGATGACGGTGGACAACATACAGTCGGACATGGTGGCGGCGCAACGGCTGGTTGTAGCCGGATGCGCGTTGAACAAGAGCGACCAGGTGGAGACGGGAATTCGGACGTTCCGAGAGAGTGCGGCGTTGGCGCAAACGCATCTGGCGGAGTTGGCAGGGCTAACAGTGACGGTAGACGGCAGAGCGGACGCCGAACTGATGGCGAATCAAATCCGGGAGTGGCAAATAGCGTTTGAAGAGCTGTCCAAGGCGGCGCGGGCCGGCGATGCGTCGGCGGCGGACCGCATCCGGGGTGAACGGGCGACGCCGATTTTCAAGGTAATTGAGGAGGCCGCGACGCGGCTGGTGAATCAACAGGTGGAGATGCTGAAGACGAATCAGCAGGAGGTGCAGACGCTGTACGAGCGCAACTGGTGGGTCGCCATTGCCATGCTGGCACTCTGCGCGATGGTGGGAGGGGCCGTAGTCCAGATGGTGCGCGATATGAACAGGAGTCTGGAAACGGCGGTATTGGACATGACGATGGGCGCCGAACAACTAGCGAGCGCGGCGGCGCAAGTGGCAGGGGCAAGCCAGTCTCTGGCGCAAGGAGCGTCGGAGCAGGCGGCCTCACTGGAACAGACCTCGGCGTCAAGCGGGCAGGTGAATTCGATGACGCGGCAAAACATGGAAAAGGCAGAAGCGGCTTCGCGTATCGCGACCGCCTCGCGGGAGAAACTGGACGAGACGAACCAGTTGTTGCAACAGACGGTGGCGGCCGTGGAAGGGATCAACGCCCAGAGCGGAAGGATTGCGAAGATCATCAAAGTAATCGACGAGATCGCCTTCCAAACGAACATTCTGGCCTTGAATGCGGCCGTGGAGGCGGCGCGGGCGGGTGAAGCGGGAATGGGGTTTGCGGTGGTGGCCGACGAGGTGCGCAGCCTGGCGCAACGAAGCGCGCAGGCGGCAAAGGACACGGCGCTGATGATTGAGGAATCAATCGCCAAGGCGCACGAGGGAAAAACCAAAGTAGCTGGTATGGCGACGGCGATCCAGGAGATTACGACCGACGCCGACAGGATCCGGAGGATTGTCGAGGAGGTTCAGCGAAGCAGCCAGGAGCAAGGTACGGGGATCAGCCAAATTGGCCGGGCAATCGTGCAGATGGAACAGGTGACGCAGAACACGGCAGCCCACGCGGAGGAGAGCGCGGCGGCGGCCGAGGAGCTGCACGCGCAATCGGGATCGTTGAAGGAGATCGTCGACCGGTTGACGGTGTTGGTGGGCGCTGGCGCTGGCGGGAACCACTACAGCAAGGGCTATTGAGAGAGTTCCCGGGAGAGCCAGGTACGGAGTTGGTCGGCGACGTCGGCTGTGGGCTGACGGAAGTTCAGGTCGAGCGTGGAAACCGATTCGCCGACGGTTAGGCTGCAACTGCTAGTGCCATTCGGGGCGAGGAGCCATTGCCGGTACATGATTGCAGGCACGGCCTCGGATTGCGGCACGGCGTTGAGAGACATCCGCATATGCGAAGCACCGGCGGCAAAGAAGCCGAAATGGACCACTGGCCCGTACCCAGGCCGGGATTGAACGAAGCCCTCCAACAGCCGGCGGGCGGCTGCGAAGACTTCGTTCTCTTCCGGTGAAAAGTAATTCACCCAGGCAGTTTAGCGCTGGTTGGCTTTGAGGATCTTCTTACGAAGACGAATGGACGTAGGTGTCACTTCAACAAACTCATCGTCCTTGATGAACTCGATGGCCTGCTCCAGGTTGAGCACCTTCGGCGGGATGATGCGGACAGCATCGTCGGCGCTGGAGGAGCGCATGTTGGTGAGCTTCTTTTCGCGGACGATGTTGACGTCGAGATCGGTGTTGCGGGCGTTTTCGCCGACGATCTGCCCTTCGTACACTTCCATGGTCGGCTGCACGAAGATAGTGCCGCGTTCCTGGAGGTTTTCGATGGCGTGCGGCGTGGTCTTGCCCGCACGATCGGAGATCAACGCACCGGTCGGCCGGCTTTCAATGTCGCCCTGCCATTCGATGTAGCCGTGGAAGAGCGAGTTCAGAATCGCGGTGCCGCGCGTTTCGGTGAGCAGTTCGCCACGGATACCGATCAGGCCGCGAGAGGGAACCAGGAATTCCAGGCGCACGCGCCCGGAGCCGTGGTTGATCATCTTCGACATTTTGCCCTTGCGCATACCAATGCGTTCCATGACTACGCCGACGAAGTTCTCGGGGCAATCAATGGTCAGCATTTCGAGCGGTTCCTGCAACACGCCGTCGACTTTGCGCGTGATGATTTCCGGCCGGCCCACCATGAGTTCGAAGCCCTCACGGCGCATCATTTCGATGAGAATGGCCAACTGCAGTTCGCCGCGGCCCATGACCTTGAACGCTTCGGCGGAACCGGCGTCTTCGACGCGAATCGAGACGTTGGTGAGCAGTTCGCGATCCAGACGATCGCGCAGATTGCGGGACGTGACGTACTTGCCTTCGCGACCGGAGAAGGGCGACGTGTTGACGGTAAACGTCATGGCGATGGTGGGCTCGTCGATCTGAATGACCGGGAGCGGCATCGGCGTTTCGGCGCTGGAGACGGTTTCGCCGATGGTGATGCCTTCGACGCCGGCGATGGCGAGAATCGACCCGGGCACAGCCAGGGTTTCTTCCACGCGCTTCAAGCCGGAGAAGGAGTACATCTTGGTGATGCGGGTTTTCTGGATCTTGCCATCCAGCTTGCATACCGAGACTTCGTCACCGAGGCGCAACGTGCCATTGAAGACACGGCCAATGGCGAGGCGGCCCAGATAATCCGAGTAGTCGAGATTGGCGACCAGGAGCTGCAGCGGATCTTCGGCAACGCCTTTAGGCTGGGGGATGTGGGTGAGAATCGTTTCGAACAGCGGCTGCAGGTTTTCGCTCGGGTCGTCCAGCGACATCTTGGCAATGCCAAGCTTGCCGTTGGTGTAGATGACCGGGAAATCGAGCTGGTCTTCGGTGGCATCGAGATCGATGAACAGGTCGTAGACTTCGTTCAACACTTCCTGCGGACGTGCGTCGGGACGGTCGATCTTGTTGATAACAACGATCGGCGCGAGCTTGGCTTCCAGCGATTTCATCAAAACGTAACGCGTCTGGGGCAGCGGGCCTTCGCTCGCATCCACCAGGAGCACTACGCCATCAATGATTTTGAGGGCGCGTTCTACTTCGCCTCCAAAGTCACTATGGCCAGGGGTGTCCACGATGTTAATCGTGAAGTCCTTATAGTGAACGCCGGTCGTCTTAGCCAAAATCGTAATGCCACGTTCACGTTCCAAATCATTGGAATCCATGACACGCTCGGTCTGTGCTTCATTTTCCCGATAGATACCGCTCTGTCGGAACATTGAATCAACCAGCGTGGTCTTGCCGTGGTCTACGTGCGCAATGATGGCAATATTGCGGATGAAAGAGGAGGGGTTGGTGGAGCTCAAACTCTTTCATTGTCCCACGTTTGCGTCCACCCGCGGGTGATATCCTAAAGAATAATGGCTGAAACTGATCGTTTGCCGTGTGTTGTCATCGTCGGCAGGCCAAATGTGGGCAAATCCACATTGTTCAATGCCATAACCGGAAGCCGTCGTTCTATCGTCGGTGATGAGCCTGGAATTACCCGTGACCGTATCGGCGGAGTTGCCGAACATGGCGGGAAAAGATTCGAGATCATCGATACCGGCGGCATTATTACCGACGACCACGCGTTGATTCCCGCACAAATTTTGCGTCAGGCCCGCTTCGCTCTCGAAACAGCGGACCACATTCTGTTCGTCATCGACGGGCGGACGGAGATTACCTCCGCCGACCGTGAACTGGCGCTGATGCTACGCAAGCTGAATAAACCGCTGTTGCTGGCGGTGAACAAGATTGACTCCGATAAGAACCATCACCTGGTAAATGATTTCCATCAACTGGGGATCGAGCCGGTGTTCGGCGTCTCGGCGGAGCACCGGGTGGGGCTGTACGAGATGCTCGATCTGGTGACGCGGCCGTTCCCGAAGATGGAGCAATTAGAGCCCCTGGAAGAGGGCGAAGAGGCCCCGGCGAAGAAGACGCCGCCGATCAAGGTATCAATCATTGGGCGCCCGAACGTCGGCAAGTCGACGCTGATTAACTCGATCGTGGGCGAGGAGCGTTCCATCGTCTCGCCGGTTGCCGGTACGACGCGGGATACCGTCGACGAACAGATCACGCACAAGGACGTGGACTACCTGTTCATGGACACGGCGGGGATTCGCCGCAAGGGCAAGACCCATCTGATGGCGGAGAAGTTGAGCGTCGTCATGGCGCGCCGGCACATTCGCATGGCGCACGTGGTGCTGCTGGTGATGGACGCGACCGAAGGCCCGCTGGGCCAGGACGCGACGATCGCCGGCTACGCCCACGAAGAGGGCCGCGCGCTGATCGTCGTCGTCAACAAGTGGGACGCCGCGCCGAACAAGGACAAAGGCAAGTTCGAAGAGGACCTGCGCGATGAGCTGAAGTTCCTGGAGTACGCGCAGGTGGCGTTCATCTCGGCGAAGAACGGGACTGGCGTCGGCCAGTTGTTCGAGATGATCCGCAACGCCTACAAGTGGGCCTCGCACCGCGTGGGCACGGGCGAATTAAACCGCTTCTCCACGGGCCTGATTCTGGAGCCCGACACGCGTATCAAGTACATCACGCAGGCGTCGATCCGCCCGCCGACGTTTATCGTGTTCCCCGATAAGAAGCGGGAATTGCACTTCTCCGCCGAGCGACAGTTGGTGAACCGCTTGCGGGACACCTTCGGCTTCCGGGGCACACCGATTGAGGTGAAGGTGAAGTTCGCCGTGAACCCGTTTGAGGGGATGCGGAAGAACGAGCCGACGAAGCGGCCGCCGCGGAATACCGCGCAGAAGTCCGTGAAGCGGACGGGCGGCAGGAGCGCCGAGGGAACCAACGCAACAGGCGGCAAAGCCACCCGCAAGAAGAACGTCGGCAAAATGGGCGCGCGGAAGGCCAAGAGCGGCACCGTTCGGAACAAGCAGAAGACGAAGAAGTAACGGCGTTGCCGCAGCGCGCCTGGAGCGCGAGCTCGTCAACGGCCACCACGGCATCGACGAGGCACTGACCGCGCATAGAATAACGGCCGAGCCACCCAAGGGCTCGGCCGCTATCGACACGCGCTGGATTGGCCGCGGGCTATCGACCCGCCGCCTTCGCTTTAACAGGAGCCACGACGGCGGGCTGCAGACCGGCTTTGGCGAGCACGGTGTAGACAATCAGCCCGACGAAGAAGCTGTAGACGACAGCCGGCTGATAGCTCGTCTGAATGCCCACGGCGAAGCCGGCGGCCCAGGCGCCGTAGCCGGCCCAGTTGATGCCCTGACGCGGCCCGGACCACTCTTTGCCGGAGAGGAAGTAGTCGGCCACCATCGCGCCGCAGATCGGCCCGAAGGAGGCGCCGACGATAGAGAACACCGCGGCCAAATTGGCAGCCACGCCGGTGATGGCGAGGACGATGGCCACGGTGACGCCAGCCATGGTGGAGGACATGCGCGGCACGCCGGGGATCATGGTGGAGAAGCTGTTTCCCGCGATGAACGCGCAGAAGCAGGCGGGTGTGATGGAGGCCACGGCGAAGAGGATGAACATGGCCGAGGCCAGGAAGCCGCCCTGCGCGCCGATGACGGCGTCGTAGGAGTAACTGGTGATCGTGGGGTCGAGCGCGCGGGCGCCGGCCACGGAGAGAATCGGCAAGCCGCCGGCGATGACGATGGCAAGCGCGATGCCGGTGAGTCCGCCCATTTTGACATCGTTCTCGTCGCGGCTGTTCATGCCGAAGTCCACACCGGCCGCGCCCGCGGTGGCGAAGAAGCCAATCACGGTTTGGAGGATCGTAAGGAACGCGCCCATCGAATCGTCCGTCGCCGGCTTATGCAGCGCCATCCCGCTGAAGTTCTTGAAGAACACGAAGAGAATCATGAGCAACGGAATGAGGTTCAGAAACAGCGAGGCCTTGGCTACATACTGAATGCCCTTCACGCCGATATAGGCCATGATGTAGCCCCAAAGAACGGCGACAATGGCGAACTCCATCGAGCCGGGTCCAGCCGACGAACCCACGGCACTGAGAATGAATTTCGTTGAGTAAAAAGTGCCGACAGCAAACCAGCCCAACTGCAGAAGGCCCATCAGCAGGCCCGGCATCAGATAGCCGCCCGCCGTGCCGAATGTGGAGCTGCCGACAACATAGAGCGGCAGGCCCGTCTTCATTCCCAGCATGCCGGGAACGTAGTAGAACAGCGCGTAACTCAACGCGCCGGCCAACGCCAACGCCAATAAACAAAGGCCAAGGCTGGCTCTGTCGATCGTGCCTTGCGCAAGCGTCTGGTAGAACGCAATCCATA
Organism: Acidobacteriota bacterium; assembly: GCA_947470805.1. Taxonomy (GTDB): domain Bacteria; phylum Acidobacteriota; class Terriglobia; order Bryobacterales; family Bryobacteraceae. The sequence continues at coordinate 11,500 of CANIVU010000010.1, read as the reverse complement.
GGAACACGCCCGCGTAACTGGGCGCCGTGTTCACGAACCAGGGTGCACGGTTCGACGCCGGATTCGGCGTGGTCTTTTCAATGTATGCAGGGAGCATGGCGTTGCAGTATATCGTGTCTGGCACGCAAAACGTATCGCCCCCGTGAAAGCAGGAGTACAAAAACAAATCAGCCCCGGTTGCCCGGGGCCGACTCGATACAACTGGCTATTCGCGTTTCCTCTAGCGAGGATTCACGGTTACTTTTTCTTGGCGGCGGCCTTTTTGGCAGGCGCGGCAGCCTTCTTTGCCGGAGCAGCGGCCTTGACCGGAGCAGCAGCCTTCTTCGCCGGAGCAGCGGCCTTCTTCGCCGGAGCAGCAGCCTTAGCCGGAGCAGCAGCCTTAGCCGGAGCAGCGGCCTTCGCCGGAGCAGCGGCCTTCGCCGGAGCAGCAGCCTTCGCCGGAGCAGCAGCCTTCGCCGGAGCGGCGGCCTTCTTTGCCGGAGCAGCAGCCTTCTTTGCCGGAGCAGCGGCCTTTTTGGCGGGGGCTGCTTTTTTGGCGGTAGCGTATTTCATCGAGTAATTCTCCCTAACATCAAAAAATCGCGATCTCCTCAGAGATCGCAGCGTGTCCCATATATAAATTTGTTTGCGATGCAAGTCAAGAAAAAAGTGAGCCGCTGGATGCGTCAAACCACGTCCAGTAAAGGGTCTGAGCGAAAAAAACGCAGATGAGTGAAAATGTTTTATGAGGCACGATGCGTTCTGAGCCAATAAACATAGGCCTTCCGCGCACATCGCGAGAAATGCGGTGCGCGCCGCGCCTCTTCGTGAGCGCCTTCGCGCGCTGGAAAAAATATTTCGCGCCGTGCGATGCGGACACCATCGGCGCACCTGTTCCGCGCGTGCTGAACGTGCACGCCACAGCGGTACGGAGCAGCGTGCGCACAGCGGTACGAGAAGAACCGCAACGAGCACCTGCCGCGTCGAACAACTCGATGCGCGGATGCGGCCGCGGCCTTTATTCATGGGCCGTTCACGACATCGGCATCCTTTCGCTCGGGCACGTGGTCACTTATTTCGCAGCCTTCCCATCGCGGACCGCCACATCATGAAACTCTCCTTCCATTCTTCCCTCGCGCTCGCTCTCATTTCCCTCGCGACGCTTGCTTCATGCGGCTCTCGCCGAGCCCCCGCGCGGGTTCCCGCCGCACGCATTGGCGCAGCGGAAGAGGGCATCGCAAGTTGGTATGGAGAGCCGTATCACGGCCGCCGCGCGGCGAATGGAGAGATCTTCGATATGGAGCAGTTCACGGCCGCGCATCCATCGTTTCCTTTCGAGACCTGGGTGCGTGTCCGGTTGCTCGCGACCAACAAAAACACCGACGTTCGCATCACCGATCGAGGGCCTTTCGTGAAGGGTCGCATCATCGATCTTTCGCGCGGCGCGGCACGCGATCTCGGGCTTCTTGGACCAGGTGTGGCGAAGGTGCGAGTTACGGTCATTTCGCCACCGAAGGAGTATCTTCGCGGACGGCAATTCACGGTGCAGGTCAGTTCGGTCGCGACAAAGGCGCGGGCCGAGTCGCTACAACGGCAACTCTCGCCGCAGCACAAGAACGTCGACGTTCGCTACCGGTCGGCGAATCCGAAGGGCGGGCATGCGGAGGCGTGGCGCGTCGTGGTGGGGCGCGAGTCGACACCCGCAGATGCGCAACGAGTCCTGGAACGGCTGCAGGACAAGTTCCCCAACGCATTCATCGTCCCCTGGAACGCCGAGTAGGCGTCGGCCCTGGAACGCCGAGTAGGCGTCCGGAACGGCCATTCGCATGGGGGGAACCCTACCTGAGAGTACTTAATCCGGCATACCCTCACACGCGGGTATATATGGCCGCAACAAACCTCCCCCACCTCTCCCCCCTGCGGTCTACAGAAAATTTTCATTTCCGCGTAGATTAATTCTTACCGGCACACACTACTTAATTAAGGCGCCTCCGCCAGACTTCGCGGAGCGTGCCCCAGACGGATACCGATCATGGCCTTTTTCAACCAACCCTTCCCCACCGAACCCACTCTTGTGGGCAACTCCCCGCGCCTTCGTCACGTACAACGAATGGTAGACAAGCTGGCCTCGGGCCGTTGGCCGGCGTTGATCCTGGGTGAAACCGGTACGGGTAAGGAAGTAGTGGCCCGGTCGATCCACGCGGCCAACCCGCAGGGCGCCTTCGTCACCATTGACTGCTCCTCGTTCGTCGGCCCGCTGATGGAAAGCGAACTCTTCGGCCATGCGAAGGGATCGTTCACCGGCGCCGTCAACGCCAAAATCGGTCTCATTGAAGCCGCCAACGGCGGCACGGCGTTCTTCGACGAAATCGGCGAGTTGCCGCTGGACCTGCAGGCCAAACTCCTCCGCGTGCTGCAGGAAAAGGAGTTCCGCCCGGTGGGCTCGCTGCAGACGAAGCGTTCGGACTTCCGCATCATCGCCGCCACCAATCGCGATCTGCTGAAGGAAGTGGAAAAAGGAACCTTCCGCCGCGATCTCTACTACCGTCTCAACGTCGTCACCGTGCGCCTGGCGCCGCTGCGCGAACGCAAGGAAGACATCCCGTTGCTCATGCAGCATTTCCTGGCCAAATACGGCTCCGGCCACACCTTCACGCAGGAAGCCATGGACGCCATGATCAGCTACGAATGGCCCGGCAACGTGCGTGAACTGGAGAACATGATCCAGCAGATGGTGGCCGTGCGCACCGGCCCGCTATTGCATCTGAACGACCTGCCTTCGCCCGTGCAGAACCACCTCTACGCCCGCCGTGGCCCCGGCATCGCGATGGCCGCCGCGGCTGGGGTGGGCATGTTCCAATCGTCCCTGACGGCGGCCGCTGTCGCCACTGGCCCCGCCGTCGATCCGCGCTACCTCGATTCCCCCATCCTCCCGCTGACTGAAATGGAACGCCGCGCCATCGTCCACGCCTTGGAATACACCAAGGGCGACCGCCTGATGGCCGCCGGCCTGCTGGGCATCGGCCGCACCACGCTCTACCGGAAATTGAAGGAATATCAGATGGCCGTGTGAGAACTTTCCCGCCGGTACGCCACTACCTGAATAGGTGATTGGCAATGTCTACCGGTGAGAAAACACGGGCGCGGCTCCTATTGGTTGAAAGCGACCCCTGGGACGCGGGCCTGATTCAGGAAGCGCTCGACGAATTGGAAGAGCGCCCCCACGAAAATCTGCTGGGCCGCCCGGTGGAGCTCTTTCACGCCGAGACCATCGAAGAAGCCGTCGTCTCCGCTTCGGCCGAGACCTATGACCTGATTCTTCTCGACCTCGCCACCGGCGGCGCCTCCGGGCTCCATCCCTACCTCCGGCTCCGCGACCTGGCACCGTCAACCCCGTTCGTGATCCTCACGGTTCGCGAAGAGGAGTCGTTGGCTCTCACCGCCATGCGTGAAGGGGCCGCCGGATATCTCCTGAAGGAGGATCTGGACTGCCTGCCCCTGGCGCGCACGGTCCGCGCTGCCTTCGAACATCAACAGGCGCTGATGGCCCGCGAAGAAATGCCCGGCGTCGACGACCTCACCGGGCTCACCTCCCGCGCCGGATTTCTCTATCTCGGCGAAATGGTGCGGCGTCTTTCGTCCCGCTGGGGCAAGACGGCTCGCCTCTCGCTCATCACGCTGACCGGGTACGGCCGGATGACCGATGTGTTCGGGGCGCAGGCGCGCGACATGGCGCTGATTGAGACCGGCGAAATGCTGCGCGAACTCTTCCCCGATGCCGACCTGTTGGCCCGTGTGGGATCTGAACAGTTCGCCGCGCTCTCCCTAGGCCCCCCCGCCGCGCCGGAGCCGATTCAAACCCGCACCATCCGCTGGGTGGAGCAACGCATCGGCCGCCAAACGGCAACGCCGCCGCTCGAGTACGCCACCAGCGAACTACTGCTCCACGACAGCGACGATTCACTCGCCGATCTCCTCCGCGCGCCTCTCCGCCAGGCCGCTACCATGCAAAAATAGGCCGGTGCGCATTGCTCTCGACCTGACTTATGGCACCGGCCCGGAACTCACCGGCGTCGGCGTCTATTCACGCGAGATCGCCCACGGCCTCGTCCGGCGTCACCCGGAATCGAATTGGAGCTTCTGCTACCGCTCCCACAAGTTCCTCAAGTCCTTCCGCGACACACTCCCCCGGGGCGCCGCGCGCCGCCCGTTCACCGAATCCTGGCTCCCCCGGCACGATCTATTCCACGGACTGAACCAACGCGTCCCCGCCGCCCGCACGCGCCGCTGCGTCACCACCTTCCACGATCTCTTCGTGATGACGGGCGACTATTCCACGCCCGATTTCCGCGAACGCTTCACCGCCCAGGCCCGTCAGGCCGCCGAGCGCAGCGATCTGATCCTCTGCGTCTCGGCCTTCACCGCCTCGCAGGTGGAGTCACTGCTCAACGTGCCCAAGGCGCGCCTTCGCGTGGTCCACCACGGCGTCCACGCGCCCGCGACGCCCACAGATGCCTCCCAGCGGGAAAACGTCGTCCTGAGCGTCGGTTCCATTCAAAAGCGCAAGAACACCGCACGGCTGGTAGAGGCCTTTGCACAAACCCGCCCCGGCTGGAAGCTAATCCTGGCCGGCGCCGCCGGCTTCGGGGCAGAGGAGATCGTCGAGCAAATCCGCAAAAGTCCCCGCGCGGCCGATATCCAGGTCACCGGCTACATCAACAACGCCGATCTCGAAGCGCTCTACCGGCGCGCATCGCTGTTCGCCTTCCCCTCCCTCGACGAAGGTTTCGGCATTCCCGTAATCGAGGCGATGGCCTGGGGCGTACCCGTCATCACCTCGGATCGCTCAGCGCTCGCCGAAATCTCCGGTACCGCCGCGCTCCACGTCGATCCGCACGACACCGGCGCGATCACCCTCGCGCTCCAGACGCTAATGGACCAGCCCACGCTCCGCCGCGAACTCGTCGCGCGCGGCAACGAATGGGCCGCACAGTTCACTTGGGATCGCGCCGTCGACGCAACCTGGGCCGCCTATCAGGAACTGCTGTAAATGCCTACTTCGACGAATCCTCGTCGAGCGAGATCTTTAACGCCCGCAGAAACTTCTGGTCCTGCGACGTCCAGGAAAGCTTCCCGGATCTGCCGCGCGTCTTCGGCTCCGGCTGGCTACCGGACAACTCCCCGGCAATCTCCGCCAGGTCGCCGTCTTCGGCCTCCTCACCCTCTTCGCGCTTGTTGAACCCGATCGTCGCCTCCAGCACGAGAAACACATCGTACCCGGCGCGCTTGATCTCACCGATCGCTTCCGCAATCCGGTCAGAATCGGACAGGGATTCATTAATTGCATTTCCCAAGTCCTGCATCAGATCTTTCAACCGGTCGTCCAAATGAAAGCCTTTCTTCCCGTCTACTACCCGAACCTGCACTCAGGATACCACCGGGTAGTACCCACCCTGACTCATCGGCTGCCTTCGCGAATTTCTGCACGGTGCCATATAATCGGAATGGTTACCACTTCGATGTTTTCGCTGGGCAAAAAGTTTCTATCGCACGTTCTTCCGGGAATCATGACCCCGCTCCGCGTCCTGTGGAACGAGATCATCGCTTTCCTGTTTATCTGCTTCGCCATCTTCGCCGCTCCCAAGGTCTACACCTCCTGGCGTGGCTTCGACGGCGAACCCGGCCAACTCTTCCGGCTGATCATCTCCAGCATTTTCCTGTTTACGATGCTCGTCTACGGCCTGTCTTCGTTCATCCGCGCGAAGAAAATCGCCCGCTCCGGCTCCTAATCTATTCTCATGGCGGAACACCGCGACGGCCAACCCGGAGAGTTCCCATTTACGCGTGGGATTTATCCGGACATGTACCGCAAACGTCTTTGGACGATGCGGCAGTATGCCGGTTTTGGCACCGCCGAGGAGAGTAACCGCCGCTATCGTTACCTCCTGTCTCAAGGCATTACCGGCCTTTCGGTGGCCTTCGATCTGCCCACGCAATTAGGCCTCGATGCCGATCATCCGCTGGCCGCCGGTGAAGTCGGCCGCGTCGGCGTCGCTATCGGCTCCCTGCGCGACATGGAGCGCCTCTTCGACGGCATCCGCCTCGACCATGTGTCCACGTCGATGACGATCAACTCAACGGCCAGCACCCTGCTCGCCCTCTACGTTCTGGTGGCCGATGCCCAGGGCGCCAGCCGCGCCAAGCTCTCCGGCACCATCCAGAACGACATCCTGAAGGAATACATCGCCCGCGGCACCTACATCTACCCGCCCCGGCCGGCGATGCGGATCATCACCGACGTCTTCGCCTGGGCCGGCCGCGAACTGCCCGAGTGGAACACCATCTCCATCAGCGGCTATCACATCCGCGAGGCCGGCTCCACCGCCGCGCAGGAGATCGCCTTCACCCTCGCCAACGCCATCGCCTACATCGACGCCGCGTTGAAGGCCGGTCTCGCCATCGACGACTTTGCCCCCCGCCTCAGCTTCTTCTTCAACGCCCACAACGATTTCCTCGAAGAAGTGGCCAAATTCCGCGCCGCCCGCCGCCTCTACGCGCACCTGTTGCGCGACCGCTTCCACGCCAAAGATCCCAAGTCGCTCCTCCTGCGCTTCCACACGCAAACCGCCGGCTCCTCCCTCCAAGCCCAGCAACCCGAAGTGAACACGGTCCGCACCACCATCCAGGCCATGGCCGCCGTGCTCGGCGGCACCCAGTCGCTCCACACCAACGCGATGGATGAAGCCATCGGCCTGCCCACCGAAAGCGCCGCCACGCTCGCCCTGCGCACGCAGCAGGTCATCGCCCACGAGTCCGGCATCCCCGCATATCCGGACCCCTTCGGCGGCAGCTACGTCGTAGAAGCCTTGACCGACAAACTGGAACAGGAAGCCCGCGCCTATATCGACAAAATCGACGCCATGGGCGGGGCGCTAACGGCCATCGAAGAGGGCTACCAGCAAGCCGAAATTCACGACGCCGCCTACCGCTACCAGCAGCGCATCGAGACCGGCGATCAGGTCGTCGTCGGCGTCAACAAATTCACCAGCAACGACCCCGCCAAGACCCCCATCTTCAAAATCGACCCCGAAATCGAGCGCCAACAGATCGATCGTCTCCGCGACCTCCGCGCCTCCCGCGCCCAGGCCACCGTCGACGTCGCCCTCGCCCGCGTCGAAGCAGCCGCGAAATCCGCCGACAACCTCATGCCGCCCATCCTCGAAGCGGCGAAAGAACTAGCGACCGTCGGTGAAATCGCCAACGCCCTCCGCCGCGTCTACGGCGAGCATCGCTAGGATTTCCCCTGGAGCCGTGCTACCGGGGAACTCCGTAATCACGGAATCATCCGGCAAATTCCATACGCAGCAATTCCGTATGCTCCCCCCGCTTCGGCACTGGCCCCAACGGCGACTCCTGCCCGCTGATCCGCACCGGATTGCCGAACACCGGCAGCCCATCGTCCAGCGTCCATAAACTCCGCACCCCCGGCAGCGCCAACGCCTCCGCCACCGTCCGCACCGCCGCGCACGGCACCTCCGCCGCGCGCAGAACGCCCTCCCACTCCATAGCCGTGCGCGTCAGGAACAACGGCTCTAACTCCGCCAACAGCTCCCGCCGATTGGCATTTCTCAGAATATTCGTCCCATACCGCGCATCCGCCAGCCAATCCGGTCGCCCCACGGCGCCACAAAACCGAGCCCAGATCCGCTCATTCGTCACGCCCAGGCTCACCTGCCCCTGCCGGCACGCAAACACCTGGTACGGCACGATACTCGCATGCGCCACGCCCGCCGGCTTCGGGTCAATCCCCGCCATCAGTGCCGACGCCGTCAACGGCGACATCGCCGCCAACAAGCTATCCAACAGCGACACGTCCACATACGCACCCTCGCCCGAAATCCCGCGCCGCACCATCGCCGCCAACAATCCCTGTTGCAGAAACAACGACGCCAACACATCCGCCACCGGAAACGACACCTTCCCGCCCGACGTGTACATCAACCCGCTCGCCGCCTGCAAAATCAGGTCGTACCCCGGCCGGTCCCGGTCCGGCCCATCCTGCCCAAACCCCGATACCGACCCATAAATCAACGCCGGCCGCACCGCCCGCAACTGCTCATAGCCCAACCCCAATCGCTCCGCCACCCCCGGCCGAAAGTTCTCCACAATAATATCCGCCCGCGCCGCCATCCGCCGCACCAGCGCCACGTCATCGGCATTCTTCAAATCCAAAATCGCGCTTTCCTTGTTGCGGTTCAACCCCAGGAAATACGTCGAATCATCGCCATAAAACGGCGGTCCCCAACTCCGCGCCTCATCCCCGCCGGCCTCCTCAATCTTCACCACCCGCGCGCCCAAATCCCCCAACAACATCGTGCACAACGGCCCCGCCACCGCGCGCGACAAATCCAGAACAAACACCCCGCTTAACACACCACCTCCAACACCCCATCGGCCGTCAACTGGTGCACATACCCCAGCCAACCGGCCCGCACTTTCTCCACATCAACCCCCATCGCCAGAGCCAGGCGCCCCAGCACCTCTTCCATCGTCAAAGTCCCATCAAACATCACCAGGAAATCCACCGTCCGCGGATCCACGACAAACTCATACATCAGCCCATCGGACACCACCACCTTCGCCTCCTCTGTCGCCCAACGGCCCCCTTCGGCCCGCAAAAGCCGCTGCAGACGCGCCTCCGGTGTCAACCGCAGCCGCGCGCTCCACGTCCCCGCCGCATCACACCGGACAAAATCCTGCCCCTCAAAACGCCGGTCGATCTGTCGGCCGAAATGCCCTTCTGTCCGCTTCGGCAGCGCGTCAATCACCACCCAGTTCTCCCCCGTCCGCCGCCGCATCGCCACCAGCATGTGCGTTACACTCTCAATGCCCAACTCGGCAAACCGCGCCACCCACTTCTTCTCCATCTCCGCCCGCGCCGCCTCGCTCTCCGGCTTCAACCACATATCGGCGTAGGCAAGCGGCGCCAGCGCAGGTGCCGTAATCGCCAACAGGTCGCACCCGTTGCCACCCGCCCACGAGCGCAACCGGTCCACCGCCGCCACCCCATTCCGCGTCGCCACGTCGCAAACAAAGTACGCGTACCCGCCCTCGGTCAGATAGCCGGCCGTCTCCCGCACCACCTTCTCCGCCAGCGTATCGCCCTCCATGCCACCGTCCCGGTAATACTTCTCCCGCTCCGGCGACAGCACGTACGGCGGATTGCAAACGATCGCGTCAAACCGCTCTGCGGCCACCGCCGAAAAGAAGTCGCTCTCCCGGAACGAGATGTGCCCAAACCCGTTCAACGCCGCGCCAAATTGCCCCAGATTCACCGCCCGTGGATTGCGGTCCACCGCCACGATCTCCTTCCCGTACCGCGCCAGCAAAAACGATTGAATCCCGCCGCCACAGCACAGATCCAGCACCCGGCCATACGGCTTGCCCGGTACCGAATGCGCCACCTGCATCGTCGACGCGCCCACCCCCATCACCCAGTACATCTCCATCTCGCCCACCCGCTCCGACCCGTGGTCATTCAGCAGAAAACTATCCTGATCGGCCAACAACACCACCGAGCCCGTCACGCCGCCCGCCACACGCTTCCACAGTCCCGCCTCCTCACAAGCCGTGAAGAAGGATTCCCCCAACACCCTCCGCAAATCCTCTTCCGGCGTCGCCAAATGCTTCACAAACGCCCGCACCAAACAAGCCAACGGCGTCACCGGCTCCAACCCCTGCATCTTCCCCACCGCCTCGCCCGTGTACCCGAACGCCAACAACCCCTCGCGCACCCGCGCCGCGCACTCCACCCGCAACGGGGCCAGAATTCGATCAGTCATTGTTCACGTCCTCCAGAACGCCATCCGCCGTTAATTGCGACACATATTTCAGCCATCCGCTCCGCACCTTCTCCACCGGCACACCCATCGCCCCCGCCACCCGGACCAGAATTTCTTCCATCGTATTCACCCCATCGAACAAAGGGAAGAAGTCCACCGTGCGCGGATCCAGTTGGGACGATGCCGTCAATCCGGTCGTCACCACCACCTTCGCCCCCTCGGTCACCCACCGCCCGCCTTGCGGCCGCGCCGTTCGCTCCACGCGCACCTCCGGTGCCACGCGCAACCGCCCCTGCCAAATCGCCTCTTCCCCCTGCAACAGAAAATCCTGATTCCGAAACCGCCGCCCGATTTGAGCGCCAAAATACCCGATCACACCCTCCGGCATCCCCTCACTCCGGAACCAGTTCGCCCCGCCGCAACTCCGCTTCCGTAGCACAACATTCCAATTCGAAACACTCCGCACGCCCGTCTCCGCCAGGAACTCCGCCCACTCCGCCACCTCACCTTCGTTCCCGCCCACCCACGCCGTCACATAGGCCTCTACCGCCGTCGGCGCGGCCGTAATCGCCACCACATCACAGTTCAACCCGGCCACCCATTCCCGCAGTCGTGCCTCGCTCGTAGCCTCCCCAATCGCCGCCACATCGCAAACAAAAAACGCAAACCCGCCCTCGCGCAAATACGCCGGAGCCTCCGAAATCACTCGCCGCGCAAAGTCGTCTCCACGCATACCCCCATCCCGGTACATCTTCGTCCGGCCCGGCGAAATCGCGAAGGGCGGATTACACACAATCCCGTCAAACGCCTCCCCCGCCACCGCCGAATAACAATCGCTCTCCCGAAACTCGATATGCGAATACCCGCTCATCGCCGCGCCAAACCGCCCCATATTCAGCGCCCGCAGGTTCCGGTCTATCGCCACCACCTCCTTCGCCATCCCCTGCAGTAGAAAACTCTGTATCCCGCTCCCGCAGCACAGGTCCAATAGCCGCTCATACTGCCGCCGGATCACCGATTGCGCCACCTGCCCCGATGACGTTCCAATCCCCATCACCCAATGCGCCGATGCCGACTCACCCTCTCGGGTCTCATGGTCGCTCACCACAAAACAGTCCCCGTGCGACATGATCACCACCGACCCCGTTACCTCCTCGCCAACCCGCTGCCACAGTCCCGCCTCTCCACACAACGCAACAAACTCATCCCCCAGCTCCCGCCGCAGGTCTTCTTCCTTCGTCGGCAGTTGCAGCCCAAACGCCCGCACCAGGCAAGCGAGTGGCGTCACCGGCTCCAGCCGTGCCAGCAGCGCCGCCTGCTCGTTTTCCGTCAGGTCCGGTGTGCGCGCCTCCGTCACCATCGCGCCCACCGCGTCGCCCGAGTAGGCGAACTTCGCCAGCGCCTCCCGCACCCGCACCGCCAACTCCGCGGGCAAGGGCGCCAGCACGGCATCAATCGATTCTGAATTCTGGTACGGTATTGTCATTACTTGCCTCAACCAATAAACTCACAGGTAAAATAGGGCTGCGAGAATGTCGTAGCAGCCGAAAAGGGAACAGCAGATGCCAAAAAATGACTATGCGGGCGTAGTGCTGGATGTAGAGCCGGGGAAACGAAGGATCGATGCAACCCCGGAGCCGGACTCTCCATTCCAGGTTCTCATTATGGGCGATTTTTCC
>CANIVU010000009.1 GCA_947470805.1 Acidobacteriota bacterium | reverse complement strand
GGCCTCCCCTCCATCGGCGCCCCCGGCGGCAACGCCAACGGCTTCGACCCCTCCATCTCCATCTACGAACCCGCCGGCAGCTGGTTCGACCCCGCCCGCCTCAACCGCCTCGCCTTCAACGACGAACCCCTCTGGGTCCTCGGCCGCGGCACCGACGCCTTCCTCCACCACACCTTCAAAAAGGCCGGCCGTTACTACGTCCGCCTCGACGCCTTCTCCGGCCAGGGCGGCCCCGACTACTCTTACTATTTCCGCATCTCCCCCGGCGCCCAACCCCTCGAAACACCCCCCGGCAAAGCCGATTGGGACGAACGCACCTACACCCGCACCCTCACGGCAGACCGCTTGAACGACCTAGCCCAACGCGGCGGCAAACCCCGCACCCAGAAGTCGGTCGAAACCTACCGCATGGGCAGCAAATTCGCCCTCCCCGCCACGCTCGAAGGAGCCATCGCCCAACCCGGCGAATCCCACCGCGCAACCTTCCAGGTCGACGGCCCGCAAGACATCGCCATCGAAGTCGAAACACCCGATCTCGCCCCGCCCCTCTTCAACCCCGTCGTCCGCCTCCTCGACGCCAAAGGCGACGAAGTCGTCACCAACTTCTTCGCCGGCCGCGGCGCCTGCACCGGAGCCCTCAACAAAGGCCTAACCCCCAAGACGATCTTCCCCCTCCGCAACCCCGGCACCTACACCGTCGAAGTCCGCGAACTCACCGCCGATCTCGCCGAAACCGGCTTCAAATACCGCGTCCAGATCCGCCCCCAAATCCCCCACCTCGGCAAGGTACTCATCGAAGAGGACCACATCAACCTCGCCCCCGGCGGCGCCAAAACCGTCCGCGTCACCTTCGACCGTGAAGAGGACTACCGAGGAGCCGTCGCCGTCAGCGTGGAAAATCTCCCCGACGGCGTCACCGTCCTGGCCGCCGCCGACTACGAACCCGACAAGGATCCTCCCCCCTTCCCCGGCAAGCGCGAACGCTACGTCCCCCGCACCGAACGCACCGTCCTAGCCTTCTCCGTAGCCGACAACGCGCAACTAACAACCCTCCCCAAAGTCGCCCGCGTCATCGTCCGCCCCGTCGTCGACGGCAAACCCGGCGCCACAATCGCCAGCAAAGAAATCCCCATAATGGTGGTCGCCAAACCGTGAGACTCTGCCTCTTCCTTACCAGCCTCGGCCTCCTCGCCGCCCCCAAACCCGTCAAGCTCCAAACCGTCCCCGCCACCGTCACCCTCACCGGCGCCGGAGCCAGCCAGCAATTCCTCGCCACCGCCACCTACCCCGACGGCACCCAGGCCGACGTCACCGCCGACGTCAAATGGACCGCCAAAAACGCCACCCTCCAAGCCAACCGCGCCACCGCCATCACCGACGGCCCCGCCACCGTCGAAGCGGAATTCGACGGCCTCCGCGCCAAATCCCAAATCACCGTCAAAGGCGCCACCACCCAGCGCCCCTTCGCCTTCGCCCGCGACATCGGCTCCATCCTCACCAAGCGCACCTGCAACAGCTCCGCCTGCCACGGCGGCGTCAAAGGTCGCGGCGGCCTCAAGCTCTCCGCCAACGCCCTCTTCCCCAAAGATGACTACGAGTGGATCACCAAAGGCGGCGTCTACCAGGTCTTGAGCGCCGAAATCAAAGGCGAACGCGTCCCCCGCATCAACCCAGCCGACCCCGAAAAAAGCCTCCTCCTCCAAAAGCCGCTCATGCTCATCCCCCACGGCGGCGGCAAGAAACTGGAGAAGGATTCCGAAGACTACCGCACCATCCTCAACTGGGTAAAATCCGGCGCGCCATATGGCACCGAAGGCACTACCGCGACCCTCGCCAGCCTCGAAGTATATCCCCCGATGGCCACGCTCCCCGTCGCCGCAGCCCAGCGCCTCCTCGTAACGGCAAAGTTCTCCGACGGCCACACCGAAGACTATTCCAATCAGGTCCTCTTCAGCACCAACAACGGCGACGTCGCCACCGTCACCCCCGACGGCATCATCAAAGGCAAAGGCCTCGGCGAAACCGCCATCCTCATCCGCGCCGCCGGCTTCCTCGCCAGCGCCCCCGTCGCCGTCATCGGCCCCGCCATCGCCAACTACCCCACCGTCCCCCGCGCCAACTTCATCGACGACGCCATCCTCTCCAAACTCCGCAAAGTCAACATCCTCCCCTCCGACATCGCCTCCGACGCCGAATACCTCCGCCGCGTCTGTCTCGATCTCACCGGCACCCTCCCGCCCCCCGAACGCGTCCGCGAGTTCCTCGCCCTCCGCGACCCGAAAAAACGCGAAAAACTCGTCGACGCCCTAATCGCCTCCCCCGAGTTCATCGACTACTGGACCTTCCGCTTCTCCGACATCTTCCGCGTCGCCATCTTCGCCAACGGCCTCACCCCCAAGTTCAGCCAAAAATACTGGGAATGGATCCGCGACAACATCGCCACCAACCGCCCCTACGACGAAGTCGCCCGCGAACGCCTCTCCGCCGAAGGCTACGGCGCCGCCTCCCGCCACTTCATCCCCTACAACCAAATCGGCCCCCCGGCCGACGTCATGGCGGAAGAGGTCCGCGTCTTCTTCGGCCGCCGTCTCGATTGCGCCCAGTGCCACAACCACCCCTACGAAAACTGGAGCCAGGACCAGTTCTGGGGCATGGCCGCCTTCTTCGGACGCCTCTTCAAAGCCGGCCCCGTCGTCTTCGATCACCCCACCAACATGGACTGGAGCTCGAAAGACGTCGACGGCAAAATCGAAGTCCTCCACCCCCGCACCAAAGCCAACGTCAAACCAGCCCTGCTCGACGCCTCCCCGCTAGCCCTCAAGGACGACGCCAACCCCCGCAAGGAGCTCGCCCGCTGGATGACCGCCCACCCCTACTTCGCCGAAGCCTCCGTCAACCGCATCTGGGGCTACTTCTTCGGCCGCGGCATCGTCGATCCCGTCGATGACTTCCGCTCCACCAACCCCGCCACCCACCCCGACCTCCTGGCCGCCCTGGCCAAGGACTTCCAAAAGAACGGCTACAACCTCCGCCATCTGATGAAGACCATCGTTCTTTCAAGAACCTACCAACTCTCCCACCAGCCCCACCCCACCAACAAAAGCGACGTCACCAACTACTCCCATTCCTGGTCCCGCGCCATCGATGCCGAAGTGCTGCTCGACGCCGTCGTCGCCGTCACCGGAGTCCAGGAAACTTTCACCACCGCCGTCACCGACGAACGCGCCGTCGGCCAGGCCCCCGCCAACACCCGCGCCATCAATCTCAAGGACCCGGACATGTACTTCTCCCGCTTCCTGGAGCTGTACGGCCGTCCCAACCGCGGCGCCATCCCCGAACGGTCCGGCCGGCCCAACCTGGGCCAAGCCCTCCACATGCTAGCCGGAGCAACCTACGTCGATCGCCTCGCCACCCCGGGCAGCCGCCTGCGCAAGCTCCTGGACTCCGGCGCCACCGACGAAAAAATAATCAACGAGTTCTACCTCGCCGCCTACGCCCGAAACGCCGACAAGGAAGAATTCACCGACCTAATCCAACTGATCTCCAAACGAAACGACCGCGAAGCCGCCCTCCGCGAGTTCGTCTGGGCCATAATCAGTTCTAGAGAATTCGCGGAGAACCACTAATGCCGCGCCCCCTTTTCCACACCTTTTCCACAGGGCCGTGCTACCAGACTTCCCTGATACCAGAAAACTCCGACCCCAACACCGCTGGAGCCAACGAATGACCCACCCCAAACGCCGTGACTTCCTCCGGGCCGGCTCCCTCGGCTTCCTCGGCCTCGGCCTGCCCCAATACCTCGCCGCCACCCCCAAACCCGGCGCCAAAGTAAAGTCGGTCATCCTCTTCTGGCTCGAAGGCGGCCCCAGCCACATCGACACCTGGGACCCCAAAACCAACTCCAACTTCCGCCCCATCTCCACCAACGTCCCCGGCATCCAGATCTCCGAACTGCTGCCCAAAATGGCCAAAAAGATGGATAAATTCGCGCTCATCCGCTCCATGCACACGCGCGGCAACGACCATCCTCAAGCCACCCACTACGTCATCACTGGCCACGAAATCAACCCCGCCATGCAGTTCCCCAGCATCGGTTCGATGCTCACCAAGGAACTCGGCCCCCGCAACGCCGTCCCGCCCCACGTCCTGGTCCCCAAGTGGAACTCCGGCCGCCAATACGAGGACTACTTCCGCTCCGCCTTCCTCGGTGGCGACTACGACCCGATGTGCATCCCGGACCCCAGCAAGCCCGACTTCCAGGTCACCGACCTGAGTCTCCCCAAAACCGTCTCCCAGGCCTCCGTCGAAAGCCGCTCGGCCTTCCTCAAAGCCGTTGACCGCAAATACCGAGCCCTCAACGAAACCGCCGACCACACCGACATGGACGCCTTCTCCGCGCAAGCCATGAAGATGATCCTCACCCCCGCCGTCCGCGACGCCTTCGACCTCTCCAAGGAATCCGACAAAACTAAAGAGCGCTACGGCAAGGACTCCATCGGCCAATCCTGCCTCCTAGCCCGCCGCCTGGTCGAAGCCGGCAGCGTCTTCGTCACCGCCGCCGGCTACCACGGCACCTCCTGGGACACCCATAGCAACAACGACGTCAGCCACCGCGACCGCCTCTGCCCCCCGCTCGACCGCACCCTGACAACCCTCGTCGAAGACCTGGAAGAACGAGGCCTCCTCGATTCAACCCTTGTAATCGCCATGGGAGAATTCGGCCGAACACCGAACATCAACCCCGCCCTCGGCCGCGACCACTGGCCCAACTGCTGGTCGCTCGCCCTCGCCGGCGGCGGCATCAAAACCGGCCAAGCCATCGGCACCAGCGACGAAAAAGGCGCCAACGTCACCTCCCGCGTCGTCTCCATGGGCGACCTCTACGCCACCGTCTACAAACTAATGGGCGTCGACTGGACGAAGGAGATCATGTCCCCCATCGGCCGGCCGATCAAAATCGCCAACTCCCTAGAAGACAAAACCGGCGAACCCATCCCCGAACTCCTCAGCTAGACCAGGTCTCGCCGATAGACTTCCCACGGGGACACCCGCGTGCCGAAGCGCGCAGTGCGCAGGCCGGGTGTCCCCAGACGCGACACACCCCAACGCACCCGCTCACCCCGCACTATAAGCCAAATAGCTCAAACGGGAATCATCCCCCCACAGCACCAACCAGTCATTCACATTCGACCAGCGTTGAAAAAACACCCGGTCCGTCCCCAAACAAACCGGCTGAAACTCCTTCCGCTGCTCATTCACAAACTCCACCACCGCCACCGCCACCGTCTCCTCATCCCCCCGAACCAGCCACAAAAAATCCTCATCCCCAACCAACTCCACCACCGCCACCGCATCCAACGCCCGCACAAACGGCCCCCACCCCTCCGCCCCCACCGAAAACGTAATCGCTAACGTATCCAACACCCCAACGCCCCCACTGTAAAACGAAACATCATATTCCAACCCCGCCAACGGCCCCGCCCACCGCAACAACTTCCCCACCGCCGCCAACCCCGCCGCCGTCTCCGCATCCGTATGCCGAAACCGCCGCGTCACCCCGTCGTAAGGATGCAAATCACCGCTCAAACCGGTACCCCTCTCCCCGCACAGTCAAAACATGCCGCGGCACCCGCGGGTCTTCCTCCAACTTATTCCGCAACCAAGCCACATGCACATCCACCGTCCGCGGCGTAATAAACGGCTGATCACTCCAAATCTGAGACAACAACAACTCCCTGGAAACCACCTGCCCCCGCCGGTCCACCAGCGCCCGCAACAACTTCAACTCCTTCCCGCTCAACCCCACCAAAACCCCATTCTTCAAAACCTCCCCCCGCGAAAAATCGACCTCCACACCCCCAAACCGGAACCGCAAAACCGGCGTCAACGCCTCCTTCCGCACCCGCCGCAACAACGCCGTCACGCGCGCCAGTAACTCCCGATTCTCAAACGGCTTCTGCAAATAATCATCCGCCCCCGCCTGCAACCCGGTCACCTTATCATCCACCTTATACCGCGCCGTCAGCATCAGAATCGCCCCATCAAACCCCCGCTCCCGAGCCGCATGACAAACCGCAAACCCATCTATCCCCGGCAGCATCACATCCAAAACCAGCAAATCAAACACCGTCGAATCCACCATCGCCAACCCCGCCAACCCATCCTCCGCCCGAGCCACCTCATACCCCTGCGCCGCCAGCAAATCCCCCACGATCAGCCGCACATCCGGCTCGTCTTCCACCAACAAAATCCTCGCCGCACTCATCCCATCACCCCCGGCAACCGCACCGTAAACACAGCCCCACCGTCCCCAACATTCCCCGCAACAACCGTCCCCCCATGCGCCTCCGCAATCTCCCGCACCAACGACAACCCAATCCCCACCCCCCGCGTCTGCTTCCCCCTCGCCGCCTCCCCCCGGAAAAACGGATCGAACACCCGCCCCATCTCCGCCACGTCCAACCCCGGCCCCTTGTCCCGCACCGTCACCACAACAAACTTCCCCTCCACCCCCGCCCGAACCCCAATAAACTTCCCGCTCCCCCCATGCCGCGCCGCATTGCTCAACAGGTTCTGAAACAACCGCCGCAACGCCGCCGCATCCCCCCGCACCACCGGCAACCCCGCCGCCACGTCCCAAGCCACCTCACACCCCGCCGCCCGAATATCGCCCGAAGCCGCCTCCCGCGCACTCTCCAACACGGTCCCCAAAACCACCTCTCCCGTCCCCGCCCCTACCGCCGAAAAATGCAAAACCTGATCCACCAAATCCGTCAGCCCATCCGCCTGCCGCACAATAATCCCCGCATACTGCCGCCGCGCCTCCTCCCCCTGCACCACCCCATCCGCCAGGCTCTGCCCCGCCGCTCGAATCGCCGTCAACGGCGTCCGCAGCTCATGCGAAACACTCGCAAAAAACCGCCGCTCCACCGCCATCGTCTCCCGCGCCCGCCGGTTATACTCCACCAACGCCACCCCAGCCGCCACAATCAACAACAACAACAATCCCGATATCGCCAGGTTCCGCCACCGCGCCCCCGCCACCGCCGCCTCCAATGACCCATCCCGATGCCAAACCTGCAACGTCCACCGGGTCTCCCGCTCCCCCCGCCCCAGCGAATGCAACGGAAACACCCCAATCTCCGCATCCGGCTTCCCCGCCAACCCCGCCCCGCTGACCACACTCCCATCCGCCCTAACCACCCGCCACACAAACGCCTCCGTCCGCAGCCGCGCCTTCACCAACCCCGGCAGCCACTCCTTCGCCACATACCCCATATCCAAATCCAACAACAGCCACTCCCGCTCCCCGTCCTCCTCCCCAAAAACCGGAGCCTCCATCCAGTTCACCTCCGCCCCAGTAAACGGCGGCGGCCCGCCTTCCTTCAACCGCGCCTCCACCGCCCGCCGAAACCCCTCCCAAACCGCCGGCCAAGCCTCCGCCACAACCTTCCCCTCCCGCAGCGCAAAGTAATCGACGCCGCTCTTCCCCGGCCGCGCCACCCCAATCCGCCCAAACAGCCGCACATCCCCATCCTGCTGCAGCCAATCCCGATAGCGTTGTTCATGCGCCACCTGCCATCCCAGCGCGTCCAACTCCTCCGCCCGCGGCAACAACAGCCGCATCCCGCTCCGCAAATCCGCCGCCACCGCCTCGGCCACCTGCTGCACCTGCAACCCCAACTCAGCCCGAACCCGCTCCCCCTCCGCCCGGCTCATCTCCCCCGTCCACCGATACTGCAGCACCGCCAGCGCCAGGCTCACCACCCCCAGCGCCCCCAAAAACAACCAGCCCGACCGGTTCATGCCGCGCAGCATCCTGTAACGAGCGTACCCCGTCCCACCCCCACCCGTGAATCCCATAACACTCCTTAATACGCCACCAACCCGTCAACCGCGTTTAAACCACCATGGACCGCAAAATACTGTTAACCCTCCTCACCACCGCTGCTCTCTTCGCCCAGCGCGGCGGCGGACCCGGCGGACCCGGTGGCCAAGGCGCCACCCTCGCCGCCCTCCGCACCGCCGCCCTCCCCACCCCAACCAACCTCAACCAATACGTCGCCAACACCGAAGCCCTCACCGTCCTCGGCAAAGCCTTCTTCTGGGATATGCAAGCCGGTTCCGACGGCCGCACCGCCTGCGCCACCTGCCACTTCCACGCCGGCGCCGACCACCGCATCAAAAACCAGCTCGCCAACCCCCACGAAGGCACCCAATCCCTCGTCCGCCCCAATCAATCCCTCACCCTGGCCGACTTCCCCTTCCGCCGCCTCGCCAACCCCAACGCCAACAACTCCGCCGTCCTCCGCGACACCCGCCAGGTCTTCGGCTCCGCCGGCGTCTTCCAGGCCAACTTCCTCGACGTCACCCCCGGCAGCGCCATCGATTCCGCCCAAGCCGTAACCCTCCGCCCCGGCCTCTTTGAAATCGGAGGCGTCCAAACCCGCCAGGCCACCGCCCGCAATACTCCATCGGTCATCAACGCCGTCTTCAACACCCGCAACTTCTGGGACGGCCGCGCCAGCAACACCTTCACCGGCGGCACGCCATTCGGTCCCTCTGATCCCGGTTTGAACGCCTGGGTCGAGCGCTCCGGCGCCCTCGTCTCCCAACCGGTCCGTATCGAAAATGCGAGCCTCGCCTCCCAAGCCGTCGGGCCAATCCTGAACGGGACCGAAATGTCCTACGAAGGCCGAACCTGGACCAAACTAGCCCAAAAGCTGCTGTCCCTCCAACCCCTGGCCAACCAAAGAGTCGAATCCGACGACAGCGTCCTGGGCCCCTACGCCGCAACCGAAAACCTGGGCCTGGCCGTCGACTACCCCACATTAATCGCCGCCGCCTTCCAACCCGAATACTGGCAGAGCCAAACCCGTGACGCGAACGGCAACACCCAAATGGAGCTGAACTTCCCCATCTTCTGGGGCCTCGCCATCCAGGCCTACGAGGCGACGTTAATCTCCGGCAACACCCGCTACGACCAGTTCATGGACGGCAACACCGCCGCGCTAACAGCCCTCGAACAGCAAGGCCTCAACGAATTCCGCAACGGCGGCAGCCAGTGCACCCAGTGCCACCAAGGCCCCGAACTCTCCGCCGCATCGTACACGAACGTCCGCCGCCGGACGACCAACAACAACGCCAACCTCCCCAACACCCTCGGCTTCTTCCGCCTGGGCGTCAGCCCGGTGTCCGATGACGTAGGCGGCGCCGGCAACGACGGCTTCGCCACGCCGCTCTTCCCAACCGCCCCAACCAACCTGACCCAAGGCGTCTTCAAAGCCCCCCAGCTGCGCAACGTAGAGCTAACCGGCCCCTACTTCCACAACGGCGGCCAAGCCACCCTGGAGCAAGTGCTCGAATTCTACGGCCGCCGAGGCGACTTCCCCGGCGACGGCAACCTCGGCACCGGAGTAGCCCAAATCAACCTGAACGGAGCAGAGCGAACCCAAATCGTAGCGTTCCTGAAGACCCTAACCGACGACCGAGTCAAATACGAACGAGCCCCCTTCGACCACCCGTCCCTCTGCATCCCGATCGGACACGAAGAGGTCCCCCCGGGCCAACTCCGCCAATCGGCGAACCAGCAAATCCCCGCCGCCACGGACCTCTGGGCCCTGATCCCCTCCTCCGGCCGCAACGGCAACCAGGTCCCACTCCAGACCTTCGAAGAACTCCTCCAAGGCATCGGCAACGACGGCACCCGCGCCCACACCCTAACCCAACCCTGCACTCAATAAGCCGTACTACGGGAAATTCGCCCCCTGTGGAAAACTCAGTCACAAGGGAAATGGATTTATTTTCAATCCGCTAACCCCAACGAAACCAACCACCTACAGCCAAATCCAAAAACCGCAAGCCGCCGGTTACTAGTCAACCACCCCATAGCCTAAAACTATGGCACTCCAAAACCACTCCAACCGCCGCGCCGAATCCGCCCGGATCAACGGGGCCAAAAGCCAGGGCCCGAAAACGCCCGAAGGCCTACTCAAGGCCCGCACCGCAACCCTAACCCACGGTCTCTTCGCCAACGAAGAGACCCTCAAAGCCTCGGTCAGCCAGGAGGGCTTCCTGAAATTACGGGAATCGTTCTATAAATACTGGAACCCAGAAGACGAATACATCGCCACCCGTGTCGACGAACTCACCTTCGCCCACTGGGAACTGGCCAGATTAATGCTAGTCAGAAGATCCGAACTAGCCGAACTCCACGCCAACACCGGCGGAGTCCTCCAAGCCGAACTCGAAGCCTGCAAACCCGGCTCCCTGGTCTACCGCCTGGAAGTCCGTATCAACCGCCACCAGTCCACAATTTCAAGACTGGAACGCGACATCATGCGCCTCAAGAAATTCGCGGCTATGCAAGGACCCTCCCAAGAGTCATTGAAAACAAACGAAGTCCCGGAACCGCCGCAAGAACAGGAACAACAAACAGCCGATCAACCGGCCAACTCGCCAACGAACAAGGCCGAATTCCCGCCACCCGCAGCGGAAATCCGGCCTATCATGTAACCCGAAAACCCAAGGTCCACACCCGAAGTGTGTCCAAAAATGCGCCTACTTCGGAAACTTCGAAGCGTCGATCCCCGGAATGATCCGCAGCGCATTCTTGTAATAAAGCTTCTTCAAAACCTCGTCCGATAAATCCAGCCCATACATCTTCCAGAACGCGTGCCGCTTCCGATAATAATCAAAGTACTCATCATCGGTCTCCAACACGCGGAAATAATAGTTATACTCGCTCACTTCCCAAGTGTCTTTCCCGAACAACACCCGGTCCTGATACTTGTCGAACCACTTCTTCGCAAACCGCGGCTGCCGTCCCAGGTCATACAACACCGCCCCGATCTCGGTCATCATGTTCGGCATCTTGTCCATCAACTCGCCCAACTTACCCAGATCCGCCCCCAGCCATCCCAAATGCGCGTTCACAAACGTCACTTTCGGATGCCGCTCAATCCGCCGGTACAGCTCGCCCATCAGCACTTCCCAACCCGGATACTTGTCCCCCGGCCGGTACCGGCTCGGAAACTGCTTCAGCTCCAGCCAGCGCTCGTTGTTCTTATCCCACGGCATGAAAAACGACTTCGGCTCCGCCGTATGAATCATCACCGGCATCTTATACTTCGCGCAAACTTCAAAGGCCTTATCAAACCGCGGATCGTCGATCTTTACCCGCACGCCCGACTTATCGCTCAAGTCCATGCCGAAATTCTTGAAGAATTTCAGCCCCTGCGCGCCATTCTTAAAGTCTTCTTCCAACTGCTTCGCCGCCCGCTCCGCATAATCCGGCGAGTCAATCTCCTCAAAGTTCAAATTCGCAAACACCGCGAACCGGTCTTTGTACTTCGCCTTCATCGCAGCCACGTTCCGCTTCAGCCGGTCGCCATACCCGCCCGACAAGTTCACCATCAACTGCAGGTTGATCTTGTCCATATCGCTGATCAACTTCTCCATCTGCGCCGCCGGCATCTCGCCGCGCTGGTGATTGTGGAAGTCGATAATCGGGAACTTCGCCCGCGTCTTCGGATGCTCCGGAACCACCAGCGACGACTTCGGATCGTAGTCCTCAATCGTCATCACCGCGTCCTTCGACGGCCGCGGCCACTCTTTCACCGGCGCCTGCGCCAGCACCGTCAAAACCGCCGAACCCACTAATAGAAGTCGTCGCATTGCCTACGAGTATAGGCTTACGGCTCCACCCCGAGCAACGCCGCAACCTCGTTCCGCAGCCGCACCGACAGCTCCGTCTTGTTCTTGAAGATCATCCCCTCCGTCGAAATCGGCTTGCCGATATGAATCTTCACCGCGCCGCCCCGGATCGTCGCCTCGTGCATCGGCATCACCTCCCGCGTCCCCACCAACCCGAACGGCACAATCGGCACACCGCTCTTAATCCCGATAATCGCCGCGCCTTCCTTAAACGGGTCCAACTGCCCGTCCGTCCGCCCGCCCTCCGGGAAGATCAGCACCGAAATCTTCCGGTCCTGGATCATCTCCGCCGCTTTATTCAAACTCCGCAACGCCTCCCGCGGGTTCGACAGCGAAACGGGTATGTGCCCCGCCAGCCGCAAATGGTGCCCCAGCAAAGGAATCTGAAACAGCCCCTCCTTCGCCATGAACCGGAAACTCCCCGGCAACGACGAAAGCAGCGCCGGCGTGTCCGCGTAACTCCGGTGGTTCCCCGCGAAAATGTAGTGCCGCCCCGGCTCCAGATTCTCCAGCCCCGTCACCTCAATCCGCATCCCCATCGCCCACACCAGCATCTTCGACCAGATGTAGGCCATCAGAAACTGCCGCTCGCCGTTCTTGTCCGCAATGGCCGCAAACAGGTTCAACGTCCCCATCAGGATCGTCGACAAAATGATGAGTGGATCCGTCCACAAAAGAGTACGCAAGAGTGCAAAGGACATAAAAACGCGAATCTCTTATTGTACGAGCAACGCCCGCGCCTCTCCCACCAGGTACAGCGACCCCGTCAAAAACCAAACCTCGCACCCGCCCAACTGCCCCAGCGCCGCCGCCACCCCGTCCACGATCCGCGCGTTCCCGTGCGGCTCCATTTCCAATATCGCCTCCGGCCGCAGCGCCCGCGTCTGGTCTGGCGCCGTCACAATCAGCTCCGCCGCCAGCGGGAACAACACGCCCGCAATTTCCTCGACGCTCTTGTCCCGCATCGCCCCGTAAATCAGCCCCACCCGTCGCCCCGCGTGAAATCGTTGAATATACGAAGCCAGCGCCCGCGCTCCCGCCGGGTTGTGCGCCCCGTCCAGCCAGATCTCCGGCTGCTCGGAAACCAGCTCCAACCGCCCCGGCCACCGCGCCGTCTCAATCCCAAACCGGATCTGCTCCGGCGACAGGTTCAGCGCATGCAGCGCCACCGCCGCCGTCCGCGCGTTGTCCACCTGGTGCTCCCCCGCCAGCGGGCAGTCAATCCGCATCCCCGCCGCCATAAACCGGCTGCCATAGGCATCGATTTCCAACTCCGCCACCGGCCACGCCGCCGAATCCATCACCGGCGCGTGCACCGTCTCCGCCCGCTTCATGATCACGTCCCGCGCCACCGCGCGCTGCGGCGCCAGCACCGCCGGCACGCCAGTCTTCAAAATCCCGGCCTTCTCAAACGCAATCGAATCCAAACTCTTCCCCAGCCACGCCTCGTGGTCGTAGTCCACCGGCGTGATCACGCATAGCTGCGGCTCCACGATGTTCGTCGCGTCCAGCCGCCCGCCCAGCCCCACCTCGATCACCGCCCAGTCCACTTCGGCCTTCGCGAACCACCAGAACGCCATCAGCGTAACGGTCTCGAAGTAGGTCGGGTGCGCGTCCAGCGTCCCGGCCTCCATCATCCGCTCGGCCACCTTGTGCACCGCCGCGAACGCCTCGGCAAACTCTTCCGCCGTGACGGCCCGCCCGTCCACCACAATCCGCTCCGTCGGCTCCACCAGATGCGGCGACGTGAACAGCCCGACGCGGTGCCCCGCCTCCCGCAACCCGGCCGCGATCATCGCCGACGTCGAACCCTTCCCGTTCGTCCCCGCCACGTGCACCACGCGGTACTTCCGCTCCGGATTCTTCATCGCCGCCGCGACCAGCGTCATCCGCTCCAGGCCGAGCTTCGCCGTGCGAATCTCGTTGCCTAGCGCGTAAAGATATTCAACGGACTCCGGGTAGTTCAAGGGATGCAGTTCAGCGTCGCGGGCACCCGGCCACCTTTGTTCAGCTCCCGCATGCCGATCTCGGTGGAGTAGTAGATCCGCGAAGTCAGCGCCTTCGCCATCCGGAAGAACTGCGCGCCCGGACCGGACCCGCCGTCCATCTCTTTCAAAATCGCTACCTGCTCCGCTTCGGTCAATCGCGTGAACGGCTTCGCGTGCTTGCCCATCGCCACGCTGTCCAGCCATCCCAGCCCGCTCAAGAACGCGTCCTTCTGCGCCTGCGGCCCGGCCGCCAGCAAACGGTCCATCCAACGGTTCACCAGTGCGGCCTTCGCGCCCGGCGTATCGGTGGCCGGAATGATCAGCTCGCTCAACGCGATCACCGTTTCGTTCTGGTGCGCGTCAAACAGTTCCGGCTTCCAGTCGGGTGTCGTCGACACCTGCGCCAGCGCGCTACCCGGCGCCGCGACAGCCGCCAATTGCAGTAAGTTGCGACGGTCCATATCGAAACCTCATGCTATCACTGAAAGGGATGCAACGCCTATACCTTGCCCTATCCCTCCTAACCCTCGCCGCCTGCAGCTCCACCAAGACAATCACAAAGACGGGCTCCAACTATTCGCTGAAACTCGAATACCCCGAAATCCCCGGCGCTCCGGAAAAGCTGAACAAGCAGATCGCCGAATCCGCCCTCATCCGTTTGGAGAAGGTGGAAGACTCGCCCATCCCGCTGGAGGAGTTCGCCAAGAACGTCGGCGGCGACAAGCTCGTCACCGATCTCAAGCGCGAAAGCATCACAACGATCGCCCACCAGACCGCCGACCTGGTGACAACCCGCTGCCAGACGCTGGACGGCGTGTTCTACGAGGTGTACGTTCTGAGGTCCGGCCGCCGCCTGGAGTTCGACGACATCGTCGAACCCGGCAAACTCCCGCCCAGCGGCGAACCTAACCTCGGCCTGCTGGCGAACGGCATCATCTACAACGGCGCCGAGACGCCCTACAGCCAGCTGAAAGGCGTGCTGAAACCGCAATTTCTTCCGTAGTCTCCTGACACCACGCTGTCAGGAGCCCCCCGGCATACTGCCTTCATGCAGATCACACAACTCAAAGACCTCGGCATCATCACCGACCGCCTCCCGGCCTCCCGCGACTTCTACGTCGCCCAGCTGGGCTTTACGCCCATCTTCGTTTCCGACTGGTACATTCACCTGAAGAATGGCCCGGTGGAGCTCGGCCTGATGGCGGCCAAACCGGAAGCGCCCGCCGTTCCCGCGAATGGCGTCTGGCTCTCGCTCGGCGTCGAAAGCGCCGACGCTGAATACGCCCGCCTGCAGGCCGGCGGCGCCACGCTCGACGCTGCTCCCGAGGACAAGCCCTGGGGCGAGCGCTGCTTCGTTGTCCGCGACCCGAACGGCTTCGGCGTCAACCTCAGCCAGTCCATCCCGCCCAGCGAGGAGTTCCTGCGCGCCCATGCGACGAGCTGACCGGCTTTTCCAACTCGTCCAGTTGCTCCGCCGCCGTCGCACCGTGACGGCGGCGGAGCTCGCCCGTTCGCTCGAAGTTTCCGAACGCACCGTCTATCGCGACGTCCAGGACCTTTCCCTTTCCGGCGTGCCCATCGAAGGCGAAGCCGGCGTCGGCTACCGTCTGAAACCCGGCTTCGACCTCCCGCCGCTCATGTTCACCGCCGAAGAGTTGCAAGCCCTCCGCCTCGGCGCGCAGATCGTCCAGGGTTGGGCGGACGACGCGCTGGCCAACGCGGCCGCAAGTGCGCTCAGCCGCATCGAAAACGTCCTGCCCCCGAAGCTCCGCGAGGAGGCAAATCGCCAGTTCCTCTTCGCGCCCAGCTTCTCCGTCACCCGCGAGACGAAGGCCTGGATGCGCGAGTTGCGCGCCGCCATGCGCGACCGGCACAAAGTCTCGATCACCTACCGCAAAGCCGAGGACGATGCCGCGCCCACCGCGCGCATCGTCGAACCGCTGGGTCTTTATTTTTGGGGCAAAACGTGGACGCTCGGCGCCTGGTGCGAACTGCGCGGGGGCTTCCGGACTTTCCGTCTGGACCGCATCACCGCGCTCACCATCCTTACCGATTCCACCTACTCGCGCACGCCCGACGACTACATCCGCCACGCCGAAGAGTCGTAAGCTGTTGGGGATGCTTCGCCGCTATTTCCTCGCCTCGCTCGCCGCCGCCGCCCAGCCGCCCGCCGTCTTCATGAAGTCGCCCGGGAAGGGCACGGCCATCATGGGCATCGCCTACTACGCCAAGCCGACGGGCTTGGAAATGGTGAGCCTGGAACAGCGCTGGTCGCGGTCCGACACGATCGACACCGTGTTCCGCCGGACGTCGAAGGATAACGGCGCGACGTGGTCGGCGCCGGTCGAATCGAAGACCGGCGAGAAGCGCGCGAATGGCACCTGGCGCAAGCACCCGCGCGCCGGCTACGTCGATCCGAAATCGAAGCGGCTGCTGGAGTTCTGGATGGAAGCCGTGCTGCCCACCGACGATCCGCTGGAGGGTCTGCGCCGCTACGGCGTCTACTATTCCATCGATGGCGGTCCGGCGCGCCAGATGATTCATAAAGGGCCCGGCTTCGACGCCACGCATCCCATCCCGGGCAGTGAGCTGGGCCGGAACGGCTTCATGCTGGGCGACCACGGCTCGGCCCCGATCACGGCGCCGAACGGCGACATCCTGGTGCCATTGGAGATCTTTCCGGCGAAGGACGGCAAGCTCTTTAACCCCGGCGGCGGGTACACTTGGTCGGACTCGGCTGTGATTCATGGCCGGTGGAAGAACGGCGACCTGGAGTGGACGATGTCGAACATCGTCCAGGGCGACCCGGCGGTGACGACGCGCGGGATGGTGGAGCCCACTTTGGCGTTTCTCGATGAGAAACGCGTGCTAATGGTGATGCGCGGGTCGAATGATAAGAACACCAAGCTGCCCGGCTACAAGTGGTACAGCCTGTCCACCGATGGCGGCCGGACGTTTCCGGCCGCTAAGCCGTGGACGTGGAGCGACGGCGGGCACTTCTTTTCGCCGAGCAGTTGTAGCTTTCTGGTGCCGCATTCGAACGGGAAGCTGTACTGGCTGGGCAACATCACGCCGGAGAACCCGAAGGGCAATCGGCCGCGGTACCCATTCGTGATCGCCGAGGTGGACAAGGCCAGCGGGTTACTGAAGCAGGCGACGCTGCGGCAGATCGACACGCGGCAGCCGGGCGAGCACGAGATTCTGACGCTTTCCAACTTCTACGCCCACGAGGACCGGGTGACGCACGAGATCGTGCTGTACATGACGCGCCTGTTCGCGCACAACGACGGCTGGGAAGGCGACGGGATGCGCTACCGCGTTACAGCATCATAGCCTCCGCGTTTGGATGCCGTAGGTGGGCCGGAGTGTTGCTCTACGCTGCGGTTGCGGACGCAGCGGAGCGCGGGCTGGCTTTGAGCACCGTCGCATAACCGCAGTGTCGCATTGTAATGCCGGGGCTGGGCCGCAGTGGCGCTCTACAGTGCGGTTGCGGGCGCAGCGGAGCGCGGGCTGGCTTTGAGCACCTTCGCGTAACCGCAGTGTCGCATTGGCATGCCGGGGCTGGGCCGGAGTGACGCTCTACAGTGCGGTTGCGGGCGCAGCGGAGCGCGGACTGGTTTTGAGCACCTTCGCGTAACCGCAGTGCCGCGTTTGGATGCCCGGGGTGTAGGCCGGAGTGACGCTCTACAGTGCGGTTGCGGGCGCAGCGGGATGTACGGGGTTGGGGCCGGTCGCGCAGGGGACGGGGCTGGGTTACAGGACCATCGCGTACCAGCAGAGCAGCATCGGGATGCCGAGCGTTTCCGGCGGGGCCGAGCCGAGTTCGACGTGGACGCCTTTTACTAGGCCGGGCTTCACGGTGTAGGCGAACAGCGTCTGGCCCTCGGCATCCCGCAGTGCCCAGCGGGTGCCCATCAGGTTGACGGGTTTCCAGATGTACTCGGCGTCGCCGAGGCGCAGCGTGCCGCCACCGCCGGCGGCCCGTTCTTCGAGCGTCGCCAGCACCGCGCCATCCGCCGCCAGCGTGCGCCGCTTGCGGAGCAGGCCGTTATCGCGCAGTTCGTAGACATCGTCGCCCATGCGCCCTTGCGCCGCGCCGATAGGCATTTGCTGGAACAACAGTTCTCCGTCCAGCTCCTCCAAGAGCCAGTGCCGGCGGAGGCCTTCTGGCTGTTTCCAATCCATGTGCTTTTCATCGGCAGAACGGGCCGAAAAGATTAGGGCCGCCGGGCCAGCCTGTCGAGGATCAGATCCACGTCGGCTTCGGTGGTCCGGAGATTCATGAAGCAGGCGCGGAGACCGTTGCGGCCCTTGACGTAGGCCGGGCCCAGGAACGCCAGGCCGGAGTCCACCAGCTGCTTCAGCGCGCGGCGGTTGGCGTCGTCGTCCTCGCCGCGGAGGCGGAAGCAGACGCAGTTGAAGACGACCGGGGCTAGGAGTTCGAACTCTTCGCGGGCTTCGATTTGCGCACCCATGTACAACGCCAGGTCGTGCATGCGTTCGATCACCTGCGCATAGGCGGCGGCGCCGAAGTGCTTCAGCGACCACCAGACCTTCAGCGCCTTGAAGGCGCGGGAGAGTTGCGGGCCGTGGTTGGCGAAATCGATGAAGTCCGGGTCCTCCGACATCGTCAGGTAGCTGGGGTGGGCGTTGAAGGAGTGGTGGAGATGGCGGCGGTCGCGAACGAGGACGCAGCCGGCTTCGTAGGCGCAGAAGAGGAATTTGTGGGGATCGAGGGAGACCGAGTCGGCAAGGGCGAGGGCGGAGAGCTGGGGTTGGAAGCGGCTGCTCAAGGCGCTTAGGGCGCCGTAGGCACCGTCGATGTGGAGCCAGAGTTGGTGCTGGCGGCAGAGGCGGGCGAGGTCTTCGATGGGATCGATGGCGCCGGTGGTGACGGTGCCGGCGCTGGCGGCGACGCAGAAGGGGATGCGGCCGGCGGCGCGGTCGGCGGTGATGGCGTCGGCGAGGAGATCGAGCCGGATGCGGAAGTGTTCGTCGGTGGGGATATGGCGGAGGTACTGGGTGCCGAGGCCGAGGATGGAGACAGCCTTATCGATGCTGGAGTGGATTTCGTCGGAGGTGTAGAGGACGAGCGGGGCGCGGCTGGCTTGGAGGCCGTGGGTGCGTGCCTTTTCGCCGAGGGCGTGATCGCGAGCGGCGGTGAGGGCGACCAGATTCGCCATGGAGCCGCCGCTGGTGAGGATGCCGCCGGCGGTGGCGGGGAGGCCGAAGAGATCGGCGAACCAGCGAAGGACGGCCTGTTCGACGGCGTTGGCGGCGGGGGAGAGATGCCAGAGATTGCAGTTCTGATTGAGCGTGGCGGCGACGTGATCGGCGTAGGGGGAGATGGCGTTGGGCGAGGGCTGGACGTAGGGGAGGAAGCGGGGGTGGGCGGTGTGGGTGGAGTTGGGAACGATGACCCGTTCGAGTTCTTCGAAGAGGGATTCGAGCGACTGGCCGTGTTGGGGCATGGGCTCGGATTTGAGGGCGCGGAGGGCGGGGCGGTCGAGATCGGGAAAGACGGGGCGGGCGGGGAGCGATTCGAGATAGCGCTGGGTGAATTGGGCGAGGAGTTCGGCGGCGCGGTCGTGCTGTTGTTGGGTGAAGAGCATGGTCGGCTTGTTGTTTCAGGATAACGGGGCGGGGAGTTTCTATACTGAAGGCAGAAATGGCACGGATATTGTTGTTGTTACTGCTGGCGGTTTGCGCGTGGGCGCAGGAGGGGCAGTATCTGTTCCGGGTGGAGCAGGACGCGCTGAGCGGGGCGGCGGATTTCAGCTTTCTGAATTC
This sequence comes from Acidobacteriota bacterium, assembly GCA_947470805.1. Taxonomy (GTDB): domain Bacteria; phylum Acidobacteriota; class Terriglobia; order Bryobacterales; family Bryobacteraceae. Next base: position 117,368 of record CANIVU010000009.1, on the reverse strand, counting down.
GCCGTTGACGGAGGCGGATCGGGTCTCGGCGGTGAACGGGCAGTTCTTTACGACTTCGGGCAAGCGGGTGCGGTTTTTTGGGGTGAACCTGGCGTTTGGAGCGAATTTTCCGGAGGCTCGGGATGCCGGGCGGATCACGAAGCGCTTACGGCGGCTGGGGGTGAATCTGGTGCGGTTGCACCATATGGATTCGCAGCCGGATTCGAATGCGGGGAACGCGGGATCGCTGTTGACGACGGGGCCGTATCCGACGCTGAACCCGGTGGCGGTGGAGCGGTTGCGCGGGTTTCTGGACGCGCTGAAGGCGGAGGGGATTTACGTCAACCTGAATTTGAAGGTTGGGTATACGTTTCGGCCGGGTGCGGATGGCGTGCCGGCGGCGTCGATTCCGACGCAGTCGAAGCCGTTGCATATCTTTCAGCCGCGGATGGTGGCGTTGCAGAAAGAGTATGCCGCGGCGGTGATTGAGGCGTTGCGGTTGCGGGACGACCCGGTGCTGGCGATGGTGGAGATTAACAACGAATCTTCGTTGCTTTATGCGCTGCAGGCGAACCAGTTGGACGGGGCGGTGACGGGGCTGTACCGGGCGGAGATGCAGCGGCAGTGGAACACGTTTTTGAGTGCGCGGTATGGGGCGACGGAGCAACTGCGGGAGGCGTGGGGGGTAACGGAGCCGGACAGCGAATCGCTGCTGCCGGACAAGTGGCAATTGGAGCTGCATGGGAACACGGCGGGGACGATTGCGCCGCTGGCGGGCGGGGTGGCGCAGTTGAACCTGACGCGGAATGATACCGAGGTGATTGCGAAGCAGGTGGGGTTCACGGTGAACGCCGGGGACGCGTATTTGGCGGAGTTGGAGATTCGGAGTGACCGGGCGGCGACGGTGAGTTGGGACATTAAGCAGGACGTGTCGCCGTGGCGGCAGCAGGTGAACCGGAGCATTGCGGTGACGGGGAATTGGCAGCGGGTGACGATGGCGCATACGGCGGGGTTTGCGATTGAGGGCGTGGGGCGGATGGGCGTGCAGTTGTCGGGCTCGACGGCGCCGGTGCAGATCCGAAATGCGCGGTTTGTGCGGCGGGGGCGGAGGGGGTTGTCGGATTCCGAGTCGTTGGAGCAGGGCAATATTGCGCTGCCGGGGACGGAGGGTTCGCATGCGGCGCGGGCGCGGGATTATGTGGAGTTTTTGGCGGCGTTGGACAAGGCGTATTTGGACGCGATGTTGACGACGGTTCGGGAGGCGACGGGCGGGCAGGTGCCAGTGGCGGGGACGCAGATGGACTTTGGCGGGTTGATGACGATCGACACGCACGCGGCACTGGATTATCACGATTTCCATTTCTATGTGGATCACTACAATTTCCCGAACGTGCAGTGGGACGGGCGGGACTGGCGGATCCGGGACAGTTCGCATTTGGGAGGGAGGTTGTCGAATCTGGTGGCGATGGCGGCGGCGCGGCCGTTGGGGAAGCCGTTCACGGTGAGCGAGTTCAACCAGCCGTGGCCGAACACGAAGGGGCATGAGTTGCTGGCGCCGATGAGCGCGTTTGCGGCGTTTCAGGATTGGGATGGGTTGATGCATTTTGCGTATTCGCATGGGCGCGGGTGGGACGCGGATGTGCCGAACGGGTTTAACTTGAACGGGGATTGGGCGAAGTGGGTGACGTTTGGGCAGGCGGCGTTTTTGTTCCGGACGGAGGCGGTGGGGGTGGGGCCGTCGCTGTTCAAGATTCCGGTGTCCTATGATGACCGGGTTCGGTTTACGCGGGAGGGGCGGAACCGGAATTTTGGGACTTTTTTGAACGAGGCGTATGGGGTGCAGATGGACAACGCGTTCCGGTACCGGTTTGCGATTGATCCGAACCCGGAGGCGGAGACGCCGGAGGCGCTGTTGGAACGCCCGGTGTCGCCGTTTGTGGCGGAGACGGGGGAGATGGCTTTTGATGGGTTGTTCCGAATTACGGCGCCGCAGGCGGTGGGTGTTTTTGGGGAGTTTGTTGGGAAAGTCGGGCTGGGGGTGATGGATGTGGAGGTGGCTGCGCGGGGGTTCCGGACGGTGTTGTTGACCGCTTTGGATGGGCTGCCGGTGGCGGAGAGCGGGCGCATGTTGTTGACGAATCCGGGGTATGTTTTGCGGAGTAGGAATGCGGCGGCGCCGGCGGTGGCGCAGCGGATTGTGCGGTATCCGGGGACGACGGATTGGTTCACGATTGAGGCGGATTTGGCGGGGAAGCCTTCGGGGGATTTGAATGGGGGCGCGGGGCCGACTTGGATGATGGCGACGCCGGTGAAGGTGACTTTGCGGACGCAGTTTACGGATATTTCGGTGTATCCGCTGGATGGGGCGGGACGGAGGGGGGAGGCGTTGGCGGTTCGGGCGGGGGTGGATGGGTTGGAGTTTGTGATTGGGGGAGAGGCGCCGTGGTATGAAATAGTCGGAGGGTTGCAATGAGTGGAGACGTGAAGGCGGCGGCTGATTTGTTGCGGGGAATGGGCGCGACGGAGGTGTTTGTCTTTGGTTCCGCGGCGAAGGGTGAGTTGCGGCCTGATTCGGACGTCGATATGGCGGTGAGTGGTTTGCCGGCTTCTGTGTATTTCTCGGCGGTAAGCCGAGCATCGGACATTTTGGGGAGGCCGGTGGATCTGGTGGACCTGGATGATGCGACGCCGATTGTGCGCTATTTGCGTGCGAGCGGGGAGTTAGTTTGTGTCGAGTGATTTAGCGGCGAAGTTGCGTCTGGGGCTTGGGGAGTTGTCCGCGGTGCGGGAGCAGTTTGGGGTGCTTCTGGCGCTTGAGGGGAGAGACACCCAGGGCGTCATCGAACGCTCGGCGGCCTGTGCGATGCTGCATTCGTTTTAGACCGAGATTGAGAAGTTGTTGAAGCTGATTGCGCGGGAGTGGGATGGGCGGCTGCCTGCGTCGGACGCGTGGCACAAGCAGTTGCTTTGGCAGATGGCGGTTGGGACGGATCGGCGACCGGCCGTTTTGTCGGAATCTTTGGTCACTGTGTCGAGCGAGTATTAGGCGTTCCGGCATCTGTTTCGAGGTGCTTCGATTGTTCTGATGCGGTGGGAGAAGTTGTTGCCCTTATTGCAGCGGGCTGGGGATACGCACGATCAGGTGGACGCGGAGATTCGGGCGTTTATTGATTTTCTTGCGGGAGCTGGGAAGTAGTTCTAGCCACTTTTGGCGAAGAGGATGATCCAGGTGGTGGCGGTGAGCGCGTGGGTGACCATAGAGGCGCGGATGCTTCCGGCTTCGAGATAGGCGCGGCCGAAGAACCAGTGGACGACGGCGCTGACGAGAGCGAATTTCCAGTTTGGTGCGTGGCGGAAGCCGAGGTGGACGGCGCCGGAGATGGCGCTGACAACGAGCAGCGCGGCGGTTCGATTGCGCATCGCTTTGCAGAGAGGCCCGAGGAGGAGGCCGCGGAGGAAGAACTCCTCGCTGAGTGCGACGACGGCGAAGATACCGAGAAACACGCCGAAGGCGTAGAGCGGGAGCAGCCACCAATGGGCGTTTGGCGTGCCGGTTTGGAGGATGCCCAACGGGTAGGCGATGAGGAGGCCGGCCGGCATGGCTTGGAGGAAGTACTTCGTTCCGATGCGCCACTCGGCTTTTGTGGGAATGAGGCCGAAGCCGATGCCTTCGGCTTTTCGGAGCAGCAGGGTGACACGAATGGCGAGGCGGATCCACATGAGGTGGCCGAGGATCTCGAGACGGAGACCGGGGACGGGGTCGGGGTAGATCTCCCGGAAGAGGCGGCCTTTGAGGAGTATAACGGCCGGAAGGAAGATGAGGAGGGCTAGGTTGGTCCACTTGTTGGCGGGAAGGAGGATGTACCAGAAGGCGACGGGGATGGTGATGGCAAGGAGGAGCGTGGGCGCGGCGTGGCCGGGGTAGAGCAGCCAGGGAGCGATGGCGGCGGCGAAGAGCGCGAGGGCGATTTGGGGCGGGCGGAGTTGGCTTACGCGGGCGTGAAGTTTGGGGACGGCGAGGGAGAGATAGAGGGTGAGTTCGAGAAGTATAGCGGGGAGGAGGGCGGCGACGATTTCGGGTGCGATCCTGCGCTGGTGAGCGTAGAGGAAGGCGGCCGCGGTGGGGAGGGCGAGAAGGAGAACGAGCCGGACGAGGCTGGACGATTGGCTCAACGGTTTCTCTGACGGAGCACTGTTGCTATGGTTCGTAAAGTTCTGCGTCGGCGATGAGGGACCAGTCCTTTGCGCGGGTTCATCACCGGTTCAGGTACAGAAGTGCTTCTTCGCGCTGCCGCAGTTCTTCGAAAAACGCTTCGCCGTCAATCGGCGCTACTCGCCCCGCCTTTATGTCGTCGTATCGTCTGTCCAGTGATTTTTGTACTTCCCCAACTTCGTCGTTGTGACACGCACCGTTGGTGGTTTGGACTTCCATTTTCCAAAGGTAGTGGGAGCGTGGTTCGATGTCAATCGCCGGTTATCTCTTGAGTTTCGCGGCGAGGGTGGTGGTGCCGTGGACGTCGGTGAGGCGGAAGTCGCGGCCTTGGAAGGGGTAGGTTAGCTTTAAGTGATCGAGGCCTAGCAGGGCTAATATGCTGGCGTGGAGGTCGTGGACGTGGACTGGGTCTTGGATTGCCCGGAGGCCGATTTCGTCGGTGGCGCCGATGACTTGTCCGCCTCTGACTCCGCCGCCGGCTAGCCAGATGCTGAAGCCGTAGGGGTTGTGGTCTCGGCCCAGATTGTCGCCACCGCCGTTGGCGTTGCCGTCCGACGTCGGCGTTCGGCCGAACTCGCCTCCCCAGATGACTAGCGTTTCTTTGAGGAGGCCTTTGCGCTCCAGGTCTTCGAGGAGGGCGGCGACGCCTTTGTCGGTCTTGGCGGCTTGCTTCTCGTGGTTCGCCTCGCAGCCTTTGTGGCCGTCCCAATCGCCTTCGCCGGTGCTGGTGCCGGACCAGAGTTGGACGAAACGGACGCCGCGTTCGACCAGGCGTCGGGCCATCAGGCAGCGGGTGCCGAACTCGGCCGTCGTCGCGTTGTCCATGCCGTAGAGGTTCTTTGTGGCTTCGGTTTCCTTGCTGAGATCGGCCAGTTCGGGGACGGCCATTTGCATTTTGAAAGCTAGTTCGTAGGCTTTGATGCGGGCGGCTAGGTCGCCGTCGTCGGCGCGGGTTTGCTGGTGGTTTTCGTTGAACCACTTGAGCGTTTCGAGCATGTCGCGCTGGGTATTTTCGGAGGTGCCTTCGGCGCGGTTGGCGTAGAGGATTGGCGCGCCGGCGCTGCGGAGGGTTGTGGCTTGGAACGTTGCCGGGAGGAAGCCGGAGCTGTAGACGGGCGGGCCGGATTTGATGCCGCCTTCGAGCATCACTACGAAGGCCGGGAGGTTCTGCGCTTCGGAGCCCATACCGTAGACCACCCAGGAACCGACGCTGGGACGGCCGAGGCGGGGCCAACCGTTGTTCAGCCAGTTGAGGGCGGCGGTGTGGGTGAAGCCGTCGTGATTCATGGAGCGGACGATTGCCAGTTTATTGGCGTGTTTTTGGAGGTTGGGGAAGAGGTCGCTGATGACTACGTCGCCGTGTTGGATGAACTTGCGATTTGAACCTAGAATGGGGCGTTCTTTGAACGTGGAGAACTGCAGGCGGACGTCGCCGAAACTTTCGGGGACGAGTTGGCCGTGCATTTTGTTGAGCAGCGGTTTGGGGTCGAAGGTGTCGAGATGGCTGGGGCCGCCGTGCATGAAGAGGGAGATGACCGATTTGGCCGTGCCGCCGCTGGCCTTTTGCGCGGAGAGCAGGACGTTGGCGGCGAGGGCGCCGAAGCCCAGGCCTGCGCGGGTGAGGAACTGGCGGCGGTTGGCGTTAATCGACATAGAGGAACTCGTTCATGTTGAGGATGAGCAGGCAGAGATCGGCGAGGGTGTTGCGTTCCAGGAACGATTGGGCTTTTGCGGTTTCGGCGGTTGTGGGCTTGCGTCCGAGCGCATGGCGCCACGACGCTTCGACGGCGTTGGGGCCTTTGAAACGGTCGGCCATTTTGGTGGCATAGGCGCGGGTGAAGTCGCCGTTCATCATGGCGAGGGCTTGGGGGGCGACTGTCGAGGATTCGCGGCGGGCGCAGCTCATGGTGGGATCCGGCACGTCGAACGTTTCGAGCATCGGCATTTTGAAGCTGCGCTTGACGTAGAGGTAGACGCTGCGGCGGGTGTGTTCGGCGGGGTCCTGACTGATGGGCCAGAGTTCGGGTTCGCGGATGCCGAGGAATTCTTCCTTGCTTAACGGCAGGACGACGGGCGGGCCGTACATTTTGGTGTTCAGTTGGCCGGCTGTTTGAAGGACCGCGTCACGGAGTTCTTCGGCTTCCAGGCGGCGGCGGTTCATGCGCCAGAGGTAGGTGTTGTTGGGGTCGATTTTACTGTTGGCTTCGTTGGGGCTGGACTGGCGTTGGTAGGCATCGCTCAACATGATTTGGCGGTGGAGGGATTTGACGCTCCAGTTGTTGGCGATGAGTTCGGCGGCGAGGAAGTTGAGGAGATCGGGGTGGGAGGGCGGGTCGCCCTGGCGGCCGAAATCGTTGGGGGTGGCGACGAGGCCTCGGCCGAAGTGGCCTTGCCAGATGCGGTTGGCCATGACGCGGGCGGGGAGGGGATTTTCCGGCGATGCTATCCATTCGGCGAGGGCTTTGCGGCGTTGAGGGATGAATGGCTTTTCGGCGGGTTCGCGGATATCGGTGGCGGGCGGGATGGCGGTGAGGGTGCCGGGTTGGACGATGTCGCCTTTGTTCGAGAATTCGCCGCGGGCGAGGATGTGGGTGTCGGGGACGATTTCGGTGTGGGCGAGGATTGTCGCGGTGTCGATTTTGGTGGGGGCTTTGAGGTATGCCTCGCCGAGGCGGCGGATGGCGATGTCGCGGGCGGGGTCGGATTTCGACATCTTCTGGATGCGCTCTTTGAGTTGGTCGACGGCTTGTTGGCGGGGGTAGAAGCGGGTGTAGGCGAAGATGCCGTAGCGGCCGACGATGGGGATTTCGCGGTCCTCGCTGCCGGCGAATATTGCTGCCAGGCGGTAGTAGTCTTTTTGCGGGATGGGGTCGAATTTGTGGTCGTGGCAGCGAGCGCAGCCGAGGGTGAGGCCGAGGAAGGCGGAGCCGGTGGTTTCGACGGCGTCGGCCTGCCATTCGACGCGGAACTGGTCGCCGGAGAGGGCGAATTCGTAGTTGACGGGGCCGACGGTGTAGAGGCCGGTGGCGATCCATTTTTCGAGGCGGTCGAGCTTTTCTTTGGGGATGAAGAAGCCGCCGTCGCGTTCGAGGTCGCCGGGGTGGAGTTCGTCGGCGGCGATTTGTTCGCGCATGAATTCGTTGTAGGGTTTGTCGGTGTTGAAGGCGCGGATGACGTAATCGCGGTAGCGCCAGGCGTTGGTGAAGCTGACGTCGGTTTCGTAGCCGCCGGTTTCGGCGTAGCGGGCGACGTCGAGCCAGCGGCGGCCCCAGCGTTCGCCGTAGCGTTCGCTTTTTAGGAGCTTGTCGATTAGGTTGGCGTAGGCGGTGGGGGTGTTGTCGGCTTCGAAGGCTTCGATTTCGGCGGGGGTGGGCGGGAGGCCGTGGAGGTCGTAGGTGGCGCGGCGGATTAGTGTCCGCTTGTCGGCTTTGTTGACGGGGGTTAGTTTCTTTTCGGCTAGGGTGGCGTTGAGGAATTGGTCGATTGATTGGTGGGTTTTGGGGCGGGTGATTTTTTGGAAGGACCACCATTGGTTGGATTGCTGGTTGGTTGTTTTGGGGTAGGGGGCTCCGGCGGCCAGCCAATCGTTTAGGACGGCGATTTCGGTGGGTTTTAAGGGGGTCTTGCCGGGCGGCATTTGGAGGCCGGCTTCGCCGCGAATGGCTTTGGCGATCCAACCTTTTGCGGGGCCGCGGGTGCCGCCTTTGGCGAAGGATTGGGGAGAGCGGAGATCGAGTCCGGACATCTGCGCGGCGCCGTGGCAGCCGGTGCATTTGCTGTTGAGGATTTCGAGCGCGCGTAGTTCTAGCTGCTGCGCGAGGACGGGGCACAGGAGGGCGGAGGCGACGAGGAGTCCGCGGGCGAGCATTCGCGGAGATTCTATCAGTTACGGCGGCGGTAGAGGATGGTGCCGGGGGTGCGGGCGACTTCTTGATAGTTGGCTAGCCAGGGTTTCAGGTCTTCGTACTCGGTGATAGCCAGTTTGGGGTTGTAGGGACCGAGGCCGTCGAGGATCCAGGTGGGCTGGGTTTTGATTAGGTCGGCGCGGTTGGCTTTGGCTAGTTCGGGGGCGGTGGGGCGGCTGTCGGTTAAGTGGCGGTCGGCGAGGACTCCTGTTAGGGGTTGGGAGTCGAGGAAACGCGTGGCGGCGGGGTGGCCGGAGAGGGGGTAGATTTCGGGACGGTAGCCCCAGACGAGGATTGGGCCTGGTTCGTTGATCAGTTTGGCGGCGGCGTGGGAGTCTTGCTCCATGGCGAGGTCACGCCATTGGTGGGGCCTGTTTTGGAGGTTGTCGGCGGCCAGTTCGAGGTAGCGGGGGCCGAAGCGGATTAGCGGGATTAGCAAGAGGGCGGCTAGGAGTTTTTGTTTGGGGAGGGCTCGGGCGGCCAGGATTAGCACGGGCGGGATGAGCAGGAAGTAGTAGCGGGGGGCGAAGCGGAAGCCGGCGGTGACGGCGATGAGTCCGCACGTTAGCCAGATTAGCCAGCGGCGTTTGTTGGGTTCGGTTTTGAGGGCTAGGGCGGCGGCGATTACTATGGCGCTGTGGAAACCAAGCCAGTTGGCGGTGCGCTGGAGGCCTTCGGCGAGGGGGTTTGTCAGGAACGTATCGCGGGAGTATAGGGAGCCCCAGGCCCAAACTTGTTGGTAGTAGTTTTGGGCGGCGGGGAGGAGGATGATTTGGGGGAGTAAGAAGCCGGCGGCCCAGGCGGGGCGGAGGACGAGGACGGCGGGGAGGAAGATTAGCATCTTGCCGTTGATGACCATGCCGATTCCTGCGATGAGCCCGGCGGCGAGGGCCTGGCCGCGCCAGGCGGCGAGGACGGCCGCGGCTTGGATGGGGATCAGCATCAGATCGGGGCCGATGACCATGACGGTGGCGGGGATGCCGAAGGTGAGGAAGAAGGCGGTGAGGGCGGCGGCGAGGCGCTCTTCGGTTTCCGACCAGAGGTGGCGGGCGAGGCGCCCGATGGACCAAGCGGAGAGGAGGACGTAGAGGGCTCCGGCGAGGCGTAGGGGGATGCCGGTTTTGGCGGCGATGAGGGTGTAGAAGGCGGGGAAGAGCGGGGGTTTGTCGAACCAGATTTCGTTGTAGAGAGCCTTGCCGCGGAGCATTTCGGCGGCAGCGGCGAGGGGGTAGCCTTCTTCGACCCAGGTGATGTTGGTGTGGGCGAGGCGGAGGAGGAAGACCGCGAGGAAGAGGAGGGGGTAGAAGGCGCGGGGGGTCACTGCGGTGGCCTGGTTTTGAGTTCGGGTTTGGCGGGAGGGCGGGGGTCGGATTTGGACACGGTGGTGGCGTGGATTTTGTTGGTAGGGATGTAGCTGAGGAACATCATCTCCTGTTCGGCTCGGGTTTTGGGGACACGGCTCAGCAAGGGGATGGGCGGGCGATTGAGGTGGTGGTTCCAATCGAGGCGGAGGTGGATGGGTTCGGCGGGGGTTAGCTCGATAGAGATGGGCAGCCAGGATCTGGCGGGGGTATCGCGTTGGGCGTAGATGTAGACGGTTTGGGCGGACGCCAGGGACGCGAAAAAGAGAGCGAGGAGGGCGGCGGCCATTGGATTCATTATTGACGTTTGACCAGACAATTCCTAGGTGACAGTCACCTAGGAATTGTCTGGGGAGTCGGCGAGGAGTTCGCGGAGGCGTTTTTTGAGGTCGGGGCCGTAGAGGGGGTCGGCCAGGGCGAATTCGACGAAGGTTTCGAAATAGCTGGGGAAGTTGCCGATGTCGTAGCGTTTGTCTTGTTTCGGCAGCTTCAATGCGAGGACGCGCTTGCCTTCTTCGCAGAGGAGCTGGATGGCGTCGGTGATTTGGATTTCGCCGCGCTTGTCGGGTTGGACACGGCGGATCATATCGAAAATGATCGGGGAAAACGCGTAGCGGCCGGCGACGGCCCAGCGGCTGGGGGCTTTGGAGGGATCGGGCTTTTCGACGAGGTTCTTGATGCGGACCCAGTCGCTTTCGCCTTCGCCGGGGTCGACGATACCGTAGTGACGTGTTTCTTCGGCGGGCACCTCTTCGACCGCGATGACGCAGCTGGCGCGCAGGACGGTGAAGAGCTCGGACATGCGGGTAACGCAGCGGGAGTTGCCGTGCATGCCGAGGATGGAATCGCCCAGGGCAACGATAAACGGGTTTTCGCCGGCGAAGGATTCGCCGCAGAGAATGGCGTCGCCGAGGCCGCGTTGGACACGCTGGCGGGTGTAGAAGATCTTCGCGGCCATCTCTTCAAATTTCAGTTCGCCGAGGAGGTCGTCCTTCTTGCCTTCGGTGAGGAGGCGGAGGAGTTCGGGGTCGGAATCGAAGTGGTTTTCGATTGACGTTTTGCTGCGTCCGGTGACGAAGAGCATGTTCTCGATCTGGTTCTGCACGAGCTCTTCGGCCACGTATTGGACGATGGGCTTGCGGGCGACGGGGAGCATCTCTTTGGGCTGCGATTTCGTCGCTGGGAGGAGGCGGGTGCCGTGCCCGGCGACGGGGATAATTGCGCTGCGAATCACCCTCTCAGGATACAGTGGAAGCGTGGATTGGATTGTTACAGCGGAGGCGGCCGGGCAGCGGCTGGACCATCATTTGCAGGCGCAAATGACGGAATATTCGCGTTCGCGTTTGCAGGATTGGGTTCGCGACGGACACGTGACGGTGAACGGGAAGACGGCGAAATCGTCGTTGGTGTTGAAGGGTGGGGAGGCGATTGTGGTGACGCCGGCGAACCTGCCGCCGCTGCGGGCGGAGGCGGAGGACTTGCCGTTGGACGTGTTGTATGAGGACGCCGGGGTGATTGGCATCAACAAGCGGGCGGGGATGGTGGTGCATGCGGGCGCCGGGAACCACACGGGCACGATGGTGAACGCGTTGTTGCACCGGTTTGGTGCGCTGTCGAGCGAGGGCGGGGATCTGCGGCCGGGGATTGTGCACCGTCTAGATAAAGAAACGAGCGGGGTGCTGGTGGTGGCGCGGACGGATGCGGCGCACCGCAATTTGGCGGAGCAGTTTCAGACGCGGACGGTGGAGAAGATTTACACGGCGTTGGTGCATGGGGTGATGAAGACTGAGTCGGGGAGGGTGGAGTTGCCGATTACGCGGGACCCGGTGCGGCGGACGCGGATGACGTGCAAGTTGGGGACGGGGCGGCACGCGTTGACGGATTGGAAGGTGTTGCGGCGGTTTGAAAAGCACACGCTGGTGGAGGTGAAGATCGGGACGGGACGGACGCATCAGATCCGGGTGCATCTGGCATCGTTGGGGCATCCGATTCTGGGCGATCCGCTGTACGGGGCGCCGGTATCGAAGCTTTTGCCGGAGCGGTTCTTTCTGCACGCGGCGCGGCTGCGGTTTGTGAGCCCGGCGACGGGGAAGGATGTAACACTGGAGGCGCCGCTGGCGGGTGAGCTGGTTGGTATCATCGAGTCTGGAAAGCTATGAAAAGGTCCGAATTTCTTGCCGCATTGGGTGGCGCCACGCTGGGCGCGCAGCAGCCGCCGATCAATCCCGAAGACGACCGCAACCGCATCGTCCTGGACGTGGCGCGCGTCAACATGCTGTACACGGTTTCCGATAAAAAGGGCCGGTTTGTGACGGATTTGCGGCAGGATGATTTTCAGATCATCGAAGGCAATAAGCTGCAGAAGGTGTTGGAGTTCGCGAAAGAAAGCGACCTGCCGTTGCGGCTGGGGATTCTGGTGGACGCCTCCAACAGTATTCGCGACCGGTTCCGGTTCCAGCAGGAAGCGGCGATTGAGTTCATCAGCCAGGTCATTCGGCCTAAGCAGGACAAGGCCGTGATTGTGTCCTACGACACTTCGGCGGAGCTGGTGGCGGATTTGAGCGGGGATGTGGAAGTGCTGTCGAAGGCCATTCGCGGATTGCGGCCCGGTGGCGGGACGGCGATGTTTGACGCGATTTTCTTTGCCTGCCGCGACAAGCTGATGCAGGACCAGCCTCGGCACAAGTTCCGGCGCGCGATGATCGTGCTGGGAGACGGCGATGACAATGCCAGCCGCTACACGCGCGACCAGGCGTTGGAGATGGCGCAGAAGGCTGACGTCGTTGTGTACTGCATTTCGACGAACAACACGAAGATTGAAAAAGACGGCGATAAGGTGTTGCGGTACCTGGCGAGCGAGACGGGCGGGATTGCGTTCTTCCCGTTCAAGCTGCAGGACCTGACGCAATCGTTTGAGAACATCGCCAACGAGCTGCGGCATCAGTACAACGTGCTGTACCGGCCGGACCCTCTGATTGCGGATGGGAAGTATCACAAAGTTGAAATCCGGGTGCGGAACCGGCGGGACTTTGTGGTGCGGGCTCGTAAGGGATATTACGCACCGAAGGGCTAATTTGTATTTTTCGTGAGCATTTTCGTTTTTCTCCTGCGCATACAGGGGAGAGAGCGATTATGCGCAACTATACGAACTTAGACACCCTTTCCCGCCGACAGTTACTGCGGCGTTTTGGCTTCGCGGCAGCCGCGGCGGCGTTGCCCGTTCCGGCTTTGGCACAGAGCGCGAAGAAGCTGCGAGTTGTGATTGTCGGCGGCGGATTGGCCGGCCTTTGCGCCGCCTACGAACTGGAGCAGCGCGGGCACGAGGTGACGATTCTGGAAGCAGAAACGAGTCACGTCGGAGGACGTGCCCGCACGCACCGGTTTGAGAATGGGCAGTATGGCGAGCTGGGCGCGATGCGCATTCCGGCGAATCATACGCTGACGCGGAAGTATGTGAACCAGTTCGGGTTGTCGCTGCGGAGTTTTGTGCAGTCGAATCCGGAAGCTTATTACTATGTGCGCGGGCAGAAGATCCGCATTAAGGACGAAGCACAGGTTAATAAGTACTACAACCTGGCGGACGATGAGAAGTCGGCGTCGCCGTTCGATCTGTGGGACCGGAGCGTGTTGAAGGTATTGGGCACGCTGGGACCGGATGAGTTGGCGGATTTGCGGAATGTGGTTTTGAAGACCGATAAGTTGAAGGCCGTGGACCGGTTGGCGTTGGAGGAAGTTTTTAAGCTGGGTGGGTTATCGACAGAAGCGATGGAGATGCTGTCGGCCACGTGGGCGTACGAGACGATGCTGCAGAGCGGCATTGTGGGGATTCTGCGGGAAGAGTACGAGGAAGTTTGGACGAAGAATTTCGACGAGATTGCCGGCGGCACCGACATGTTGCCGCGGGCGTTTGCGGCGAATTTGCGGAGTAAGCCGCGGATGGGCTGCAAGGTGATGCGGATTGAACAGACTTCGGCGGGCGCGACGGCCTATTATCTGGACGGGCCGGGGCGGCCGATGCAGCGGGCGGATGGCGAAGTGCTGCTGGTGACGGTGCCGCTGGGTGTGTTGAGCAAGATGCAACTAGCGCCGGCGTTTTCGGCGGCTAAGATGCGGGCGATCCGGCAGATCACTTATGACTCGTCGACGAAGGTACTGATGCAGGCCAATCGCCGGTTCTGGGAGATGGACGAAGGGATCTACGGCGGCGGCACGTATACCGACTTGCCGACGGGGATCACGTACTACCCGAGCGATAACGCGGCGGCTCGGCGGCCGGGTGTTTCCGAGGGCCCCGGAGTTTTCCTGGCCTCTTATACCTGGGGGCAACCGGCGCGGCGGCTGGCGGCGTTGACCCACGAAGAGCGGGAACGGGTGACGATGGAATCGATGGCGCGGATTCACCCGCAGATCAACGAGCCGGGGCTGATCCGGCAGACGGTGAGCTGGAGCTGGGATAACAATCCGTACACGTGCGGCGCGTTCGCGTGGATGTCGGCCGGGCAGCACACGACGTTGTATCCGGATTTGATTGCGCCGGAGAAGCGGATTTTCATGGCTGGTGAGCACGCTTCGCTGACGCCGACGTGGATGCAAGGCGCGTTGGAATCGGCACTGCGAGCAGTGAATCAGATTTTGACGGCTTCGCTATAATTTTCTGTTGACTTCGCCATCTCTTCGCCTTTAAGATAAGCGAAGAGATGGCGAAACCAATGACTGGCACAAACTCTTCTTCGGATACCGCGGGCGATTTGCTGAGCGGGGTGACACCGTTTAAAGCGGCAGACGACAAAGAGAAGCTTCGGACGCTACAGGCAACTCTGGGCGCCATCGAGAAGCAGTTCGGCAAAGGATCGGTGCTCCGGTTGGGCTCCCGCGAGGCGGTGGCTCCGATCGCCGCGATCTCGACGGGCTCCATCTCGGTGGACTACGCCCTGGGTGTGGGCGGCGTGCCGCGTGGGCGCATCATTGAAGTCTACGGTCCGGAGTCGTCCGGTAAGACCACGCTGGCGCTGCAGATTGTGGCGCAGGCGCAGAAGAAGGGCGGGATTGCGGCGTATGTGGACGTCGAACATGCCCTGGACCCGGCCTACGCGCAGAAGTTGGGTGTGGATATCGACAACATGTTGGTCTCGCAGCCCGATTATGCCGAGCAGGCGTTGGAAATTGCCAATACGCTGATTGCTTCGAATTCGATTGATGTTCTGGTGGTGGATTCGGTGGCGGCGCTGGTGCCGAAGGCCGAACTTGATGGCGAGATGGGCGATGCGTTTGTGGGTATTCAGGCGCGGCTGATGTCGCAGGCGATGCGGAAGTTGACGGCGGTTGTTTCGAAGAGCAACACGTGTTTGATCTTCATCAACCAGATTCGCGAGAAGATCGGCGTGATGTTCGGGAATCCGGAGACGACTTCGGGCGGGCGGGCGTTGAAGTTCTATTCGAGTGTTCGCGTGGATATTCGCCGGATTGCGGCCATTAAAGATGGCGATGCGGTTGTGGGCAATCGGACGAAGGTGAAGATTGTGAAGAACAAAGTTGCCTCGCCGTTCCGGGAGGCCGAGTTCGACATCATGTACGGGGAAGGGATCTCCAAAGAGGGCGATCTGATTGACTTGGGCGTGGCGCACAATCTGGTGGAGAAGTCGGGATCCTGGTACAGCTTCAACGGGGAGCGGATCGGCCAAGGACGCGACAATGCCAAGCAGTTTATGAAGGACAATCCGGATATGGCTACGGCGCTCGACCTCAACCTGCGCGTCAAGCTGGGCTTGCCGGCAGGCGAGATCGATGACGAGACGGTGGCGAAGTCGGCGAAGTCGAAGGCCGCGGTTAGCTAGCGCTTCTTCTTGGCCAGGTCGTCGGTGACGTAGCGGAGCAGGCTTTCGATCAGGGCTCCGCGGGGGTACCGGGTTTTGTCCATGCCGGTTTTGATGGTGCTATCGGACGATTTATCGAAGGGAAGGGCGACCGCGAAATGGTCGCCCTTCGCAATTCCGAGGTACATGCTGCCGGGGATGATGGCGTCGGCGCGGGTGAGTTGGCCGTCCTGGAAGGGGTCGTAGGTCAGGAGCAGCTGCCAGGTTTGGAGGAGGGCCTTCGACGTGGTGTTTTTGTCGGAAGCGGCGATGATGGAATACGTCGGGACGAAGGGCGTGGGGTAGTTGGCCAGGAAGGCGCCGCGCACCATCTTGCTGAGGGACTTGAAGCCGAGGGCCATGTCGCCCTGGCAGGTGGGCTTCAGCTTGTACTGGTTCATGTACTTGTCCACCATGGCTGGAATGGCGTCGGCAATATTCGATCCGCCGGAGGCGCCGGCTACGCTGATGAAGGCGGCGGCGAGGGGACGGAGTTCGGGGTTGCGGGCGAGGGCCTCCTGCAAATCCGGGGTGCCTTTGCTGTAGCCGACGAGAATCCACTTGCGGGGATCGCCCTTGGATTTTTCGCGGAGGAAGTCGGCGATGATTTTGGAGTTGGAGTCGGAGCCGTCGTTGGGGACCTGCAGGTATTCGACGTTGAGGCCGTATTTGTCGCGGAGAACCGGGAGGCCTTCGTTGAAGGCCGGGCTGTCGGCGAAACAGGAGCTCATGAAGCCGGGGACGATGAGGACGCGGTAGTCCTTGGAGAGGGCGGGGAGGGTGGCGTTGGTGGAGCCGCCGCCGTCGACGTAGTTTTCACAGCCGTCCCATTTGTCGCCGTCGGGGTTGTTCTTGGAGAGGACGGTGCAGAAGATGTCGGAGAAGGGCTTAGAGTTGTCGGATTCGTCGGGCTTGAGGTAGATGATGAGGGTGCGGCCGTCGGAGTGGTAGGCTTCGCCGTGGGCGGTTTTGGCTTCCTTGACGGGCTCCTTGTGGGTCATGTAGTCGAGTTGGAGCACTTCGCCGGTTTCTTCGAGGCTTTTGCCGATGTATTCGCGTTCGCCGTCGGTGTCGGGGTCGATTTTATGGGTGATTTTGCCGTTGCGCTGATCGCGATCGAAGCCGATGTCGTGGGTGCCAGCGCCGACCCATACCGTTCGGCCGCCGGCGGTGAAGGGGGCTTTCCAGATGCGGAAGTGATGGCGGGCGGCGACGACTTTGAGCGGGTCGGCCTGGGCCCAGCCGTAGTCCTGAGCGCGTCCGAACATGGTGAGTTCGCTCATGGGGAGGGTGACGTAGGCCTGTTTGGACATGCTGGCCAGGATGCCGCGGAAGATGGTGTCTTTGACGGAGCGATCGACCTTGACCCAGCCGGCTTTTTCGAGGGCGGAGACGACGTGGAACTCGCTGCCGATGATAAAGAAATTCGTGCGGTCGCCGGCGAGGCCTTCTTTGTCGACGACGCGGTTGGGGACGCCGTCGATTTGGTCCTGAGTGAGTTTGGTCAGGCCTTTGAGCATCGTCTGGGCGTCGCGAACGGTGGTGGCGCCTTTGGTGCGGGTGAGTTTGATTTTGTAAATACCCGTGGCCTTGTCCATGGAGCCCTGGTTGATGCCGAGGAAGAGGCGGCCGGAGGTGCCGATTTGGCGGTCGGTCCGGTCGCCGATGAGGAAGGGGCGGGTGGCGGCGTTGTCACCGACGCGACCGATGAGGGCGCCGCGTTTGGCGTCGTTGAGCGGGTAGACTTTGACGAGATCGGCCCAGCCGCGGACGAGGCCGTCGGGACCGGTTTCCTTGCCCTGGTAGCTGATTTTGCCGGTGGCTTCGATGGCGATGGATTCGCCGGGGGCGACGTCGATGCCGGTGTCGGTCCAGATTTTGTCGGCGTTGACGTCGATGTCGACGGGCTTGTCGGCGGTCTGGGACCAGGCGGAGAGCGCCAGGGCGGCGAGCACAATCAGTCGTTTCACTTCGCGGTTCCTGCTTCCTGTATCAGCTTTTCGACCCGGGACCAGAGAACGGGGTCGGCCTCCATGCGGGCATGGGCGCCGCCGAAGAGGCGGCGCGGCCAGGACTCCGGCCAGGTGTGGACGTTCCACAACGGGTACTCGTATTCAAAGTTACCCAATATTTGGGTGCGTTTGGGGTCGGCGGCTTCGATTTTGTCTTCGCCGCGGATGGTGAACCAGTGTTTTTGGTAGAAATTGGCGGCGGCGTGGACGTTGGGGGGGATGCGAGAGTCGCGGGCGCCGAAGCTGTCGACCTGGACGGTGAGGAGGACGGGGACGCCTTTTGATTTGAGATAGTTGGCGAGTTTGACGGTAGCGGCGCCGCCCATGGATTGGCCGTAGATGACGATGCGGGCGGAGGCGGCTTCGTCGGGGTCGATGTGGTGGTTTTGGTTGCGGTCGAGGGCTTGGATTACGGCTTTTTTGGCGGTGTGGAGGTTGCGGTGGGAGAAGCTTTCGGCCTGCCAGCCTTGTTGGCGGAGGTGGAGGGTGAGTTTGCGGACGGAGCGGTTGGGGTCGTTCCAGTGTTCGAGGGCGCCGAGGAAGCCGATGGCGATGTTGGCGTTTTGAGGGGCGGGCCGGGCGACGGTGACCTCGCGGAGGGACTGGGCGGGGGCGGCTAGGGTGGTTAGGAGGATGAGGAGGGCGGGCGTTTTCACAAAGCGGGTTACCGTGTTGTTAGAGTGCTTGGGAGAGGTTCCCGTTTCATTTGCTGTTGGTAGGGGGTATCGGGGAATTCCGTAAAGGAGGGGTTTCCTGGTTACCCGGTACCAAGGGGAAGCTGAGGGGGAAGTCTGAGGGGTGGTCGGGGAATTCGGAGGTTTGGGAGTTTTCCGGTAGCACGGCTCCAGGGGAAATCTGATGGTTCTATTCTTATTGGCGGTGGTGGTGGTGAGTCCGGAGGCTTTCGTGGAGCAGCTTCGGCGGGACGGGGCTGTGGGCGTGCGGGTGGAGCGGGTGCAGTTGGACTCGGACGCGGAGTTGGAGGCGGTCGTTCGGTTTGAACGGGAGGGGGCGGGGGCGTTTGCAGTGGTTTTGGATTCTGCCGGGGGCGGGTGGCGGGAGGTGGGGCGGTTTAATACATGGTGGAATTTTGTGAAGGCCGATGGGGAGCGGTTGTTGGAGTTGCGGGAGACGGTCGACGTTGGCGTTCAGGATTTGGTTGTGCGGACGCGGAGCGGGGGGACGGAGGATTCGCGGACTGTGTTGGAGATTTGGCGAATGCGGGAGGGGCGGATGGCGCCGGTGTTCACGGTTACCGAGCAGGAGACGGCGATGGAGCACCCGAGTGGGGATGTGTATTCCACGGCGGCGCGGGTTGCGTTTGCGTTGGGAAGGGTGACGGTGGAATCGGTCCGGCAACCGGGCGAAAGACGAACCCGCGCGGCGTATGTTTGGGACGCCGTGCGGTTCCGGTTTAGCGCAGAATGACGGCGGTGCCGGAGGCGCTGACCATCATCATGCCGCCGCCGTTGCCGATTTGGATGGTTTCGTAGTCGATATCGATGCCGATGACGGCGTTGGCACCCAATTGCGCGGCCTGCTGCTGCATTTCGGACATGGCGATGTCCTTGGCCTTGCGGAGTTCGCCTTCGTAAGCGGCGGAGCGGCCGCCGACGATGTCGCGGATGCCGGCGAAGAAGTCCTTGAAGATGTTGGCGCCGAGGATGGCTTCGCCGCTGACGACGCCGAGGTACTGAATCTGGCTGCCTTCGACGTGGGATGTGGTGGTTAGTAGCATGGCTATTTTTTGAGTAACGGTGCGATCACTTGATATACGTTGCGGGCGACGATCTTGTTCCCGGCGGCGGTGGGATGGATTTGGTCCTGCTGCATGAGGTCGGCGTGCATGGCCACGCCTTCGAGGAGGAACTTCATGCGCGTGATCTTGTGTTTCTTTTCGAGCATGGGGTAGATCTGCTCGAACTCCTTGACGTAATCCGGGCCGTAGTTGCGGGGGAGCGTCATGCCGGCGATCATCACTTTGGCGCCGGATTCCTTGAAGGCGGCCACCATTTTGTCCAGATTCTCGCGGGTGACGGTGAGCGGGAGGCCGCGCAAGCCGTCGTTGCCACCGAGTTCGAGGATGACCAGATAGGGCTTGAGGGACGTGGCTTGGTCGACGCGGGCGAGGCCGCCGCTGGTGGTGTCGCCACTGATGCCCTGGTTGACGACGCGGTATTTGAGGCCGGCGGCGTCGATTTCCTTTTGCAGGAAGTCGGGGTACGACATGCCGTCTTCGGCGCCGTAGCCGGCCGAGAGGCTGTCGCCGAAGGCCACGATGACGGGGCGGGGATCGGCCGTGGCGGTGGGCATGGGGAGCGGTTCGACACGCGGGGGCGGGGCGGGCTCACTCTTTGTACCGCAAGCGGCCACGAAAAGCATCAAACTGAAAAGTAGTCTCTTCACCTAACTCCATCCTATGGCAAACCCTGTACTACACCCGGCGGTCCGCGTTCGCGAACTGCACAAATCTATCGCCACCGCGACGCACACGGTGGACATTTTGCGCGGCATTGATTTTGATGTTCCGCAGGGGCAGTTCGTTGCCATTATGGGCGCGTCGGGCTCTGGGAAGAGCACCCTTCTGGGGCTGCTGGCGGGGTTGGACACGGTGAGCCGGGGGTCCATTCAGCTGGATGGGGAAGAGATTACGGGGCTGAATGAAGACTCGCTGGCGCTGTTGCGCGCGCGGAAGTTGGGGTTCGTGTTTCAGTCCTACCAGCTGATTCCGACGCTGACGGCGGAGGAGAACGTGTTGCTGCCGGCGGAGCTGGCGGGGACGGCGGGGAGCGTGGGGGAGCGGGCGCGGACGCTGCTGAACGAGGTGGGACTGGCGGACCGGCGGGACCACTACCCGGTGCAGCTTTCCGGCGGAGAGCAGCAGCGCGTGGCGCTGGCGCGGGCGTTCATGCTGGCGCCGCCGATCCTGATGGCCGATGAGCCGACGGGGAACCTGGATACGGCCAACGGCGCGCACGTGTTGGAACTGCTGTTGAACATGAACCGGAAAGAGGGCACGACGCTGGTGCTGGTGACGCACGATCCGCAACTGGCGGCGCGGGCGGACCGGCGAATTCACATGCGCGATGGGGTGATTGTCAGCGATGAGAGCTAAGACCGCGCTCCGATTGGCCTGGCGCGATTCGCGCACGGCGGCTGCGAAATTCGCGTTTGTGGTGCTGGCGGTGGCGGTGGGCGTAGGCTCGCTGACGGGCGTGCGCGGGTTCTCGCGGGCGTTCCGCGGGATGCTGTTGAAAGACGCGCGGACGCTGATGGCGGCGGATTTGAGCGTTCGGGTTTTCGAGTTGCCGACGCCGGCGCAGCAGCGGGTGTTTGACACGTTCACCGAACGGGCGATTGGCCGGACTTGGATTACCGAGACCGTTTCCATGTTGAGCGCACCACAGTTGGCAGCCCCGATCCTGGTGGCGGTGAAGGCGGTGGACCCGGCGAAGTATCCGTTTTATGGGCATGTGGACTTGGCTGGCGGCGGGCCGTTGCCGGCGGCGCTGGAGGGGGCGAGCGTAGCGGTTTCGGAAGATTTGCTGGTGCGGAGTGGGTTGAAGGATGGCGCTGTTGTGAAGTTGGGCACGGCGGAGTTTACGATTCGCGGCGTGCTGACTTACGAGCCGGATCGGATGTCGGGTTCGGTGAACGTGGGGCCGCGGGTGATGTTGACGCGCGCCAATCTGGAGCGCGCGGGGTTGCTGCAAGAGGGCAGCCGGAGTTCGCAGCGGTTCCTTTTCAAGTTCCCTTCGGGGCAGGCGGACGCGATGATTTTGACGGCGCGCAAGGAGCTGGTGGGCGTGTTTCCGGACGCGGTGATTGCCGATTATCGCGAGACGCATCCGCTGATTACGCGGGGGCTGAATAATGCGACGACATTTTTGAGTTTGGTGAGTTTGATTGCGCTGGTTGTGGGAGCGCTGGGCGTGGCGATGGCGATGCAATCGCACCTGCAACAGAAGATGGACGCGATTGCGGTGATGAAGTCGTTGGGCGGGCGATCGTCGCAGATTTTGCAGATCTATTTGCTGCAGGCGGTGCTGCTGGCGCTGGCCGGCGGGGCGGTGGGGCTGGTGCTGGGCGCGGGGGTGCAGAAGGCGTTTCCGATTCTGATTCGGAATTTCTTCCCGATTGCGCCGAATGTGGAGTTTGAATGGGTTTCGATTGCGGAGGGGCTGGGGTTGTCGCTGCTGTCGACGCTGCTGTTCGTGTTGCCGCCGCTATTGGAAATCCGGCAGATTAAGCCGATTCTGATCTTCCGGCGGGATATGGAAGGCGTGCCGAAATCGTGGGGCGAGTGGTGGGTGGAGCAGCGGGCGTCGCTCGGCGCTGGTTTGTTGATTTGTTTGGGATTGGCTGGGATGGCGTCGTTCCTGATCGATGCGAACTGGCGGGACGCGGCGCGCGTGGGCGGGTGGTTTGTGGGCGGACTGATTGGTGCGTTGGTGCTACTGGCAGGTTTGTCGTGGGTGCTGTTGCGGGTCTTGCGATGGGTGGTGAAGGTACCGGGTTTGCGGCTGCCGGCGCTGGCGCGGCATGGGCTGGCGAACCTGTACCGGCCGGGCAACCGGGCGGAGGCGGTGCTGGTGGCGTTCAGTTTGGGCGTGATGTTTACGTTGACGATTTACCTGCTGCAGAGTTCGATTCTGGGGCAGATTTCGGCCAGCGCGCCGCCGGGGATGCCGAACGTTTTTCTGATCAACATTACGACGGCGGACCGTGATCCGGTGACGGCGTTTTTGAAGACGGCGCCGGGGGTGGAGGGCGATGTTGTCATTAACGCCACGGCGGGCGGGCGGCTGAAATCGATCGACAATGTGGCGCAGAGCGAGACGAATTTGACGGGCCCGGCGAAACGGTTTCTGCGGGCGCGAACGGTGACGTGGTCGCGCGAGATGCCGCCACAGACGCAGGTGGTGGAGGGCAAGTGGTGGAAGGACGGGACGCCGAAGGAGCCGGAGGTTTCGGTGCTGGCTGAGCCGGCGAAGATTTTGAATTTGCGGGTGGGGGCGTTGACGGAGTGGGAACTGTCGGGCCGGCGGATCTATGCGCGGGTGGCGGCGATTCATCGCAACGAGAGCGTGCGGCCGGGGGCGGGCGCGGAGTTCGTTTTTTCGCCGGGGGCGCTGGATAGCGTGCCGATGCTGTATTTTGGGGCGATTCGCGTGAAGGCGGCGCAGATTTCGCAGTTGCAGAAAGTGTCGTTCGATAAGTTCCCGGCGATCACGGTGATTAACTTGAGCGACGTGCTGGACAGGGTGCAGGAGGTGATCGACCAAGTGGCTCTCGTCGTGCGGTTTATCTCGGCGTTCGCGATTCTGGCCGGGGTGATTATTCTGGCTTCGAGCATTGCGGGGAGCCGGATGCGGCGCGTGCGCGAGGTTGTGATTTTGAAGACGCTGGGCGCGACGCGGGCGAAGGTGGCGGCGATTTTCTCGGTGGAGTTTTTGTTGTTGGGGTTGGTGGCGGGCGTGATGGGGAGCCTGTTGGCGGTGGCGTTCACGAACGTTTTGTTGACGCGGCTGTTGGACGCGAAGTTCCAGTTTGACTGGGCGCCGAACGGGATTGCGATCTTCGGCAGCGCCCTGATTGCGATGCTGGCCGGGTGGGGCGCGAGCTATCGAATTCTCGACCAGAAGCCGCTTGAAATTTTGCGCGACGAGTGATGATAATTTTCCGGTGAACTCCGCGCCATTGCTTGTGAGGCCGATAAACAAAGGCCAACAACATCTTAGACAAGCAATAGACCAAGGAGATCACCACTATGTTTACCCAGTTTGTTCGTAACGCCTTCCTGCCCGCGGCGGCGGCGTTTTTCTGCATGAGCGCTTCGGCGGCGACGCCCGTTACGCAGTGCGGCCAGAAGTTGAATGTGCAGGGCGAGAGCTACGTCTTCACCGGCGATTTGAACTGCGCGGCGGCGGCGGTGCCCACGATTTACATCACGGCCGACAACGTCAAGGTGGACATGAAGGGGCATACGTTCACCGGGAACGGCAAGGCCGCTGCCTTCATTACCAGCGCCCCCAGCGGCTGCATCGCGGTTCATGGTGTTGAGCTCACCAACGGGACGATCGTGAGCGCCGGGCGCGCGGTCAGCGTCTGCGTTCCGGGGGCGAACGCGGTGGATACGCGCTGGCATATTCACGATTTGAAGATCCGCGGTTGCGGCAGCGGGATCTTTATCTCGAATGGCAATAAGAACGACGTGCACAACAATACGATGGAGCGCCTGACGCTGGTGAACCCGAATCCGAATTCGGCGAAGTTCGGCTTCGGTATCGAGCTGAACAACTCGACGGCGAACCGGATCGGGTACAACACGGTGTCGGTTGCGAATGAGACGGGCATCAGCATCGGCTTTAACTCGAACGACAACGACGTGGAGTTCAATCAGATTTCGAATACGCAGATCGGGATCCGGGCGGCGTTCGGTGTGAAGGTGAACGTGGTTCGCGGCAACAAGTCGGTGTTCAACAACGTCGACATGCAGGACGACAACTTCCAGCCCGCCTGCGGCACCGACGACTGGGTTCGCAACACCTTTACGGTGGCCAACCAGTTCTGCATCCACTAATTCTGCATCCACCAGGCACTTCAGCGAAACGGGTTCACAATTCGTAAGCCGTCGATCTCCAGGCCGTCCTGGAGATCTTCGCTGTAGAGCACGTCGCAGCGGCCTTCGAGGGCTGCTGCGACGATGAGTGCGTCGTACCAGGCGAGGGAGTAGCGGTCCCAGAGGTCGATAGCCATCTGGAAGAGCTTCTCCGACGGCGGCACCGTTTTCAGGCCGAAGGACAGGTGCTGAAATCCGGCGAGAATACGTCGAACCTTGGGTGCCTCCCGCAGGAGCCGAATGGCGACCGACGTGAATTCCTGGTGGACCTGATAGCTAATCACTCCAGCCTCCAATGAGCCCTGCTCCAGAACCAGGGCATGCGCGATCAATCGCTTTCGCGCGTCTTTCTGGTCAAAGCAATAAACCAGAACGTTCGTGTCGAAGAACGCTCTACCGGCGCTCATTGATCTCTTCGCGCGTTAGTTTGGGACCGCTCAGGTCGAGATCCTTAAGCTTGTCAAACATCTTTTCCAGGGCCTGCCGTCTTTCCTGCCGCCCAGCATACTGCTCGATCCACTCCCGCACCAGCTCATTCAGTGTGGTGTTCTCGTTCTTCGCCGCCTCACGCGCCTTGGCGATCACTTCTTCTTCCACCGAAAACGTGATGTTCTTCAGCATATCGATAGTGTACACGACACCACTCGTGTACACGAGACAGCCATGTTACCCTAAAGCCAAATGACCCCGGAAGAGCGCGAACGTTACTCCCGCCAGATCCTCTTCTCTCCGATCGGGGAAGCCGGGCAGGAAACACTATTACAGTCGAAAGTGGCGATCATTGGGTGTGGTGCACTGGGTACCTTTCAGGCGGCGGCGCTGGCGCGGGCGGGGGTGGGGACCCTGATCATCCTGGATCGGGATTACGTGGAGCCGTCGAACTTGCAGCGGCAGTGGCTGTTTGAGGAGCAGGATGCACGGGATAACATGCCCAAGGCGGCGGCGGCGGCGCGGGCGATTGCGCGGATCAACTCCGGCACGACCGTTATTCCGCATATCACCGACCTGAATCCTACAAATATAGAAGAGTTGCTTGGCGAGGCCGATCTACTGCTGGACGCCACGGACAACTTCGAGACCCGTTACCTGGTCAACGAATTCGCTTTAAGTACCAATAAGCCATGGATTTACGGCGCCGCTGTGGGCAGCTACGGGATCAGCATGCCGATCCTTCCCGGCGTCTCCGCCTGCCTGCAGTGCCTCTATCCGGAGCCGCCGAAATCCGGCCAGCCCACCTGCGAGACCGCCGGTGTGCTGGGCTCCATTACCGCCACGATCGCCGCTATTCAGACCGCCGACGCGATCAAGCTGCTCTCCGGCCACCAGCCCCGCCTGCGAATTACTACAATTGACGTATGGAACGGGTCGGTCCGCCAGATCGACCAGCCTCCACGCGACCCTCAGTGCCCCGCGTGCGGACCCGACCCGGAATTCCCCTACCTCAACGGGGAGAAACGCGCCCCGATCTCCCTTTGCGGACGGGATGCGGTCCAGATCCATGAGCGGTCCAAACCGCTCGATCTCATCGAATTGAAGTCCCGGCTGGAGAAACTCGCCCCCGTCCGCGCCAACGAGTTCGCGCTTCGCTTCTTCCCCGCTCCTTATGAGATGACCATCTTCCCCGATGGCCGCGCGATCATTAAGGGAACTATTGATGTAGGAGTAGCACGGAGCCTGTACGCCAAGTACATCGGGTCGTAGACCTTAGAACTTACCCACAACATATAAGGGTTTTCCACATATAGTCCACAAGGGGGCGTGTTATGCTTTTTTCGTGGCCCCGGTCACCCAACAATCGTGGACTCGCAAGGAAATCTGCAGAGTCCTTTCCCTCGAAGAGCGTCAGCTCCGGAACTGGGAAAAGCAAGGCCTCATTTCGTCGGCGGATAACTACGCCTTCTCGGACCTGCTCACCCTTCGGACTCTGAACACGCTGCGGGAGCAGAAGATCCCGGCGCGCCGGATCCGGCAGTCGTTCCAATCGCTGCACGACCGGCTGGGCCAGAGCCCGGCTGACGTTAAGATCTTCACCGAAGGGAAACGGATTGGCGTGCAGTATTCCGGTCAGCGGATTGAACCGGTGACCGGGCAGATGTTCTTCGACTTCGACACGGCTGACAAGACCCGCACGCTCGCCCCGCGCCACGAGCCGCAGCGCAACCGGGAGCAAGCCGATTTCTGGTTCCAGAAGGGGCTTGAGCTGGAGCAGTCGAACGCGCCGGTGGATGAAGCCATTGACGCCTACGTGAAGGCGATCGAATTGAACCCGAACGCCGCCGGCGCGCTGGTGAACCTGGGCACGATCTATTTCCATAAGCGCGAGTGGCAGAAGAGTGAGCAGTACTACCGCGCGGCTGTTGAGGCCGATCCGAATTACTCGTTGGCTCACTACAACCTCGGTAACCTTTACGACGAACGAAGCGACCCCGACCGCGCCTACGTCCACTACCACGCCGCCCTGCGCATTCAGCCGCAGTACGCCGACGCGCACTACAATCTGGCGCTCCTCCACCAGGGCCAGGGCGACATGATGAAGGCGCTCAGCCACTGGCAAACGTATCTGAAAATCGACCCCTCGTCCCAGTGGGCGCAGATCGCGCGCCGCGAGATCGATAAGATCAAGCAGTCCACCATCGTCACCGGCGCCAAGCCGGTTTTGATGCGGCCATAAGACACCTTGGATCTCCACGACACGCTGCGCGAATACTGGGGCTACGACAGCTTCCGCCCCAAGCAGCAGGAGATTGTGCAGAGCATTCTGGACGGGCACGATGTCGCCGTCGTCATGCCCACGGGTGGCGGGAAATCGCTCTGCTATCAACTGCCCGCCATCGTTAGCGGCCGGCTGTGCGTGGTGGTCAGCCCGCTCATTGCGTTGATGCAGGACCAGGCGTCGCAACTCGCGCAGCTGGGCGTTTCGGCGGCCGTGCTCAACTCCTCGCAGGACGCCGAGGAGCGTAAAGAGGTCTTCCGCAAGATCTACCGGAACGAGCTGAAGCTGCTGTATCTTTCGCCCGAACGGCTGGCCGTGCCGAGTACCACCGAATGGCTGACGCAGGCCAATCCGGGGTTCTTCGCCGTGGATGAGGCGCACTGTATTTCCGAATGGGGCCACGAGTTCCGGCCCGAGTATCGGCAGCTGCAACTGCTGCGCGACCACTTCCCGGAGGCGCCCATCGCGGCCTTCACCGCCTCGGCAACGCGCAAGGTTCGGCACGATATTCTGACGCAGTTGAAGCTGCGCCAGCCGCGAACCTTCATCACCAGTTTCGCGCGGCGCAACCTGCGCTACTACGTTCGCGAGTCGGCGAAGAAGGATAAAGAAAAGCTGTTGCTGCGTGCTATTCGCCACCACAAGGGCGAGTCAATTATCGTCTACGCCTCCACCATCAAAATGGTGGAAGAAACCACCGTGATGCTCAATGATCGCGGCATTCCCGCGCTCTGTTATCACGGGAAAATGGACACCGATTCGCGCCGTACGAACCAGGAACAGTGGATGAACGGCGAAGCGGATGTGATGGTGGGCACGCTGGCGTTCGGGCTGGGCATCAATAAGCCCGACGTGCGGTGCGTCATTCATCTTTCGCTGCCCAAAAGTCCGGAGCAGTATTACCAGGAAGCCGGGCGCGCCGGGCGCGACAGCCAGCCGGCGGATTGCCTGCTGCTGTGGTCGCGCGGCGACATCGGCATCCTGGTTCATTTCATCGATCAGATGGAGGATCAGAACAACAAAGACGCCGCCTGGCAGCGGTATCACGCCGTCAAGAACCTCGTCGAAAACGAGACCTGCCGGATGCGGCAGATCTGCGAATACTTCGGCGAAACGCCCAAGGCCTGGGACAAATGTGGCGATTGCGACGTCTGCGCCGGCCTGCCGGATTGGCTGCAGAAGGACGATTCGAAGCCCGCCCGCAGCATCATCTACAAGGCCGAACTGGACGACTCCAAACTGGGCGTACTGAAGGCCTGGCGCCGCGATATGGCCCGCCGCCACCGCGTGGCGCCATATGTGATTTTGCATGATCGAACGTTGGCCGAACTGCTGCTGCGCCGCCCTGTGACGATGGAGGATCTGCTGCTGATCCCCGGCATCGGCCCGCAGAAAGTGCGCAAATATGGCGAGGAGATTTTAGAGGCTTTGTTTACCGCGCTCGAGTCCTAGGTTGGCTACGCTGAGGGTATGAAGTACGCGCTCGTGTTTTTCATAGCGACAGCGCTGCAAGCCCAAATCAGCAACCTTGCCACCAACGCCGACGGCTCCGAACTCCAGTTTTTTTCCAACTACGGTACACCCGCCGACCCCGCCCGTCTCAGCCGCCTCTACGCCTACACGCCCCAGGCCCCACTTGAGCTCTTCCGCGCCGCCGACCCCTACCTGGCCCTCCAACCCCAGTCCCCCCTCCTCTCTGCCGACGGCCAGACCCGCGGCATGGTTACCTACACCCCCTGCTCCGGCGGTTGCAGGATCTACATCCCCCACAACGCCGTCACCCTCACCCGCAACGGGAAGCCCTTCGATTACAAGGCCCAGGGCGTCACCCTCCGCCTCAGCCGCAACGGCCGCTGACTCTTCGATGCCGGCTTCCCCAACTTCTCCGCCCGCCTCATCGATATCGACTCCGGCGCCGCCACCCCGCTCCCGCCCTTGAACCCGCTCCACGCCGTCTACGCCGTCGCCGACGACGGCACACTCCTCACCAATGCCGTAGACAATCCAAACGCCGTCACCCTCATCACCGCCAACACCAAAACCGAATTCCCCCTCCCCGACAAAGTCCTCTCCGCCGCCATTCTTCCCGACGGCCAGAAGCTATACGCCCTCACCCAAACAACCCTCTACCAGCTCAACCCCCTCCGCGAGATCTACACCTCCGCCACCCCGCTCACCGGTTTCTCCCCTTCGGCCAACGGCAACGAAATCCTCGTTCACGACGACCGCCAGGTCACCCTCCTCACTGCGAACCAAACCTACGAATCCCCGGACCCGATCCAGGAAGTACTGCTCGCCGCCGACGGCCAGACCTTCTTCGTCCTCACCCGTTTCAACCGCCTCACCCGCGTGACCAATGGCGTCCCCACCGAGCTCTATCCGCCCTTCCCCGGCGTTGTGCAACAGTCTTCCGCCGGCGCCGTCCCCGGCTCCCTCCTCCGCCTCTCCGGCGGGCCGTTTCCCGAAGAACTCACCCTCACCGTGGAGGGCCGCGAATTCCCAAGGATCGATAGCAGCATCTACTCCTACGAAGTCCAGGTCCCCTGGGACTTCCCCGTCGAAACCGCCAACAGATACCTCCTCACACGCCCCAGCTCCCCCTTCGCACTCAGCGGAGGTATCTTCCTCCAGCGCGGCCCCATCGCCGCCATCTATACCGTCGCCAGCCAATACAATCAGACCGACGAAGCCAAGGCCGTCCAGGCCGACTTCCAATCACTCATCACTCCCGAAAACCCCGCCCCCGCCGGATCCGCCATCCACTTCTGGCTCACCGGTCTCGGCCCACTCGATCAGGAGCTTGCCACCGGACAACCCGGCCCGTCCGGCCCGCCCGCCTAGCCGCTCGCCCCCTTTCGCCTGCTATATCCTCAAGGGCGAGGCCGCCCGCGGCCTGGAACTACCCTTCGCTGCCTACGCGCCCGGCCTCCTCGGCGTCTACCAGATTGACGCAATCATCCCAGCCGATTGGCCCGCCGGCCGGTCCCAGCTTAGATGCGTCGCCGGACAAACCCCGGCGGGTTCCACCGCCAATCTCCACATTCGCGCGCCCAATTAGAGCGACAATACCAAGGAGTCCTCATGTTCAAACGGCTCCTCTTCTGCACGCTCACGCTCGCTGCCCAGTCCGCGTTCGATAAGGGCAACGACCATCTCCGCGCCGGCCGGCTGGCCGATGCTGAGCAGGCCTATAATCTCCACCTGAAAACGAATCCGACCGACGCGCAGGCGCTGGCGAATCTCGGCGCCGTGCAGGCCCGCCGCGAGGATTACGCGGCCGCCATTGTGTCCTATCAGAAGGCGCTGAAGGCCGCGCCGTCGCTGACGCCCATCTTCCTCAACCTCGGCCTGGCCCACTATAAACAACGCCAGTGGCCGCAGGCGCTCGGCGCGTTCAACGAGTTTCTGAAGTTCCAACCGGCTCACCGCCAGACGCTGCAGTTGCGCGCGCTGACGCTGTTGGAACTCGAAAGCTTCCCCGAGGCCGCCAAGGCGTTTGAAGCGCTGACGCCCACCAACGATGCAACGGTGCTCATTGGCCTTGCCACCGCTTACACGAAGTCCAACCGCGCCGCAGAGGCGCAAAAGCTCCTCGGCCCGCTGCTCGATCAGGGCAGTTCGCCGGAGTTGCAGCTCACGCTCGGCCAAGCCTATTTCGGCGAGGGCCAGGACGCCGATGCCATGGCCGCGTTTCAAAAGGCGCGCACGCTGAATCCCAACCTCCCCACGCTCGGGCTGCACATCGGCGCCGTGCTGTGGCGCCAGCGCAACCTGCCGGAGGCGGTGGCCGAATTCCGCGGTGAACTGAAGCGTTTCCCGGTTGATGCCGAGGCGAACTTCACGCTCGGCGCCGCGCTCGCGCTCACCGGCGGCGATGGGAAGGAGTCCGAACAACTCCTCCGCAAAGCGCTCGCGCTGAAGCCCAACCATCCCCGCGCCAACTACCAATTGGCTAAACTTGTCTGGCAGCAGCGCAAAGCGCCCGAAGCCATTCCATGCCTGGAAAGAGCGGTCAAGAGCGATCCCGATCTCCGCGAAGCGTACTATCTGCTGTGCCGCGTCTATCAGGAGACGGGCCGCAAGGCGGACTCGCAGCGCGTGTTCGCGCGCGTCAAAGAGTTGGCCGACAAGGCGCGCTCGCAGCAGTTGGATTTATTCTCGGAGCCTGCGCAGCAGTAGCCGCGCCCTGCCAGACCTGCCATGCCGAAAAGGCACAGGTCCAGTCCCAGTCCCGCCACGCCAATGCGTTGAAACCCTACACCGGCGCGGGTTTCGACGGCAATTCTCTTCGCGAGCGCGGTGGCACACTCTACAGCTACGACGCCGCCAAACTCGCCATCACTCGCGATGGCGAGCGCCGGGAGGCCTCTGTCCAATGGAGCTTCGGCGCCGGTCACTTCGCGCGTACGTTGCTCCTCAAACAGGACGGCCGGTGGATCGAACACCGCATCAGTCAGTACCCGCAGGCGGGCCGCCTGAGCCTGACGCCCGGCCATGCCGCACAACCGGCCGACAGCTTCGACATGGCCTTCGGCATCGTGCAAAGTGAAGCCAACGCCAGACGCTGTTTCGCCTGCCACTCGACAAAGGAAAGCGAGCCCGGCATCCACTGCCAGCGCTGCCACGGCGAAGGGGAAAACCATCCGCGCGAAGCTACGATCAAGCGCACCAAAGCCGTCGCCCTCTGCGCCGAGTGCCATCGTTCGCCGAACCGTGAATATGCCTCGCCGCAGCCGGAAATCGAGGACCCGGCCAGCATCCGCTTCGCCCCGGTCGGCCTCACCGCCAGTAAGTGCTACACGGCAAGTAAAGGCGCGCTGACCTGCGTCACATGCCACGACCCGCACACCGACGTACAGCCCGCCGTCAGCTGCGACACCAAGTGCCTCGGCTGCCACTCCCCCAAAACCCAAAAGCCGTGCCCGCGCACGCCCGATTGCGCCGGTTGCCACATGCCGAAAAGCAGCCCCATCCCGCTGCTCACTTTCACCGATCACCGCATCCGCTAACCAGACAATTCCTGGGTGACAGTCACCCAGGAATTGTCTGATAGCTAGCGATCAGAAGTAGAACTTCGCGGCCAACTGCAGCAAGCGCGGATCGCGAGCCGCATTCAGCACGCCGAAGCCAAACCGGCCGCCACCGCCACCCAGCGCCGTCGGCAGGTTGGTCACCGCGCCGCTGGTCGGGTTGAACTGGATGGTCCGGTTGAAGTCGCTGAACTGGGTGTGGTTGGGGGCGTTGAACATTTCCAGACGCAGCTGCAGGAACCGCTTTTCCGCGCCCATCGGGAAGTTCTTGAACACCGAGATGTCCCAGTTGTTCACGCCCGGCCGGCGCACAATCCGCTGCGCCGATTCCAGGCCCATACTGCCGATCTGCGGCGCCGCGAATGCCGACGCATCCACGTACCGGTCGATCGTGCGGTCCCCGATCGGAAGGATCGGATTCCCCTTCATCACAACGCGCGGCCCGACGGTTTCCGAACCCGTGTAGACGCGGTTCAATTCGCCGCCGATACCCTGGAACGACAGCCCGATGTTAGCCGGTTGGCCGCCGATCAACGAGCCCAGGCCCGAAACCTGCCAGCCGCCGAAGACGCCCTTGCCAACAGCGTTGTTGAACGCGCTGACATGCTTGTTCAGCCCCGGCACGTCGTAGACGAAGTTGACCACCAGCATGTGGGGTACGTCATGGTCCAGATAGCTGTAGTTGGCCATCCGGTAGTTGGTGGGATGCAGCACGTCGCCGTCGCCGCTGGCAATGCCCAGCGCCTTGGACCACGTGTAGGCGGCGCCAAACGTCAGGCCCTTTCCCGTGTTCTTGTTCAAGCTCAACTGCAGCGAGTGGTAGTTGGAGAAGGCGCCGAACGCCGTCACCTGCGCCGAAGCCACGCCCGCGTACGGACGGTACATGTTCACCGGCAGCGCGGTGCGGCCGTCGAAGCTGGTGGCGTTCAGGTTCGCCGTGCGCGGGTCCTGATTCTGCCGCAGCCACGCCGAACCAAACGGCATGGCGTTGAAGTCATACCGGCTCAGCAAGTGGTTCGCCACGTTGGCAACGTAGCCGGCTTCCATCGAAATGGAGTTGCCCAGCTGACGCTGTACCGTGAAGTTCCACTGATAGGTCGTCGGCACCTTGCCCAGCTTGTCGAACCCGCGCGCATCGGCCGGGAAGAACACGCCCTGCAAGCTCGAAATCTGGTTCAAGTTCGAGTAGTAGAAGTTCGGACGCTGTGTCGAAGGAACGTTCGGCAGCATGTCGAACACCGGGTTACCCTGGAAGCGATCGAAGAAGATGCCGAAGCCCGCGCGGATCACGGTCTTCTCCGTTGCCTGGTAGGCAATGCCGAGACGCGGCGCGTAGTGCACGCCGCGGCTGTCGAGCAAGCCTCGGGGGTAATCGTTCTTGCCGGCGAGGCCCATGCCGTTGGCGTAGAGCCCGTTCACGAAACCCTTTCCGTTATTGACGATGGAGCCCACCAGCGCCTGCGCCGTGGTGGCGCCGGTCAGCGGGTTGACGCCCACGTTCTGGCCGTTCACAACGGCGGGCTGCACCAGCACGGCGCGGTCGGCGTTGTTGTATAGCGAGGGGTTGAAGGAAGAGGTCTGGAGCCCGGCGTCATACTGCGGCTGGATGATGTAGAAACGGATACCGTAGTCGAGCGTCAGCTTCTTGTTCACGCGCCAGTTGTCCTGCGCGAACCATTCGATGTTCCACGAGCGGTACTGCCCGTTCAACACCACGTTGGATTGCGCCAGCTGCTTGAAGTTGCCCAACAGGCCATTGGAGAACGCCCAGTTCGTATCGCCCGGATTCTGAGAATCCTGGTCGAACCAGATGTCGCCGTTCACCGACGTGAACGCCGTCTGGTCCTTCAGGCTCTTGTTCAGGTAAATGCCGAACTTCATCGTGTGCGCGCCCTTCACCTTCGTCACGTTGTCGGTGATGTCGTAGGTGTGGTTGAAGTTGCGGAACGGCGTGCCGTTGAAGCCGCTGGTGGGTGCGTTCGGAACGCCGCCCCAGCGCCAGTTCTGGATGAGGCCCAGGGTGTCGGCGCTCGGGAAGGGCATTTTGTAGCTCAGGCCCAGCTTGCCGCGGTCGAAGGTCTTGTCCACCGGGTCGATGTTCAGGACGTTTTTGGACGATCCGAAGATGAATTCGTTGGTCAGCGTCGGGCTCAGCACGGTGGTCAGGTTGTTGACGAGGCTCCACCCCGGGTTGCCGAAGTTCATCGGCGCGTAGGGGATGTTGTAGTCGGCATTCCACTGGCCGTAGGCCCGGTTTTGCTGGGAATTGGTGTACATGTAGCGCGAATAGAAGCGCCACTTGTCGTTGATGTTGTAGTCGCCGCGGTAGATGTTCTCGCGCCGCGGGAAGGTGTCGGACACCTGCGTGGCGTAGTTGAAGTTCGGGTCGATCGGCACGTTCGGCAGCGGGTAGAAGTTCAGGATCTTCTGCCCGTCGGCGTTGATGCGGCTGGGCGGAACGATGTTGCCAGGGAAGCAGCCCGCGCCACCGGTGAGGTTGCCGCAGGGCAGCCCGCTCAGCGGATCCTTGATGAAGATCGGACGGTTGGAGCCGTCGCGAGTCTGGCTGAAGTCGCCCTTGCGCTGGGCGTCGGTCGGAACCGTCACCGTGCGCAGCGAGTTCGGCGACAGACGGTTCTGCCACTCAATGCCCATGAAGAAGAACAGCTTGTCGCGGTTCGGATTGATTTTCGGAATGTAGGCAGGGCCGCCGATGTTGAAGCCCAGCGTGTTGTCGCGGAAGAGCTGCCGCGCGCGGCCGTCCACGTTGTTGCGCCAGTTGTTGGCGTTCAACCCTTCGTGGCGGTGGAACCAGTAACCGGTGCCGTGCAGTTCGCGCGTGCCGCCCTTGGTGACCACCGAAATCGCGGCGCCCGAGGAGCGGCCGTATTCGGCGGGCTGGGAGTTGGTCAGCATCTTGAATTCGGCGATCTGGTCGACGTTCATCGTGGCCAGCAGGCCGCCGTTGGAACCGGTGTCGATGTTCGTCACGCCGTCCACCATCAGGTTGTTCTGATTGTTCCGGTTCCCGTTCACCGATCCGCCCACGCCGCCATTGGGCACCACGCCCGGCACTGTGCGGGTCAGGCCCAAAAAGTCGCGGCCGTTCAACGCCAGGTTCACGACCTGATTGCCCGTCAGCACGCCGCCCTTTTCGGCGCCGCGCGTCTGCAGCACTACGCCCTGCGCTTCCACCGTGATCGAATCGGACACCTGGCCGACGGTCATCAGAATGTCCGGCAAATCGATACGGTCATTCGCCGATACGCGAACATTCTTTTCCTGGTACTTCTTAAACCCACTCATTTCCACCGTGACGGAATACATCGACGGCTTCAGCGGATTAAAGAAAAACGTCCCGTCTGCCCCAGTTACTATCTCGCGATTGTCTCCCTGCGCAATATCGGTCAATGTGACCTTTGCGCCCGGGACGACCCCGCCCTGTGCGTCTTTCACGACTCCCCGCAGCGATCCGGACGACTGCTGTCCGAATGCGGCGGCGGCAAGCAATAGACCTGCCATGGCCACGCGAGCCCACCGGCCCGACGGCTGTTGATGCATCATGCGACAACCCCTTCTCAGTTTTGAATCCCTTGTTGTTACGCGTGCAGTCCCGAAGTCAAGTGCGGCTACCCGGCCACGATGACGTGCAAATTGGGGGCACCATATAAGAATCAAAAAGGGGTCGTCAACGAGAGTTTTGTTAATGAACTGAAATATCAATGTGACTTTTTGTTTACATCTACACCACTGGCGCGTTGCTGCTAAAGGTAAAATTGTTAGATGAAAACAGTTTAATCAATCGGGGGTACTTAGCCCGGAAGCGAAGGGCCTTAGACGCGACCATCTCCCTTTCGCCCGTTCCGCCGCGCCGGTTTCCCCACAAGATAGTGGTGCGTTTGCCTTTACATGCGCTCCGCCGTTCCGCGAAATCCGCAAACGGCGGACAAACGGCTCTAGGTTCAACCGCCAATCCCAAACCGACAGCCCGATAAGGAGTACGGGAAGATCCCACCAGTAAACAGGGGTTTGCCTGCTAGTAAAGGGGGCGGAGAGCTGCTACGCTTGCCACAGCATGACTTCCGTTAAGACAGGAAACCTCAACCGGCGCCGTTTCATCGGCCTTGCCGGAGCCCTCGGCCTCACGCCCGCGCTGTTAACCGCTGGCGAGCAGGATTTCTCATTGGTCAACAAAACCGGCTTCACCATTGACGCGCTGCACATCTCCCCGCACAGCAGCGACGAATGGGGCGACGACATTCTCGGCAAGGACACCCTTGGCGATGGCGAAACCCTCAACATCACCTTCCACCGCAAGGAAAAGGCCGCCAACTGGGATCTTCGCGTCGAAGACGGCGACGGCAAAAGCTTCACCTGGGAGAAGCTGAACCTCCTCGAAATCAGCGAAGTGACGTTGTTCTACCGCAAGGGCGTCGCCACCGCGACGTTCAAATAGACTCGACGGCGGCCGCGCGCCACGCCCGGCCGCCGCCCGCTATCCCGGGGCTTAGATCACCGTAATCACGGCCGGATTCATCAGCACGTTGTTGCCCTCGTTGCACTCCGCAATGGTCGCGCCGCTGTCGGCCGTCGCCCGCAGCCGGTATTGGCCCGGCGGTACCGCACCCAGGTTCGGCACCGTGCGCACACCCTGATGTGGGAACTTTCCGCTCGTCGCCAGCGCTCCCGGAATCGTGTCGATCACAATCCCCGGGCCGCCAGATACCGGTACCAGTTCCACTTTGGTTGCCGATGCCCCCGCCGTTGCCCCTCCCTGATTGAACACCCACGCCACATAGGTGAAAGCGTTCGCCTTCGGCGCCGTTGTCGTGTTCGTGAACAGTTTCTTCGTCACCAAATCCGCCTGTGGGCACACCGCCACCAGCGTAATCGGGGTAATAGTCAGGTTATTGTTCTCCCCGTTCGGAGCGCATTCTTTGATCTGGTTCTGCGGATCCGCCTGCCAGCAAAGGAAGTAGTTCCCGGGCGGCAGCAGCGCCTCCGTCGACGTACTCGACGGTCCAACCTGTCCGTTCGCGGGGATGTTCCCAACGTTCGTATTCCCAATCGCTCCCACCGGCGGCGAACAGGACGGCGAAGCGGAGATCCACATATTCATCTGCACCGGGCCCGACGCCACGCTCCCGTTGTTCTTCATCACGAAACTGTACTGCAGGTCCGTCAGCCCAATCGGATTCACCGGCTTCACCGTGAAGTTGGTCAGTTGCACATCGACGCCGTTGCACCCCACGCACGCCGTATCGATGAATAGGTAGTTGTTCCACGCGAAGTAGCCGCCGCCCTTGTCGCCGTCCGGCATTCCCGTCACCGGTTTGCCGCAAGCGCTGGTGACGCAGGACTTCCGGTTCGCGTCATACCAGTTGCCGGCCGCGCACGGACAAGTGGCCGGCGCCGCCGCCGGGGCCATGGAAAGCGGTCCGGGCGCGGGTTGCGCCGCCAGCATACCGCCGAGATAGATCGTAGCCGCAAGGGCAAGGTGGAGAGGTTTCATGATTGGTTCCTTCTCCACGGCATGCGCAGTCCCCGAAAAATCGGGGTCACAACGCCCGCGCCGAACAGGACAAACCCAACCAACCACGCCAACACCGGCGCCGTATGCCGCGGATCGTGCATTGTGTCCAGCACGAACGCCGCGCCACTCACCGCCAGTCCCCCCGCCCACGCCCATATCGCCATCCGCCGCTCCTTCGCCTCAAAAACAAACGTCCGCTGCAACCAGTACCCCGCGCTCATCACCCCGGCCAGCGCAAACACCGGCGTCGCGCCATACGCCCACTCCGTCGGCCTTCCCGCCTGCACCGCCGCCCACCCCAACGGCAACAGCAGCCACCACCGCCGCCCACCCCAACGGCAACAGCAGCCACCACCGCCGCCACGCTCCCAGCCGCTCCCCCAGCGTCTCCAGGCAGAATCGCCCGGCCACAATCAGCGTCAACGCCACCAGCATCCACTTCACCGGTGCGGCCTGCCCGTTCGTTACCAACGCCGAAAGATAGTTCCCCGTCTTGCTGATCCGCGGCCCATAGACGGCCGCTCCCCCCGCCACCGTGAAGAACGCGGCCGTCGTCACCACCACCATCGGCAGCACAATGCCCAATATCCCCGCCCCCAGCACGGTCTCCCCCTCCCGCCGCCGTTCTCCAGCCAGCAAAAGCGCCGGCGCCATCCACAGCGCCAGTGCCTGCATCTCCCAAATCCCCTCGCAGCACCTCGCCGCATCCATATACCGCACGCTCTCCGCCCATTCGTTCCGGTACCCCACAGCCGCTCCCAGCACCACCACCGCCCCCACCCGCACCAGAAACCGCACGCCGCCCGGCAACACCGTCAATAGCACCCACCCCCAAACCGCATTCCCCAGTCCCGCCTGTTCCACGGCGTGCTGAAACCACATCGCCAGGTCGGCGTACACGCTCACCAGCCACAGCGGCAGCCAGACCCAATACACAACCTTCGCCGCCCACTCCCCGAACTGCGCACCAATCAACTCCCGCACCGGCAGCCCCAGCCGCGCCGGTGCCCAGTAGACCCCAAACAACAGAAACACCCCACACACCAGCGGCCCCGCCACCAGCGTGAACGGATCCCCCCACCGCCACGCGCCCCCGGCGGCGTGGTGAACGAAGGCTGCATTCAACGTCAAGCCCGCGAAAAGCGCCGCGCCCCGCACAGCCGCACCCCCAGTCCCGTCAAAACAAACCCCACCGCCCACCCCACAAACGGCAACTCCCAAGACAAACACCCGGCCGCCCACGCCCCCACCGCCACCGACTGTTCCACCCACCCGAACACAAAGGAGCGCCGTGCCCAGTACGCCCCCGCGATTACCCCCTGCAACGGCACAAACGGCGCCGCCGCCACCCGCCACTCCGCCTCATACGGCCAGTACCAGGCCCCCAAAACCATCATCGCCACCGCCACCAGCCCCACCGTCCACCACCGCCGCCATGACCCCAAATACTCTCCCGCGCAGTCCACGCAAAACCGCCCCGCCGCCACCGTTGTAAACGACGCCAACAGGAACAGCCGCACCCCGCCAATCTGCGTATACGGCCCGGCCAGCGCCGTCACCGCCGTGAAAATCTTCCCGCTCACAAGCAACCGCACCCCCCATACCAACCCGGCCGCTAGCAACAGCGGTAAGACAATCCCGACGAGCCCCTTCCGCACTGTTCGCTCCCCCGCCCCCGGCACCACGCCCATCCACAGCAACGCCGGCGCCAGCCAGATCACCCACCCCTGTAGCCCCCAAAGGGTTTCGCAACACCCGCCTGGGCCGTAATACCGGCCAAACTGCATCACCGGCTCCCGAAACGCAAACGGCGCCGCCACCAGCACCACCGCCGCTACGCGCACCGGCACCGAGGACCACCCCGGCAGCATCGTCAGAATCAGCCACGGCCAATACACCGCCAAGTCATTGTCCAAGCCGCCTCGCCACGTCTCGCCCTCTCGCAAAAACCAAACCCGCACACCCACCGTAAACATCTGCGTCTGGTAAGCAAACCAGCTCACCAGCCACGCCGGCACCAAACCCCACCAAACCAGTCCCCCCACCCACGGCCCCAACACCCGCTCCACCAACTCCCGCGCGCTCAATCCCAACCGCGCCGGCGCCAGCAACCCGCCATAAACCAGAAACACGCCCCAAACCAGAGGCCCCGCCAGCATGGCGAACCACCCCACACCCCACCCGCTCTTGTGGAACACAAATTCCAGAAATCCCGCATTCAGCAACAATCCCGCCAACACCGCCGCCAGTCGCATGCACTTTTCTGACACCGCCCCGTTGCGAAAGTTCCTCCGTTATGCCATACTGAGATTTCTGTCGCTGAGCGGGAGTAACTCAGCTGGTAGAGTGCAACCTTGCCAAGGTTGATGTCGCCGGTTCGAATCCGGTCTCCCGCTCCATCCCTCCTTTCCTTCGGTCCGCAACTTTCCCCCTTAAAAAGCGTTTAACTAGGTACAGGTTCTGTATCCATGTTGCGCCAATTCCTAGCTCTTCTCCTATCGCTCTCCCTTTTCCCGGCTGCCCCCACGAAGCTCAACAAGGATCAGCGCGCGCTCCATGCCGCCAGCCGCCTTACGTTCGGCCCCACCCCCATAGACCTCGCCTCCATCCAGAAGCTCGGCGTCGATAAGTGGATCGACCAGCAACTCCATCCCGAAACGATCCCCGAAAACCCGGCCCTCCTCGAACGCCTCAAAACCTTCGAAACCCTTCAACTCTCCAACAAAGATCTAATCGCCAAGTACCCCCGCAAACCTGCCCCCGGCGGCGACCGGGTCCAAACCGTCTACCGCGAACTCGCCGAAGCCAAGCTCCTCCGCGCCGTCCACTCCACCCACCAACTCGAAGAGCTGATGGCGGACTTCTGGTACAACCACTTCAACGTCTTCTTCGATAAAGGCGCCGACCGCCTCCTGGTCACCAGCTACGAGCGCGACGCCATCCGCCCCCACGTCCTCGGCAACTTCAAGGATCTGCTCCTCGCCACGGCCAAACACCCGGCCATGCTGTTCTATCTGGACAACTGGACCTCGGTCAACACCGCCCGCCTCCGCGGCCGCAAGAAGGCCGCCGGACTCAACGAAAACTACGCCCGCGAGTTGCTCGAACTCCACACCATGGGCGTCGACAACGGCTACACCCAGGCCGACGTGACGGAGGTGGCCCGCTGCTTCACCGGCTGGTCCATCGCCAATCTCCGCGAGGATCCCCAGTTCCAATTCCGCCCCCTGCTCCACGACAACGGCGCCAAGACCGTTCTCGGCCAGGCCATCCTTCCCGGCCGTGGCCAGGACGACGGCCTGCAGGTCATCGACATGCTGGTGAACCACCCGGCAACAGCGAAGTTCATCTCCACCAAGCTCGCCCAGCGCTTCGTTGCCGACGCCCCGCCGCCCGCCCTGATCGCGAAGATGGCGGCGACGTTCACCAAGACCCATGGCGACATCCGCGAAGTGATGCGAACGATGCTGAAATCTCCCGAGTTCCGGGCGACAAGCGCCTATAACGCGAAGATGAAGATGCCGTTCGAGATGGTAGCCAGCGCCCTCCGCGCCACCAACGCCACGGTTACCAACAGCCTGGCGATCCAGCAGGAACTGCGCGCCCAGGGCCAGCCGCTCTACCGTAAGGGCGAGCCAACCGGCTACTATCCGTTCGCCGAAGAGTGGACCAACTCCGCGGCGCTCTTGAGCCGCATGAACTTCGGCCTCGCGCTCACCCAGAACAAAGTCCGAGGTACACGTATCGACCTCGCCCAGACGCTAAACAACAAGACGAAACCCATCGAAATCGCCCAGGCGCTGTTACTCCACGCCCCCGCCCCGGAGACGTTG
The DNA here is from genome assembly GCA_947470805.1 of Acidobacteriota bacterium. Classification (GTDB taxonomy): domain Bacteria; phylum Acidobacteriota; class Terriglobia; order Bryobacterales; family Bryobacteraceae. The sequence continues at coordinate 76,315 of CANIVU010000009.1, read as the reverse complement.
AAGGCGATCGAGAGCAAGTCCGAAACGAACCCGGCCCAGATCGCCGGCCTCATCCTCGGCAGCCCCGAGTTCCAGCGCAAGTAGAGGGGTCGAGCATGACGCCATTCCAGCCCAAAAGCCCGGGGACGCTGCGGGCCCCAACCAAAGCATTTCGGCCAGCCCGACACCACAGGCCCGCACGCCTAAATCCCAAACTATGCCCCTCCCCGCAACCATCGCCTTCGTCGTCAGCGCCATCGCCGCGCCCGCGCTGGCTGCGCGCATCCACAACCAGCCCCGCCGCAAAAGGGACGACCTGTCATGCTGGCCCGCTACCACGGGGCGGATCTTATCCTCTACATCGCCGTCCCGGTCCCCGCCGTCATCGCCTGGTACGTGGCCACAGTCGCCACCCGCTTCATCCCCAACCTGGACACGGAAAACACCTGACTGGAATGGCTCGGCAAACTCTCCACGTGGATCGTCTTCGCGTTCCTGAAAAGCTGGTTCAACACAGCCTTGGTCTTCCTGGCGAAGCTCCTTTTCAGCCTCTTCCCGGAAGGCGATAAACGAGCGGTCCGCGACCAACTCATACTCGACCTCCCAACTCCGTCCGACACATCCTCAAAGGAGCCCAAACAATGACCCGCCGCCACCTCCTCCTCGCCCCCGCCTGGCTCGCCCGCGCCGCCGCCCAAACCCCCAACGGCAAAAAGAAAACCCTCGTCGCCATCTTCCAGCGCGGCGCCATGGACGGCCTCAACGTCCTCATCCCCCACGGCGACAAACGCTACACCGCACTCCGTCCCACTCTCGCCATCCCGCGCGAAACCGCGCTCGATCTCGACGGCTTCTTCAGCCTCCACCCCGCCCTGAAGCCCCTCCTCCCCCTCTGGCAATCCAAGCAGCTTGCCGCCATCCAGGCCACCGGTTCCCCGGACCCCACCCGCTCCCACTTCGACGCCCAGGACTTCATGGAGTCCGGCACCCCCGGCCGCAAGGCCACCCGCGATGGCTGGCTCAACCGCGCTATTCCGCCCACGGCCAAGCCCTCGCCCGTCCGCGCCCTCTCCATGGGCGGCACCCTCGCCCGCAGCCTCCGCGGTCCCGCACCCGCCGTCGCCGTCAATACCATCGCCGGCTTCCAGGTCCGCGATAACGCCCAGTCGGACTTCATGTCCATGTACGCCCAATCCCCCGACGCGGTCCTCAAGGGCACCGGTAAGGACACCTTCGAAGCCATCCGCCTCCTTGAGTCCATCAATAAAAACAAACCCGCCACCTCGGTCACCTACCCCACCTCCTGCCTCGGCCAGGGCCTGGCCCAGATCGCCACCGTCATCAAGGCCGGCGCTGGTCTCGAATACGCTTTCGCCGACACCACCGGTTGGGATACCCACACCGGCCAGCCAGCCCGCCTGGAACAGCTGCTGACGGACCTCGCCCAGTCGATCGCCGCCTTCCACAAGGACCTCGGCGCCCTCGCGGGCGATGTCACCATCGTCACCATGAGCGAGTTCGGCCGCACGGCCAAGGAGAACGGCACCCGCGGTACCGACCACGGCCATGCCAATGTCATGTTCTCGCTCGGCGGCGCCCTGCCCGGCGGCAAGGTCCACGGCACGTGGCCCGGCCTGGAGCAGGAACAGCTCTACCAGCAGCGCGACCTGGCCGTTACGACTGACTTCCGCGATGTCCTGGCCACCGCCATCCGCCACCACAACCCGGCAACGGATCTCGCCAAGGTCTTCCCCGATTACCGCTTCCGGCCGATCGCGTAGAGCGCTTCGCCGGTCCGGATGAATAGCTGATCGTCCACCGCGATCGGGCTCGCCAGCGTGTAGCCATCCAGCTTGCTCTCGCCCAGAATCTGGAACTCCGGCCCGGCCTTGTACACCGTCGTCGTGCCCTCTTCGTTGATGGCGTAGATCTTCCCATCGGCCAGCAGCGGCGAGGAGCTGTAGGTCCCCAGCGCGATGCGTTGGCTCTCATACACCGGCTTGCCCGTCTTCAGGTCCAGGCAGTTCACCGTGCCGTTGTCCTTCAACACATAGAGCAGCGTGCCATCGGTGGCCGACGTCGGCACGTCCGGCCCCAGCTTGTTGGACCACAGTTCGGCCTTGCCGGTTACATCCCCGCGCCCGCCGGCCTTGAAGCCCATGTAGGGGTTCCCGCGATTGGCTCCGACTACGATCTGATCGCCCACCGTGAGCAACCCGGCGATGGTCCGGTTCATCTGGAACGCCGACGGGTTGAACCCGCCCATCCGCCACAGCTCTTTGCCCGTGGCCGGATCCTGGCCGGTGGCGATGTCGCCGCCGAACACGATCAGCTCTTTCTTGCCATTCACCACCGCCATCTGCGGCGTCCCGTAGTTGTCCTTGGACTCCACAATCCCTGGGGCGGGACGCAGTTCCTTCCACACCGTCTTGCCCGTGGCCTTGTCAAAGGCGGCCGTGTACGACGGGTTCTCCGAGCGGTAGCCGTGGACCACCTGAACGTACAACCGGTCGCCATCGAGCAGCGGCGTCGACGCGTAGCCGTGGTTCAGCCCGACCTGCCCATAATCCTCCACCAGATCCCGCTTCCAGACCGGCTTGCCCGCGGCGGCGGTAAAGCAGAACAGACGGACGTTCCCGGTCATGATCCAGACGTGCTTGCCATCGGTGATCGGCGAAGGGGACGACGAGTTCTGCTTCCGGAACAGCTGGTTGCCCGAGTCCACCGTGGCCCGCCACTTCTCCTTGCCCGTCTTGCGGTCCAGCGCCAGCAGGAAGATCTTGTCGCTCGACGTCTCCCCCTTGCGGCTGAGCTTCTTGGTGTCGTAGGTGGGGTTCACGAAGCCGGCCTCGGCGGTGGTCACATAGACCGTATCGCCCCAGACGACCGGGGTGGCCGCCGACCAGCTCGGCATCTTTGCCTTCCAGAGGATGTTCTCCGTCTCCGACCACTTCACCGGCAGGTCATGCGCCTTGGGGGCGAAACCCGTCGCGCGCGGCCCGCGCCACTGGGGCCAGTAGGTATCCTGCGCGACGGCGGCAACGAATCCAAGAAGTGTGATGAGGAGGGCGCGGAGCAGCATTGGAATAGTCTAAGCTTTTCGGGTATGCGGCTTGCAAGCGTGTGGTTCCTTTTGACGGCGTCTTTCCTCTTTGGCCAGGAGTACAAACCGGGCCTGCAGCTCCACGTCTACAAGCCCGCCAACTGGAAAGCGAACCAGAAACGAACGGCGATTGTCTTCTTCTTCGGCGGCGGCTGGACGGGCGGTACGGTGAAGCAGTTCGAGCCCCACGCGATCCATTTTGCCGAGAAGGGCGCCGTTGCCATTTGTGCCGACTACCGCGTGAAATCCCGCCACAACTCTACCCCCTTCGACGCGATTGCTGACGGCAAAGCCGCCATCGCCTACGTCCGCCAACACGCCAAGGAGCTGGGGATTGACCCGAAGAAGATCGTGGCCGCCGGGGGTTCGGCCGGAGGCCATGTGGCGGCGGCGGCGGCCATCCTTCCGCCGGAGGATCACAAGATCGCGGCGCTGGTGCTGTTTAACCCCGTGGTGGACACCACCGCCGCCGGCTACGGCGCGGAGAAGGTTGTGGGCCGCGAGACGGAGGCCTCCCCGGTGCACCACGTGACCAAGGGTACCCCACCGGCGATCCTGTTCCACGGCACGGCGGATACGACAGTGCCCTTCGTGAACGCCGAGGCCTTCTGCGCCCGGCTGCGAGCGGTGGGCAGCCGCTGCGAGCTGGTGCCGTATGAGGGCCAGAAGCATGGCTTCTTCAACCAGACCCGCGAGGGCGGGAAGTTCTACCCGGACACGGTGGGCCGGGCCGAAGCGTTTCTGCGCTCCCTCCACCTTCTCAAGTAGCACCTCGGCTGGGATTTCCCTGGGAGCCGGGCTACCGGAGTTGCCTTTGATTTGGGGTTTTTCCGGCGTCTTTGCGCCACTGGGTTTCCTTACAGCCTCCCCAGATTTCCCTGGGTACCGGGTAACCGGGAAAGTCCGTGGTTTGGGGTTTCCCTGATCGGCTTGGGCAACTGGTGCGTTGCCGGGGTCGCTGCGGCTGATAAACTAGGCAACCGCGACTTATATGACGATCGACTGGTCTCTCCTGCCCGTGGCCTTTGCCGGAGGCGCCTTGGGCGCTCTGCTCGGCGCCAGCGCCGCCTTCATCTTTACCGGAATCTTTGTCCTGATCGGGGTGGCCATCGCCGCCGGCGGCGGGGGCAAGGAGTTTATCGGCAACGTGGCCTTTGGGCCGTTGCTGGGGCCGCATATCAGCTTTGCGGGCGGCGTGGCCGCGGCGGCGTTCGCCGCGAAATCCGGCCATCATGCCACCGGGCGCGATCTGGGCCGGGGCCTGGCCGGCGTCAACCGTCCGGATGTCCTGATCGTGGGCGGGCTGTTTGGGGTGATCGGGTTCGTGCTGCAGGCCGCCATTGCGGGCACTCCCGTTGGCCCGATGACGGATTCGGTGGCGCTCACCGTGTTCCTCTCCGCCGTGATCGTCCGCTTTGCCTTCGGCAAGACCGGACTGATGGGTGACCGCTCTCAACCCGGCGAATGGCTGGCCTTCCAACGCGACTGGCCGCAGGTGGCCACCATTGGCGCGGTGCTGGGATTGGCCTCGGCCTTCCTGACCAACATCATCGGCGTGGCCAAGGGCGGGGACGTGGCCGGCTTCGGCTTTGCCGCCACCGGGCTGATCTTCCTGCACACCGGGACCACGATTCCGGTGTGGCACCACATTGCCCTGCCCGCCGCCATTGCGACGGCGGCGAGCGGGGGCAACCTGTACATCGGCTGCGGAGCCGGCGTGGCCGGAGCAGTGCTGGGAGAGCTGTACGCCCGCGCCTTCCTGAACCACGGCGACACGCACATCGACCCGCCGGCCGCGGCCATCGCCACGATGACGCTGGCCCTGAAGCTGCTGTTTTAACGGGCGCGGAGGGATTGGATCATCGCCGCGCTGTCGTAGCGCCAGAAGCTGCCGGGAATTTGCAGGAGATCTGGCGTGTCGGCGGTGATGGTCTGCGTGCGCCCGGCGAAGTTGGCCTGATCGAAGACCTCCACCGCCGTGGCGCCATTCATGCGAACGGAACGGAAGCCGCCGGAGAGCGCGGTTTGGGACGAGCCGCAGAGCGCTTCGCCGCCGTAGTTGGGCAGGCGGTAGAGGCAGGCGCCGGTGGTACGGGGGCGGATGGCGTCGGTGATCTGGGCGACGACGGGGCCTTTGGTGAGAGCGGGCGCTGCCGACGCTGTTCCGCCACCGGGCAGGCGGAGCGTCTCGCCATCCTGGGCCGTTGCGGTGCGGCGGCGGCCGTTGAGTTCGTAGTTCACGGTGAGGGTCTTGACGACGCCCGGAGCGGGGTCGCCGCCGAGGATGTCGCCGGTGACGGGCAGCTCCAGGCGGTTGCCGGCAACGCGGGCGGTGATGGCGCGGGTTGCATCGATGGTTCGGCCTTGGGCGCCATAGGTGGCGCTGTAGATGGTGAAGCTAACGATGCCAGGGAGGATGACGACTTCGGCGTCACGGGCGGTGGCGGTTTGGCGCTGGCCGTTCAGCTCGTATTCGATGGTCAGAGTTTTGACGGTGCCGGGGGCGGGGTCGACGCCGAGCGTGTCGCCGCTGACGGTTAGTTCCAGGGTGTCATTGGCGACGCGGGCGGCGACGGCGTTGGTGACGTCGGCACTGGCGCGGCGGCCTCCGGCGTAGGTGGCGCGGACGATTTTTAGCGCCGGGGCCGGGGTGTTCAGGCGGAGGGTCTCGCCGTCTTTGGCGGAGGCCGTTTGGCGCTGGCCCTTGAACTCGTATTCGACCGTGAGAGTCTTGATCTGGCCGGGAGCGGGGTCCGTGTTCAGGGTGGTGGTGGAGACGGGGAGGTCCAGCATGTCGTTCACGACCCGGGCGGCGACGGCGGCGGTAACATCGGCACTGTTGCGGCGGCCGCCGGTGTAAGTGGCGCTGAGGATGCGCAGCGCCGGGGCCGGGGTGTTCAGGCGGAGGGTCTCGCCGTCTTTGGCGGAGGCGGTTTGGCGCTGGCCTTTGTACTCGTATTCCACGGTCAGGGTCTTGATCTGGCCGGGAGCGGGATCGGTGTTCAGGGTGGTGCTGGAGACGGGGAGATCCAGCATGTCGTTCACGACCCGGGCGGCGACGGCGTTGGTGACGTCGGCGCTGTTGCGGCGACCGCCGCTGTAGGTGGCGCTGAGGATGCGCAGCGCCGGCGCCGGGGCGTTCAGGCGAAGGATCTCTCCGTCCCTGGCGGAGGCGGTTTGGCGCTGGCCTTTGTACTCGTATTCCACGGTCAGCGTCTTGATCTGGCCGGGCGCCGGGTCGGTGTTCAGGGTGGTGGTGGAGACGGGGAGCTCCAAATGGTCATTGGCGACGCGCGCGGCGACGGTGCTGGTGACGTTTGCGCCGCTGTAGTTGGCGGTGAGGATGCGGAGGGCTGACACAGGCTGGGATGGCGTCGCGGCGGACGCCGGGGGGAGGATGAGCGTTTCGCCTTCGTCGAGCTTGACTTGGGTGGCGGTGCCGTTGAATTCGTAGTCGACGGTGATGGCTTTTTTGACGGCCGGGGCGGGGTCGCCACCGAGGTTGGCGTTGGTGATTTGGAGTTCTAGGCGATTGGCGGTGACCTTGGCGTTGAGGAGGTCGGTGACGTCCTTCATACGGCGGCCGTCGCCGTAGAGGGCTTTGGTGACGCGGAAGGTGATGCCGAGGCGGAGGGTGTCGAAATCGTTGACGCGAACGGTTTGGCGGACGCCGTTTTCGCGGTAGATGACGGTGAGGGTTTTGGGGGTGTTGGGGACGGGATCGCCGCCGAGGTTCTCGCCGCGGACGGTGAGCTGGATGGCACCGTTGACCATGGCGGCGCGGACCTTTTCGGTAATGTCGGCCTGGGTGCGGCCGGCACCGTAGGTGGCGCGGAGGATCTCAATGGGGCCCTGCGCCCAGGCGTGGGCGGTCATCAGGAGGAGCAGCGACAGCAGAATGCGGGGCATATTTGTAGGATACGGCTGGTATGGCGGCTGTTACCGGTATATATTCTCAGGATGATGAAGATTGGTTTACTTGTCACCGGCGCATTGCTGGCGGGAGGGCTGATGGCTCAGGAGAAGGTCCGCGTGGATAGCCACGTGGCGGTGAAGATGCGGGACGGGGTGACGCTGTACGCCGACATCTACCGGCCGGCGCGGGAGGGCAAGTTCCCGGTGATCGTGGTGCGGACGCCGTATGGCGTGCAGCGCGAGGGGGTGCATACGGCGCTGTTCAAGTTTGCCCAGAACGGCTACGCCGTGGTGAACCAGGACGTGCGCGGGCGGTTTGAGAGCGAGGGGAAATGGACCCCGTTCATGGACGAGGGCAAGGACGGGCACGACACGATTGAGTGGGCGGCGAAGCAGGCGTGGTCGAACGGACGCGTGGCGTCGCAGGGCGGGTCGTATCTGGGGAACAACCAGTGGCTGGCCGGGGCGGAGGCGCCGCCGCATTTGCAGGCGATGTTCCCGGGGGTGGCGTCGACCAGCATTTATCACAACTGGGCGTATTTCGGCGGGGCGTACCGGCTGTCGTTCAACTTCGGCTGGGGCGTGGTGCGGATGCCGCACCGGATCATGCAGCCGCAGAATTGGCACACGGATAAGACGTCGCCGGAGTCGTTGAAATACGATGTGATCCTGCGCCATGTGCCGCTGGGGACGGGGGATTTGGAGAGCTCCCATTCGGCGGTGGGGCATTACCGGGATTGGCTTCGCCATGAGACTTACGACGCGTATTGGAAGGGCGCGGGGGTGGAGGACCGGTTCGACAAGATCAAGGTGCCGGTGCACACGATGGGCGGATGGTGGGACATCTTCCTGGCGGGGACGATTAATGGGTATGTCGGCATGAAGGGCAAGGGCGCCAAGATGCTGATTGGGCCGTGGGGCCATGGGCCGAGCCGGAAGTTCGGGGAGCAGGATTTCGGGGACGGGGCGATGCGGGACATGTTCTCGTATGAGCTGCGGTGGTTTGACCGGTGGCTGAAGGATGTGAAGAACGGGGTGGATACGGAGCCGCCGGTGGAGATCTACTACATGGGCGCCAACAAGTGGCGGAAGGAGCAAGACTGGCCGGTGCCGGGGACGGTTTATAAGCCGTTGTACTTGGGCGCGGATAAGGGTCTTTCGTTTGAGAAGCCGGGGACGGCGGGGCAGTTGGCGTATGTGGCGGATCCGGAGAACCCGGTGCCGACGTTGGGCGGGAACAACTGCTGCGGTTCGCCGACGGTGGCCGGTCCGGTGGACCAGCGGCCGATTGAGGGAAGGGCGGATGTGTTGAGCTATACGTCGGCGGTGTTGGACGCGCCGGTGACGGTGGCCGGGCCGGTGAAGATGTCGCTATTTGCGTCGACGGACGGGCCGGATACCGATTGGATGGTGAAGCTGGTGGACGTGTCGCCGGGCGGGTATGCGATGAACGTGGCGGAGGGGATTCTGCGGGCGCGGTTCCGGAACGGGTTGACTCGCGCCGAACTGCTGAAGCCGGGGTCTACTTATGAGTTCACGGTGGACATGGTGGGGACGGCGGTGGAGTTCCAGAAGGGGCACCGGATCCGGGTGGATATTATGTCGAGTAACTTCCCGCAGTTCAGTGTGAACCCGAATACGGGGGAGGCGCTGGCCACAGCGGGGCGTGGGCGGAAGGCGACGAACACGGTGTTTCACGGCGGCGCGAAGGCGTCGGCGATTATTCTGCCGGTGGTGGCGGCGTTGCCGTAGTGGATTAGTACTGTACCGGGGAAGTCCGTGGTTTCGGACTTTCCCGGTAGCACGGCTCCCAGGGGAATCCTAGGGTTTGACGACGGTGCCGTCCATGGCGCGGTCTAGGGGGTATTCGTAGCCCTTGCCGGCGGGTTGGAGGGGGTACTTCGCCGCCAGAGCTTCGTTCACGTCGATGCCGAGGCCGGGTTTGTCGTTGCCTCGGAGGTAGCCGCCGCTGATTTCGCCGGCGCCGGTTACTACTTCCTTCGCTACGTCGGGGAAGTGGTTCTCTTCCTGGATCCCGAAAGCCGGGTGGGAGATGTCGACGTGGTAGGCCGCGATCTGATTGACCGGGTCGTTGTCGCCTCCCTCCTGGAAGGCCGTGCGGACACCGTAGGGTTCGCAAAACGCTGCCAGCTTTTTGGCCGGGGTGATGCCGCCGATGGAGGAGACACGGCAGCGGACGAAGTCGATGAGACGGTCGCTGATGAGGGGGAGGTATTCGAAGGGGTGGGTGAAGAGCTCGCCGACGGCTTGGGGGGTGGTGCTGACCTGGCGGATCTGCTTGTACCAGGGGAGCTGTTCGGGGCTCAAGACGTCCTCGATGAAGAACATCTGGTAGGGCTGCATGCGGCGGGAGAACTCGACGGCGTTGATGCCGCTCAAGTGACTATGGACGTCGTGGCAGAGCTTGGGGGTGTTACCGACTTTGCTGCGGACGTATTCGAAGAGGGGCGGGATGGTGTCGACGTAGACGTCTTCGTCGAAGGCCTGACCGCCTTGTCCGTTGGGGATGAAGCCGCCGCCGCCGTAGGCTCCCATTTGGACGCGGATGTGGCGGTAGCCTAAGGCTTGGGATTTCTGGATGTTCTCGACGATTTGCTCCTTCGTTCGGCCGGCGATGTGGTCGTAGCAGGGGACGGCGTTGCGGACTTTGCCGCCGAGGAGTTCGTAGACGGGCATGCCGGCGCGCTTGCCCTTGATGTCCCAGAGGGCCATGTCCGTGCCGCTTAGGACGTTGTTGTTGACGGGGCCGTTGCGCCAGTAGGTTTTGAGGTGGCCGCTCTGCCAGAGGTCTTCGATTTGCTCCGGATTTTTGCCGATCAGCCAGGGGGCGAGGTGCTTTTCGATGGCGGCGATGACGGCGTGGGGCTGGAAGTTGTTGCTGGCCGAGCCGATGCCGTAGAGGCCGGGTTCGCTGGTGATGATTTTGATGAAGATCCAGCGGTAGTTGCGGCCGGCGCTGGTGGCGATGACCTTTACCTCTTTGATGGTGAGCGGGGGGAGGCCTTTGGCGGATTGGGCTAATAAAGGGGTGGCGAAGAGGGTTTTTAGTAGTTCGCGGCGACGGAGCATGGTGGAGATTGATATATCACAGTAGGCCGTCCCGCGGCTGCTCCTTTGGATGGAGCAGCCGCTTTGTGGTGGGTATATTCAGGATGTCAAAGATCGGTTGGAGGCCGGCGACGATGGTGTTTTAAGATCGCGGCTTCCACCTTCGCCCTGCGGGCTTCGGTGGACAAGTCGGTGGACAAGTCCGGTTCCTGGTTTTGGCAGGGACTTTCGGACTGTGATTTCTATTTCTGCACGTCTGGGGGCTTTTTGGGGGCCGGGACGTGGTCGTGAAAGAGTGGCGGAAAGTACCACTGGTCTATGTCGGAGCGCATCATGCGGTTGATCATTTCCATCGTTACGAGCCTGTCGGCTGGCTGGATGAACTCGCAGAGGAAGTCGTGCCGATACTTAATCGGGTCCGCTGCTTTTTGCATTTCCAGGTAGTCGGGGTCTATCTCCGGGCAGTCGGTGACTGGGGAGAAGATTTTGGTCCAGCGCTTGTCGGGGCTGTGCCATATGTTGAAGAAGAACCCGGCCTGGCGGCGCGGGGTGCTCATTAGCCAGATGGAGCCTCTGGTTCTTGCTACTGAGGCGCTGACGGACCAGTAGACGTTGTCCTGGACTAATGCTGCTTCGTCGACTACGAGGACGTTGGCGGTGTTGCCGACCGAGGTGTCGCCGCTGTGGGCGACGGCGATGATGTTGCTTCCGTTGGGTAGTTCGAGCGAGAACGGGAAGCCTAATACCCTTCGTAGCTTGATGTTGAGCTTGGGCAGGAAGCGGGTGGCTCTATTGATGAGAATGGCCGCTTGGTGCTTTGTGCGGCTTAGGATCACGATTGTTTGGTCCGGTTTTTCTGTTGCGTGGTGGAGGGCCTTTATGGCGATTGTGGTCGTCTTGCCCCATTGCCGGTTGCAGCAGAGGATCAGGTATTTGGCGTCGGTGTTGAGGACTTCCGATTGTTTTGGGCTGGGGTGGAAGTTGAGGTTTTGTTCGGCCCAGGTGGCGGTGGTTTTTGGGCATGGGGGGGCTGTTACGGGAGTTGGGTTGAGGCTTTGTGACAGCGCTTTTAGCATTTCTTCCTTCTGCCTTCTGTGTTGGCCGAACTTATCTCGTTTAGGGGACACTCCGGCGCGCGAGGCGCGCCGGGCGAGTATGTCCCCGGGGTGGTGGCTGGTTGCACCTGTGTGTTTAGGCCGCTCTTCTTGGGGCGGGCGGGAGATCGTCTTCGATGTTGATGCCTTTGGCGACGTCGTCGGGCGGGAGGACGACGATTTTGTGGTTCGGGAACTCGCGGCGGTAGGCGGCGAGGACTTCTGGTGTCGGTTCCGTGATGTAGACGGTCGGTTCGCTATTTTCGGTTTTTGGCTCCTCCGCCTGTGTTTCCAAGGGTTTGGCGACTGTGGGGAACTCTTTATTTACCATTTTGATTTCGCGGCGGAGACGGGCGATGCGGCGCTCCAGGCGATCAATTTGGCGCTCCATCTTTTCGATGGGCGCGGCTCCGGCGTAGAGCTTTTTCGCCACTTGGGCCTGGTAGTAGTCATCCTCGTGCTCCTCGGGGACGGGGGCGTCGTGGCGGGCGGCTTCCATTAGCTCGATGTTCCAGATGGAGTTGAGGTCCGTCTGGAGACGGTCGATTTGCCAGCGGGCGATGGCGATTTGGCGGACCATGGCGGCGGCTTCCTGGTTGGCGGGCAGGTAGATCTGGGTGAGCTGGTTGATCAGCGCGTAGAACTTTTTGCGGTCCTCGTGGCAGAGGATGCCGGAGTTGGGCGGGACGAATTGGGCGAGGGTTTCGGCGTTCTCGCCGGTTTTGATGGAGTTCAGGCGCGATTGGGCTTTGCCTGCTTCGGTCTTCGGGCCGCGGGACTTGGCGCCGTTTTCGCGGGCGATTCTTGCTTTGTCTTCCTTGGTCATACTGTCCTCTTTCCCAGGTGGAAATGAAAAAGGCCCCGGCTGCGGATATTTCCGCGGCGCGGGGCCTCTACAATTTCACTCTAGCATGCGTCGTCAAGCGGATTTTGGTTAAGTCGTTTGTTGTCAACGCAGGAAGGCTTGTGACTGGGTTTTGCGGGAGGGGTGTTTTTTGGGTTTTTGGGATGGCGGAAGGGTTTTCGTTGCGGTAGGCTCTCGGGAGGAGTGGTGATGAAGCTGACTTTTCTGCTGGTTGCCGGGGCGCTGTGCGGGTTGGGACAAGAGGGGAGCGGGCCGTATCCCGCCATCTACGAGACGGACGCCGGGTTGCCGACCCATACCGTGTACCGGGCGAAAGATCTCGGCGCGGTGAAGGGGAAGTTGCCGATTCTGGCCTGGGGGAATGGGGCTTGCGCCAATAATGGACTGGCGCATAGGAACTTTCTGCTGGAGATTGCTTCGCATGGGTTCCTGGCGATCGCGATTGGGCCTCCGGTGGTTTCGCCGGCGCCGGGGCCTCGGCCGGCAGGGGCCGGGCCGGCGACGAAGTCGAGCCAGTTGGTGGACGCGATGAATTGGGCTATCGCGGAGAACGGGCGGAAGGGGAGCCCTTATTACAAGAAGCTCGATACGAGCAGGATTGCGGTGATGGGGATGTCGTGCGGGGGGATTCAGACGTACGCCGTCGCGACCGATCCGCGGATTCGGATGCTGGGGATTTGGAACAGCGGCATTTTGAAGGCGCCGACTCGGCCGGGCGGGCCGCAGATGGAGGACGTCCGGAAGGAAGAGTTGGAGAAGTTGCGCACGCCGATTTTCTTTGTGATGGGGGATAAGACTGATATTGCGTTCGAGAACGGGCTGGACGATTTCACCCGGATTACCAAGGTGCCTGCCATTCATATGTATCGGGATGGGGTGGGCCATGGGGGGACTTACGGGCAGCCGAATGGGGGCGAGTTTGGGAAGGTTGGCGTGGCGCTGTTGCAGTGGCAGTTGAAGGGGCACAAGAAGGCCGGGAAGATGTTTCTGGGGGCGCAGTGCGGGCTTTGCGAGGCTCCGGGGTGGCATGTTTCGAAGAAGGGGTTTCAGTAGGGCGCGGAGATGATACACTGCGTCAACTAGAAACCGCTACGGAGGGCGACAGCTTGGATTGGAATGAGCGCGAAGTTATCACTGTGAATGGGGTCATTCGGCCGGAGGAGATGGGCGTCACGCAGACGCATGAGCATCTTTTTCTGGATGCGATGGACCACTATCCGGGGTATGGGTATCAACTGGTCATCGATGACGAAGAGATGATGGCGAAGGAGATTGCCGAGTTCACACAGCGGGGCGGGCGGACCATTTGCGACGTTACGCTGGACGAGATCGGGCGGGATCCGAAACGGCTGGCGCGGTTTTCTCAGCGTACCGGTATCCACGTGTTGATGGGGTGCGGGTGGTACCGGGAGTTCGGCTATCCGGCGGTTGTGAAGGAAAAGACGAGCCGTGAGTTGGCTGAGATTCTGGTGAAGGAGATCGAGGTCGGGGTTGGGGATACGGGGATCCGGGCCGGGTTTATTGGGGAGATTGGGACTGGGCGGCATTCGATTCTGCCGGGGGAGGAACGGGTGTTCCGGGCGGCGGCGCTGGCACAGGCGCAGACGGGTGTGGCAATTACCACGCATACGACGCGGTGGGGCACGCTGGCGATGGAGCAGATCGCGCTATTGGCAGAGTATGGCGCGGATTTGAGCCGCGTGATCATCGGGCATTTGGGGGACAGGGTGGGTGTGCACCATTTGCTGCCGATTGCGGAGAAGGGGGTTTATGTAGAGGTGGACAACATCGGGTATCTGGACTATCAGCCGGAATGGGTGCGCGCTGATAATGTGGCGAACCTGGTGCATGCGGGGTTTGTGAAGCAGGTTTTGCTGTCCGAGGATATCTGCATGTTGAACCACCTGAAGTACACGGGCGGGAAGGGGTATGGGTACATTCTGGAGGTCTTTTTGCCGATGTTGCGGGAGCGGGGCGTGACGGATGAGCAGATTCATCAGATGATGGTGACGAATCCGGCGAATGTGTTTTCGCGGAGGGTTCGTGGCGGGGTCTGATTGGTTCGGTGAATTTGGCATACGGCCGGTGATTAATGCCGTTGGCTACGCGACGCGGGTGAGCGGGAGTTGTCCGCATCCGGACGTAGTGGCGGCGATGGCGGCGGCGAGTGGCGCGTACTTTGAGATTGACGATTTGCTGACGGCGGCGAGCCGGGAGATTGCGCGGGCGACGGGGGCGGAGGCCGGGATTGTGACGTGTGGCGCGGGGGCGGCGTTGACGCTGGGGGCGGCGGCGTGCCTGGCGGGGAACCGGCCGGAGGTGATGGACCAGCTGCCGGATGTGACGGGGCTGGAGCGGGACGAGATTGTGTTTCCGATGCCGGGGCCGTTTGACTATGACCATGCGATCCGGCTGAGCGGGGCGCGGCTGCGGTTGGTGGATTATCATGCGGCGGATGCGCTGGAGCGGATTGCGGCGGCGATTGGGCCTCGGACGGCGGCTGTGGGTTATGTTTGGCTGGAGGTGGAGGAGCGGCCGCGGATTGCGGCGCTGGCGGAGTTGGCGCACCGGCATGGGCTGCCGCTGATTGTGGATGGGGCTTGCGCGCTGCCGCCTCGGGAGAACTTGCGGGGATTGACGGCTGCTGGGGCGGACTTGATTGCTTACAGCGGAGGCAAGCATCTGGGCGGGCCGCAGGCTTCGGGGATTCTGTGCGGGCGAGAGGAGTTGATCCGGAGCGCCTGGGTGCAGATGGTGGATATGGATGTGCGGGGCGGGACGTGGTCGCTTCGGCACTGGGTGGAGCAGGGGTGGATTTCGCGGGCGCCGCGGCATGGGATTGGGCGTTCGATGAAGGTGAGTAAAGAGGCCATTGTTGGGGTGATGACGGCGTTGCGGCGGTATGAGAATCGCGATGCGGCGGCGGAGTATGCGGTGTGGGCGGCGACGGTGGATGAGATGTATGCGGGTTTGCGGGATTTGAGTGGGTTGTTGATTACGCGGCATGCGGCGGGGGCGAACGGGCAGCGGTATCCGAATTTGCGGGTAGAGTCGGGTACGGTTCGGGTTGGGGATTTGCAGCGGGCGCTGCGGGAGAGGCCTCGGCGGATTCTGCTGGCTGAAGATGAGCGGACGCCGGACCGGGCGGTGATTTTTCCGCAGTGTTTGCAGGCGGGGGATGGGGCGGAGATTGTGGCGGCGGTGCGGGAGATTGTACGCGAGTTGGGGGGATCATGAGGGGCGGTTTTTTGGGGGGTGGGTGGGGGGCGGAGGTGGGGGAAGCGGGAGGCGAAGCGCCGCTTGCTGACGAGCGCGGTTCGGTAGGCGGGGAGGCCGAACAGGCTGGACGTGAGGGGCCGCGCACGTTGGGGGGAGACCGAGCAGGCGGGAGGTCGGACCGAGCGCGGTGGCGTGGGACCGGACAGGCTGGGGGGAGACCGAGCGGGCTGGAGGTCGGATCGAGCACGATGGCGTGGGACCGGACCGTGGGATTGATTTTGTTTGGGAATTAGGAGGATGGCAGGGATGAACGAAGCGATGCAGGAGAAGACGGTTGGAGCGACGCTGATTCGGGGCGGGTTGGTTTATGACGGGAGTGGGGAGGCGGGACGGCGGGTCGACGTCCGGGTGGCGGATGGGCGGATTACCGAGATTGGACCGGGGTTGGAGGCGCGCGGGGAGACCATCGTAGACGCGACGGGGTTGCTGGTCGCGCCGGGGCTGGTGGACCTGCATGTGCACGTTTTCAGCGGGATTGGCCTGTATTCGATTGACCCTTTCGACGCGGGGCTGCGGACGGGCGTGACTACGATGCTGGATACGGGAACGGCGGGGGCGCTGACGTTTGCGAATATGGCGCGGTTCATCATTCCACGGGCGCCGGAGGATGTGTTTGCGCTGTTGAACATTTCGATGATCGGGTGCATTCAGGGGCATCCGCTGTTTCCTCCGTATATGGGAGATTTGAACGATGGGCGGCACGCGCATGTGCCGTCGGCGGTGGAGTGTGTGAACCGGTTTCCCGAGCAGTTGATTGGGATGAAAGTACGGCTGACTTCGGGGCTGGCGAATTTTGATGTGAAGAATGAGTGGGCGGGGTTTGAGGGTGTATTTGCCGCCGCGGAGCAGACGGGACGGCCGTTGATGATTCATCATGCGGCGTCGGAGATTCCAAACGTCACGGTGCTGAAGGCGCTGCGGAAGGGGGACACGTATACGCACTTGTACAACCCGAATCCGGACCACTGTTTTGACGAGGGTGGCGCGCCGATTGGCGCTTTGATGGACGCGCGGGAGCGGGGGGTTGTGTTCGACGTGGGGCACGGCGTGGGCGCGTTTGCGTGGCGGGTGGCCGAGCCGGCTTGTCAGAAATTCGGCTTCTGGCCGGACACGATCAGCACGGATTTGCACCACTTCAACCTGCTGGGGCCGGTGGTGGATCTGCCGACGACGATGAGCAAGTTTCTGTATCTGGGGATGCCGATGGAGAAGGTCATTCAGGCGGCGACCGCAGCCCCGGCGGCGGCGATGCGGATGGGGGACCGGATTGGAACGTTGCGCGTGGGGATGGACGCCGATGTGGTGTTGTTGCGGCACGAGCGGGGGACGTTCCCGTTGACCGATGTGGAGGGGGTGACGCGGCATTCGCCGGAGCGGGTGGTGCCGGTGCGGGTTTGCAAGCGCGGGGCGTGGTCCGGCTGTACTGGCGCGGCATGATGGGCGCGACGCGGGTCCGCTACGGAACGGCGGCGGTGCTGACGGTTGTGGCGTGTCTGTTGTATCTGGACCGCTACGCGGTGGGCATTGCGGCGGAGCGGATGCGCGTTGATTTGCAGATGACGCAGACGGAGATGAGCTGGTTTTTGAGCGCGTTTTTCTGGTCGTATGCGTTGTCGCAGGTGCCGGCGGGGTGGATGAGCGACCGGTGGGGACCGCGGGTGACGTTGACGGCGTTTATTGCTGGATGGTCCTTGTTTACGGGGTTGTTGGGGATGACGGCTTCGGTGGCGCTGGTGCTGTTGTGGCGGTTTTTGTGCGGGGTGACGCAGGCGGGGGCGTATCCGGTAGCGTCGGGGATGTTGCGGGTTTGGTTCCCGGTGGCGCAGCGGGGGGTGGCGAGTTCGATTGTGACGATTGGGGGGCGGGCGGGGGCGGTGCTGGCGCCGATTTTGACGGCCTATTTGATGTCGCTGTTGGGCGGGCGGTGGCAGACGGTTTTGTTGTTATACGGGGCAGCGGGGATATTGGTGGCTCTCATTGTGGCCGTTTATTGCCGGAACACGCCGGGGGAGCATCCGGCGGTTAATGCGGCGGAGCGGGCATTGATTGGTGCTCCGGTTTTGGCGGGTTCGGTGGAGGCGCCGCCGTTTCCGTGGCGGGCGGTGTTGACGAGCGTGAGCCTGTGGGGGAATTCGGTGACGCAGTTGTTGATGACGATGGGGTGGCTGTTTGTGGTGACTTGGCTGCCGCGGTATTTGGACAAGGTGCACGGGGTGCCGCTGGGAGAGCAGGCGTTGATGACGGCGGTGCCGACGGTGGCGGGGATTGTGGGAATGATGGGCGGGGGGTGGTGGACGGACGCGGCGGCGCGGCGGTTTGGGTTGAAGTGGGGGCGGCGGCTGCCGTTGATGACGACGCGGTTTTTGGCGGCGGCGGGGTATGTTGTTTGTATGTTTTTGGGGGACTCGGCGTGGGGTGTGATTGGGGGGTTGAGTTTGGCGACGTTCAGCAGTGATTTGGGGGTGCCGGCGATTTGGGCGTATGCGCAGGATGTGGGGGGGAAGTATACGGCGTCGATTATGGGGTGGTCGAATATGTGGAGCGCGGTGGGGGCGGCGATTGCGCCGTTGGTTTATAACGCGGTGTTGGGGGAGACGCCGGGGGTGGGGCAGTGGAACTGGTTGTTTGCGACTTGCGCGGGGGTGTTTGCGTTGAGTGGGGTGACGTCGCTGGTGTTGGATGCTACGCGGAAGATTGGGGAGGAGTGAGGGGTGATAGAGCCAGGGCACGCCGGCGTTGGTTTAGACGCCGGCGTGTCTTTCAGCCGCGTATCACTTGAACGGGATCCGATAGGAAATCCCGATGGCGAAGGCAGGCTTCCAGAAGCGCTGTGTGGGCGGAGTCACAGACTCAGCGAAAGGAGTGCCGATCTGGACGCCGTTGATGAGCCGGGTATCGCGGCCGAAGTGAACGGCTGGGGTGAAGAGAAGGCTGCGATAGCCGATGCTGACGCCGCCGAGAAAATCCGCTGTGCCGGAGGTTGTGTTGACTCCGATGCCTCCGGTTAGGAGGAATGCGATTCGGCGGTGCGTGGCGGTGAGTTTTTCGGAAAGTCGGTAGTGGGCGAGGGCGACGGGGACTACTGTGGGGCGGTTGATGGTTTGGGCGGTGAGGAATTTATTGGTATCGGGTTGGGCAGCGCCGTTTACGACGTTCCTGGTTGCCGAGAAGGAACGGTCCGGGAGGGATGAGAAGATGGCGCCGGCGGAGATTTCCCAGCGGGTGGTGTTCCAGGAGAGGGTGATGGTGGAGAGAGTTTTCTTTGTTCCGGTCACGGCGTCGAACGATGTCAGTTTTACGGTGGCGGTGGTGCCGATCCAGCTTCCTGTTGGGGCGGTGATGGGGTCGGGGCTGAAGTTGCAGGGCGAGGCTGGCTGATTGGCGGGTGGCTTCTCGGAAAGCACTTTATGGATGGCGCGTAGAGCGTCCTGGGCCTCATTGATTGTTTTGAGGATTGCGGCCTGACGAACACGCTTGGCGTCGATTTTTTCAATTGCAGTGCGGAACCGGGAGATTGTTTTTTCGTCAATAGGGTTTGCTTCCATCAGTCTGGTCATGTCAGTGGTCGCTCTTTTTATGGACTCGTCCATGGCGCGCAGGGAGGTTGTGCCTGCTGTCGCGACGTCGGCTAGGTCAAGAGCCTCGGTCTGGGCCGTCAAGAATGCGGTGTTGTCGCATTTAGCGACGGGTATTTCAGCGAGGTTTTTGAGTTTTGTGTTTGCGGCTTCGAGGGAGGTAAGGAGTGCGGTGAGGATCTTGTCGGTTTTCACTTGCTGTTTTTGAACCCGCTTGACTGCGGGGAACTCGGAATCACGGTCTACCTGCTCCTTTAGGGAGGCTTCAATGCGGAGTTTGGCCAGTGAGGGAAGGAATGATTTGACGATTTCCAGGGTAGGGTCGGGGGTATCGATTTCCTTCCACTCGGTCTCGACGACGATTTTTTCGACGCCTCGTTTTTTGACGATGAGAGAGACGGCGGCTCCGGAGTTGAGTTGGATGGGGAGAGGGGAGACGGCGGCGGAGGTGTCGATTTCGATGGAGCAGTTGGAATTGGCCAGGGAGGGCGAGCAGGGCTTGGGAGTTGCTTTCGGCTGGGCGAGAAGCACAGTCAGAGCAGGCAAGTGAATTTCACGGTTGTAGCAGGATAACATCGATGAGTTTTCTTTTTGTCACGGTATGCGGGCGGGTCGCGCTAGTTATTGTGAAGGGCGTGGTGACTGGTTATTCTATGCTGGAGAGTTATACGGGAGGCGAGTGGATGAATGGGCGGTAAGGAGGGCCGATGGGAACTGCTGTCGGACTTGCTTGCAGAGGCATCCGACAGGCCCCGGGAGAGCTGGCGCAGCTTCCTGGAGAGCCGTACTGACGATCGCGATTTGGTGGACGAGGTTCTGAGTCTGTTGGATGTGCCCGTGCCGGAGGGGGAGATTTCCATCCGGGAGCTACCTTCGTGGGTGGGTGAAGAGCAGGATACACCGGTGGTTGAGCCGAGACTGCGCCCGGGGGACGTGGTTGACGGACGGTTTGTGGTGGAGAAGTTTGTGGGCCGGGGCGGGATGGGTGAAGTGTATGCGGCGCAGGATGAGACGCTGCGGGTGCGGGTGGCGCTGAAGATTCTGCATCCTGATTTGGCGGAGGAGGAGGCTTATCTTTCGCGGTTCAAGCGGGAGATTGGATTGGCGCGGGAGATTACTCACCCGAACGTGGCTCGAGTGTTTGACATCGGTCGCGAATGGGAGCACGGCGGACGGCGGCTGTTCTACTTCGCGATGGAGTTATTGGAAGGAGAGACGCTGGCGGCGCGGATTGAGTTCAAGGGTAAGTTAGATCCGGCGGAGGCGTTGGGGATTGCGCGGCAGTTGGCGAAGGGGTTGAGCGCGGCGCACGCGGCGCGGGTAGTGCATCGGGATTTCAAACCGTCGAACGTGATGCTGGCGGGGGAACGGGTGGTGATCACGGACTTCGGGTTGGCGGTACCGGTACGGGAGGGGGAGGACCGGTCGACGACGAGTTTGCGGCTGGGGACGCCGGGATATGTGGCTCCGGAGCAATGGGCGGGGAAGAGTGTGAGTGGGGCAAGCGATGTTTATGCGCTGGGGATTGTGTTGCATGAGATGGTGATGGGCTGGCATCCGAGCGAGAGGAAAGGGGGACGGCCGCCGGGGAATTGGGAGCGGGTGATTGGAAAGTGCCTGGAGATGGACCCGCGGCAGCGGTGGGGGAGCGCGGAGGAGGCGGTTGCGGCATTGGAGGTTGGGTTTTGGAGGCGCCGGGAGACGTTGTGGTGGCTGGGCGGGTTGACGGCGGCGGCGACGGTGGGAGTGGTGGCGTCACGGTCCGCGGGGAGTTGGCTGGGGCGGCCGGGGCGGGTGGCGAAGTTGCTGGTGGCTCCGGTGCAAAACTTGACGGGGGACAAGCGGTTTGATGGGGCGACGGCGTTGTTGCAATCGTTGTTGGACCAGAGTCCGCAACTGCAGTTGGTGACGGCGGCGCAGCGGGATGCGGCAGTGGACCGGATGGGGTTGGCGGCGGGAGCGACGTTGGAGGTGGGGAAGCTGCGTGAGTTGGCGTGGCGGTTGGGGGTTCCGGCGGTTTTGCATGGGACGATGGCGGCGGTGGGCGGGGATTACGTTTTGACGTTTGTGCTGGAGACGTTGCGAGGGCGGCCGGATGCGGTGGGGTGGAAGGCCGAGAAGACGTTCCGGGCGAGCGGGGCGGAGGACATGTTGGGGCAGTTCCGGCTGGCGGGGGAGTGGGTGCGGGGGGAGGCGGGGGAGACGTTGGCGCAGATTGCGGAGTTTGACCGGCCGCCGCAGGAGGTGAGTACGGGGAGTTGGGAGGCGCTGGCGGCGTATTCGCGGGCGGTGTTGGCGTGGCGGCGTGGGGATCCGGATGAGTTGGCGGAGCAGTTATTGAAGGAGGCGTTGGCGGCGGATCCGGGATTTGTGGCGGCGCAGCAGGAGTTGGCGGATTTCTATATTTCGAAGGCGCGGTTTGCGGAGGGGCATGCGCATTGGGGTAAGACGGTGGATTTGTTGTCGCGGCGGCGGGTGACGTTTCGGGAGCGGTACCGGCTGGAGACGCTCTATTTTGAGGATAGTTTTCAGTACGACCGGCAATTGACGTCGGTGCAGGCTTGGGCGGTGCATTACCCGGGGGATGAGTCAGCTCAGTATTTTCTGGGTTCGTCGCTGTTTCACCATTACCGGTTTGATGAGGCGCAGCGGGCGTTTGAGGGGGCATGGGCGATAGGTAAGTCCGCACGAGCCGCGGCATATCTGGTTGCGACGGGGTGGATGAAGAAGGAGTTCGATGCAAGTGAGCACTGGCTGGAGGCGCTGCGAACCCTTGGCAATGACCCCTTTTACTGGAAATGGCTCGGCCAAACCGCATTCCTGCGCGGTGAGTACGAAAAGACAAGAGAGTGTTTTCTCGCGGCTAGCGCGAAGGGAGACATATCTATTAAGGATCAATCGCTCGGATTCTTGACATGCTTGTATGCCGATTCCGGAAGGCTAGACCTTGCGGTTGAGCATTGCCGCAAGCACGTTGCCGAGGCGAGGAAATGGGGAAGGCACGGTATTGTAGTGCGACGCCTCCTACATCTTGCATATTTGGAATTGGTACTGGGAAATCAGTCCGCTGCCGTCGCGGCCGCTCGCGAGGCCGCCGAGGGTGAACGGGCACCCCAACCCATTAAGGAACTTGCCACATTCTATCGACTTTCAGGAGACGGAGCAGGTTTGAGGCGGCTGAAAGCCATATCTGAAGACTGGCCGACGCTGCCTGTGTTTACAGGTGTAACTGTTTGGACAGCAGGAGAATTGGTCTGCCTGGAGCAAGGGCCCAAGTCGGCAGAGCGATTATACTTACAAGCACTGCAAGTTACGTCATCATTCATGTGGCCTGCAATAGCCGTTGGTACCGGGTTGGATTTGTGGAAAATCCCAGCGTCTGTTCCACGGGCAGCGGCCATATGGTATCTAGCGCAGCGATCCTGGCCTGGATTATTGCGAAGCAGCGGGATGATTGCAGATGAGGCCGCCAAGCTGGATGTATTTGGGAAGTCACTCACTCACACAGGAGAATAGACAATGGCTAAGAATTACTTGATTACGCAGGGCCGGAAGGGGCTTATGGATCTCGAACTGCTCGTTCTGTTCGGATTCGTACTGCACGATTCTAAACTCACGAACGAATTTCTTTCTGAATCTTTCACTGCAGAAGAATTAGAAGCGAAGTTCAAGAAGACGGTCCTTGAGAAAACGGTTGAAGGAGAGGGTTCGGTCAAGACTGCGGGAACGTACTTCGACCACTGGAAGGATAGGAACACTGAGCATGCCGGATTGAGCGATTTATTGGAATGGATTGCCGCCAACAGGGGCGCAATAGAGTGTCTTCGGAAGACCTGGAAGGATTTTCAGGAGGCGAAGTATAAGTCAGCATACGGGCAGTGTGATGGCGATGCTTTCGATTTTATGGACCTAATTGAAGCAGCCCGGATCATCCGTTGGCGGGTGAAAGAGAGTCAGTAGCGATTCGATATGGGTACGAACTAGATGAAACGGATTGCCCCTTTTAAATCTCGCTTATTGTGGTTAGTTATAGGCATATCCTGTGCGGCGACCTATACCGGGATTTATGCGCAAGAGATTCCACGCCGAAAACTGATTCCGGATCAACAGGGTGAGGCGGTCGTCGCTTCCTACACTGAGGCTCTCTCAAATATTCATCCTGACGTGATCGCAAATTGGGCGCAGTTTCATAATGGATGGGGGGGGCGTACCGACAACTGTGCCCATTGGCGAGCCGAGTTTTTAATCTGGCATCACGCATATCTAGTCCTAACCGAGGAATTGTTCACTCTTGCTGTTTCATCGAAGCCATTCCTAATGCCTTATTGGAGTCCAGCACAAAGTCCGCGTGTGCCAAGTGTATTCCGATGTTCAAATGGTGATCCTAGGTGCCAACTGCTGAAAAACACGAACCGCTACCCGCTGCCGTACCCGATTTTTGATATTGAGCGGGCTTCGTGGCAACACGTGCTCGACACTGGTGCAAATAGCTATTTTTGCTCAAATCCCGATGGGATCAACGCGCTCGGGGGGGGGATCACAACGGATGTAAGTGCTGGTTTTCTTGAACAAAACGTTCATGAACGAGTACACACTAAAAGCACCGGTGTGATGGAAAACTCCTGGACGGCGGCATCTGACCCATTATTTCAGCCGTTTCATGCTGGTATTGACGCGATGTTGGTAAGACTTCTAGACAGTTCGCCCCGCCTTAAGTGCGAGTTATGCGCCAACCACGTGACCGGTTCAGTTCCCTTTATTGTCGAAAGTAGAATCTGGAGCAAACTAGTGTTGAAGGATCTCCCTGAACCGCGATGTCTCTCGTACGATGCGCCACAGAAGACCTTTCATGTTGAGTCTGAGCGAGTAGTTTCGATTAGGGACGTTGTAACGAACCTGGACGTCGCAAAGAAGTGTAGCGACTTACCAAAACGAGGAGGATTTCCAACTCGGTCGTTCAATGTAGGTGAGGTCCTGCGCGACACACGATTTTGGCAAGCCTCCTACGAGGGTATGGGCGAATTGACCTTGGAGCCGCCATGTACCAAACAGGAGAATCAAGAGCAGTGCGCGGGAGTACTCATCAATGGAGATTTCAGCTGCCCGCAAGCAATTCGGACTCGAACAATCATTCTTTCCCAAAATGAGGCCGCTACTGAAGACGATATCTTATTTGCCGAAACAGCAACGGGAGAAGTAAGCTACCGCCTCAGGCTCGAGGGAATCCAATGGGGGGGGCAAACGAGGTCGCCATTCCGAGTATCGGTAGCAAAGGGTCGGAGGCGTGTGGAAATGGGAACGATTCAGTTTTCGAGCTGGAGAGCTTCTCTAGTGAAACATCACATTGGCAACGGTGATACTGTTGACTTTTTCGCAGATCGTAGCACCGCGAAGCAGTTGTCCAAGCTTCTTGGGACAACTAACTCTTCAAAGTTGAAACTCAACCTTTCACCGATCGGGAAAGGAGGGAAGGTTCTTCCACTGATAGGGAGCGTACGGCTTGAGAAGTACGTTTTAGGCAAGGGGCCTATGCTGAAGTAGACGCACTCACCGTGCGGCCGAGGTCGCGGTAGAGCCATTTTTGGGCGGTGTCCCAGTCGCGCTTGATGGTTCGGGAGGAGCGGTTCAGGGCCGTCGCGACTTGTTCCAGGGTCAGGCCGGCGAAGACGTGGAGTTCGACGACTTTGCAGGCGCGCTCGGATTCGGCGGCCAGGCGGTGGAGGGATTGGTCCAACGCCAACAGGAAGTCCGGGTCTTCCATGGAGAAGCTTTGGGCTTTTTCCAGCTCTACACGGTGCAGGGCGTTGGGACGCTTGGCGGCGGTGTGGCGGCGGGCGTGGTCGATGAGTATCCGTCGCATCTGGGTGGCGGCGATGGCGTAGAAATGATCGCGGGAATTGAAGTTGATCTCCGCGCCGCGCATGAGCAACACAAACGCTTCGTTGATCAACGCCGTGGGCTGCAAGGTGTGGTCCTTTCGCTCCTTGCGCAGATGCGATGCGGCGATGCGGCGGAGCGAATCGTAGACCTGCGTAAAGAGTTGCTCTTCCGCTTGCCGATCTCCGTTCGCGCTGCGTTGCAGCAGGCCAGTTACTTCGCCAGGCTCACTCATGGGAGTGTCCAATATCATAGCGAATCCGGCGGCGACGGCGACTTAGTTTCCCAGGAACTCCACGACGACGACGCGGAGGCCGATGGGGAGGGCGGTGGGGTTTCCTTCGGGCTGGATGAGGGCTTCGAGGATGTCGCGGTCCGATTTTTCGGCGGGGTCGGGGCTGCGGGCGGTCTTTCGGCCCATCACTACCGCCGTCCAGATCACCGTTCCCGCGAATGGCTCGGGGTGGCCTTCGGCTTGGATTCTCACCTTTTGCCCCTTATGCACGCGGCCGAGGTCGCGCTCGTCTACCTCCGCCCGGATTCTGCGGCCCGTCAGATCCGCCATCGTCGCGATGGGTCTGCCGGCAAACGTGCTGTAGCCTTCGCCTGGCTTTCTGTATAGCCTCGTCATCGTCCCGGTGATGGGGGCGCGGACAATACACTTCTCCTCCTTTGCGGTGGCGGCTTGCTGGTGCTCTTCGGCGGCTTGTACCTCCGCGGTGGAACGGGCCTCTTCCTCAGGGAGGGCGCCGGCTTCGGCTAGATTTTGTTTCGCTGCCGCTGCGTTGGCGGCGGCTTCCGCGGTTTGCCACTCCCGCTGTGCATTCTCCGCGGTGTGGCGGGAGATGTCTCCATTTTGCAGTAGCTGCTGCATGCGTTCGTGTTGGCGGCGGGCTTGCTGCTGGATGGCTTGGGCGGCTCTTTGCTCTTCGGCGGCGATCCTCCTCTCCTCCTCCCGGCTGCCGCGGCGCACCCTGACTCTGGCCTGGCGGGCGGCTTCCACGGCGGCCGCGAACGACCGGGTTTCGGCGGTCAGATTTTCACAATCGATGGCGGCGATGGGCTGGTTCCGCGTGACGGTATCGCCCTCCTTTACGAACACCGCTTTGATGACGCCATCGGTGGCGGCTCCGACTTCCACGCTTTCCGTCATCCCCTCCACCCGCCCCTGCGCGGCGGCTAGCGGGGCGTGTTTGGGTGGTGGCGGACTGGCCACGGCGGTTGCTTCCACTCGCCCCGTTCGCCATACCGCGGCGGCTCCGAGTAAGACTCCGATCAACAATGCCAATGCGGCTTTCATCCGTTGCTCCTTTCATCCCTCACCACGCGGCCATCCCGCATTTCGACGACGCGGTCCCCGTAGGGCGCGAGCCTTGGGTCGTGGGTGGCAATGACGGCCACCATGCCGCGCTCCTTGACTTGCTCCCGGATGAGCGCTGCCACCTGGCGGCCGGAGGTACTGTCCAATGCCGCCGTTGGTTCGTCCGCCAGCAGGATTTCCGGCTGCTTGGCCAACGCCCGGGCGACGGCTACGCGCTGGCGTTCTCCGCCGCTCATCTGATCCGGCCGGAGATGGCGCTTGGCCGCCAGGCCGACGGCGGCGAGGGTTTCGGCGGCGGTTTGGGTTGCGGCGCCGGTGGCTTTGGCGAACTCCAGGCCGAGCTCCACGTTTTCCTGGGCCGTGAGCGAGCGGAAGAGGCGGAAGAACTGAAAGACGAAGCCGATGTGGCGGCTGCGGAGCTGGCCGAGCGCTGCTTCGGCCTGGCCGCCGAGCGGGCGGCCGAGCAGCGTGATATGCCCGCTATCCACCGTTCGCAGACAGCCGAGCGCGGAGAGCAGCGTGGTTTTACCGCTGCCGGAGGCACCCATGAGCAGAGTGACTTCGCCGGGTTGGAAATTGAGGGACACGTTGTCTACGGCGGTGGCGGCGAGGGGACCCTGGCCATAGATGATGGAGACGCCGTTGGCGGCGAGGACAGCGGCGTCAGGCACGGAACACGCGCCCGGGTTCGATGCTGATGGCTGGCTGGACCGCCAGGAGCGCGGCGGCGGCGCAGAGGACCGTGAGCGCTCCACCGACGAGGGCGTACATCCAAAGGGGCGAGACGATCCAGGTGATGACGGAGCTTGCCAGCGTAACGGCTGGAGGCACGGCGAGGAAGCCGACGGCGGCGCCGACGATGCCGCAGAGAAATGACTGGCCGATGACCATGCGGCGAACGGTCCAATTGGATGCGCCGAGCGCTTTCAGAGTGGCGAACTCATCGAGGTGTTCCATGGTGGCGGCGTACATGGTTTGGGAGACGACGGCGAGGCCGATGACAAAGCCGAGGACGGCGGCGAGGGAGAGCGCGCCGCCGGCGCCGGTTTGGACGAGCCAGAAGAGGCGGGCGCGGCGGGAGAAGTCCGCCTTCTCCCAGACATCGAATTCCGGGAAGCGGGTTTGGAGGAGGTCCCGTGTTTGGGAGGCGTCCGCGCCGGGGGCGAGTTTGACGATGACGAACATCGTTTTGCCGGAGGGCACAGAGAGATATTCGAGTGCGTCCTGGTAGGCGGTGAAGAGATAGGGCGAGCCGAGGAAGGAGGCGAAGCCGGTGGCGTTGGTTTCGATGCGGGCGCGTTTGGCGGCGATTTCGATATCGGCGGGGAGTTGGGCGGCGCCGAGGCGCTGGGCATCGGTGACATCGACGATGGCGAGGTTGCGTTGGCCGCGGGGCCCGGTGGGGAGACGGCCGGCGACGGAGTCTTCGATACCGATTAGGAGGACGACCTGGCTAAGGCCATCGGCCCGTTGGATGGCGGTGAAGCCGGCGGCGACCTTTCCGACAGCAGCGACGCCGGGCACGCCGTGGGCGCGTTCGCGGATGGCGGCGGGCATGTGGGTGGCGTAATCGAAACAGGGGACGCCGCGGGGCATGATCCAGATAGCGCCATCGGTGGCATCGATGATGCGGGAGGCGGCTTCGGTGAAGCCGAAGAGGAGATCCGATTGAACGGTCATGAGGAAGGCGGAGAAGCCGATGCCGGCGACGGCGATGGCGAAGCGGAGGGGGTCGTGGACGAGGTTTTTCCAGAGGAGTGTGTTGGTCATGGCGTTGCGGGAGGACGGAAGGGGACCCAGGTTTGGCGATCGAAATCGAAGAGCTGGCAGGTGCGTGTGGTGTGGAGGAACGCTCGCCAGGACCAGGGTTGACGGACGATGTGGCCTTGGAACGTTTCTTCCAATTGCCGTTGGGCTTTTGGCAGGGCGTAGAAGGGAATGGTGACGTCGATGTGGTGGGCGGTGTGTTCGAGGATGTTGTGGAGCAGGCGGTGAAGGCCGAAGGGGAGTTCGGCGTGGATGGTGGAATCGAGCTGGCCGGCGGTGAAGGACCAGGATTCGCGGTCGCGGTACCACTTGGTGTCCGGGTGGGTGTGGTGGAGATAGATGACAAGGCCCATGAGGTGATTCCAGAAGGCGAAGGGGAGGAGGCAGGAGAGGATGATGGCTGTGGGTGTTTTAGCGACGCCGATGGCGAGAGCGGCGAAGGCGGCGACGAGCCAGGAGTCCAGCCAGTAGCTGGGCCGGGTGGAACGGGTGGGGGCGGGCTGGAAGAGTTGTTTCCACCAGATTTCGCAGAAATAGTAGAGGCCTTGGCCGATGGGGGAGCGGTAGACGTGTTCCAGGGCACGGCGGAGGGGAGGGAGGGAGGCGAATTCCTGCGGGGAGAAGGGTGGCCAGACGGAATCGCGCCCCTTGAGGTTGGTATAGCCGTGGTGGACGGAGTTGTGACCGATTTGCCAGAGGCTGTAAGTGGTGAGGGTGGGGAGGAAGAGGATGCGGCCGAAGATGGCGCGTTGCCAGGGACGGGTGAAGAGACTGCCGTGGCAGACGTCGTGACCGAGGATGAAGAGGCGGGCCATGCAGATGGCTTCGGCGAAGGCGCTTGGGATACGGAGCAGCAGCGGGCCGGAGGTGGCGGCGAGGCCGAAGAAGAGACAGAAGGCGGCAATGTCGACCACGGCGGTGAGCGAGGCGCGGGCGTTGCTTTTGGTGTAGCAATTGGCAATGGCGGCGCGGAGCGCCTGGCGGGTGGGCGGCATGGCGGAGGTCTCAGGCGGCGACGAGACGTGCTTCGAGCAGGTCGATGACTTGGCCCACGGTTTTTAGTTCGGTGATGGCACTGTCGGGCACTTCGACTTCGAAGCGTTCTTCGATTTGGAGGACGAGATCGACGAGGTCGGCGGAGTCGACGTTGAGGTCGGTGGAGAGGGAGAGGGGGTCTGTGACCTGGAAGCCAGGGGGGAGCTTGCGGGTGAAGGGCTTCAGGAGGTCGAGGAACTGTGCGGTGATTTGTTGGCGGTTCATTTGGGTTTTCCTTTTGGGGCGTTAGTTGGGCCAGGCGCGGAAGATTAGGCAGGCGTTGACATCGCCGAAGCCGAAGCTGGTTTTGAGCGCGGTGGTTAGGGGTTTTTCGAGGCAACGGCGGGGAATGCGGCTGTCGATCGCGGCGATTTCGGAGTGGACTGCTTCGCAGTTTAGAGATGGATGGAGGAAGCCGCCGTGGAGTTGGAGAACGGTTGCGACGCTTTCGACGGAGCCGGCGCCGCCGATGCAGTGACCGATGAGGGACTTGGTGGCATTGACCCAGGGGAAGTCGTCGCCGTTGCGGCTGAGGGCATTGGCGATGCTGCGGATTTCGTTTCGATCGCCCATGGTGGCGGTGCTGTGTGCGTTGACGTAATCGATTTCGCGGGGGTGGACGGCGGCATCTACGAGAGCTCCTCGAATGCAGCGTTCGACGCCTTCGGGGCTTTGGCGGGTCATGGTTCCGCCGCTGCGCTGGCCGCCGCAGTTTTCGTAGCCGCCGGCGAGTTCGGCGTAGATGTGCGCGCCCCGTTCGCGGGCGCTTTCCAGGGTTTCGAGCATGAGGGCACCGGCGCCGCCGGAGGCGACGAAGCCGGCGGCGGCGGCGCTGAAGGGGCGGGAGGCGGAGGCGGGGTCGTGGTTGCCATCGCGAACGAGGACGCGCATGGCGTCGAACATGGCCCAGGTGTAGATATTTGACGTTTCGGCGGAGCCGGCGAGGATGCGGCGGCAGAGACCGGCGCGGAGGAGGCGCAGGGCCTGGACGAGGCAGGCGGAGCCGGTGGTGCCGGCGGCGCTGGGGGAAATGACGGGGCCGCCGATGCCGAGGAGGCCGGAGACGCAGGCGGCGGCGCCGCTCGACATGGTTTGTTCGACACGTTTGGCGCCAAGCTGACGGACCTGGGCGGATTCGACGGAGGGCGCGACGGTGGCGCAGAGGGTTTCGACGCCTGCGATGCCGGTGCCGAAGACCATGCCGGTGTGGGGGTCCATGGGGCCATCGTCTCCGGGGGTGTAGGGCAGGCCGGCTTGCTGCCAACATTCGATGGCGGCGAGGGTGGCGAGATCCATGATGCCGTTCATGGAGCGGCGCTGGGCGGGGATGGTGATGGCCGCGAGGCGCTGTTCGTCCACTTCGGGAACGCCGGCGACGTGGCAGGAGAGGCCATGGGCTTCGGCTTCGGGGCGGTAGGTGATGGACGAGCGGCCCTGGCGAAGCATGAGTTCAAACGCGGCGACGTTTGGGGCCTTGGGGACGATGGTGCCGAGGCCGGTGATGACGACGCGGGGGCTCATTTTGCCTCCGAGATGGAATCGGCGATGACCTGGGCGCAGTGATCGAGGTCCTCATCGGCATGGGCGGGGGAGAGTTGGAGGCGGAGGCGGGTGGCGCCGATGGCGACGGCGGGGTATTCGACAGAATTGACGAGGACGCCACGGCGGGCGGAGAGAGCGGCGGCCGTGCGGCCGAGCCGTTCCGGGCCGGTGTGGACGGGGACGAGGGCGCAGGGTTCACCGAAGATTTTGAGGCCGCGTGTGGTGAGCGACTGGCGGAGGCGGAGGGAGGCCTGGAGCAGTTTGGCGCGGAGATGGGCGCCTTCGGGTTGGCGGATGATTTTGAGGGTGGCGCGGACGGCGGCGATCTGGAGCGGCGTCATGGCGTTGGAGAACGTGTTGGCATCCCCGAAGCAACGGACGTACTGGGCGACGGCTTCGCTGCGGACGGCGAGGAAACCGCCGGTGGTGCAAAAGGTTTTGGAGAAGGCGCCCATGATGAGGTCCGGCATGCCGAGGGCGTCCTGTTCTTCGAGGCGGCCGAGGCCGGTGGGGCCGAGGGCGCCGAGATCGTGGGCGACGTCGACGAGGAAGGCAGCGGAGTATTCGCGGCAGAGTTCGCCGAGGCGGCGGAGGTTGGGGGAATCGGCATCCATGGAGAAGACGCTTTCGGTGACGAGAAGAATGGCGTTTTGCTTGTCTTTGGCGCGGATGGCACGGAGGATTTGTTCGGCGGAATCGATGTCGTTGTGGTCGAAATAGCTGATGTTTTCGGTGGCGGAGCGGGCGCCGTTTTGGAGGGAGTTGTGGGAGAGGCGATCGAGGACGAGGTGATCGTTACGGCGGACAAGACCGCGGATGGCGCCAAAGGCGGCGCCCCATCCTGTGGGGAAGAGGACGACGTGTTCGCGCTGGAGGAAGTGGCCGAGTTCGGCGCGGAGGGCGAGGGAGTCGCGGGAGTTGCCGAGGAGCATGTCGGAGCCGGCGGAGTGGGGGCCGTGTTCGTGGAGAGCGTCAACTACGGCCTGGTGGACGGCGGGGTGATCGTTGAGGCCGAGGTAGTCCTGGGCGGCGAAGTTGAGACCTTCGGCGACGGTGCCATCGAGATTGGCGAGGCGGACACGGAGGCGGTCGCGTGTTTCGACGGTGCGGTTGCCCATCCAGGTGCCGCTATCGCGACGGGCAGAGAACCAGCGGTGGAAGGGTTCGGTGCGGGCGAGGAGGTCCATTCCCTTTACGGGAAAGTGGGCGGCGATGGTGTCACGGAGTTGGTGCGTTTCATCGCATTTCACGGAGCGCATGGGAGGGCCTCTCGACAGGATTTTGTGACGCGTGGAACAGGCGTCACTTTCTGTAGCGAGGAGTGCCGGGAAATAGTGACAGGCTATTTAGCGTCTTCGAGTTTGGCGCGGTTTTTGTTGAGGAGTTCGATGAATTTGCGTTTGGATTTGTGTTGTTCGCGGAGGGCGGCGAGGTGGCGGTGGAAGTGGGGGAGGGCGCCGATCTTCTTCAGGAGTTTGGCGGCATGGAGGAGGAGGGCGATGGGGACGTCGTAGTTGGAGTTGCGGACGCGGGCCAGTTCTTCGTCGGCGCGTTTGAGGTAAATCGGGGCGGCGTCGCCGGGGTGTTTCTTTTCGCGGGCTTCGGCGAGTTGGAGCCACAGGTAGGAGGCGCAACCGGCGGCTTGCGCTTCGCGCCATGCTTCTTCTTGGTTGTTTTCGGCGAGAAGGATTTCTACGAGGGCGGAGTGGTCCTGCTTGCCCTGGGAGGCGGCGATTTTGCTGCGGATCAGGCCGAGGGCGCGGTCGCGGTGTTCGGGCCAATCGTTGGCTCGCTCGGCGTGGCTCTTTAGAACTTCGTACAGGGGCAGGCCGGGGGACTCGGCGTAGGTTTTCCAGATTAGCTTGAGGGCGTCCGCGGGGCGGTTGGCTTGGTGGTACTCTTGCGCCAGCACTTCGCGGAGTGCGGCGCTGGAGGGATAGAGTTTGTGGCCACGCTCTGCCCAGGTTAGGGCTTGGGGTGGGTTGTCGGCTTGGCGACAGGCGATGACGATGCGGATGAAACGGTCCGGGGTGGAGAGGTCGCGGGCGAGGACGGCGATCAGGTCCTCCAACCTGCCGGTGGCGCGGGCGATCGATTCGAGAATGCGGTCCCGCTCGCCGGGACGGGCGAACGTCGCGTTTTCGGCGAGGTCCCGGTACGCCGCCAGGCCGGTGGGGCCGAGCACTTCTTTGTAGGCCTCGGCGGCGTCACAGAAGAGGTATTGGGACGACGTGGTTTCGAGTTGGAAGAGCCGCTGGGCGAGCTGGACGGGATTGGGTTTGGCGAGGAGGGCGGCATCGCGATGGATGTCCTCGATGCGGTCCTGGAGGAGTTCGAAGTCCTCGTCATCCTCGTCGGCGTATTCGCTGGCGGGGATGAGGGCTTTGGCAGCTTCCTCGCAGATCTCGATGACCGAATCCGGGGCGGTGGGGAGGAGCTTTTCGATGGGGTCGAGCGCGGTGTGGACGGCTTCGGCGTAGGTGGGGAAATCGTGCGGCGATTCGCGGAGCGCCTTGACGAGGGCGCGGCGGAGGGCGGCGATGGCGGCATCGGGCCCAGCCAGCACGGCCTGGTAGCTGTAGAGGCTGTTTTGGAGCTGTTCGTTATCCGCCGCCCATTCGAGGATGAGTTCGGCGAGGCGGGCGGGGGGTTCGGCGGTGAGTTGGGCGCGCAGTTCTTCGATGGGGAAAACGTCTTCGGGCGGGGGATCGTTGAGGAAGGCGATGGCGACGGCGACGCAGTGTTTGCAGAAGTCGCCTTGTTCGCCGATGGGACAGGTGCAATCGAAATCGAGCTCCTTGCCGATGGCGGAGAGCTCTACGGAGTAGACGCGCTGGCCGAGGATGTAGGCGCGGATGCCGGTGAAGGTATTGGAGAGCGACTGGACACGGTTGCGGGCGTAGTAGTCCTGGCCGCGCTGGATGGTGGTGGGTGAGGCGAGGGAACGGATACGGGAGGCGGTGAGGAGGGCTTTTAGCGATTTCATTCGGAGTAGGGCGGATCCCAGATCCAGGGGAGGACGTTGTTGGCTTTGGCCCACTGGAGCCATTGGGCGGCCATGGATTTGACGCGGGCGGGATGTTGGGCGGCGAGGTTGTTCAGCTCCGTGCGGTCGGCTTCGATATCGTAGAGTTCCCAGGGGCCGGTGGGGTGGACGGCGGTGAGTTTCCACTTTCCGTGGCGGACGGCGCGGCTGCCTTCGTGCTCCCAGAAGAGGGGGCCGCGTTTGGGCTTTTTGTTTTGGAAGAGGGCGGCCATGTTTTCGCCTTGCGTGGGCGCGGGTGGCGTCGCGCCGGCGATGTGGGCGAGGGTGGGGAGCACGTCGATGAAGTGCCAGGGTTGGTGATTGATGGCGTTTTTGGCGGAAATGCCTTCGGGCCAGTGGGCGATGGTTGGGCAGGAGATGCCGCCTTCGTGGGTGTAGTGCTTGTAGAGACGCCAAGGGGTGTTGCTGGTGTTGGCCCAGGCGGAACCGTAGCTGTGATAGGTGCCGGGCTGGCCCATTTTGTCCAGGGCTTCGCCGGTGTGGAGGGTGTTCAGGGGGCCACTGGAGGTATCGAAGCCGAAGGGGTCCCATTCGGCGCAGGCGCCGTTATCGGAGGTGAAGAGGATGAGGGTGTTGGCGAGCTGGTTGGTGGCTTCTAGGTGTTTCAGGATGCGGCCGATGTTTTGATCCATTTGGTGGACCATGGCGGCGAAGATGGCCATGCGGCGGGCGAGGTCTTTTTGGCGGTTCGGTGGGAGCGAATCCCAGGGCGGGTTTTGCTTTTCGGCCCAGCCGTTTGGGGTGGAGACGCGGTTGGGACCGACGATGGAGCGGGGGGTGAGTTTTGTTGTTTTGGGGAGGAGTCCGGAGGTGATTTGGCGCCGATGGCGTTGTTCGCGGATCTTGTCCCAGCCCTGTTCGTAGACGGGTTGGTAGTGATCGATCAGATCTTTGGGAGCGTGGAGGGGAAAGTGGGGGGCGTTGTAGGCGAGATAGAGGAACCAGGGGGTTTTG
The DNA here is from genome assembly GCA_947470805.1 of Acidobacteriota bacterium. Taxonomy (GTDB): domain Bacteria; phylum Acidobacteriota; class Terriglobia; order Bryobacterales; family Bryobacteraceae. The sequence goes on along the minus strand of CANIVU010000009.1, from coordinate 41,894 downwards.
GTGTCTTTTATGAAGCGGAGGGCGTGGTTGGTGAAGGCGGTTGTGGCGTGGAAGGGCTCGGTGGTTTCGACGGGGCGGCCGGCGGGGAGGCGGGTGTATTTCGATGGGTCCCAGAAGGTATCGAAGCCCTGGATCATGCCGTAGAACTCTTCGAAGCCGCGGGCGATGGGGCCGGGCTGGCCGAGGTGCCATTTGCCGCACATGAGGGGCGTGTAGCCGGCGCGGCGGAGCGTTTGGGGGAGAAATTCGGCAGCCGGGTCGACACGGCCGGAGTAGCCGGGGAAGCCGGGTTTGGGCTGGCCACCGGTCATGTTTCCCATGCCGACGGCGTGGGGATGGCGGCCGGTCATGAGCGCGGCGCGGGAGGGGCAGCAGCGGGCGTTGTTGTAGAGCTGGGTGAGGCGAAGGCCGTTGGCGGCCAGGCGGTCGAGATTGGGGGTTTCGATTTCACCGCCGAAGCAGCCGAGATCGGAGAAGCCGAGGTCATCGGCGAGGATGAGGAGCAGATTGGGTTTGCGCGCCGTGGCCGCGCTGGCGGCGGCCACGGTGTGCAGGAAGGCACGGCGCGAGAGCATTGCTGGCTTAGGCGAGGGCTTCTTGACAGAAGTCGAGGCACTTCTTCATTTCGGCCATGACGGTGGTGCCCTCGCCGATCGCGTATTCCAGTTCAACGTTGGCGGGCCACTTGTACTTTTCCTTCTTCATGAGCTGAAGGACATCCTTGATGGGGGTGGAGCCTTTGCCCCAGGGGAGGTTGTCGCCGCCTTCGGTCTGGAACTTGCGGTCCTTCAAATGGAAGCTCGAGATGCGGCTGGCATTGGCCTTGATGAAGGGGATGGGGGAGCCGTTGATGGCGGTGGTGAAGTGGCCGCAATCGAGGTTGATGGAGTTGTACTTCGATTGGGCGAGGGCGCGTTCCCAGCTGGAGGCGTTGACCTGGGTGTGGTTGTGATAGCCGGCGTAGATTTTGTGTTTGGCGGCAAAATCGCCGATACGCTGGGTGAGTTTTTCGTCCTTGGGCAGTTCCATGGTGACGGAGTGGGAGCCGAGGGCGTGGGCGACGTTGAAGACGTAGTCGTACTCTTCGTTGGACATTTTGTCGTCGAGGCTGAGCTTGACGATTTCGATGGAGACGCCGGCGTCGTTGTACATCTTGCGCAGGTCCTTGTACTTCTGCATGGAGACGGAAAGGCGCCAGGCTTTGCGTTCGTCGGCGATCTTCTGGAGGGTGGCGCGTTGTTCGGGGGTGAGTTCGCGGCGGCCACCGCCGAAGGCCGGGGGGCGGGAGGCGGGGGCACCGGCGAAGTTTTCAGCAGCATCGCCCATGAGTTCGACGGCGCTGATGCCGAGGTCGGTGCAGTATTTGAGCAGCTCCGGCGCGGAGCTGGGGAGGGAGCGGAAGCAGTAGGTGATGGCACCGATCTGGACACCGCCGAACTTGGAGTTGGGTTTGGCGGCGAGGGTGGAGGCGGGGAGGGCGGCGAGGGCCAGTTTTCCGAAATCGCGACGATTCATGAGGGCATTATTTCATAGGGCGGGGTGGGGTGATGGTGGATTGTGAATGTTGGGCGGGGGAGTACGATGTTGGAGACTTATTGGGGGTATTCAGATGCGGATAGCTGGATCGAAGAACGGTATGGCCTTGGCAGCAATTTTGTTCCTGACCCTGCTTTGCGCCGAGAGGGCGGCGGAGGGAGAGGCGATTTCGATCTGTCGGGCGATCCAATTGGGAGCGGCTGGGAGAGCGGTGCAGCGGCAGGTCGTTGGCATTGTGGAGCACGGAGGGCATGGGTCGGCGCTGAGGGATCGAACGGAATCTGAGGTGGAGATCCGGGGCGTTCGTGTGCCCTGCTTGCTGTTCATGGATTGGGAAAACGATCCGAAGCGCGTTGCGGCCATCGATCAGAAGTTACGCAAGGTACGGCGAGCGAAGGGGAAACCGCTGGTGCTGGAGGTGGTCGGGCTGGTGGAATCGGAGGCCAGCCGGGCGATCACGGTCGTGCAGAAAGACCCGCGCTTGCGAGTGGGCTATGGGGATCAGGGTGGGTTTGCGGGGATTATCGTGGTTCAGGACGTTGTCCGGCAGGTTTCGGAGTAGCGAAAAAACCGTGTCTGACACGGTTTTTTGGTGCTTTGGGGATTTGGGAGGGGAGAGGGCAGAAGATAAGTGGTTTGTTTGCCGTCGCAGGTGGCTTTCGAGGGGTGGTTTGTTGGGTTGAGTGGCAGGGAAAATAAACCGTGTGTGACACGGTTTATTTGGAGGGGGTAGTGGATTCGCTATTATGCGAACCTCTGGAGATTCTTATGCGCCTATTGAATGCCTTTTCCCTTTGTTTGTTGTCCGCGGCGTCGGCGATGTGCCAGGCGGTGCCGTATCGGATCTCGACCTTTGCCGGGTCTGGGGCGGTGGTGTTTACCGGGGAGGGCGGTGCGGCGACGGGAGCGCGGTTGGTGGACCCGGATTCGGCGGCGCGGGACGCGGCGGGGAATATCTATATCACCGACAGCTTCCTGAACCTGGTGCTTCGGGTGAACCCTAGCGGCGTCATTACGCGGTTTGCCGGGACTGGGACGGCGGGTTTTGCAGGGGACGGCGGGCAGGCGTTGCAGGCGCAGCTGAACGGCCCGCTGGGCATTGCGGTGGATGCGGCTATGTGGCCGATTCGGTAAATTCGAGAATACGGCGGATTGGGACGGACGGGGTGATCAGCACGGTGGCCGGGCCGCAGGCGCCGGCCTCGGTGGCGGGCCCACGCGATCTGGTGCTTTCGCAGGACGGGGCGCAGCTGTATTTTTCAGAACCGTCGCGGGACCGGGTGCGGCGGCTGACGCTGGCGAGCGGGGCGGTGGCGGCTGTGGCAGGGACGGGCACGCAGGGCGATGGCGGGGAGGGCGGGCCGGCGGTGAATGCGCTGTTGAACACGCCGGTGGGGTTGGGGGTTGGACAAAGACGGGTTGTTGCTGATTGCGGATTCGCTGAACTTCAAGGTGAAGCGGGTGGGCGCGAATGGCAACATTTCGACGATTGCGGGGAACGGGCAATCGGCATCGGCGGGGAATGGGGGCAGCGCGACGGCCGCCTCGCTGGCCGAGCCGGCGGATGTGTTTGGGGCGGCGGATGGGAGCATCTACATTTCGAACTTGCGGAATGGGGGGATCCGGGTGGTGAGCGCGGGCGGGTCGATCGGGAACTTCAGCAGCGGCACGTTTGATAATCCGGTGAGCCTGTATCCGCTGCCGGATGGCGGGTTCCTGATTGTCCGTAAGTTTGCGCGGATCGTGAGCCGGGTGAACGGCGCGGCGATCACGCCATTTGCGGGGATTTCGTCTTCCGACGGAATCGGTGATGGCGGGCCGGCGGAGAGTGCGAAGTTCTTCTCGCCCTTGGGTGTGGTGGTGGCGGCGAATGGAGATGTGTTTGTTGGGGATTTCAAAGATGTGCGGGTGCGGCGGATCCGGAATGGGGTGATCAGCACGGTGGGGACGGCGCAGGGCGAGGCGCTGGCGTTCGATAGCAAGGGGCGGCTGCATGCGACGAACGGGTCGGGCGTGTTGCGGATTGAGGCGGACGGGAGCAGCACACGGATTGCGGGGACGGGCGTGGCGGGTTTTAGCGGGGATGGGAGCGTGGCGAATACGGCGCGGCTGCAGTTTGCCGAGGGGCTGGTGTTTGATGCCGCCGACACGATGTACATTGCCGATACGCGGAATCATCGGGTGCGGCGGGTGGACGGGACGACGGGGATTATTACGACGTTCGCTGGGAATGGAGTTGCCGGGTATGGCGGGGACGGGGGCGCGGCGACGGCGGCGCAATTGGACTTTCCGCGCGGATTGGCGCTGGGGGCGGATGGGACGTTGTACATTGCCGATTCGGATAATAACCGGGTGCGGGCGGTGGGGCGGGATGGGGTGATCCGGACCTTCGCGGGGACGGGGGCGACGACGTTTGAGGGGGAAGGCGGGTTGGCGACGGGGACCGGGTTGCCGACGCCGATGGATGTGGCGGTGGACCGGGCGGGGACGGTGTTTATTTCGGGCGCCGCGCGAACGTGGGCCGTGGATGGGGAGCGGCGGATCCGGACCATTGCGGGTACGGGGGCGTTTGGGTTCAGCGGCGATGGCGGAGCGGGGCCGAAGGCGCGGCTGTTTGGGGGGCGAGCCATGGATGTGGACGCGAATGGGGTGGTGTATGTGGTGGACACTTCCAACCAGCGGGTACGGAGACTGGAGCCGATCGGACCGGCAAAGGGGCTGGTGCATTCGGCATCGTTCCAGGTGGGGGCGATTGCGCCGGGGCAGATTCTTTCGCTGTTTGGCGACGGGTTTGGGCCGGCGGAGGGAGCGGGAGCGGTGCTGGGGCCGGATGGGGTGTTGTTGACGACGATTGGGGGCGTGCAGGTGACGTTTAACGACGTGCCGGGGCCAATCTTCTTCACCAACCGGACGCAGGTGAATGTGCAGGCGCCGTATGAGCTGGCGGGAGCGGACTTTGCAACGATCAAGGTGATTTCCGGGGGCGTGACGCGGACAACGCTGGTTTCCGCGGTGGTGGCGGCGGCGCCGGCAATCTATTCGCTTTCCGGGGGGAAGGGGCAGATTGTGGCGTTGAACCAGAGCGGTGCTTTGAACGGGCCGACAGCGCCGGCGAAGGGGGGCGAGGTGCTGGTATTTTTTGCGAGCGGGGACGGGCAGTTGAGCCCGGCTGGACGTACGGGGGTGCCGGCGGCGGCTCCCTTGGCGACGACAGCGTTGACGGTGGCGGTGGAGATTGGCGGTCGGCCGGCGCGCGTGCTGTATGGCGGGCCGGCGCCGGGGTTCGTGGGGTTGATGCAGTTGAATGTATTGGTGCCGGAAGAGGCGGAGGTGGGCGCCGCGGTGCCTATTGTGTTGCGCGTGGGGACGCAGGGGAGCCCGGCGGGGAGCACGGTGGCGATTGGGCGGTAGGCGAAGCGGCTATGGCAGCACTTTGAGCGGCGACACGACAGGGCTGGGCTGGGGTGGCGCCGTGAGGCGCTGCCAGGTTTCGCCGATGGCGATGGAGCCGCGGAAGATGGCGCCGACGGGAATGACGCCGCCGAGTTTGTGGGCGGCGACGGCGGCGAGGCCCATGGAGGCGATGCAGCCACAGGAGCCGCAATCGGGGTTGCCACCGTACTGACACGGGGTGACCTTGGTGGTCATGTCGGCTGAGAGGACCTGGGTGGTGCGGGCGAAGACGCAATCCTGGGGGCTGTGGGGAGGCGTGGCGAACTGCGCGATCATGCCTTTCGGCATGTCCAGTTTCGGGTAGCGCTGGCGGAGATCGAGCAGTTCGGCGATGGCTTGACGGCGCTCGGCGGGCGTGAGGATTTCGGGCAGGACATCGCCCACCTGGGGCGTGAAGATGCTGAACCAGACTTTGCGGATTTCCTGGCGCGGCGTCCAGAAGTCGAGAAAGCGTTCGAGATAGCGCGGCTGCTTCATCATCTGACCGGTGATGGTGGAGTGGATGGTGACGCGTTGGCCTTCGATTTTCTTGAGGATCCGCTCATAGGTGGCGGGGGCGCGGCGGACGTCGTGATCGGGTTGGAGCCCATCGATGGAGACGACGACGGTGAAGTGTTCGAGCTTCGCCCAATCAGGGGACATGGCGCGGAAGGCGCTGGTGACGAGTTGGACGTGGACGCCGCGCTGGAGGAGAAGGGGAACCATGGCCTCGACTTCGCGGTAGCGCACGAGGGGGTCGCCACCGACGAGGGAGAGGTGGAGGGGCTTGAGGCGGTCCACTACTTCCAGGACACCGTCGATGAGGGCTTGACCCTTGCGGTCGGTGAGGCTGCGAAGGGTGGTGCCGCCGCCGAGGTGGCCGTCGTCATAGGCGTAACAGCCCGGGCAGCGGAGCGGGCATTCTTTGGTGATCTCAATGGAAAGCGAGGGTTGTTGGCCCTTGAGGATCATTCCCCAGGCTTTCACTACTTCGGAAGTTTTCAAAGCCACTCCTGACGGCGGCTTTACGGATCAGCCCAACTGGTTGATGGCGGCACCCGCCGCATAGTTTCCGAATATTCGAGATTGTCCCGGCTGGCGCTACAAGAACTCCTTATAGGGCGAGGGAGGGAGTTTGAACGGCTTCTTCGTGGTGGCCTTTTTCGTCGCCGTCTTCTTGGCTGCGGCTTTCTTTGTGGCGACCTTTTTTGTGGCGGGTTTCTTGCGTTGCACGCCTAGGGCGGATTCCAACACCGCTTCGAGGAGCTGCTTTTCTTCGGGTTTGACGACGCGGTTGAAGTTCTCCGGACGCTTGGCGGCGAGGGCTTGCATGGCGGCGACCCATTCGAGGGCGGGGGCGGCGGTGTGGGGCTTTTTCAGCTCCTTCATGGCGGCGAGGGTCTGGGCGATGTCGGGGACGCGACGGTAGCAATCGATGGCGGCTTCGGCGTCGCCGGCGTCGCGGTAGGCAGCGGCGGCGGCGGCGAAATTGCCCGCGCCTTCGTGGCACTGGGCTTCGAGCTTGTGGTTGCGTTCGGGGAGGGCGGCGAGGACGGCGAGGGCTTCTTTGAAATGGCGGGCCTTGACGAGGCCGGTGACGGCGTTGGCGCGGAGCTTGGCGGAGCGCTCGGCGGCATCGGGCAGGCCGATGGCTTCGAAGAAGGGCGGGAGAACTTTGACGCAGATGGCGGCGTTGGCACCGACGTGCTGGACCTTTTCGAGCATGGCGATCCAGCGGGCGGGTTCGGCACCGAGTTCGAGGAGGACCCACGGAGGGAGTTGGGGGAGCGCGGCGGGGAGGTGACGCATGAGGCCGACGGTGGCATTTGCTTCTTCGGTACCGGAGAGGGAATAGAGATCGGAGATTTCGAGCAGGGTGGAGGCGAGGGTGGGGTTTTCAACGTGGCGGGCGGCAACGGCGGCTTCGTAGCGGAGGTTGGGATTGCCGAGTTCGGGGGAGAGCGTGGCCTTGCGCATGCCTAGGCTGAAGCAGACTTCGGCGAGGGTGAGGTAGGCGGATTTGCGGGTGAGGGGATCATCGACAGCGTTGACATCGCGAGGATGGCCGAGGAGGGAGACGGCCTGGTGCGCGCGGGACCAGGCGAGATCGGGCCGGACAGATAGGTACTGGCGGGCGTCTTCCTGGCAGCGCTGGATGCGTTCTTCGAGGTCTAGATTTTCTTCCTGGAGCGACTTGAGGAGCGCGGCGGGGGTGAGGGCAGAAATGTCGGGGGTACTGAGATGGAGGAAGTTGAGACTGGATTGGAGCCGGGCGGGTTTGGGGCTGACGTCGAGCCAGATGAGGCGTTCGGTGGGGCGGCTGACGGCGACACGGAGCTGATCGATGGCGAGACGGCGGGAGAGGGCTTCGACGTCGGCGGCGGTGTAGCGGGTGTCTTGTTTGATGCGTTCGAGCTGTTCACCGGGGTCGATGACGCACACGGAGTGGAAGTCGAGGCCCTTGATTTCTGAGGCCGTGAGGGCGTTAGGGACGAGGGTTTGGGTTTCGTTGAAGGTGACGATGGCGAGTCCTTCGCGGGAGGAGAGATCGGCTAGGAGGGCGGTGAGGTCGGGGCCGGGGGCGGCGGCGCAGTAGAGGAGCTGATCGGTGGCGTCGTCTTCGATAGCGGCCCAGCCCTGGCCGGAGGGGCGATCGCGTTTTTCGAGGTGGGCGTAGAGGTCCCAGACGCGGTTGATGAGTTCGGCGATTTGTTTGGGACTGCGGAGATTGGAGCTGAGTTTGTGGATGGACGGGGAGGTGAGCTCGTGGTGGAAGATGTCGTTGAGCCAGGCCCATTCGAAGTCTGTGGGGCGGACGGTTTGGGCTTCATCGCCGGCGATGAGGACGGGCACGGGGCGGCCGCGGAGTTCGGTGAGGCGTTTGGCGAGGCGGGCGATGAAGAGAGTTTCGATGGGGGTGAGGTCCTGGCATTCGTCGATGGCGATGCAGTCCCAGGGGAGGTCTTTGTTGGGGAGTTGCTGGACGGCGAGCCAGGCGAGGTGGAGATCGGGGAAGAGGCGAGCGGCGATGGCGCCGCCGGATTTTTCGATGCGGGTGGCGGCGGCGTTGGCGGCTTCGGCGGCCTGGCGGCCGAGGTAGACGGAGCGGCGTTCGATGTATTCGGCGTCGTTCTGACGCTGGATACGGGCGGCGGCGAAACGGCCGAGGCGGGCGGGGAGGGCGCCGCCGATGATGTGGGCGTGGAATTCGTCGTAGAGCGCGGCGTTGTTCTGCGCCCAGGGGCCGAGGGTGCGGGCAAGGGAGGCGGTTTCAACGCGGAAGCGGGAGCGTTGCTGGGCGAGGGGAACGGGGGGCGTGTCGACACCGACGAGATCGCGGAGGAAACGGGGGAAGGTGGCGACGTGGTAGTTGCGGGCGTTGGAGCAGTAACGGTCGAAGAAGGCGCGGGCGAGGATGGCGAGATCGGCGCTGTAGGTGAGGTAGAGGATATTGGTGGCGCTGGTTTGATCGGCGGCGTGAAGGAGTGCGGTGGTTTTGCCGGAGCCGGGGTGACCTTTGAGGACGCGGACGGAGTCGCGGGCGGTGGCGAATTTGGATTGTTGGGGGGTCCAGGGGGCGGGGCCGTAGTCTTCGCGGCGTACTTCGGGGACGGTGATGGGGAGATAGTCGTCGGGGAAGTTGTGGGAGGGGAGGGGGGAGTGGTCGTCGTGGTGGCGGATATCGCGGAGGAAGAGGGCGCCTTGCGGGGCGTTGAAGCCTTTGACGGGGATGGCGCCTTGGGGGGCCCACCAGGCGTAGAAGTGGGAGCCGGAGGAGCCGCCGAGGCGGGAGCGGCGCCAGCCTTTGTTGTCGCCCTGGGTGCCTTTGAAATGGAGGCGTTCGGGGTCGATTAAGAGGCGTTGGAGGAGGAGGGCGGCGCGCTTACCGATGGGTTGCGTTCGGTAGGATTCCAGCCTTTCGAGGAAGTCTGGGTGGCAGAAGAGGGGGTTGGGGTGGCGCGCCGTTTGAAAGAGATCGTCCACAGGGATACTGTATCTTCTATGAAGTTACTGTGGATAGTGATGTGTATGGCGGGGGCGGCGTGGGGGGAGGATACGATTACGGCGTTGGGACGGCGGTGGAGCGTGCCGTTGGCGGCGGATTGGCGAGGGGCGGAGGGTGTGTTGGATTTGTTGGTGAAACGGCCGCAGGAGAAACCGCGGCGGCCGAAGCAGTTTGCGTTGTTGGAGGAGGGGCCGTATGCGGCGGTGACGATTGAGGTGGAGGTGAAGCGGAACGAGACGTCGTTGATTCTGGTGTATGCGTATCAGGATGATGCGCATTTCAACTACGTGCATTTGTCGGTGGACGACCCGGCCAAGCAGCCGGTACATAACGGGGTTTTCCACGTGTTTGGCGGCGATCGGGTGCGGATATCTTCTTTGGAGGGCGGGGCGGGGGCGTTGCCGGTTGCCGAATGGACACCGGTGAGATTGGTGTGGGATGGGAAAGAAGTGGTTTGCTGGGTGAACGGAAAGACGACGGGGGCACTGCGGGGGGTGGACTTATCGTTGCGGACGGGGCGGATTGGATTGGGGTCATTTTTTGAGACGGCTAGCTTTCGGAATCTGCGAGTTACTGGGCGGTTGTTATAGCCTTGTAGAAATCCTATGAAGCTACTTTGTGGACTGTTATTGCTGGCGGGCGCGGTGTGGGCGGACGAGACCGTGACCGCGATGGGGAAAACGTTTTCGGTGCGGAAGGCGGCCGACTGGAAGGGGACGCCGGAGGGGTTGGAACTGGTAGTGAAGGACGAACCGGGCGTGCCGCGAAGGCCGAAGCAATTCGCGATTTTGCAGGAGGGGCCGTACAAGTCGTTCACGTTGGAGGTGGACGTGAAGCGGAATGGGAAGTCGCTGGCGCTGGCGTTTGCGCATCAGGACGAAGGGCATTTTAACTATGCGCATATCTCGGTGGACGACCCGGCGAAGCAGAATGTGCATAACGGTGTGTTCCATGTTTTTGGCGGGGAGCGGGTGCGGATATCGTCGTTGGAAGGCGGGCCGGGGTTGTTGCCAACTCCGGAGTGGACGCATGTGAAATTGGTGTGGGATGGGAAGACGGGGGAGGTGCGATGCTGGGCGGACGGGAAGACGAGCGAGGCGCTGCATGGGGTGGATTTGTCGTTGAAGAGTGGGCGGGTTGGGTTGGGGTCGTTTAATGAAACGGGGAGCTTTCGGAATTTGAAGGTGAGCGGGGTGAAGTAGTTGTTTGGCCCCGGTTGAGGGGGGGGGATTACACAGTGGGAACTGGGAGAGGTGTTTGTTGATATGCCCGTGAAGAGTAGACCGTTTCGGCCAGGGGAAGTGATCATCGCTCTGCGGCCAGAGATGCTGCTGCATCCTTTAGCGTTTGGGTATCCGGCGCCAGCGCTGCAGTTGCTGGCGATGCTGCGGAATAATTTTGGTGCCGTGGTGAAGACGTTGTGGCCGGTGGGCGTGGATGTATTGGCGCCGAGTCCGGCACCGTTGCCGCCCGGGCTGCCGGCTTATGTGAGCGAGTTAGCCGCGGCGGGCCCGGCGATGTTCGTCAAGGAGAAATTGGACGGGCTGGAATGGCTGAACCATGGGATTCTGACGCGGTCGCGGTTGCGGCTGCATGCGCGGGTGGCGGATCCGGGCAGGGTGGAGGCGGCACTAAGCCAGATCCGAGAGAGCCCGGCGGTGTTGTATGCGGAGGCAGTGCCATTGATTGTGGCGCCGAAGTTTGAGGCGACGAACTTTATCGGTGGAAGCGGTGGGCGGCCGATGGGGATGGCGACATTCGGCGGGGTGCAAACCAGCGAGGAAGATCGATTCAGCTGGCATCGAAAAGCGATGGGAAGGCCCAAAGGCTGGGACCAGATCGTCATCAATAGCATCGCGGTGCTCGACTCAGGCTTTGATGGCGGGCACAGGGCTCTGCCATATGCGGCAGTGAACTACGGTACAACGGAGAGCCAGAAAGACAACTACGGGCACGGCACGTTTATCTGCGGGACATTGGTTGGACGTGCGGACGTCGCGCGAAGCGACGAGGAACCGGCGCTGCCGCCGGGGATTTTTCCTTCTTCACGCGTTTGGACCATGAAGGTCATCGTCCGGAAGGACGGCACGGATGAACTGGACGCGGGACGCTATTCGCTAGCGTTGAATGTAATCGCGGAAGCGAACACGGCAGGGATGTGGTTGGAAAGCAAGGTGACCCGGCCGCCGCTGGGTATCCAGGTTGTCAGCCTGAGTATTTGGAGCGGGGAAGAAACCTGGTTAACAGAAAAAGATGACATCGCGAAACTGGAGGCCAAGAACATACTGGTGGTCGCGAGTGCGGGAAATGGCCTACTGGCAGAGGGCACCAGGTCAAAGGTGCGGCATCCGGCAGCACTGCCGTGGTGCATTTCGGTTGGGGCCCACGGGCCGAAATGGAAGCGCTGGAAAAATACGAATTTGTCCACGCCCGATACGGGCCGGGATCCCAGCGTGGATATCTACGCGCCCGGCGAACGCATTATTGCGGCACTGCCTGAGAACAAGAACTTTCTCGGGCAGTCGTTTGGCGGCGTCTTGACCGGAACATCCATGGCGACCCCGTTCGTAGCGGCGTGCGCGGCGGTCCTGCGGGCTAAGGACCCGTTGATCACGAGACAGAGCGTGATCAATCGCCTGAAGGGGAGTGCCCAGTTCGACGCGGACCTGGACTTGCAATGGTGGCCGCTGTACTGGGAATCAGACGAACAGGAGTAGGAGGGGCGCCGTTATGGCGCCCCTTCAATTAGGAAGCAGGTTCAGCGGGAGGGAACGGGTCGGCACCGTTTCCACCGTCTGAGCCGCCGCCCTTCATCACCGAGGCGTAGGCGGTGTCCAGGAACTCCTCAATTTCGTAATTACGTTTGGGCAGTTGCTTCGCCATTTTTGCGAGCTGGTAAATGACCGACAAGGCCGCGGCCTTCGCGGGGTTCTTGGGATTGAGCGCAATCTTTTTCGCCGCCTCGATGACGATCTCCGAAGTAATCTTGGGCGGAGTCTTCTTTCCTGCATTATCTTTCGCTTTTCCCGGCGGCACAGTGTCCTTTGCGGGTTTTACAGGCGCGGGTTTCTTTTCGGGTGTTTTCCTTGTCGCCATATCGGCTCCTTTGGGGTGATTTACTGCAACTTCTCGACAATCTGGTGGTGGCGGGCGATGATGGGCCGGTTGAAATAGCTTTTGGCGGCGGCGGCGCCCACTTTGGTATTGATTTCGCTCAGGACGGTGCGGGCGCGCTCGCGCGTTTGCTTCCACTCGGCATTCCGGGCCGCGTGGAGGGACTCGGTGAGGATGAGCAGGCTATACCAAATGTCACGGGATGCATTGATCTTTTCGCTGTAGTGAAGGGCTAAACGAGCCTGTTCAATTGCCTTCAAGGGCTCGCGGCGGAGGAGGAACACTTGCGCCATGGCGTAGTGCGGAGTGACAAGCTGCGCGGCGCGCGTACTGAATTCCTTTTTCGCGTCCTCACACAACGGCGCCGCTTCGGCGGGGCGGCCAGCTTCGGCGTACTTCGGGCATAACTCGTAGCGGAGTGCTTTTTCCTCAATGATTCGCCCGGATTTCCCGGCATCCGCCCGCATTGATTCCCAGCGAGCGATGGATGCGTCGAACTTCAACTGCTGAAATTCCAACGACGACTGGGCGCCATCCAACTGCCACTGCACCTTTGCACTGGCGGGGGGGCCTGAGCGCACGTGATCCAGATCAGACGCGGCCTCGGCGAAACGGCCGACCATAATCAGCGCCTTCGCCCGCTCAATCCGGTAGTTCTGCGCGTTGACCTTGCTGCCCTGCGCCTCAAAGGTTTCGACGATCTCGCCGAAGCGCTCTACTGATTCCTCGTAGTGCGTTTGCTGCCGCGCCAACAGGGCCAAACGCTGGCGGGAAAGCAGTATGTCGCCTGGCGTCTTGCTGGCCGCGAGGGCTTCGAGGTAACCGGTTCGGGCCTCGTCAAAACGGCCGAGCTTTTCCATCTGGTCCCCGCGGAAGCGCAGGGTCTTTGTCGCCTGAACGGAGTCACCGGTGGCGCGATAGAAGGCCAGTGCTTTATCCAGGAACGGGCCGGATTCCTGGGGATGATTGAGGACCATATGGAGTTGAGAAATTGCCAGATTGGCCTTTGCCTCGGCTCTTTGTGCCCGATAGCGGATGGCGAGCGTGAGCGCCTTATCGTATTCGGGAACTGCCTCCTCTGGTTTCCCTTGCGTAATCGCACTGGATCCGAGGTCAAGAAAACCGTTGACGGCCTCCGTGCCGAATCCCTCTTTTTCCGCGGTGGCAATGGCTTCGGCGACGGTACTCCGAAATGCCGTCAGATCGCCCCCCTGTTGGAGCCGCGCGGCGCGCGCCAGCATGGCCCTCACAAGCAACCACTGGCTTCCGGCCTCACGGGCACGGCGTACGGCCTCTTCACTGATTCCAAGAGCCTGCGCAACATTTGCAGTTACGGTCACGCGCGCCAGCGCCACCTCGCCGTGCCCTTCCGCGTTGCCAAGCGCCTTGTAGGAGGACTCAGCACGATCGAGGAGGGCCACCGCCTCGCCATTCTTGCCTTCGCGGATCCGAATGTTCGCCAACCGCAGCAGCGGCCCTGGTTGCGAGCTATCGGCTTTGATCAATGATTCATAGATCGCCGCGGCCTCGGCATTCCGCCCGGCCCGCTCATTCCAACGCGCCTCATCGAGTTGCGCGTTGCCCCGGTCCTTGGCCGACGCCAGCGCCTGGTCCCACTGCCCCGTGAGGGTCGCCCTCACTCCTTCGCAGAGAAGCCGTTCTTCCGCCGACCGATGGCTTCCGCCCATGGCCTGCAGGATCTGTTCCTGCGCGCGGTCCCGCATGTCGAGTTCGATATACGTCTCCGCCAACCGGCAGCGGGCGGAGAGATAGCCTGGGTCCATCTCGAGCGATCGCTCGAAGAGCTTGGCCGCTTTAGCGATTGATCCATCGGCGAGCGCCACTTCACCTTCTCGATACCAACGTGCCACGTCCGGACGGACCGGCGCTACGCGGAACCGCGTGAACGACCACCAACCGGCCACCGAAATCGCAATGGCCGCTGCGGCCACCAGCACAGGCTTCCGGGGAATCCGATACGTTCTCGCACGCCGGTCGCCGAGCGCACGGAGAACCTCGGCGCCCTTACCGAAACGTCGTTTGGGATCAAGCGCCAGACAGCGCAAGATGGCCGACTCCCACGCCGGGTCAATGTTCGGGTTGCTCGTCCGTGGCGATCGCGGTTGCTCCTTGATGCGCCGGACGGCGATCTGCAGAGGCGAATGGCCCTGCAGCGGCGCCACCCCGGTGGCCATCTGGTACATGATCACGCCCAACGAATAGAGGTCCGACTGTGGCCCGAGTTCCCCGCCCTCCAGCTGTTCGGGAGACATGTAGAGAGGAGTCCCCGCGCCCCAGGCGGAGCCGGTGGAGAGCGAGTCGCCACTGTCGGCGGAGCGGGCCAGGCCGAAATCGGTGATGACGACGCGCAGGTCGTCGCCGTCCCGCGACAGGAAGACATTGGAACCCTTCAAATCGCGATGCAACACGCCGGCGGCGTGCGCGGCATCGAGCGCCGCCGTCAATTGCTCGAGAATCGGAACCGCGCGAGCCAGTGGCATCGGCGCCTCGCGCTCCATCATTTCGGCCAGCGTTTCGCCGGTCAGCAACTCCATTGTGAGGAAGTCTACGCGGTCACCCCGGCTGGTAGGGCTCGCCGGAAAGAAGTCGTATACGCGGCACACCGACCGGTGCGTGACCTGCCGGGCCAGCGTGATTTCACGCCGGAATCGCGCGACGGCTTCGGCCTGGTCGGCGATATCCCGGCGGATTAGCTTAATGGCGACATGCGTGTGCAGGCGCCGGTCCTCGGCCTCATACACCTCGCCCATGCCACCGGAACCCAGATGGCGCACGATGGTGAACCGATCGGCCAGCACCTCGCCCGCCTCCAGCCGCCGGCCGGTACTGGTGAAGCGCGCCAGCGCGTCGCCCAAGGGGGGATTATCGACAAACCCTTTCCCTTCACTCGGGTCGTCGCGCAGTATCTTCCGGACCTGTTCCAAAAGGTCAGTATCCCCGGCGCACAACTCCCCCAGCCGTTGCTCCTGCTGCTCAAGCGGCAAGTCACATACGTCCGAATAGACCTCAGTGATGCGTTTCCAACGCTCCGGAGTCATGCGGTAGGGTGAGCCCTCTTAATTCCCTGTAATTGGAATTCACGAGTGTACCACCCTAATTACCCGCTTTTACAGGCGAATTACCTACGGACACTTCACCGCGCGCGTGGTTTCGAAGAGCGAAGGCTCCCCTCCGGCGACGTAACTGCCGCCGCCTTGGTGCGCCTCCGAGAAGCTAAATGAGCGCTGGCGGCAGAAGCTATCATTATTGACGCGGTAGACGATCTGACCTGCTCGATAGCGTGACAGCGGCACACCCAACGCGTTGGTTCGCACGGTATAGGTGGCTTCGTCCATCCAGGTATTCAAGATGACCATCTTCGGATACAACTTGCCCACATAGGCCTTCGCCCGTGTCTCCATCGGCGCGAACTTATGCGGTCCGGGCTGAATGGGATTGCGCGCGGCCGCCTCATTCACCGCCTTACGGAATTTCAGGATCTGGTCCTGCAAGCCCGGAAACGGCTGGTCCGGCATGGGAGCGCCGAAGGTGGTGTACCACTCCTGGATGCCCTGTTTCATCTGGCCCATGAAGTGCGCCTCATTCGCCGCGATATCGAAAAGTCCCGCATTGGCTTCCCCGCTCCAGCCCGCGCCTTTAGCGAAGATCTCATTGAACGCCATGTCCGTGTTTCCGTAGTTCGGTGCATAGACTCGCACATTCCCCAACGCCCGCAGCGCTAACTTGTCCCGCTGCGCCGCCACAAAGCAGAGCCAATCGGCCTTCGTGTCCAGGTCCCCGGGCAGCACCACGTTGGCGATCCGTCGCTCCGTACTGGCGCGCACCAGGGCTGACGGCGTGGCGTTCATCGCCTCCGGCATCGACTGCTGACATGCCGCCGCCGTGGGTGCCAACAGCGCCACCAGTTCCTTCGCCTGCGCCGGCTTCAAATTCTGGAACGCGTTCACCGTGGGCTCCACTTGCACAGCCGCCAGCACGAAGAAGGCGCCCCTCACCTCTTGACTCTTCACCGTCTCCACCACCGGCCCGCCCTTGGTGGCCGATTCCTTGGCCACCTTGATCTTTTCCACCGTGGAGAGAATGTAGGCGCGCATCGGCTTCATCAGGCTGACGCACTCGGCCAGGTCCGGATCGTTCGGATCCCACTGTCCGGCGGAATTCAGCTGCTGCACAGCTTCCTTGTACCGCTCCGCCATTTGCTGAATATGGCGCTCGGCGGAATCCACTTTCCGTGGATCCACCGGTTCTTTTTCATAGACGAAACCGACACCGCCACGGACGACGCGAACGGCGTCGGAACAGCGGTTCTTGTGGGCGCGGGAAGCGGCATGGGCCGTAGGGAGCAGCAGGAGGAGAGAGAGAGCAAGTAGGCGAGTCATGGCACTGCCCAAATGTTACGGCGGCAACGTGCGCGTTTCTCGTGGGATGAGCCCGAGGAGATTATTCCCGAGTGTTAAACGAATCCACCTACTTCGACGGCCGCACACGTACCTCGCGCACATAGATGGACTTACGCCCGGAGGGCGGCGTGAACCACGAATAGGCGATCAGAAACCGGTCCTTGCCCAAAGGCAGCAGCGACGTGTATCCACAGGAATCAGCCTGAATCTTCGATCGGTCCGGCAGCGGCACCAACTCCGACGCCTTCGACCACGTCCGCCCGTTGTCTGTGCTGAACCGCAGATCCACTCCAGGCCGCCCGGACGAAAGCACTAGCACCCCGTTCTTCAACTGCAACAACCGCGGCAACACACCGGTTTCAGCAAATGCCATCGGCGGCGACCACGTCCGACCCTCGTCCGCAGAACGGACACTGTACATCGGGCCAACACCGTTCCCATCAGTTGTCCGCAGAACACCCAGCAGCTCGCCGTTCGGCAACGCTTCCAATGCCGGTTCGGTGAACCCATCCCGCCGGCGGTCCGCTTCGTCGTAGAGAATATGGCCCAGTTTCTCCCATGAATGGCCGTTGTCAATCGACCGGTAACTCGCCGCCGAAGTATACGGCACCGGCTGGCTGTTGTGATAGTAGGGATAGGTCAACGCGACAATCGATCGATCCGGAAGCACCTTCATATCGCCCCACCAGATCTGCGGAATCAGCCCACCGGTGGCATAGCGCAGCGCCTGCGGGTCGCGGAGCGGATGGCTCTCCGCCGCCCACTGCGACGCATAGCGCTGGAAGTATATATTCCGAAGCTGCTCTGGCAGCTCGTTCAACAAATACAGCTGAAACGGCGTACGGTAACTGACGCGTTCCGCTCGCTGCGTGGGAAGAGTAACTTGCGTGACGGGCGTGGCGGGAACCGTGTCCGTCCGCAGCCATTCGCCATTGGGCAGCCGTAGCCCATAGGGTCCCGAAACGGCCGCGGAATCTTCGCGCCATGTGCGCCCCTTGTCCCCGGAGACATACACCTTCCGAGCCTTCCCATACGATGCGGCCGAATCCGGCTCCACATGCACAAACAGCAGCATTCGCCCGTCTTCCCCGGCTTCCAATGAGGGAAACTGCCAACGGCCCCAACGGCGCTCGCCCTCCGGCCCGGCGGCTACTAATCGCGCAGGCCCAAGTTGCACCTGCACCTGAGCGGAGAGAGAAACAGCAAGTAGAAAAATAGCTCGCAAGATTCCCGTCATTTTATCTCCAACTGAACGCCGTGACGAATCTGATATACTCCCCATCGTTCGCGAACCTGCTGAAACTCAATTTTCCAAGGTGGTTTATGGTTTCCACGTACCGTACTTACTCGCTACTTCTCCTGACCGGACTGCTATTACACGCGCAAGTTCAGCCGGTTGGCACTGTGGATGGCTCTGTCCTTGATGGTTCCGGAGGAACACTAACCGGCGTGAAGGTCACGCTGCGCAATGTGGAAACAGGCGTCGCCCGCGATACCCAGACCAATGAAAACGGCAATTACTTCTTCCCTCTGGTGAACCCGGGGCGCTACGAAGCGTCGGTCGAAAAGACTGGCTTTAAAAAGAGCGTACAAGAACTTACCGTACGCACCGGCATCCGCTCCACGGCTGATTTCACGTTACAACTCGGCCAAGTCACCGATTCCGTGCAAGTAACCGGCGAATCGCCCCTGCTCGAAACCTCCACCTCCGCCGTCAGCAAAAACATCAACCAGCGCACCGTGCAGGACATGCCGCTGCTGGCGCGAAATGTACTGATGCTGGTCAACCTCGCCCCCGGCATCACCAACAACTCGCCCACCGGCAGCTCCACCGGGCTGATCGATATCGATAGCGTCTCCTACACCTCCGCCTCCGGCGCCAACAATCGCACCAACGAATTCCTGATGGACGGCATCCCGAACAACGTCTCCGACCGCGTGGCCTATATCCCCAGCGTGGACGACGTGGAGGAGTTCACCGTGTCCACCAACGCGCTCGACGCCGAATACGGCCACGGCGGCGGCATGTACGTGAACGTGGTCACCAAGGGCGGCACGAATGCGTTCCACGGCAACGTCTACGAGTTCTTCCGCAACGACAAGCTGAACGCCAATAGCTTCTTCGCCAATAAAAACGGCGCCAAACGCCCCGTCTTCCGCTTCAATCAATACGGTCTCACCGCCGGCGGGCCGATCGTCAAAAACAAGACGTTCTGGTTCTTCAACTTTGAAGGCCTCCGCCAGCGCACCCCCGTGGCCTACCGCTTCACCGTGCCCACCGCGCTCCAACGCGCCGGGGACTTCTCCCAAACCTTCAACGTCGCCGGCACGCCTTTCCAAATTGCCGATCCGCTCACCACCAACGCCTCCGGCGCGCGCACGCTGTTCCCCAACGCGCGCATCCCCGCCACTCGCCTGAATGCCGTCTCCCGCGCCGTCATCGCACGCTACCCGGCCGCCAATCTCCCCGGCGACACCAACACCGGCGCCAACAACTATTTCAATCAGGTGCCCGCCCCCTACGACGGCGAGAACTACTCCGTCCGCATCGACCAGAACTTCAAAGCCCACCGCATCTTCGGCCGCTGGTCCACCAACCAGGGCTTCCCCGGCACGCCCACGCCATGGGACATCGGCGCGGGCGGCGTTGGCGCGCTGGAAGGCAACAACCGCGCGCAAACCTCCATCGGCTTAAGCGACATCTACACGCTGAACCCATCGATGGTCATCACCGCGCAGGCTGGCTTCACCCGTTGGACACAGGAAGGCACGCACCCCGACTTTGACCAGACGCAAATCGGGATTCCCCAATCGCTCATCAGCGGCATGCAGCAGAAGATCTTCCCACGCTTCAACATTGCCGACAGCTACTACATCGGCGCCTCCGAAGGCCAGTGGTACGAACATACAAACACTTTCTCCTTCAACCTCGGCGTGTCCAAAAACTGGCGCAGCCACAACATGAAGTTCGGCCTGCAAAGCCAGGTGAAACAGAACAACTCCCAAGGCGCCAACCGCCCCGGCGGCGAGTATAACTTCGACCGCGCCTTCACCCAGCCCAACGCCTTCACACCCGGCAACAATCTGGGTAACGGCATCGCCAGTTTCCTGCTCGGCAACCCGTCCAGCGGCCTGTTGAACCTCCGCGCCGCCACCGCCCCGCAGAGTCCTTTCTACGGCTTCTATTTCCAGGACGACTACAAAGTCACCTCCAAGCTCACGCTCAACTTCGGCCTGCGTTATGACCTCATGCTCGGCATCACCGAGCGCTACAACCAGAACAACCTGGGCTTCGACCTCGTATCAGCGAACCCCATCGAAGCTGCCGCCAAAACCGCCTACGCCGCCAACCCGGCGCCGGAACTCTCCCCGGCCAACTTCGCCGTGAAAGGTGGCCTGTTCTTCGCCACCAAAGACAACCGCCGCAACGTCATCGCCGACAAAACCAACTGGCAACCGCGCATCGGCCTGGCCTACCGCGTCCTGCCCAAGACCGTCATCCGCACCGGCTACGGCATCTTCTACAGCGGCTGGTGGCAGCCGTTCGTCAACGCCACCGGCTTCTCCGCGCAAACCGACATGGTCACCACGCTCGACGGCGGCCTCACCCCGGCTGACACCATGACCAACCCCTTCCCCAACGGCTTCGTCCAACCCACCGGCGCAACGCTCGGCCTGAAAACACTGCTCGGCCAGACGCTCTCGCCCTACGACTATTCCCGCAAGAACATCCGCAACGATCGCTGGAGTTTCGGCTTCCAACACGAGATTCGTCGCAACCTGCAAGTGGAGCTGAACTACGTCGGCCAGCGCGCGCCGAACCTCATCGCCAGCACCAGCTCCAGCGATTCCGGCAAGGTCATCAACGCCGGCTGGAACGGCAGCGGCGGCACGTTTGACCAGCGTTACTATTCGCTCGGCGCTCGCCTGAACGCGCGCGTTCCCAACCCCTTCGCCGGCCTTATCCCCGCGCCCAGCGCGCTGGCCGGCTCCACCATCACCGTGGCCCAGCTTCTGAACCCATATCCGGCCTTCGGCAACATCAATCTGAACCGCTCCCCCGGCGGCACAAGCAACTATCATTCGCTCCAGTTGAGCGGCGTGCAACGATTCGCCGCCGGAGCCATGATTCAGTTTGCCTACACCTTCTCCAAACAATTGGAGAACCTCCGTTACATCGAACCCAGCGATCCGGCCCCGTCGAAAATGATCGGCCAGTTCGATAATCCGCACCGCGTCTCGCTCGGCATTCTCTACGAGATCCCCATTGGCAAAGGCCAATCGGCCCTCGTGAAGAAGCTCGCCGGCGGCTGGCAGTGGAGCGCTATGTATATCTATCAAACAGGAGCGGCCGTTGCCCTGCCCGCCGCCGTCGCCACCGGCGTCAGCCCGCGCCTGGACAACCCCACCATCACCAACTGGTTCAACGGCGCCTCCATGGCCGTGCTCCCCGCTTTCACGGCGCGGCGCATTCCGTACTTCTGGACCGGCCTCCGTTCACCGGCCATAAACAACTGGGACATGGCGTTCATCAAGAGCACCTATATCTATGGTGAACGAGTCAAGATGCAGTTCCGTGCCGAAATGATCAACGCCTTCAACCGTGTCTGGTTCGGCGGCTTGAACACCGGCATCACCAGCCCAACCTATACCCAGCTGACCGGCCAGGCCAACCAGCCCCGCAACATTCAGCTCGGGTTAAAGATAAACTTTTAACGGATGAAACGTATTCGCACGGCGCCGCTGGCTCTCCTGCTGGCGGCGCTCACCATGTCCGGTCAACAGCCACCGGCCAAGCCTCCGCTCTGGTCGCTGCGCCCCGTTGTGCGTCCAGAGGTGCCGGCTAACGATGCCAACCCCATCGACGCGCTGATCGCCCGCAAACACCAGCAAAAAGGCCTCCGCGTGGCTGGCCGCGCCGATAAAGCCACCCTGCTCCGCCGCCTGCATCTGGACTTGACCGGCCTGCCGCCAACCCCTGCCGCGCTCGACCAATTCCTGAACGACTCATCCCCCAACGCCTACGCGAAAGTAGTCGACAAACTCCTGGCCGACCCGCAACACGGCGTCCGCTACGCCCGCCACTGGCTGGACGTACTGGGCTATGCCGACGTCGACGAAGGCATGCTGGCTGAGTCGGGAATCTATCACTGGCGCGACTGGGTCATCAAGTCGTTAAATCGAGATCTTCCGTACAACCAATTCGTCCGCGCACATATTGCCGGCGATCTCTCCCCGCGTGCCGACGACTTCTTCGCCACCGGCTTCCTTACCCGCGCCGCCCACTCGCCCGCCGATGGCGCCGAGGACATCGCCTTCAACGCCGTAGAAAAGGTCTCCACCGCTTTTATGGCAATGAGCACGGGTTGCGCCAAGTGTCACGACCATATGTACGACCCGATCCTGCAGCGAGACTACTACGCAATGAAGGCGCTGTTCGACCCGCTGTTGCCGGAGAAAAAGAACCTCGCCACCGCCGACGAAATTCTGCGTCATGAAGAGGTGCTGGAACGCTGGCGCGCCCAGCAGAACGTGATTCAGGCGCGCATGGACGTGTTGACCAAGCCTTACGAAAAGCAGATCTTCGAAGAGCGCATGACGTTCCTGCCGAAGGATGTGGAGGCCGTCTTCCGCAAGGACCCCAAGCTGCGCACGGTGGCAGAACAGGAAATCGTGACGCGGTACAACACCGTGGTGGCACCCGACGCCCGGAAGTTCCGCGACGTCATGAAGCCCCACGAAACGGTGCTTTACGAGTGGACGCGCAAGGGGCAGACCGAACTGCGGCGCGATGCGCCCACGCTGCCCGTGTTCTGGACCGTACGGGCCGACGCCTCCCGCGCGGCGCAGAAAAATAACATCTATCTTGGCGGCGACCGGACGAAGAAGGGCGACGAGGTGCAACCCGGCTTCCCGTTCGCGCCGAAGGACCTGAAATTCGAAGGCGACCGGCGGCAGGTGTTTTTGAACTGGCTGACCGCCGGCGACAATCCGCTGTTCGCCCGCGTCGCCGTCAACCGCCTGTGGCAGTGGCATTTCGGCGAAGGGATCGCGGGCTCTCCCAGTGACTTCGGCCGCACCGGACAGATGCCGACGAATCCGGAACTGCTCGATTGGTTGGCCAGCGAGTTCGTTGCCCGCGGCTACAGCATGAAAGCGATGCACCGGCTGATCGTGACGTCGGAGGCCTATCAACGCACGGGCGTCGTGACCAAGGAGTTGCAGGCGGCCAATGCAGCCGCCGACGCCAACAACAGGCACCTCTGGAAATTTCCCGCGCGACGCCTGGAAGCCGAAGCCATTCGCGACTCCGTTCTCGCCGTCTCGGGCAAGCTGGATACGGCCATCGGCGGCATGTCCTTCCGCGGATCGGACATCAATGAACGTCGCGTGATGAGCGCCACACGCACCGGCTACTACGACACGCGGGACACCCGGCGCGGTATCTATATGGGACGCGGATCCGACGCGTCCATGAACATGATGCCGGCCTTCCTGACGACCTTCGATGCCGAGGACGGCCACGCGCCATGCGCGCGCCGCGAGCGCAGCATTACCGCGCCGCAGGTGCTGTATCTATTGAATGGGGAGCTCACCCAGGTAGCCTCCCGCGACCTGGCGGAACGGCTCTTTCTGGAAGCCGGCCCGGGCGCGGCAGCCAAAGTCGACTACGGTTATAAACTGGTGCTGGGCCGGGCGCCATCGGCCACGGAGCGGGACGCGGCACTGTCGTATCTCGGCAAAGCGGAACCGGCGCAGTTGACCGGCTTTGCCTGGATGCTTCTGAATTTGAGCGAGTTCGTATTTCTGCCATGACCTTTTCCAATTCCCTTTCCGCTGCCGGCCGGCGGGCATTCCTGCGGCGCATGAGTTTTGGCGTCACCGGCGCCGCGCTGGGTACGCTGTGGGCGGAGGATGAGAAGATCCTGCGCGCCGGGGCGGGGCCCCATTTCCCGGCCAAAGTGAAGTCGGTGATCTTCCTGTTCATGTGCGGCGGCGTCAGCGCCATGGACACGTTCGACCCCAAGGACAATAAGTGGGCCGGGAAGATGCTGGACACCATCAACGGCAACAACGGCAAGCCCCAACTGCGGCCCGTGCTGCACAATCCGCGTGTTTTCAAGCCGTATGGAAAATCGGGCACGCCGGTCTGTGAATGGTTCCCACATATCGGCGGCGTGATCGATGACATCGCCATGGTCCGTTCCATGTACTGCCACGATGCCGGGCATTTTCAGGCGTGCTGGGAGATGTCCACCGGCAAGCGAAACCGCGTGTTCGACCATCCGGCGCTGGGCGCCTGGACCGGCTATGCGCTGGGTTCGGCGAACCGCAACTTACCGACGTTCGTGAACATGGGTAAGCCGTCGTCGCCGGCACAGTTGACCGGCGGTTATCTGGGCGGCCAGGAAGGTGCAACGCCATTTGAAGCGGGCGAAACACCGTTGGCGAATTTGAAGTTGCCCGTGGGTACCACCCGCGCCGAGCGGGACCGCCAGATGGAGACGCTAGCCCGTTTGAACCGCGAGTTTCACGAGCAGCACGTGTTCGATGCCGAGGTGGCCTCGCGCGTGCGAAGTTACGAATTGGCCGGTACACTGCAAACCGCCGGGCCGGAGTTGGTGGACTTTTCCAAGGAGCCGGAACACGTCCGAGAGATGTACGGCGTCGACGAGCCGGAGACGGACGAGTTCGGCCGCCAGATGCTGTTGGCCCGCCGCCTGGCGGAGCGCGGCGTGCGGTTCATTCAGGTGTGCCACGGCGGCGCCGGGGGCGGCAACGGGAAGTGGGATTCGCATGACGATGTGGCCGACCACGCTCCGTTGGCGAGGCAAACCGACAAGCCCATCGCCGGCCTGATTCGCGATTTGAAGCAGCGCGGTATGTTGGACAGCACGATGGTGGTGTGGGCCACCGAGTTCGGCCGGACGCCGTATTCGCAGAACAATCTGGGGCGTGACCACAACCCGCACGGCTTCACCTGCTGGCTGGCCGGCGGCGGCGTGAAGGGCGGGATCGTCCACGGCGCGACCGATGAGATTGGCCATAAGGTTGCGGAAAAGCCGCAGTATGTGACCGACCTGCAGGCCACCGTTCTGCACCAAATGGGACTGGACTACAAACGGATGAGCGTAATTGTAAACGGCCGCCCGTTCCACCTGATTGAAGAAGGTACCGGGCCGATTCGCGCCATCCTTGGGTAAGCGAACGGCCCATTTCTTTCGGCCCTCAAATCGCATACTATTGGCACACGAAATAGTATGTCTCTGTCTTCCGGAACCCGCCTTGGTCCGTACGAAATCGTCGGAGTACTCGGAGCGGGCGGTATGGGTGAGGTCTACCGCGCCCACGACCCGCGGACCGGCCGCGATATTGCGGTCAAAACAATATCCGAGCGGTTTACAGACCGTTTTTCCCGCGAAATTCGGGCTGTAGCCGCCGTCAATCATCCGCACGTCTGCCAGCTTTACGACGTCGGTCCGGACTATCTCGTAATGGAGCTCTGTGAAGGAGAGACGCTGGCCGAACGGTTGGTGCGCGGAAAGCTTCCCATGCACGATGCGCTTCGTTACGGCGCCCAGATTGCGGATGCCCTCTCGGCCGCGCACGCAAAGGGAATCGTGCACCGGGACCTGAAACCAGGCAATATCATGCTTACTCACGCCGGCGTGAAGGTACTGGATTTTGGGCTTGCGAAGATCACGCACACCGCGGCAGTGAGCGAAGGTTCGGACACACTTACAGACAAGCGTACGGTTCTCGGCACCGTCCAGTACATGTCGCCGGAGCAGGCGCAGGGCAAGGAGACGGACGCCCGGAGCGACATCTTCTCCTTCGGTCTTGTGTTCTACGAGATGATTTGCGGAAAGCGGGCATTTACCGGCTCCAGCTCCATCAGTATCATCGCCGCGATCCTGGAGCGCGATGCGCCTGAACTCGAGCCGGAAGGCTTGAACCGGATCGTAAAGGCATGTCTGGAAAAGGACCCGGCAAATCGGTTTCAGAGTGCGCGGGATTTGAGGATGGCGCTGGACTGGAGTGTCTCCGGCGTCGGCATGCCGGCGCCTTCCGCGGGCATTGGCTGGCGCAACTGGCTGCCCTGGAGCGTGGCCGGAGTTTTGGCGATGGCCCTAATCGGGTTGGCCGTATCCTACTCCCGCAGCGCTCAACAATCCGTGACGCCACTGCACTTTCAGATCGCCGCGCCACAGAACAGCAGATTGCTCCTGAATTTGTCCCCGGATGGCCGGAACATAGCGTTCGTTGGCGAGGGCCGGCTTTGGGTCCATTCGCTGGTGACAGGAGAATCACGGGATCTGGCGGTCCCGGCGGGCGGGGTGCCGTTCTGGTCTCCCGACGGCCGCTTCATCGGGTTCCCATCGGACGGCAAGCTCAAGAGGATAGAAGCAGCAGGTGGCCCACCGCAAACAATTGCGGATCTGACCAGGACGAGCGCGTGGGGCGGCGGTACGTGGAACCAGGACGACGTGATTGTTTTCGGGAAACGAACGCAAGGGTTGTTTCGGGTCCCGGCTTCGGGTGGCGTCGTGGTGCCGATCGTCACTCTGGACGCGACGCAGCATGAAAACTCCACTTTTTGCCCTGTTTTTCTACCCGATGGCCGGCGTTTCCTCTATGTTCGGAGCTCTACCGACGAGGGAAAAAGTGCGATTTATGTCGGGTCCATCGACGCCAATCCGGCAAACCAGAGTGCGACACCCTTGCTGGCAAGCAATTCCCAGCCGGCCTACGCGCCGCCCGTGGATGGAGGCAGCGGTCATGTGATCTTTATGCGGGGTGGTTCCCTGATGGCGCAGCCGTTTGATGACAGGCAATTGACCTTGACCGGACAACCCTACGTACTTGCTACCCAGGTGAGCATTAGTGTGGCGGGGGCGATTTATGTGCCATTTTCGGTTTCGGCTACGAACATGTTGGCCTCTCCCCGGAGCGGCACGAATGAGCGGCAGTTGATCTGGTACGATCGCGACGGCAAGGTGACCGGAACCGTTGGAGAACCGGGGCTCATCGGGGAGTTCGCCCTCTCACCGGACGGCAGCCGCATCGCGCTCGTAAGAAACGGCGGGACCGCGGATACATCCAACCTTTGGCTACTGGATTCTCCCAACGGCAGAGCTGCGACACGCTTCACCTTTGGTTCGTTGAGCGATTCAAATCCTGTCTGGGCACCGGACGGGCGCCGGATTGTGTTCAGTTCGAACCGCGACGGCGCGTTCAACTTGTTCCTGAAGCATGTGGACGGATCGAGAGAGGATGAGCTGCTTCTGAAGTCTTCTGCGGACAAGTTCGCCACCAGTTGGTCGGCGGATGGGCGGTTCCTGCTTTATTCGGTGCGGAATCAACAGACCAAGTCCGATATCTGGGTCCTGCCGCTGGAAGGGGAACGGAGGCCAGTGCCATTCCTGGCAACCAGATTCGACGAGAACAATGCCCGGCTGTCGCCGGATGGAAAGTGGGTTGCCTACCAGTCCGATGAGTCCGGACAGCACGAAATCTACGTGCGATCCATCCGTTTGAATGCGACGGGAACATCCATCGAGGCCAGCGGCGGGTTATCCATTTCCGGCGGTTTCGGGACAGATCCCTATTGGCGAGGCGATTCCCGTGAACTGTTTTATCGCTCCGGAGATGGGTCACTGGAAGCGGTCGAGATTTCCACCGTACCCTCGTTTCATGTGGGCGCGACGAAACACCTTGGATTTTTCGCCTCCGAAGCCTCCAACGACGGGAGGCGCTTCCTGGGAACAGGGAACCCCGGCGGGCCACGTACCTACAACCTGATTCTGAACTGGCAGGCTGGCTTGAAAAAATAAGGGCCGCCCCGGCCGGGCGGCCCTTTTCTCAATGCGAAACTACTTGATTTCCGAACCCCGCCGCGCGCGCACGCCGCCGGAAATGGTCCCATCCCACAGCGGATTGCCCTGCGCGTTATAACCCTTTTCCAGCTTGTCCCACACCGGAGCGAAGCGGCCGTTCAGATCCCAGTACACCCGACCGCCCTTCATCGTGATCTCTGCCACCAGGTTCTGGTTGCCCTTCAACTTCGCGCCATAGACATCCACGAACCCGAAGTCGCCCTTCTGCACGGAGAGCACCGTCACGTCGGCCGTTGAACCCACTGACAGATTCCCCAACTCCGTCCGTTTAATCTGCTGCGCCGGGTGCCACGTCGATGCTTCCACCACCTGCTGCATCGTCATTCCCATGTTCAGGAACTTCGACATCACGTTGGTCATGTCCTTCATGCCGCCGATCATCGACGACGTGTGCAGATCCGTCGAAATCGAATCAGGAATGAAGCCCTGCTTGATGGCCGGCACCGCCCAGCGGAACACCAGGCTGCCGCCGCCGTGACCGACGTCG
The DNA here is from genome assembly GCA_947470805.1 of Acidobacteriota bacterium. GTDB lineage: Bacteria > Acidobacteriota > Terriglobia > Bryobacterales > Bryobacteraceae. The sequence continues at coordinate 14,000 of CANIVU010000009.1, read as the reverse complement.
AACTTCACGCCGCGCTTCTTGGCGTCGAACAAGTACTGCCGCACCTTGCCGTTGTCATCAATCATCGGGACCGCGGCCAGGTAGGCGTGCGTGTACATGTCGCCCGGACGCAGATGCTTCAACACCAGATCCTGGTGCGGCCGTTCGAGCCGGAAGCTGCCGAAGTCCACCATGACGGGCACGTTCGCCGTCTCGCCAGCCTTCACCGCGCTGTCCACCGCAATCCACTCCGGCCCCGCAAAATGGGCCGTTTTCACGCCGACGATCAATTCGGGGTACTTCTTGATCATCGCCGCAACCGGCGCCGGATCCATGTCTTCCATGTTCTGTTCCACCGCGCCGCCCATGCCCGCGCCGACGATGTTCAGGAAGGTCAGCACACGCGTCTTGGAACGGTCCACAATGCGCTTTTTGAACACTTCAAAGTTGCGCCAGCCGGGTGTGCCGGCATCGACAACGGTGGTCACGCCGCTGCGGAACGTGTGCGAATCCGGGATCACACTCAGCTGCCCGTCGCGATAGCTTGGTCCATCGCCGTAGAAGGTGTGAACGTGCAGATCGATCAGCCCGGGCATCACGTAGAGGCCCTTTACATCCACGACCTTCTTCGCCTTGCTCGCGTCGATATTCGCGGCAACTTCGGCGATTTTCTGATCTTTAATGGCAACGTCCCGGACGGCGTTGATGTTGTTCTTGGGGTCGATGACGTGGCCGTTTTTCAGCAACACGTCATAGTCTTGTGCCATAAGGCAGGCCGTAAAGGCCAGGACGGATAAAATGCGCACCATGCGCGTATTCTATGTTAAGTTTTGCTTTTCGAAAACCCAGGCGGATTCGATGATGGCTTCGATAGTGTCAAAACGGGGCTTCCAGCCGAGCGTTTCGCGCAGCCGGGAGGAGTCAGCAACCAGCTGATCCGGGTCGCCTTCGCGCCGCGGACCCATGATAAACGGCACCTTCTGGCCGGTCACTTTTTCAACCGCGGCCACGACTTCCTTCACCGAATAACCGCGACCGGTGCCCGCGTTGTAGGCCCCGGTGGCGCCTCCGCCCAGTAGATGATTGACGGCCGCGATGTGCGCGCTGGCCAGGTCGTCCACGTGCACATAATCGCGCACGCAGGTGCCATCGGGCGTGGCGTAGTCATCCCCAAAGAGCGTAACCGGCTTGCCCGAGATCACCGCTTTCAAAATCAACGGAATCAGATGCGTCTCCGGATCGTGCCGTTCGCCCAAACCCGCTTCGTTATTGGCGCCGCACGCATTGAAGTAGCGCAGGCGAATGCTGCGGACGCCACGGCTTGTGTCCAGCCAATCCAGGATCTTCTCCACCATCACCTTGGATTCGCCGTACGGATTCACCGCGCTGATCGTCGAAGTCTCCGGAATCGGTACCACAGCCGGATTCCCGTAAACCGCCGCCGTCGAAGAAAACACCAGCTTGTTCACACCCGCGTCGGCCATAGCCGAGAACAGCGAAATCGAACCCGCCGTGTTGTTGTGAAAATACTTTTCCGGCTCCCGCGTCGATTCGCCCACCGCGATAAATGCCGCAAAATGAATCACCGCGTCGATTTTTTCCGCTTGCATCAACGCCGCCAGCCGCTCCCGTTCAAACAGCGAACACACATGCAGTGTCCCGGCCGGGACACTCGCGGCATGGCCTTTGGAAAGGTCATCCACCACAACAACGGAGAAGCCCTGCTGTTGGAGCTGGTAAACGGTGTGAGAACCAATGTAGCCGGCGCCGCCGGTGACGAGTATTTTGGGCATCAAAAAGATTAGTATGGCAGACATGCCTACTGGTGCTGAACTGTTCGTGGAGAGTGCGCTGCAACTCGGGATCGACCGCATTTTTACGTTGGTCGGAGATCATTTGAATGAGGTGCTTTCCGTCGCGGAGAAACGTGGAGTGCCGATTGTCCACATGCGTCACGAAGCTGCCGTGGTCCACGCCGCCGACGGCTGGAGCCGCATGACGCGCCGCCCCGGCCTGGCCATCGTCACCGGCGGTCCCGGCCATACTAACGCTCTTACCGGTATCGCCACCGCCCATTCCAACGGGAGCCCCGTCATCGCCGTCAGCGGCACGCCAGCGACGGAAGCGCGCCACCGCGTGGTGTTCCAGGACATCGATCAGGTCGGCATGGCCGCGCCGGTTACGAAGTTTTCCCACCTCGTCACCACGCCGTCCCAGGTCCCGTTCGCGCTCGGCCACGCCTACAATGAAGCCTTCTCCGGCCGCTACGGCGCCACGCACCTTTCCATCCCCGTCAACGTCTTCACCGGCAAAACCGAGGCTCCGCTGAATATGCCGAAAGCGCGCGGCATCGCCCGGCAATGCGAGGACGTGGCTGCCGCGATGGACCTCCTGGCCTCCGCCGAACGCCCGGTGATCATCGGCGGCAGCGGCCTGTGGTGGAGCGACGCCGGCGCCGCGCTGACGAAGTTCCTGAAACAAACCCGCCTGCCCTACTTCGATGTCACCATGGCGCGCGGCGTGATCAGCGAAAAGTTCGCCGGCCACTGCGGTTATGCCGACCCCTCCCTCAACCGCGGCTGCATCCCCGCCTTCCAAGCGGCCGACGTCGTCCTCGTCCTCGGGAAGCGCATCGATTACCGCCTGGCCATGGGCGGCCCCCGCCTCTTCGGCAAGGAAACGAAGTTCATTCAAGTCGACGTTGAACCTCGTGAAATCGGTAATGTTCGCGACGTTGCCGTCGGCGTGGTCGGCGATGTGCGGACGTTCCTGGAGGCCGCGCTCCCGTCGAAGCAATGGGAGCCCCAAACGGCCTGGATGAAGCAAATCGGCAAGTGGCGTAAAGAGTGGATGACGAAACTTTTGGCCCAATCCGGCGACGACACTCTCCTCCACCCCGGCCAGTTTTTCCAGGAGGTGAAGCGCACCCTTCCCGTCTCTCCGCTCCTCTCCTTCGATGGCGGCGACTTCATTCACTGGGGCCGCGCCATTCTTCCAGCGCTCCATTCGGGCGGCTGGCTGCGGCTGGGGCCCATGGCCACCATCGGCGCCGCGCTGCCATTCGCGATGGCCCAGCAGATGGCTCGTCCGAAGCAGCCCGTCATGATGATGACCGGCGATGGCTCCCTCGGCTTCTACATCGCCGAACTCGACACCATGGTCCGCTATGGGGTTCCGGTCGTCATCATCGTTGGCAACGATGGGGGTTGGGGCCTGGAACGCGAACTGCAGGGCGAAGTGCAAGGGACCACCACCGCCTGCGAACTCCGCCGCACGCGTTACGACCTGGTCTGCCAGGGCTTCGGCGGCGGCGGCGAAACCATCGACCGTATGGACCAGGTGGGTCCCGCGCTCGCCCGCGCGTTCGCCTACGAAGGGCCGTACGTGTTGAACGTCAACATCCGCGGCGCCCGTTCGCCGTTCACCTCCTGGCAGTTGGAAGGCAAGAAGTGATTCGCGCCGATTCCAACGGCCCCATCGATCGCATCACGCTCGCCGGTCCGCGCCGCAACGCCCTCTCGCTCGCCATGATGCGCGCGTTGATCGACGCGTTGCGCGCCGCCACCGGCCGCGTGGTCATCCTCGCCGCTGATGGCCCCGTCTTCAGCGCCGGCCACGATCTGAGCGAAATGATCGGCTGCACCGCCGCGCAGGCGGAGGAGGTGTTCGCCGTTTGCACGGAGCTGATGGAGACAATCCAATCCATCCGCCAGCCAGTGATCGCGCAGGTGCAAGGAGTGGCTACCGCGGCCGGCTGCCAACTGGTCGCCACCTGCGACCTGGCGATAGCCAGCGAAGAAGCCTGGTTCGCCACGCCTGGCGTGAAGATCGGCCTGTTCTGCTCCACGCCGATGGTGGCGTTAACACGTGCCATCGGCCGCAAACGGGCCATGGAGATGTTGCTGACCGCTCGCCCGGTAACGGCCCGTGAAGCGGCGGAATGGGGACTCATCAACCGCGCCGTCCCCGCGGGGGAGCTGAACAGCGCCGTCGACGAACTCGCCGCCCAAATTTCCGGCGCGTCGGACTATACCGTCGCCACCGGCAAGCGCGCGTTCTACGAACAGATCGACATGCCGCAGGAGGCGGCCTATCAATTCGCCCGCTCCGTGATGGAGCGTAACGCGCTGGCGGACGTGGCGCAGGAACAGATGCGTGCGTTCCTGGATAAGCGCGGGGTACGCTAGTTGGTTATGGACCGCCGAACGTTTCTCGCCGCCACCCCGTCAGCCATGATGCTCGCCCAGCAGGCTCCGACGCCCGCCGCCCCGAAGAAGGCCAAGGTCACCTCGAGCGTCATGTTGTGGACCCTGAAGGGGACGTTCGAAGAGAGGATGGAGGCGGCCGCCAAAGCCGGTCTGCAATCGGTGGAGTTCGTCGGTGAACATTACGACTGGACCGACGCCGATATCGACCGGGTGAAGAAGCTTACACGTTCGTTGAAACTCGGCATCGATACGCTCAGCTCCGTGCCCCGCTGGGGCCAGCAGAAGATCAATATGGTGGACCCCGCCGTGCGCGAAGCGTTCCTGAAGGAAGTGGAAAAAAACCTGGTCTTCGCGCAGAAGCTGGAAGTGCCGATGGCGCTGATCATGTCCGGCAACGCGGTGCCCAGCCTGACGTTCGAACAGCAGTTCACCGCCATGATCGAATGCGCCAAACGCGCCACGGATCTGGCCGCCAAGGCCAATATCACCCTCATCATGGAGCCCCTCAACACGAAGGTGAACCATAAGGGCTACTTCCTGTCCAATTGCGTCGACGGCCTGCGTCTCATGAAGGCTGTCAATCACCCCAACCTCCGTCTGCTCTTCGATCTCTATCACGAACAGGTGGAACGCGGCGACGTCATCCGCACCGCACTCGCTGCGATGGAATACGTGCGCGTCTTCCACGTGGCCGACAATCCCGGACGGAACGAACCCGGCACCGGAGAGATGAACTACGCCAATATCTACAAGGCGATCGCCAAGGCCGGCTACGAGCACTACATCACCATGGAGTACATCCCGCTGCAAGAGCAGGTGAAGAGCCTGCAGAAAGCGGTCAATGAGATGCGCGCGGGGATTGCCGGCTGATGACAGTAGCAGCCCCCTGGGTGCGCGGTGTATATGAGCTGTCCGAACCCCGTCAAATCGAACGGGAAGACATGCTCTACACCGTACGCCAGGCGCTGACAATGGAAGGCGAGACGATCCTCAACAGCGCCATGGAGTGGAAGATCGACGGCGAGCCAACGGACTCCCCGTTGAACAAAACCGGCACCCGGCTGGAGGTTCGCTTCCGGGTAGTGGTTGTGAAAGGGACGCCCTGACCCACCGGGTCATCGCCGGCGTCCTGTTGGCCCTCGGGGCCCTGCTATACCTCTCCCGCCCGGAGCCGGAGGATCTCCGGACCTGGACGCCCGTTGCCCATCCCGTCCCCTCCACCCCTGGCCGCGTCGATATCCCACCCTTCACTGCCGCCGAAAACAGATCCTTCCAGCTCTACCTCTACGGCGGAAGCAACAACCACACCTGCCCGCCATCCGCTATTGATTGGACCATCCTCCGCAACGGAAATACCGAAGCATCCGGCTCTTCAAGGGCCGACACCCTGGGCTTCTCCGACAACGCCACCGCCTGCTGGATTGCTGAGTTCAAAGCGCAAAAAGGCCAGCAATACGCGGTATCGCTCGACGTCCACAAAGTCGGCCTCACCAACGCGAAACTACTTGTCCAAACCTACCCCAACGCTTGGCTCGATGCTCACTACGGCAAGCATTTGTTCCGCCTGTTTGGCGCGGTGGCCAGCGCCCTTCTCGCCCTCGCTGGCGTGACAATACTCCTCACCGTACCCATCCTCAAACGCGTCCTCGACTAGTCACACTCGCCACTCAGACCATCATTGCAACAGCGAATTAATCTCCCGAATCACCTTCACATCAAACTTCGGCTTCCGGTCATACGTCAACAACCCATTAATCTCCTGCTCCACATCGGTCAACTGCGTATAGCAAATCCCCATAATCTGCGGAATCTTCGCAATCCCCACGTACAAACTTCGTAACCGTTCCAACGCCGCATCCGGCGATTTCTCCACCCCCGCATACCCCCACGCATCCGCCGGCACCGGCGACCCCGGTAGCGGATACGCAATCCCCCCAAACTCGCTCAAAAACACCGGCGACCCGTTGTATTTAAACCCCGGCGCCAACGCCGCCCGCCCGTTCCCGGGAAATGCGAACTCCTTCTGCCCCAACACCGCATACTTCTCCACCAGGCGCTCCCCGCGCGCCGCGTAATCGTGAATCCCGAACAAATCCGTCATATCGGTGTGCTCCCACCCGTCGTTATCGATCACCGGCCGCGTCGCGTCCAGCGATTTCGTCAAGTGGTACAACGCCTTCAAATGCTGCGTCTGCCGCGTATCGGCCACATCGCTCACACCCCACGATTCATTGATCGGAATCCACATCACAATCGACGGATGATTCACGTCCCGCTCCACTGCCTCAATCCACTCCCGCGTGAATTTCGCCGCATAATCTTCGTCGTAAAGATACGCATTCGCCATCTCGCTCGACACCAAAAAGCCCATCTTGTCGGCCCAATACAGAAACCGCGGATCCTCCAGCTTCTGATGCTTCCGCGCCCCGTTGAAGCCCATATCCATCGTCATTTTGATGTCGTACTTGATGGCCTCATCCGTCGGCGGCGTCAACGTCGACTCCATCCAATACCCCTGGTCGAGCACCATCTTCAAATACGTCGGCCGCCCGTTCAAATGAAACCGCCCGTTCTCAATGTGGATCGCGCGATAGCCGTAATAGGACGTCACCCGGTCCAACACCTCCCCGCCGCGCCGAAGCTCGAAATCGACGTCGTACAGGTTCCCCTGCCCCGTCCCCCACTTCACCGGATCGTTCACATACAACCCCAAATTGGCCCGCTCCCCCGCAGCAGCCACGGATCCGCTCGCCACCACCTTATCCCGGAACTTCACCGTCGCATGCAGCGTCAACCCCGCCGCCGGCCGCGCCAGCTTCACATTGAACACCACATGCCCATCCGGCTGCGTCTGCGTCCGTAGCTTATCGAGATAACTCGCCCCAGCCGCCTCCAGCCACACCGGCTGCCAAATGCCCGTCGTCCGCGTATAGAAAATCCCCCGGCTCTGCGGCTGCCAGTACTGCTTCCCGCGCGGCTGGTAACGGTCCTCCGGCGGATCCTCCGCCCGCACCACAATCACCTGCGGCCCCGTCCCCGCCAGGAAATCCGTCACGTCCAATTTGATCGGCACATTGCCGCCCTCGTGCTGCCCCGCAAGCCGCCCATTCACCCAAACCGAAGCCCGGTAATCCACGGCGCCAAAGTGCAGCAGGATCCGCCGCCCAGCCCAACCCGCCGGCATCGTAACCGCGCGCCGGTACCAAACCCACGGGTGAAACGAAGTGTCGCCAATCCCCGACAGCTTCGTCTCAAACGCATACGGCACGGTGATCTTCCGCGACAGCGCCTTCTTTGTAACCGCCCAATTCTCCCGCAGCCCGGCATTGGCGTCGTCGAACTCAAACTCCCATTCGCCGTTCAACGTCTGCCAATCCGGCCGCGCGAACTGCGGCTGTGGCACTTCCGGCCGCGGCACGGCGGCCGTCAGGGCAATTGCAAAAAATCCAATAGTAAGCGCTTTCGACATGGCGAAAGCATTCTATCAGGCGGCGATGTTGAATCCTACGCTTCCACTTTCCCGGCCACAACCAGCGACACAGGCACCGTTCCCATCTTCCGCATCAGGATCCAATCGTGATCCCCTTCCTTCTCCACGGACCCTTCTTTGAAGTACTTCGGATCTTCCTTGCGGATGCTGAACACACACGGGTGCAGCGTATTCGAAACCTTCTTGCTCTGCTCCACCAGCTCCTTAAACACCGGAGTCGCCGCCCCATCCGTATCGGTAGCCGCCATGCTCAGCAACAGGAAATCCCGCTGCGGCGCCGCGCCCTGGTGGTCGCCATTCTCGGGGTAATAGGAGTACCGCATCGTATACAACCCGGGCTTGAACATCTGCCCGCGCCGGTCGGAATAGGTCTGCTCCACCTTGATCACGCCCAACAACGAACCGTGCGGCACGTTCGGCATGGTGATATTCTGCTCCGCGGTCGGCTTCGGCGCCGGCATCTCCGCGCGGAACCAGATCTCGCTCAGCGGCTTGCCATCCTTCATCACTTTGACGCCCTGCTTCTCCAGAAGGCCCTTCACACTATCGGACAATTCGGCCGGCGGCGCGCCCCCGGCTTCGGCCTTATACTCCTCCCCCAGGAGGACAGAAGCGGCTAACAGGATGCTGAGAAAAAACTTACGCATGAAATGAGGTCCCTTTCGATACAATTCCAGACGGGCGTGAATGCAAACGATACTCGTAATTGATGACGACGACAGCCTCCGCGACACAATTGGTTTGATGTTGGAGCAGGAGGGTTACCGGGTCCACTTGGCCGCGGATGGGAGAGAGGGCTACGAACGAAGTCTGACCTTGCGCCCGGACCTCATTCTCGTCGATTTGCGACTGCCAGGAATGAGCGGCGTTGAGATCTGCCGGCAACTGCGCGCCGACAAGGTACAGACACCTATTATTGTACTCAGCGCCGTCGGCGACGAAATCGACAAGGTCCTCCTGTTGGAGATCGGCGCGGACGATTACGTTACAAAGCCCTTTGGCCGCCGCGAGCTCATGGCCCGCATCCGCGCCGTCCTCCGCCGCGCCACCACCGATTCCCACCGCGTCATTCACTTCGGCGATACCGAAGTCGACATCGAACGCCGCGTCGTCGTCCGCAAGGGCGAAGAGGTAAAACTCACCCCGGCGGAGTACAATTTGTTGGTGTTCTTCCTGCAAAACGCGGACCGCCCCCTCACCCGGGACGTTATCCTCAATTCGGTCTGGGGATACAATTCCTTCCCCAACACTCGAACTGTCGACGCACACATTGTAAAGTTGAGACAGAAGTTTGAAGCCGACGCCGCCGTGCCCAGACACTTTCTGACGGTGCATGGCGTTGGCTATCGGTTTCTTCCATAAAGGGGCGGCATGGCCCGGACCATACTCATTGTTGAAGATGACAGAGCGCTGGCAGGGACCCTCGAAATCGGCCTGCTGGCGATTGACAACGTGGACACCGTGACCGTCTTCGACGGCCGCGAAGCCATGGAGTATCTGGAGACCCACTCGCCCGCGCCGGCGGTGGTCCTTACGGATCTCGATTTGCCTCGTGTCGATGGGTACCAACTCATCACCTGGATGCGTTCCCGGCCCGAACTGTTGCGCGTTCCCGTCGTTGCCATGTCGGCGCGCCATGATGGTGCCGAATCCCTCGCCGCCGGCGCCAATGAGTTCCTCACGAAGCCCTTCCCCCTTGCCACCGTCCGCGCCCGCGTGCAGGAGCTACTCCGTGCGTAAGTGGGTACTACTGCTCGCCTGGGTGCCCCTGGCCGCCCAGGACATGGCTGCCATCGTCGCCCGCCTCGAAAAACTCGAATCGGAAAACCGCGAACTCAAGCAGGAAGTCAAACAGCTCCGCGAACTCGTCGAAGGGAAGCCCACCCTCCCCGAACGCCTCGATATCGTCGAACGCCGCGTCGAAGAACAGGCCCAAACCAAGGTCGATTCCCCCAGCCGTTTCCCCCTTGAACTCACCGGCACCGCCCTCTTCCAAACGTTCTACAACACCAAAGGCGCCAACTCCGTCGACGTTCCCACAACCGCCGCCGCCACCCCCGGCCGCGCCGCCGCTGGCGCCACCGTCCGCCAATCCATCATCGGCCTCCGCTACCACGGCCCCCAAACCCTCTGGGGCGGCAAGATCTCCGGTTCCCTCATGATGGACTTCTGGGACGGTAACACCGAAGGCGCAACCACCCCCTTCCGTATCCGCACCGCCGATTTCACCGTCGATTGGGCGACTCGCTCCGTCTCGCTCGGGCTGATGAAGCCGCTCATCTCCCCCCATAATCCGAACTCCATGGCCTACGTCGGCATCACTCCCCTCACCAGCGCCGGCAATCTCTGGCGCTGGCAGCCGCAGGTCCGCTTCGAACAGCGCGCCGGCTGGTTCAAAGGCCAGGCAGCCGTGATGCAGACCGCCGAAGATTCCACCGGCGCCCCTGCCAATCTCATCAACAATCGCCGCCGTCCCAGCCTGGAACTTCGGGCCGCCGCCGCCAAGTCTTTCTCCGGCGATCGCAGCTTCGAAATCGGCGTCGGCACCCACGTCTCCGAATCCCGCATCAGCGCCCAGAGCCTCCCCTCCCGTATCGTCTCCGCCGACTGGCTGATCACCCCTCTATCAAAACTCTCCCTCACCGGCACGTTCTTCAGCGGGGAAAACGTCCATCACCTGGGCGCCCTCCGCCAATCCTTCCGCATCGCCGCCAACGGCTTCATCACCACCGTGCACTCCACCGGCGGCTGGACCCAAATCTCCGTTCCCGCCACCGACCGGCTCACCTTCAACTGGTTCGCCGGCATCCATGACGACCGCGACAGCGACCTCAACCGCGGCCAGAACGGCCGCAACCGCAACGCCGGCGCAAACGTCATGTACCGGATGGCCCCCAACGTCGTCCTCACTTTCGAAGGCCTGCAAATTCGCTCCAACTACGTCGGCGCCGCCAACCGCCGCATGAATCGCTATGACCTTTCCATCGCTTATCTGTTTTAGTCTCGCGGCCGCCGCCGCCCTCTCCGGCGCCGCCCTGCAAGGCAAGGTGGAACTGCTCGACGCGAAGAAGAAAGGCTCCGCCGAAGGCGTCGTCGTCTGGCTCGAACCGGTCAACGGCCCGGCTCCGCCCACCCCTGGCAAGTTCCTCCTCGACCAACGCAACAAGCGCTTCCTCCCCCACATCCTCGCCATCCCCGTCGGCTCCCAGGTCGACTTCCCCAACCACGACCCCATCTTCCACAACGCCTTCTCCAACTTCTCCGGCCAGCCATTCGACACCGGCCTCTACGCCCCCGGCACGTCACAAAAGATAACTTTTCGCCGCTCCGGTGTGGTTCGCGTGTTTTGTAACATCCATGCGCAGATGAGCGCGGTTATCGTGGTAGTACCCAGCCCGTTTTTCGCGACCTCCGTAGCGAGCGGAGCGTTTCGAATCGACAATGTTCCGGCCGGGGAATATACGTTGAAGGTGTTTCATGAGCGCGCCACGGAAAAGACGTTGGCCGCCTTGGAGCGTCGCGTAACAGTGGGTGCGGATCAGGATCTGGGATCGGTAAAAATCTCCGAAACCGGCTATCTGGAAGTTGGTCACAAAAACAAACACGGCGCCGACTATCCGCCCGTGCCTGCGGAGAACGGTCCCTATCCCGGAAAGAAGTAGTTAAGCAATGCCCCTGCGGTGGAAGATCTGGCTCTCGGTGTTCGGTATCGTTACCGGACTCTTCGGTGTGGCCGGTTACATGCTCCAACGGCACGCCGTCGAAAGCGCCACCCTTTCCCTCGAAGAAGAGGTGCAGGCCGGCTTCCAGGCCTACGAATCGGTGCTGAAAGCCCGCCAGGAAATGATCGGCTCCGCCGCCCTCCTCCTCTCCAGCCTCCCCAACGTCCGCGCCGCCTTCGGCACGGGTGACCCCGCCACCATTCGCGACTCCGCCACCGAGCTCGGCTCCTACCTCAGCCCCACCCTCAAGGAGTCAACGTTCCTCATCGTCGCCGACCCCCGCGGCAACACCATCGCCGTCCTCTCCGGCACCCCCAAGCTCCAACGCTGGCCCGTCGAAACCGCCGTCGTCCCATCCGCCCCTCGCCAGGTCTCCGGCTATCACGTGCAGGAAGGCATGCTCTTCCGGCTAGTCCTCACACCCATCTTTGTCGACAGCGTCCGCGGCCCCGCCCTCATCAGCGTCCTCGTCGCCGGCTACCCCGTCACCGACAGTATGGCCGCTTCGCTCAAACAGTCCACCGGCGGCAGTGACTTCGTCTTCGCCGGCAAAGACACCCGCTTCGCCTCCACCGTTGGCCAGGTTTCCGACGACGACGCCCGCATTGAACGCGACCTCCTCGGTCTCGATGGCGCCCCCGTCGGTAAGCTCACCATCGCCCGCACCTTCGGCGCCGCCGGCCAGCGCCTCGCGCGCCTCCGTCGCGATCTTCTCCTGATCTGGGCCGTCGCGTTGATCTTAAGCCTCCTGCTCGGCTACATCCTGGCCAACCGCATCGTCCGCCCCATTTCCGAGCTCGACCGCGCCGCCTCCGAACTCGGCAAACAACACCTGAAACACCGCATCCCGGAAGTCTTTGCCAACACCGGCGACGAGTTCGGCCGCCTCGCCGCGACCTTCAACCAGATGGCCGGTTCGCTCGAAGAGGCCCAGCGCGACCTCATCCGCCACGAGCGGATCTCCACCGTCGGCCGCCTCGCCTCCAGCATCGTACACGATCTCCGCAACCCGCTGGCCGCCATCTACTCCGGCGCCGAGATGATGGTGGATAGCGAACTCCCCCCAGCCCACAGCAAGCGCCTCGCCGTGAACATCTACAACGCCTCCCGCCGCATTCTGGAAATGCTGCAGGAACTGCTCGACGCCTCCAAAGGCACCAAGGGCGAACGCGAAAGCTGCAACATGCTGGACCTCGTGCAAACCGCCGTCCTCAGCCAGGAAGCAGCGTCGAATCACATTCAGTTCTCCGTCGATGTTCCCGAGGAGCTGGAGGCCAATGTCGAGCGAACCCGCATGGAGCGCGTCTTCGTCAACCTGATCGCCAACGCCGTTGAAGTCATGCCCAACGGCGGCACCGTCGCCATCCGCGGCGTCCGTGAAAACGGCCACATGCATATCACCGTCGCCGACCAGGGTCCAGGCATCGCCAAGGAAATTCAGGCCGAGCTCTTCCAGCCCTTCTCCAGCTTCGGCAAGCGGAACGGCCTCGGCCTCGGCCTGGCGTTGAGCAAGGAGACCGTCGTCGATCACGGCGGCGAAATCTGGGCTACACAGGCAGCACCGAAGGGCGCTGTCTTCCACGTCAAACTGCCTATGAACTAACGCAGGGGATACCCGCAGGTGCCCCCTGATTCGTCGCTGCTCACTCAACCAGCCGTTTGGCTATCCACCGCGATCCCCGTCCCGGCCAGCTGCTCGTTAATGAACCACACCTGAAACTCGTTCAGCCGCAGCACATCGGAAACCAACAGGTCGTTCGTCCCATCGTCCCCGCCGCTAGCCGCAATGTGGGCCAACTCCCGCGTCTCGGCGATGATCAGCTCGTGCGCCTGCATCAGCCGAAACAGCTGTACCGTCACGTCTTCGGTCCCGCGCGGTGGCCGCGCAATCCGCGTCACCTCAGCCACGTCCGGCGCCATCGCGATCGATACGCCGCCCAGCATCTGCACCCGCTCCGCCAGCGCGTCCACCAGCTCGGCCTGCTCCCCAAAATGCTTATCAAACAGCAGATGAAGCTGGTAGAACGTCGGCCCCGATACCTGCCAGTGATGCTTCTTGTACAGGTCGCGTAGCGTCATCGTGTCCGCCAGTATCTGGTTCAGGCCATTGGCACTCGCCAGCCGCACCCGGTGGTCCAGCGCGATCGGCCGCGTCGCCACGGTTCCATAGGTTTGGATCTCCGTCACGTGTGCGGTCGTGTGAATTGTCTCGGTCAGTTTTTGTTGCATGGTTACCCACCCCTTTTGTCTGCATGATGGTGGCCAAAATCCCAGTGACCGTATTTCGCCGCCTGACCCTTCGCCGCCGCCCCGCCACGCGCTCTTTGCCCAAATGGCGTCACTTTCCCAATTGGAGATCCACCTGCACTAACAAAGGCTGGCTATGCCGACCGCCACAACACAGCCGCCTCCGCTCTCCCTCCTCCAGTCCTTCATGGAGACGGTCTCGGAGTCCATCGAATGGTTCGGCGGGCTTTGCCTCTTCGCCGCCCAGGCCATCCGCGAATGCTTTCAGCGGCCCTTCGAATGGACCGAAATCCTCCGCCAAACCTACCAGATCGGCTGGCAATCCGCCCCGCTCATCGTCCTCTCCGGCCTCGC
>CANIVU010000008.1 GCA_947470805.1 Acidobacteriota bacterium | reverse complement strand
GCCGATAATCATTCCGGGAATCGATGGTTTCCCATCGGCATCGCGTCGGAATTGTTATCGGCTTCCCGTCGGAATCGTTATCGGCATCCGCCCGGAATCCTTATCGGCTTCGCCCCGGAATCGCTATCGGCATCGCGCGGAATATGCAACGTAGTCTTCCTTCTTATCTCCTACTTGGGCTGTTGGCGGCATTTTCTCTGACGTCCACCCAGGCACATGGAGCGACCCTGAACAGCCAGACATTTGAGGGGTTCAGCAACGGGGATCTGGTTGGGCAAGGGGGCTGGTTTCAGGATATCGGAACCGCGGCCGCATTCCAGGTGCAGAACACGTTGGCGAACACCGGGAGCAAGGCTTTACAGGTGGACCAAGCCGGACAGCCAAATTTCACCCGCGCCATTCAATTTCTTTCCACAGCCGGGTCGCCCGTGATCGTGATCTCAATGGACTTTTATGTGGCGCTGGCGAGCAACACGGGTCAGTTTCGGCTGACAACGTTCACCACCAGCAATACCGCATTTGCAGACGTTATCATCACGTCCACCGGGTCCACACAGCTGTTTAACGAAGCGGTTAACGCGTCCGTGAGTGCCGCAGCGGTGACAGTGAACGCGTGGCATTCGGTACAGCTGTCCATGGACTTCAATGGACGCACAATGGGCGTCCGGTTCGACGACGGGCCGACGACATCCCTGGGGATGGGAGTGAACTCGGTTAACTCACTCGGCGCTATCGCGATCATGGCATTGCCCTCTGGAACGGGGACCTCCAAGATGTTCGTCGACAACCTGGAAGTGGCATCGGTTCCAGAACCTTCGACGATGGTGCTGTTGGGGCTGGGGCTGGCGGCCGCGGCAGGATTGCGGCGAAGGCGAAGAGGGTAGCAGAAGCGCAGTGCTCGTCATAGGGGCTTGCCCCCTGACGGGCCAGACGGTGCCGTTTCCGGCGACACCGGGGAACCGGCCGTTGTGCGTGCCGACCAGTTGGCCCGGAATTGGGTTGCGTTACGCATTCCCTGGTATGGAAACGAATGAACCGGTTGGGCCGGACCTATTGACGCGGATGCTGGCGACGCGATGGTTGCGGAACCTCATCGCGATTGCGATTTTTGTGCGGGTGGTGGATATCTACTACGACGCGGGGAAGTCGTTCGTTCGGGGCGTGCAAAGCGGCTGGGAGGAAGGGGGCAAGGACTCTTCGGCAGCGAAACCGACTTGCCGATAGCGAACACTACTGCGTGATGGCTTCGTTGAGCGAGCCCTGGCGGTAGCCCTGGAGGTCGAGCGTGACGTAGTGGAAGCCGAGGGGTTTGAAGATTTCGACGAAGCGGGCGGCCATGGCGGGGTCGAGCGCTTTGGGGAGTTCTTCGACGGCGACTTCGATGCGGACCAGATCGCCGTGGAAGCGGGTGCGGAACTGGCGGAAGCCGAGGGCCTTCAGCGCTTCTTCGCCGTCCTCCACCGTCTTGATGCGTTCCTTGGTGACTTCGGTGCCGTAGGGGATGCGGGAGCTTAAGCAAGCGGCGGCGGGGCGGTCCCAGGTGGGGAGGGCGGCGCGGCGACTGAGTTCGCGGATCTCGGCTTTGGTGAGGCCGGCTTCGACGAGGGGGGCTTTGACGTTGTGGGCTTTGGCTGCGCCCTGGCCGGGACGCCAGTCGCCGAGATCGTCGACGTTGACGCCGTAGACGACGTTGGCGATGCCGCGTTCGATGCAGACTTTATCGAGGCGGGTGAAGAGTTCGTCCTTGCAATGGAAGCAGCGGTTTTTGTCGTTCTTTACGTATTCGGGGTTATCGAATTCGAAGGTCTCGATGTACTCGTGGCGGATCTGGAAGTCGCGGGCGAACTGTTCGGCGTCGCGTTTGTGGGATTCGGGGATGGAGGCGGAATCGGCGGTGATGGCGACGGCGTTATCGCCGACGGCTTGGACGGCGGCCCAGGCGAGGTAGGCCGAATCCGTGCCGCCGGAGTAGGCGACGATGACGTGGCCCATTTCCTTGAGAATGGTGAGGAGCGCGGCTTCCTTGCGGAGCAGATCGGATTCGTTCAGAGCTGGAGCGGAGGGCGCCAGTTGGACTAACGTTGCCATAGAACGATTATACGGGGCGCTTGTAGAGGCCGGGGAGGAGGATTTCCATGTGGCCTTGCGGGGCGGCGATGGGGGTGAAGCCGAATTGGGCGTAGAGGGCGTGGGCGTCGCGAGTGACGAGGGAGAAGCGGCGGAGGCCCGCCAGGTCCGGGTGGGCGGTGACGGCTTCCATGAGGCGCTTGGAAAGGCCGTGGCCACGGTGGGCTTCGAGGACGTAGACGTCGCAGAGATAGGCGAAGGTGGCTTTGTCGGTGACTACGCGGGCGAAGGCTACCTGTTCGCCGGTGGCGGTGTAGGCGCCGAAGGGGAGGGAGTTATCGATGGCTTTATCGAGCGTGGCGCGAGGGATGTCTTCGCACCAGTACATGCGGGAGAGTGCGGCGTGGATGGCGGCGCGGTCGAGGCGGGCAGGGTCGGAGGATATTTCGTAGTTCATGCGGGTTGGAGGTGGAGTGCGGAAACCGGGATGGGAGAGGGGCCGGAGGCGACTTGATCGGGGGCCATACCTTTTCAATGTAAACAATGGGCAAGCAGCGTACACCCGGAACGGCTTACACTAGTCGAATAGCAATATGTCCTTCCTACGCCGAGGGCTCTCCTCGCTTCCCGTCCAAGCCATCCTGGTAGCCGGCCTTTATGGGCAGGCTGCGCAGACACCTGAACCGGCAAAGGCCGAACCGGCCAAGCCGAGCGCCGCGCAGTCTCCGAACGCGCCGCGCGTGGAATCCACCGATTTGAAGAAGAAAGCCTACGTGCGTCCGTTCACGGGCGGCTTGACGCTGGCTGTATTGGGACAGACGCCGATTCAGGACGGTGCGTTTTCTGATGAGAAGACGAATCAGACGCGGGACGCCAGCACAGCCGGCGGCGGGTATCGTATCGGTTTCGGCGCGAACGTGCAGGTGCGGCTGCCGCGGAAGTTTGCGGTGGTCGGCAGTGTGATTCAGCACAAGTCGAGCCATTCTTCTACGCTAGACCAGTACGATGGCGTGGACAACCCGAATACGCCGCTGGATGACCGGAAGCACACGACGATTGATGAAACGTCGATCGTGAAGTATTGGGATTACACGGTGATGTTGCGCCGTTACACGAAAGACCACTTTGCGGCAGGGCACCGCGCGTTTTTTGAAGGCGGCATGAACTTCCGGAATGTGAAGAGCGTGCGGACGCAGCGGGAGACGACGATTGTGGAGACGGTGGCCGATGTGAAGCCAATTTCGCCGACGCGCACGATGGGCCGCGGGTTGACCGGTGGCGTGGGCGCGCAGTTCGTGGACGATTTCGGTGTGAAACTGGTGCCGGAGTTCCGCTATACGCGCTGGATTCAGCCGTCGTTTGACGCGCTGTCGACGCAGTCGCGCAAGAACCAGTTCGAAGCGATTGTTTCGATCACTTTCTAGCGTTACGTAAATTTAACGGTTCTTAGCATATCCTGAGACAGTCGGCCCGCGTCCCAACACTGGGACGCGGGTTTTGTCTTTGGAGAAACGAACATGAAGTGGACCGTTGCGGCATTGCTGATGGCTGGTGTTTTGGCGGCACAGGACGAGGTTGTCTTCCGCAGCGACACGACACTGGTACGCGTGGACGTGCAGGTGTTGGACCGGGACAACCGGCCGGTGGCGGGGCTGGACCGGGAAGCGTTTCTGTTTCGCGAGCACGGGCAGCAGCGGGCGATTAAGAACTTCGTGCGGGAGGAGATGCCGATTGATCTGCTGTTTCTGATCGACGTCAGTGGCAGTATGCGACCGCACGTGGAACGGATGGCGGAGGCGGCACATCGTTCGTTGCCGTCGTTGCGCAAGGATGATCGGGTGGCGGTGATGGTGTTTGACCGGGCGAGCCGGGTGCGGATGCCGTTCCGGAGCGGGCCGGCGGAGGCGCAACGGGAGTTCGACAATTTGTTGCGGTCGGAGACGTTCAATGGGGGGACCGACATTACGCGGGCGCTGTTTGACGCGGCGCAGTTTATGCGGCGGCAGGGGCGGAAGGAGGCGCGGCGAGCGATTGTGCTGTTGACGGACGACCAGACGGAGTTTGAGGCCGATGAGTCCCGGGTGGTGGTGGCGTTGAACGGGGCGGATACGGTGATGAGCGTGTTGCTGGTGCCGAACGCGATGCGGCGGGGCGGCGGGGGAATCCCGCAGGGCGGCGGCGGGTATCCGCCAGGTGGCGGACGCCGGCGCGGCGGCGGGATGGGCGGAGTGATTATTGGGGGCGGCGGCATTCCGGGGATTCCGGGAGCGGGCGGCGGACGGCGCGGGCCGGGCGGTGGCGGTGGGTATCCTGGCGGCGGTTATCCGGGCGGCGGGTACCCGGGAGGTGGCGGGCAGATGGGCGGACAGCGGACACGGTCGGCTGGGAGCGCGGAGATTGCGCGGGAGTCCGGTGGCGACGCGATGCAGTCGGACGAGGCGGCAGCGCTGGACACGACGTTGAACCGGTTGCGGCAGCGGTATGCGCTGTATTTCAACTTGCCGGCGGGCGTCGTGGCGGGGGACCGGCGGACGGTGGATATTGCGTTGGAAGATTCAGTCCGGCGGCAGTATCCGGAGGCGACGGTGCGTTACAAGCGGTCGTACGTGGCGGCGGGTTCTTCGGGTGCGGGCGCGCCGGTGGAAGAGGAGTTGAACGTGGTTCCGATGCGGCCGGAGCCGAAGCCGATTCCGCCGGTAACGCGGCGGCGGACGACGGACGGGAGTTCGTCGAGCGGCCCCGGGATTGTTGTGCACTAGAGTTGTTCTTCACTAGAGAGGTGACACCGATTGAGCAGGCGCGTGGACTGGGCCCGACGATGGGGGCCGAGTTGCGGCGCGTGGGGATTGCAACGAAGGAAGAGCTGCAGGCGATTGGCTGGCAGGAGGCGTGGGCGCGGCTGATTGAACGCTATCCGGGGCGGCTGAACCGGAACGCGGCGTACGGGCTGGCAGCGGCGGTTCTGGAGATGGATTGGCGGGAGTTGCCGGCCGAGGTGAAGGCGGAGGTGCTGACGCTGTCGCAACAGTTCCGGCGGCATCTGATACTGTAATTCCCATGCGTAATTTCTTTGTGGCACTTACATTCCTGGCGGTGGCGCTGCCGGGCTTCGCGCAATTGGCGAACAAGAAAGCACTGACGTTGGAGGTGGCGAAGAAGATTGCCGCAGCCGCCGAGGTGGAGGCGAAGAAGAATAATTGGAACGTCGTGATTTGCGTGGTGGATGACGGCGCAAACCTGATGTATCTGCAGAAGATGGACGGGACGCAAATCGGCTCCGTGGACATTGCGCAGATGAAGGCGCGGACGGCGATCAAGATGAAGCGGCCGTCGAAAGTGCTGGAAGACGCCGTGGCGGGCGGGCGCAACGCCGTGTTGAAACTGCCGGACGTGCTGCCGGTGGAGGGCGGGATTCCGCTGGTGATCGACGGGCAGTTTGTGGGCGCGATTGGCGTGAGCGGCGTGACGTCGCAGCAGGACGGGCAGATTGCCGCGGCCGGCGTGGCGGAGTTCGCCAAAGCTAAGTAATCAGGGCTTTGATGACGTTGCCATGCACGTCGGTCAGGCGCATATCGCGGCCGCTGTAGCGGTAGGTGAGGCGCTTGTGATCGATGCCAAGCAAGTGGAGCATGGTGGCGTGCAGGTCGTGGACGTGGACTTTGTTTTCGACCGCAAAGTAGCCGAAGTCGTCGGTGGCGCCGTAGACCGTTCCCGGTTTGGCGCCGCCGCCGGCCATCCACATGGTGAAACCGTAGGGGTTGTGGTCGCGGCCGGTGTTGGCGTCGAAGCCGTTCTCGCCCATTTGGGCGCAGGGGGTGCGGCCGAATTCCCCGCCCCAGACGACGAGCGTGGAATCGAGCAGGCCGCGGGATTTTAGATCCTTGAGCAGGCCGGCGATGGGTTTGTCGGTGGACTGGGCGTTGATGCGGTGGCCTTTGTCGAGGTTGGCGTGTTGGTCCCAGCGGTCGAGGCCGGGGCGGGCGGGCGTGAGCAGTTCGATGAAACGCACGCCGCGTTCGACAAGGCGGCGGGCCATCAGACATTCGCGGCCGAAGTCTTCGGTGAGCTTGTCGTTGAGGCCGTATAGCTCTTTGGTGGCGTCCGATTCCTTGGAGATATCGAGCAGATCGGGCACGGCCGATTGCATGCGGAAGGCGAGTTCGTAGTTCTTGATGGTCGCGTCGAGCTCGCTGACCTGGCCGAAGCGTTCGACAACGCCCTTATTGAATTTCGAAAGCAGGCCGAGCTTTTCGCGCTGCGCGTCGGCGTGGGCGGGGGGCGGGGTCAGATCGGCAACGGGATGTTCGCCGCGTCGGAAGAGGGTGCCCTGGTAGCTGGCGGGGAGGAAGCCGCTGGCGAAGCAATCGAGGCCGCCGGGCGGGATGAGGCCGCTTTCGAGGACGATGAAGCCGGGCAGATTTTCGCTTTCGCTGCCGAGGCCGTAGTTGACCCAGGCGCCCATGCTGGGTCGGCCTTGGAAGCCGGAGCCGGAGTGGATGAAGTAGTTGGCGGCGGTGTGTTCGGAGTGGTCGGCCACCATGGAGCGGACGATGCAGAGATCGTCGACGCAGCCGGCGACGTGGGGGAAGAGTTCACTGACGGTGGCGCCGGATTGGCCGTATTGCTTGAAGGTGAAGGGCGAGCCGTAGACGAGATCGCTGATGTTGAAGACGGTCGTGGGCGGGCGGAAGGGGAGCTTCTTGCCGTGGTCCTGGCGGAGGCGGGGCTTGGGGTCGAAGGTGTCCATCTGCGACGGGCCGCCGTCCATGAAGAGGAAGATGACGTTTTTGGCCTTGGCGGGATGGTGCATGCCGGCTTTGGTGGCACCTTGCGCGAGCATGTTCATGAGGGCGAGAGAGCCGAAGCCATTGGCCGCGCGGGTGAGGAATTGGCGGCGATTATTCGACATAGAGGAACTCCGCGGAGTTAAACAGGACGTGGGCGAGATCGGCCAGCGGGCGGCCTTTTTCGAGGAACTGGAGGGATTCGTCGGCTTCCCACTTTTCCGGGGCGCGGCCGAAGGCCTGGCGGAAGAGGAGATTTATTCGGCTGGGGTTTGTGGATCCGGCTTCGCGGGTGACGCGGTCGGCCCACTTTTCGGCTTGCGCGAGGACGAACTCGTTGTTCATGAGGATCAACGCTTGGGAGGGGACGGTGGAGGTGCCGCGGGAGCCGATGGTGGAGATGGGCAGCGGGTAATCGAAGGCCAGGAACATGGGGGTGAGGAAGTTGCGGCGCACCTGGATGTAGAGGCTGCGGCGGCCATCGCCATCGAGCGGGCCGGATTTGGGTTTACCGCGGCCGTCCTGATATTTGCTGATATACGGGCCGACGCTGGGGCCGTAGAGTTGCGGGTTCAGGGTGCCGGAGACCTTGAGCATGGCGTCGCGAACGGATTCGGCTTCGAGACGCTGGACGGGGTAGTGATGGAGGAGGTCGTTGCGCGGATCGGCGGTGTTGGCGGCTTCGTTGGCCCGGCTGCTCATGCGATAGGCGGCGGAGAGAACAATTTCGCGATGGAGTTGTTTGGTACTCCAGCCGTTGGCGACGAATTTCGCGGCGAGGGTATCGAGAAGTTCCTTGTGCGAGGGGCGTTCGCCGGTGAGGCCGAAGTTATCGGCACTGCGGACGAGGCCGTGGCCGAAGTGGTGTTTCCAGACGCGGTTGACGTAGACGCGGGCGAGGAGGGGAACGGCGTCGGAGGTGAGCCAATCGGCGTAGAGGAGCCGGCCGGAGCCTTTGATAGCAGGGGGTTCCGGAGAGCGCCACATTACTTGCAGGAAGTGGCGGGGAACGGTGTCGCCCAGGTTCTGGTGGCTCCCGCGAATGTGGAGGCGAATGTCCTGCGGGGCTTCGTCCCAGGCGATCATGCCGAAGGTGGATTCGGGGATCGCGACCGGGAGCGGGGCGGGTTCGCGCCAATCGGCGGGTTCGATCGTTTCGGTGGGAGGGGGCTTGGATTCTTCGGAGAAGATGATGGTATCGATTGCGATGTTGCCGGTGCGGGAACGGTCGACCAATTCGAAATAACAGCTGCGCTCGTAGGCAAGGGTCATGCGGAAGCTGACCCATTCGAAGTCCTGTTTGCCAGTGCCGACCCAATGGACGCTCTTGTAGTCATCGGCGACGAGGGTGAGGCGAAGCGGTTCCCGTTCAATGAGAGATTTGTCGCCTTTGGTGCCGGTGAAGCGGACGTGGACCCAGTGCTTGGGCATGCGAAATTTCTGACTGGTGAGGGAGCCGACGAGTTCGCTCGCGCCGCGACCGGCGGAATCGGCCACGCCATCGTGCGGTCCGTTGGCGAAGGCTTCGCCGGTGGGAATCCACTTGCCCCAGGTGGGGCCACTGAAATCTTCGAAGATCTCGTCGGAAGGGCGGAGGGCGAGTTTCAGCTTGCCGGGCTTGCGAGTGACGGGGGCGGCGCGGAGGTGGGCGGTGTGGATTTCGGCGGCGCGCTGGGGCGAATCGATGACGGCTTCGCGCATGGCTGTGGAGTGCATGATGCCGGCCATGCCGTAGTAGTCGGCGGTGGGGATGGGATCGAACTTGTGATCGTGGCAGCGAGCGCAGGCAACGGTGAGGCCGAGGAAGGTCTTGCCGATGACGTCGAGTTGGTTATCGACGGCGTCGGCCTTGGATTTGACGGAATCAGTGGCGCTGTTGAGGACTTCGCCGAACCAGAGGAAGTTGGTACCGAGGGGGGATTCGAGCTTCGCGCCGTCCTTGGAGAGGCGGGGCTTGGGGAGGAGGTCACCGGCGATGTGTTCGCGGACGAAGGCGTTGTAGGGGACGTCTTCGTTGAAGGCGCGGATGACGTAGTCGCGGTATTGCCAGGCGTCGAGTTTGTTGTTGTCGTATTCGTGGCCGTTGGTTTCGGCGAAGCGGACGAGATCGAGCCAGTGGCGGCCCCAGCGTTCGCCGTAGTTGGGGGAGGCGAGGAGGCGGTCGACCACGCGGGCGTGGGCTTGCGGGGATTTGTCGGCTTCGAAGGCGTCGACTTCGGCGGGCGTGGGCGGGAGACCGGTGAGGTCGAAGGTGACGCGGCGGAGCCAGGCGCGACGGGAGGCTTCCGGGGCGGGTGATAGGGATTTTTCTTCGAGCTTGCCAAGGAGGAAGGGGTCGATCGCAGTGCGGGGCCAGGCGTTGTTTTTTACGGCGGGGGGCGCGGCGGGGGCGAGGGGCTGGAAGGCCCAGTATTTACGGCCGCGATCGAGGTCGATGCCGGCGGGCGATTTGCGGGTGGTGGTGGTGGCGTCTTCACGCGGGTCGGGGGCACCCATGCCGATCCAGGTTTTGAAATCGGCGATGACCGAGTCGGGCAGCTTGCCGGTGGGCGGCATGCGGAGATGGAAATCGGTGTAGGAGACGGCTTTCCAGAGGCGGCTCTCGTCGGGCTTGCCGGGGACGATGATGGGGCCGGAATCACCGCCCTTGCGGAGCGCGGCGCGGGAGTCGAGTTGTAAATTCGCTTTGGGCTCGCGGAGTTTGGCGCTGTGGCAGCCGTAGCATTTTTCCGCGAGAACAGGCCGGATTCGGCTTTCGAAGAACTCGTCGCCCTCGGCGGCGAACAACGCGGCGCCAGCCAGCAGTATGGCGGGTAAGCATCTCATGCAGGTGGCCTTATTATAATCGTTGGCATCGGGTTCGCTGGAGGAATGGCGGCCGAGACGAACGGGACATCATGGAAACTATCGGGCGATATCAACTTCGGCAGGAATTGGGACGCGGCGGGATGGGTGTGGTGTACCGCGCCTACGACCCGGAACTGGACCGGGAAGTGGCGCTAAAGAGCGTGATGCTGGAAGGGATCACGCCGGAGCAGCGGGTGGCCAACGAGCAGTATCTGTCGCGCGAGGCGCGGGCGGCGGCGCGCTTGCAGCATCCGCATGCGGTGGCCGTTTACGACTTTTTCAGCTCCGGGGACCGGGTGTTTATCGTGATGGAGTTTGTCCGCGGGGCCAGCCTGGACGCACTTCTGGCGACCGGCGACACCAGCAACCATGCGCAAACGTTGCAGATCCTGCGGGAGGCTGCGTCGGCGCTGGACGCGGCGCATTTGGCGGGGATCATTCATCGCGATGTGAAGCCGGGGAATATTCTGCTTGATGAAGCCGGACATGTGAAGATTGCCGACTTCGGCATTGCGCGGCTGACAACGGGCAACGTGACGCAGACGTCGCCATCGATGGGCACGACGGCGGGCACGTTGAGCTACATGTCGCCGGAGCAGGTGCGCGGGGATAAGCTGGACGGCCGGTCCGATCAGTTTGCGCTGGCGGTGCTGGCGTTTCAACTGTTCACGGGGCAGTTGCCGTTTCAGGCTGAGACGTGGATTGCGCAGTCGTACAAGATTCTGAATGAGCCACCGATTCCTCTGCAGTCGCTAAACCCGAATCTGCCGCCGAGTGTGGCGACGGCGATCGGCGTGGCGCTGCAGAAGGATCCGATGCAGCGGTTTCCGACCTGCAAGGCGTTCGTGGATGCGTTGTCGGGAACTGTTGTGGTGCCGGAAGAGAAGAAGTCGAAATTCGATAAACGTTGGATACTGATTCCGATTTTTCTGCTGGCGACGGGCTTCACGCTGATGATGATCCGGCAGGCGATGCGAACGATGGAGACGCCGGCACCCCAGCCGAGCGCGACGCCGGCGGTGGCAGTGACTCCGCCCACTACCCCCGCGGTGACGACGCAGCCATCGACATTGCCGCCCCCGCCGCCACAGGAAGAATCACTGGCGTTGATCCTGGACGGGATTCCGATGAACTTCGCCAAGATCGCTCCCGGGCGCTTTGTGATGGGCTGCGACACGTGCGAGGAGTGGGTGAAACCCGCCCATCAAGTGGAAATCAGCAAGGGTTTCCAAATGGGCCGGACCGAGGTGACGGAAAAGCACTGGAACGCTGTGATGACAGGCAAGGCCACCGGTACGAACAAGCCCAAAGTGCAGGTCAGCTGGAATGAAACCCAGCAGTTTATCGCCAAGCTGAACGCGCGCGGCGATGGGTTCCACTACCGATTACCGAGCGAGGCGGAGTGGGAGTATGCGGCGCGCGGCGGGGATGGCGCGCAATCGCCCCGCAACATCGACGACTACGCGTGGACGTCGAACAACAGCGGAGACCAACTGCGAGAGGTGGCCAGTGCGAAGTTCAGCAATACCTGGGGCCTCTACGACATGCTGGGGAACGCCAGTGAGTGGGTGAATGACTGGATGGGCGAGGATTACTATCGCAACAGTCCGGGGAAGGACCCGAAGGGGCCGGCCAGCGGAACGATGCGCCTATTCCGCAGCGGCAATGGCGGCGCGGGCATGCCGCTGGCGTTCTATTCGTTCCGGGCGGCGGATGAACCGAAGGCAAAGGGCCCATGGCTGGGGTTCCGAGTGGCGCGCGACAGGAAATAGCGATGTCACGCGGCTGGGAGAACAAATCGGTGCAGGGGATGATGGACGATCACGATAATCGTCCCAAGCACCGTGAGCCCGAGAAATCGGCGGAACAGCTGGCGTGGGAAAAGAAGAAATACGGATTGGAGTTGTCGCGGAAGGGGGTATTGAACGACTTGGAGCGGGCGAGTCATCCGCGACAGCGGGCGCAGTTGGAGGCGGCGTTGCAGCACTTGGACGCGCAGTTGGCGGCGTTAGAACTTGTCGCGCCGAATCATGAGTCCGGCACCGGTAAAGGCGACGCCGAATAGAGTGAACATGCCGACGGGCATGAAGAACTCGACATTCCAACCGGGCTTTGCGGCGACGTTCCAGCGGTCAGTTGGGCTGATGCGGAACTGACACGACTCTTCGGAAGAGCGACAGGCCTGGTGGGCGAGTTCATCGTAGGGTCCTTCATTGGATCCAATGCCGCCGTGGAGCGTGGCGCCGTTCCATTGAAAGGTGAGCACCTCATGCGAGCGGAGACGAAGCCGATCGCGGGCGGCGGCGGTCATGTGAACGTTGGGAGGGAGGGATTGCGGGTCGTACTCGGCGGGAGCGTGCCGCATTGTGGCGACGGCGGCGGGCCAGTAGAGGATCTTTGAGAGTTGGTTGGCAAGAAAAAAGAAATCCCCGATGAAGGCGGCGACTCCCACGCTGAAGAAGACGAGCCAGACGCCGAGGTTTCGCTTCAGCCAGGGGCGCCGAAACCAGGTGGATTCCTCACCGGCGATAGCGCCAAAGGTGAGGGTAAAGAAGGCGAAGAAGGCAGTGGCAAAAGCGAAGCCGATGGCGGCGTTTAACTCCTGGGACGCCGAGGAGCCGGGCAGACGAATGGCCCGGGCTTCACCGCGGAGTTGGAAGATTTGATGGCGGGCGCCTGGGGCCCAGCGGGTGAGTTCATCGAAGGCTTCTTCGGGGTAGGCGGAGCGGGCGGGGACGTCTTCCCAATGGATGGGGCGAGAGGAGCCATCGGTGGTGACAAGGTCGAGACGCAGGGTGTAATCGACGTCGGTGGGATCGCCGGTAGGGTCGGAGGAGGCGTCGATCAGCAGGGAACTTCTGACGACTTCGACGGGGACGGTGCGCATCCGCGCGTAGGTGCGCAGGTTCCGTCCGAAGCCGTAGAGGCAGAGGAGCGTGAGGACCGCGAACAACCCGCCAACTGAGAGCAGGAGGATAGAACGGGGCTGCTTCATTTTGTCATCGCCTCCGAGGGGTATAGTGGGGGAGGGATGGTGAGTCGGGCGGGGCTCGAACCCGCGACCACCGCATTAAAAGTGCGATGCTCTACCAACTGAGCTACCGACTCATCGTACACAAGCAGAGGCGCCATTCCGCCCAGCCGTCTTGTGTCAGGATAGCACAAAAGGCCTATAAAATGGCGTTTTAGTAGCGGACGGCGCGGAGGTCGATCTTGTCCCAGTTCCATTCTCCCAGCCCCATGGCGCCTGCGATCTCGATGTGTTCGGGCTGGCGGTGGATGAAATGGCTGAACTCGTCGGGTTTGTCATCGACGAGTTTCGACTTGCCGACGGCGACGCGCTTGGCGTCGATGACGCGCCAGCCGACGTGATCGAGCGCTACCGGGTCAGTGGCGAAATAGATATGTTTATGTTCCCAGACGAACTGGGGTTTAGCGCCGGGGCCGCCGTGATAGAGGCCTTTGACGCCGTCGAGAATGTGCAGGACAGCTTTGTTGCGAATGACGGGCATCTGGACGACAGCGGGGATGAAGGCGCCACAGGCGTTCAGGGAAACGCTGGAATGGCTGCGGGCGACGTTGTTCACCAGGCCGTGCGAAAGGTTCTTGAGCGCGAGGGTGACGCCGGCCGATTGGTGGTCCTTGAGTACGCAGAGATTGATCAGCTTGTTGACCGATTTCGAAATGAAGTTGGAGGCGAAAGAGCGGCGCATGGTGAGGTTGGTCAAGTCCTGACCGGGCTGCACCAGCGCCATTTCCATGTAGTGATCGCGGTCGTAGCCATCGATGCCGAGCTGGATCTCCTCGTAGTCTTCGGCGGCGTGCATCCAGCGCACTTTTTCGGGCAACCATTTGTCGAAGCCGGCTTGCAGGAACTGGCGGCGGTAGCGGTCGTAGACGACGATGTCCTGCGCCTTGACGCCCGTGGCCATGACGCCGGCGATGATTTCGCGCAGCACCTCCGGCGCGGAGATGACGTGGGGCATACCGACAGGGTTTACTTTGATACCGACGACGTCGCCGGGTTCGAAGAAGCGCTTCCAGGCGTCCAGCCAGCCGTCGGCGCCGGTGAGTTCCTGCATGCCCCGGCGCATCATTGTTGTGACGGGGCCGGCCTGATAGGCGCCGTTGACGATGGAGCCGGGGTGTTCCACGTCGATCACCCGGCCCTTATACGGCCCGGGCATGCCCAGGCCTTTCAATGCGGCGGCGTGCGAAGCGAACTGCGAACTGAGCGCCAACGGGCCGGCGGGAAGCGTCTGCAAAAAGCGGCGGCGGTGCAGGCAAGGGCGGGGCGTCATGCCCACAGGATAATGCACATTTGGATGCCGTGGAAGGGACGGGCCCTGGGGCCCCTGCGATATACTCAACTGTTTTAGGAGAAACCATTTGCGCGTAGGAATGATCGGCACGGGCGCTATCTCGAATATGCATGCCCGGGCTTTGAAAAACATTGGGTATGAACTGGTCGTTTGCACGGATGTGAACGAGGAGTACGGGCGCAAATTCGCCGAGGCCAACGGCTGCGAATTTGTGCGGACGTATGAAGAGGTGTGCCGCCATCCGAAGGTGGATTACGTTGACGTCTGCACGTTCCCCGACTTCCGGCTGCAACCGCTGGAAATCTGCGCGGAGACGAAGAAGCACATCCAGGTGCAGAAGCCGATTTCGACCAGCGTTGAAACCGCGCGAGCAATGGTGGAAACCGCCAAGCGCGCCGGGATCGTGTTCGGTGTCGTCAGCCAGCATCGGTTTGATGATTCGACCCGGTTTCTGAAGAAAGCGCTCGCCGACGGACGGCTGGGCAAAATCCTGCAGGCCGACGCGTACGTGAAGTGGTATCGCAGTGCCCAGTATTATTCGCGTCCGATCAAGGGCAGCTGGGCGACCGAAGGCGGCGGCGCGCTGATCAATCAGGCCGTGCACCAGATCGATATTCTGCTGTACCTGATTGGCCGCGTGAAGGAAGTGAACGGCTACTGGCAACTGGGAGCGTTGCACAAGATTGAATCGGAAGATATCGTCAACGCGATGCTGCGTTATGAGAATGGCGCGACGGGCGTGATCCAGGCGTCGACGGCGTTCTGGCCGGGCTACTCCGAGCGCATTGAGATTCACGGCACCAAGGGCACCGCGGTGATTACGGGCGACAAGCTGACGGCGTGGGACGTGCAGGACGACGAGGGCGAGCCGGCGCCGGTGGAGAAGCTGGTGATGTCGGGCGCCTCCGATCCAATGGCGATTCCGCTGACGCCGTTCGAACGCCAGTTCCTGGATTTCGGCGAAGCGTGCAAAACCGGCCGGGCGCCGTTGACCTCCGGCGAATCGGGCCTGCATGCGTTGGAAGTGGTTTCCGGCGTCTATCAATCCTGCCGCGAAGAGCGTCGAGTGGCGATCGGATAGCGAGTGCTGCATCAAGTAAAAGTACCGGCGTCGAGCGCGAATCTGGGGCCTGGATTTGACGCCCTCGGCATGGCGCTGGGCATCCATCTCACCTGCCGTTTCCGCGCCGCAGAACGGTTGGAAATTCACGGCTACGGGCGGGACGCGTCGTTGATCTCGCCCGGGGAAAACAATCTGATCTGGCAGACGGCGCTGAACGTTGCGACGACGGCTGGGCGCGTGTTGCCGCCGATTTATCTGGAAGTGCATAACGAAATTCCGATCGGTAAGGGGCTGGGTTCGAGCGCCGCGGCGCTGACGGCCGGCGTCATCATAGCCGATCAGTTGTTGGGGCTGGGCTGGTCGGCGCATCGTATTTTGGATGAGGCCGCGCGGATTGAGGGCCATCCGGATAACGTTGCCGCTTGTGTGCTGGGTTCGATTGTTGCCAGCGCCATTGATAATAACGGGGTGGCGCGCGCGGTGCGTCTGGAGTTGCCGGAGAAGTTCGGCGTGGCTGTGGTGGTACCGGATTTCGTGCTCCTCACACATGAGGCGCGTACGGTGCTGCCGTCGTCGTATTCGAAGGCCGACGCGATCTTCAACGTGCAACGCAGCGCGCTGCTGATTGCGGCGCTGGCTACGGGAACTGTATCCGCGTTTCCAACGGCGCTTGAAGATCGGTTCCATCAGCCCTACCGGGCGCGGCTGGTGCCGGGGTTGGAAGAGATATTGAAGTTGCGCGCGCCGGGCTTGCTGGGCTGCGCGCTGTCCGGCGCCGGACCATCGGTGCTGGTGTTGTACGAGCGGGGTTCGGAGAACGTGGCCGAACTGGTTTCGCAAATTTTCGCCCACCACGGGCATCAGTCGGAAATCCTGCACGCGCAGATATGGGGCGCAGGATACGAAGTCACAACCATCGAGTAGGTTCCATGGACACCATTCGCAATTTTCTGATCAGCGCCGGCCTGCCCGGTGAAGACGCGCCCGTCAGTCCCGATTCCCCGCTCCGTTTTCCAGACGGCGGGCAGTATCGTATCGAGATCCCGTCCACGGAAGGGCCGCGGTCGCTGACGGCGGTACTGGACGAAGCGGAGGCGCGGCAGGTCCCGGTGCACCGCATCAGCCAGGGCAGCGGCATCATGCTCTTGACCGACGACGAGATTCGCGAGATGGCGGCCATTGGGACGAAGCACAGCATCGAAGTAAATCTGTTCCTGGGGCCGCGAGCGAGCTTCGACATAGGCGCGCAGGCGTTTTCGGCGGCGGGTAAGTCGATCGCTCTTTCGCAGCGCGGTTCGAATCAGTTGGCGCAGGGGTTGGCCGATGTGGAACGGGCCGTGGAGTTCGGCATCCGCAGCGTGCTGGTGAGCGATCTGGGTTCGCTCGAGATGGTATCGGAGATGCGCGCCAAGGGCCTGCTGCCGTCGAACCTGATCATCAAGACTTCGGTGATGATGGCGCCCGCCAATCCGGCCAGCGCGCGTCTGCTGGAACGGCTCGGCGCCGATACGATCAACATTCCGTCGGACCTCACGCTGCCGCAGATCGCTTCCATCCGCGCGGCGATCACCAAGCCCATCGACTTCTACGTGGAGGCGCCGGATAACATCGGTGGCTTCCTGCGTTATTACGAAATTCCGGAGCTAATCCGGATTGCTTCGCCGATCTATTTGAAGTTCGGCCTGCGCAATTCGCCCGACGTCTACCCCAGCGGCACGCACCTGGAGAACACCGTGGTGGCGCTGAGCAAGGAGCGTGTCCGGCGCGCGCAGATCGCCTGCGAGAACATCGCCCGCTACTGCCCGGATGCCATCATGTCGCCACTGGGCGCGGCCGATCTCGGGATTCCCGTTCCCTCTGTCGACTGATCCAGAGCCAACCGAATAACGCCAACAAGCCGCCCAGGCTCAGCAGCGCCCCCGCGCGCACGCTCACCGGCGCGTAGCGGAAGGTGACTTTGTGCGTTCCCTCCGGGACGGCCACAGCCATCAGCTTTCCGTACGCTTCGATGATCGCAGCGGGCTGGCCGTCGACATGCGCTTCCCATCCAGGCAGAAATGCCGACGAGTAGACCAACAGTCCGTCGCAGGCCATTTTGACTTCCACGGACGCGCGTTCGCTGCCAATTTCTTGAAAGCCGACTTCGTCTGCGCCGGGGCAGACAGCGGGACTCGCCGCCCCCGCTAGAGCGAACATGGGCTCGCGAACGGCGGGCCAGCCGCGCGCATAACGTTCAGCCAGTTGGCCTTCGTTGACGCGCTCAAACTGATGGGCCGTCCAGGCCATCGGGGCATACTCCGGAGACTCCCACACCGACACGCCACTGGTGCCTGTAAACCGCTTCACCTGCTCCGGGCGGCGTGGTTCTTTCCCGACGTGATAGCGCGCGCCCAGCAACCCATCGAGCTCTGGCCGCCACTGTTCGCGAAACATGTTGATGCTCATGCCCATAAAGCCATTCACCTGGCGGATGCCATACCAGTCGCCGAAGTTCTTCAACACCACCGAGTCATCGATGCTGATCCGGAACGACGGATCGTGCTGCCCGGATTTCAGGAACGCGGCGATATCGTCGTACCGCGATAGCGTATCGAAATTGGCGAAGCCCATCTCGCGGTCCGGATAGCCTTTGGTGCTGTTCGACCCGGTTTCCAACAGCGTCAGCACCGCCACCAGCACCAGGCGCCGGCCAGCCGCCATCGGGACTAGCAGAATGCAGCCCAGGGCAAGCGTGTTCACCGCAAACTGGCCCAGGCCCTGCGCCAGCGCGGCCTTCGCCGGGTCTACAGACCATAGAGCAAACAGCACTGCGATCGCCGCGCCGCCTATCCGCACCAGCCACACCGCGCCCTCACGAGGGACACGATCCCGCCGAATTGCCTCCAGCCCATAGACCGCTAATACAATCAGCGCGAGATGAATCCCCAGCACCAGCATGGATGGATTGCGCAGCTTGTCGAACAGCGGAAACCGCGCGAAGAAGACACCATGAAGGAGCGAGTTCTCCCCCATCGCGAGCAGCAGCGAGTACACCACCAGGAACAGCGCCATCCGCGCGTAGAGGCGGGTACGATACACCCAGAAGCCCAGCGCGGCGAGCGCCGTCGCGCAGACGCCAAGAAACGGATCGAGCATCGTATCGCGATAAAAGCCGCTCACGACGAGTCCGGGCAATGACGCCGGGCCAAAGGAAAAATGGCGATGAATCAGGTACGGGATCTGCTGTGCGAAGGTCACCGGTTCCTTGGCATTCACGAAGCGATAGGAGACGCGCCAATACTCCACCGCGGGCAGGATCTGCGCCGCGCCAAGGAGGAAGAAGAACAGCCCGAACCAGGCGAGACCGATGCCGTAATCGATGAGCCGCCGCCGAGTCGGACGCCGCTCAAAGAGCATGTACGCCGTCACACCCGCCACCGCCGCCAGGATCACCACTGGGGCGCTATGGTGGCCCGCCAGGATGGAACAGCCCCCCGCCGCACCAGCCAGCGCGGCGAAGATCCACCGCCCGGGCGCACGTAGAAACCGGAACCAAAACAGCAATACCACCGGCATGCAGAGCGCGCCGTTCAACATCTGCGGCCAGTCCACGGTGGCCATGAATCCGCCGCCGCCGAACAGCACCGCGCCCACGGCCGCCAACGGCCGCACCGCACCCAGGCTACGGAGTAACAGAAACATGGCCCACGCGCCCAACACATGCAACGAAACGAAGTAGGCGTTCAGGTAGCCGGTCTGCAGCCGCCCGTTCTTGAGCGGTGTCAGAAAAAGCAGCCAATTCCAAGGAAAAACGGCCCCCGGCTGGGTCTGCCCGATTAGCGATTGGCCGGCCCAATGGAACGGATCCAAGACTGGAAAATGCCAGCGGTGCCATTCGCGCGCCTGCATCTGCAGCCACGGCAGTACCTGCTGCACGGTGTCGTCACCGTTCATCCACGTGAACTGGCCGGAGAGCGTGATCTTCCAGAAGATCAGCACAATGCCGAGCGCAATCAATAGCGGGTAGGTCAGCCGTCTCAATCGAATTCCTATTATGTCGCGGGGCGACCGGCGATGCCCGGATCACCCGAATCGAACCGGGGCATGCCTTCCCACTCTTCAGCGGCGAACATGCGTCCTTGCCCGCCCATGCCATCCAGTTCCCGCACTGTGAAGCGTACTTCCCCGCCCCGCACGCGTGCCCAGATGTGGTGGTAGAAACAGCCCTGCGCGAAGCCTTCGCCGCGCAGCAGTTTGCCGTGCATATCGCCGCCCGAACTTCCGCAGGCCATGTAGGCAACGCCATCTTTCACGGTGCGAATGAACTTGTGCTGATGGCCGGAAATCAAATGCCCGACTCCGTAGTTACGCAGAATCGCGTGCAGCGGAAAGCTCGCGTCCCCATTCGCCAGCGGCCCCGCCCAGAAGGGTTTGTGGCAGAACACCAGCTTCGGCGAAGCGGATCTGTACCGTTCCAACTCCGCCTCCAGGAACCGCAATTCCCCCGCGTCCAGCGCCTCGGTCCGCGAGTTATCCAGCATAACGAACAGCGCATTCTGATGGGTAAAACTATAGTGGAGCGGAAAGCCGGTGTGCCGGGTATAGAGCGCGGCCGAACGGTCATCCCAGACGTCGTGATTGCCGGCTAGCGCGTAGTGCTTCTGCGTCAGATACCGCGCCCAGATGGCCTTTACCTCTTCCCACTGCGACTCCGTCTTCGCGCCATCGTGACCCTGGATCGAATCCCCGACATTCACCACGAAGTCCGGCGCAAGCATGGCGATCTCCCGCAACGTGCGCCCGTAAATTTGTGGCTGCGAGGACCCGGTGCGGTCGCCCAGGATTGAGAAGTGAAAGTCATTCGCCGGCGGAACCGCAACGGCTGCCACCTGCGGAGTGAAAAGAGTTTGGAGGAGATTGCGCCGGAGCATGCACTGGCAGTCTAAAACTACGGCTCCCGAATGTCCAGATGCTGCCGCGCCTTCACGTTCTCCATCACCTGTTTCTTTCCGCTCGGCCACTCCACTTCCACCTTCGCCACCGCCTGCATGCCGAGGCCGAAGACCAGCGCCAGATCGCTCTGGCTGCAGTAGCTAGACCCGCTGTGAACGGTCTGCCATTGGCGCCCGGCGGCCGTGGTCACGCGTACCACAGCGCCCAGCGCGGAGGCCTTGCCGCGCAAACGAACCGACAGGTAATTGTTCTTGTTGCCGCCGTCATTCCGATACAACACCGCGGGCCCGTTGTTATTGGCGATCAACACATCCAGATCCCCATCCCGATCGAAATCCGCATACGCCGCACCGCGCGCCACCAGCGCCTGCTGAAACGCTGCGCCCACCTTCTTGCCAGCCTCAGAGAACTTCCCCTGCCCTTCATTGCGGAACAACAGCGGCGGCTGGCGGAACTGAATCTTGGGCTGCACGCGCCCGATGTCTTCGTCGATGTGTCCGTTGGCGGCGAAGATATCGGCGCGTCCGTCCAGGTCGTAGTCGAAGAAAAACACGCCAAAGGCGAGCGACAGGAGGCTGGCCTTTCCCACGGCGCTCCGCGGCGCTTCGTCCACAAACAGGCCGTTGCCTTCGTTGTGATAGAGCCCCAACATCTGATTCGAAAAATTACCCACCAGCAGATGCATCCGGGCGGAGCCGTCGTAGTCCAACGCATCGACGCCCATCGCGCCACGGGCCACTCCGTCTTCGCTGAACGCCACGCCGGCCTGCACGGCCACGTCGGTAAACGTACCGTTTTTATTGTTCCGGTAGAGCTTGTTCGGCTGCGTATCGTTGGCCACAAACAGGTCCGAATACCCGTCACCGTTGTAGTCCATCACGGCGATTCCCAACGACTTCGTCGTCGCATCCGCCAGCCCCGCCTTCGCCGTCACATCCTCAAACTTCCCGTCTCCCAGGTTACGATACAGCTTATTCGGCAAGCCCTTATAGCTCTCCGGCGTGCAGTACGATTTTGCCGACCCATCGAGCGAGCAGAACACATCGGCCTTTGCCGACCACTGCACGTAGTTGGCGACGAAGAGATCGGCGCGCCCGTCTTTGTCGTAATCGACGAACGCCGCGCTCGCCGGAAAGCCCTTGTTCGCAATCCCACTTTGCGCCGTCACATCGCGGAACTTGAAGTTCCCTTCGTTGTGAAACAGCCGATCGCCTTCGAGGGCCGTGATGTACAGATCGTCGCGCCCGTCGTTATCGTAATCGGCAAACGCCACGCCCAACCCGTAGAGTTCAATGTCCAACCCGCTACCAGCCGTGACGTTGGTAAAGGTGCCGTTCTTGTTGTTCCGGTACAACGCCTGGATCGACTTCCGCCCGCGCGGCGTCCAGTCCTTGCTATTCACGAAAACAATATCAGGCCAGCCATCGCCGTCGGCATCGATGAAGGCGCACCCGCTCCCCATCGTCTCCGGCAGCCAGCGTTTACCGGCCTTGCCTGCATTGTGGGTGAAGGTGATGCCGGCGGCTTTGGTGACGTCGGTGAATTGGACAGTTTGCGGCAGCGCGGAGAGCGCGGCCAGGAGTAGGAGAGTAGGCTTCACAGGGGCGACTCGTGATCGTGGATCATCTGACGTTCGTTGTTGTCTTCTTTGCTTTGCAGTCGGCGGGTCTGCGTAATGGCTTGCGACGACTCATCGGCCTTGAACCGCTGGAACAGTTTCTGTTCGCGATCGGCCGCCGCCGCGTCGCCCAGCCCGCGATAGGCCAGCATGAGCGTGTAGTGCGCCTGCACGTCCTCCGGATCGATGGCCAATACGCGCCGCCCGGCCTCCACTGAGGCCTTGAAATCGCGCCGCAGGAACTGTACGCGAGCGATCTGATTCTGCACCACGCGGTCGCGCGGATACTGTTCAATGACCTTCGCCAAACTGGCCAGCGCGCCGTCGTAATCTCCATCGGTCTTCTGCGCCAACGCCCGGAAGAAGTGCGCCCGCGCCAGGTTCGGCTGCAACGCCAGGGCCTTCTGCAGATACCCCTTGGCCGATTCCACTTCGCCTTCCTGAATCAACGCCCGCGCCACGTTCACATAGCCATCGGCATATTCAGGCTCGGCGGCGATCACCTTCTGGAAGGCGAACTCGGCACCCTTGATATCGCCCTGCAACAGCATGCCGATGCCCCAGTCGTTCCACCGTTCGCGATCCTTCTTCTCCACCACCGGCTTCCAAACCGTCGGCCCGCTGGCAACGTTCAACCGCGCCTTAGCTTCGGCCAGAGTAACGATCGGCAATACCGGCGTCTTCTCTGGAAACTCGTTAAACGCGTACTGATTATAGAAGTGGGAGAACTTCCGATGGTTCAGTTTCAGGTGAAACTGGATCGGCCCTTTGGCATCTTTCGGAATGCGCACCTTGTAGTGCACCGTATCGGCCGCGCCCGGCGGAATCAGCCGGACGTACAGGCTGCTGCGCGCCTGCCAGGCATTACGTTTGTTGATATGGTTCGACTCGCCATCCAGCAAGTAGCTGCGGTAGAAATGGGCTCCTGGATCCACCGGCCCCTTCCCGTCATCCTCCACCTTGCCGCTCCAAAACACCGTCTTGCCTGTCGCGTCCGTGCCAGTCAATTCCAACCAGATATCGAAGGAATCCACGGTACCGCCCGGGAAGAAATGACCGATCTTCCGTGTACGCACCACCGCGTCCAGCCGCACCGTGTCGCCCGGCTGAAACGTCGCGCCGGACTTGTCCAACGGCGCCACCACATCGTTGATCTCGCGGATCATCACCGGCCCGCCGCTCTCGGCCTCTTCGCCGATCGCGAAGGTCGTATTCAAACGCGGCCCGGTGTCCCCGGTCTTCTGCCGCGTCTCGCCCTCGCCACGAATCGGCGTTGCCGCGAAGAGGTCGACAGTAATGAACCCGGACTTCAAAAACTTCTCCGTCTCGGCCAACTGCACCTTGTCGTTATTCACGTGCGCTACGGCGGTATTGGCCGCCGCGAATCGGTGGCTATGCACCTTCCCATCGCGATTGCCGGGATCGCTCGAATCCACCATCTGCATGTGGCAATCGGTACAGGTTTGCGTCTTCGGCGGGTAGTAAAAACTGCGCGCGCCCTGGCCACTGACGCCGGACGCCTGCCAGTTATCGTAATCGTTGAATCCACGCTGCCAGCGGTAGTTGTTCACCGGAATGTCCAGGTGCACTTTGTGGCAAGTCGAACAAAACTCCGCGCTGTCTTTCTTCATGAACGGCTTCATGAAGGTCTTCCGGTGCGGCTCCGGATCGAGGTACGTCAGGAAGTTGTCGAGCGCCCGGATGTACCGGTTCCGGCTGCTGGCCAACTCATGCAACGGCGGATATTCAATCGTGAAACCACCATTGCCCATCGACGAATCGACGTTCGAAATCGAGTGGCACGACACACAGCCCAACCCGTTCTGCGCTTCCGGCGTGTTGACCTGCTCTTTGATCGGCTTATCAAAACGCCCATTGAAAAACACCGCGTGATCGTGACACCCGGCGCACCATTTGCTGGGCTTGGTGCCGATCACATCCTGCATGTGTTCAATCGATTTCCGGTAGAACTGATTGTTGAAGCTGGCAAAGTGGTGGACGGAGGAGTTCCACTGCTCGTAGGCGTCCTTGTGGCATTCCCCGCACAGTTTCGAATCCATGAAGAAGTCCGAAGGAATCGTGCCGCCGACGTTTGTCCGCGCGCTCGACGGCCAGAACGAGCTCTTCGGCCCCTCGCCCTCTTCCTCCATCGATACCGGCACCACGGTGGGATTCACAATGCGCTGTTCATGCTGCGGCCGCAGCGCCAGCGCCACGCCCCCCACCACCAGAACCAACGTCGCCGTGCGCAGTTTCGGGAAGTGGAACCCAGCCAATAGCGCCACCAATACGCCCGCCGCGATATGCGCCCACAGCACCTTCTGGTTCGGCAGCACCGCGCCCTTCCACGTCAGGAACGCGCCCGTAGCGAACACCGCGAACGCAACCAGCGCCACCGGCTTCGGCAGGCTACGGATGGCCAGTACATAGACCAACGCGCCCAGCGCCACATGCAGCAGCACGTTGCCCATGTAAAAGATCGTGGGCTCCGCGAAGGCCCCAATATAGGCCGTGTTCACCAATAGCAAAACAAATGCCGCGGCCGTGAATTTTGCGAGCCTCATCGCGCGCTAACCAGCGGCCGCAGCAATCGCAACGCAGGGCGCGTGTTGTACTGCCGGATCCAGTCGCCGCCCGGATGGGCCTCATTGGGAGCGTAAGGGTAGGTGGTCATACGGTGATGTGGTAGTGGCTCAACAGCCTGTGAGAACGCTGTGTTCGGATCGCGATCCTTGGCCCAGCCATCGACTTTCAGCAGGAAATCCCGCTGTTGGCCTTCCGGCACGGGCGGCAAGTTGGCGTCAAAACGAAGCACAAGTTCATCGCCGCTACCCATCAGAACCAGACGGTCGTCAATTGTACCAATCAACTCGCCCACTCCGCCATAACGTGTATATTGCCCCGGCGTCGGGTTCCACATTGAGGCCGGCGACACCTGTCCGTAGTGGAATTTCTCCGGCTCCCGGCGCAGCGGATCGATCGTCACCGCGCTGAAGCCGCGGAAGTGCAGATCGGCCACCTGCATCGGCACCGTGCGCAGCGTATGCGCGGGCGTCCCCAGGTCCGGCGTCAAAAACACTTCGGTCCAATGCACCGCCAGGTTCGAGACAATCCGCAGCCGCCCCGAGGGCAGATCCCGCACCGGCACCACGATGGTCTTCGGCTTGCCCGCCGGCAGCCCCATGTCCTCCACCACCGTCACCCACTTGCCCGTCGCATCCTGCGCTTCCAGCCGAGGAAACTGCAACTGCGAATCGCGCGTCTGCGCCGCCTGCAGGAACGTGGACCCATCGGCCCAGTCCACCCATCCCGTCAGCACCAACAGCGCCCGCCGCGGCACCGCTGCGCCGAAGTCGTAGACATTCCCATCCCGCCGCGCTTCGATCCTCCTTCGGGCACCGAAAAGCCGGAACTCCGGAAACGGTGGCGCCTTGAATTTATCGTTCACCAGCAAGCGCTCGCCCGTCGCATGGTCGACGGCAATCAACTGCACCTGATCCAGATACGCCACCTCCGCCAACTCCTCGGTAATCCGGATCTCATACTGTCCATTGCGCGCCGCCAGCGCCCGCGCGGGAATCTGAATGTACTCGTCGTGATCGGTTGGAAAATACTGTCCGTCGCCCGACGAAGCCCCCAGCGGCGCCACGCCCAGCACGTCGGTAATGTACTCAAATTCGCGCCCATTCCACGTCCAGATATGTGGGCACGACCCCGACAACCGCTGCGCTTCCTTGTACAAATAGGCCCGCCTCCCCGCCTGCCGCGTCTCGTTCTGAATCAGCCCATTCGGCCACGTAATCCGCACAGTATCAGCGGCTAGATGCGTGCCCAGCGAAAACGTCAACGGCGCCCCTGTGTAGAAGCGCTTCTGGTACAGCGCGCCCGCCTTCACTTCCACCTCAGCGCCGAAAGCCAATTTCGCGTTCTTCACACCCTCCAAAGAGACCGTAATCCAATTCGCCACCGGCGTCGTGTTCCGCCGCCGCACCAGCGTTCCCTTGCCGTCCAACGCCCACAAGTCCACGCGCCCATCGCCATCGAAATCATCCGCCGCCGCCACTCCCGCCACAGGCTCCAAAATCCCATCGCCATTCAAATCCGCCGCCGTGTAGAAATCCCCCGCAAACTCATACGCCCCGCGGTTCCGCAAATCAAACGGCGGCGCGAGCGGC
This sequence comes from Acidobacteriota bacterium, assembly GCA_947470805.1. GTDB lineage: Bacteria > Acidobacteriota > Terriglobia > Bryobacterales > Bryobacteraceae. The sequence goes on along the minus strand of CANIVU010000008.1, from coordinate 111,471 downwards.
CCGCGCTCGGCCGGCTGCGCCTTGTAGACGCCGCCCAACTGATCGCGATACAAAACCCGCTCCCCGTTGGCATACCCAATCACCACATCCAACGCCTTCGAATCCGGCTCCACGCGCAGCGCAAACGCCCGCACGACCTTGCCCGCCCCGAAGGGATAGGGCTGCGGCTGAAACCCCTTGTCGCCCTCGTTACGCAGCAGCTGCGGCACATCGCCCAACAGCAGCAGATCCTGGTCGTAGTCGTGGTCATAATCCAGCCACAACGCCGCCGTAAACACCCCGGGCGCGATCGTCTTCCCTGCGCCGCCCGCCAAATGGAGAACCACACCCGCCGGCGTCAACACCGCCACGTCCAACACCCCATCATTGTTCGCGTCGCCAGCCGCCGCACCCAGCACCGGCCCGCCCACCTTCCATCGCACCACCCCATTCCGCCCCACCACCGCCACGCCCGTGGACGACGCCGCCAAGACGCCATCTTTCACCGCCGTCAACTGCGCCGTCCCCGCATCCATCACAATCGCCGTCGGCAAATCCGTAAACGTGGCCTTCAGAGAAGAAGCCGCCGCCACCGGCTCCGGCTCATCCAGAATCTCCGAATACCACGACCACTCCAGATCCTCCGGAATCGGGTCCCCCTCGCGCTCTTTCTTCAAGCGCTGAAAGATCTCCAACTCCTTCCGACCTTCTTCGGCCTGCCCCGCCTGCCGGTACAGATTGAACAGTTGAAAGTGCGGTCCGAACAGCCGCCCGTCCAGTTCAATCGTCTTCCGGAACGCCCCGATCGCCCCCGCCATATCCCCGTTCTGCTTCAGCAAAACGCCCAAATTATAAGCCCCCGGCGCATCCCCCGGCACCAACTCCACAAACTTCCGGATCTGCGCCAGCGCCTTATCCGTTTCCCCGAACTTCTTCCACTGAATGCCCAGGTTGAACCAGGTGTGCGGCAACGACGGGTCCTGCTTCTGCACCCGTTCCAACTCCGCCATCCCCTCCCGCGTCGCCCCGCTGCGCAACAGCGCCAGCCCGTAATTCAGCCGGTCTTTCGCCTCATTCGGCCGCATCGCCACGGCCTTGGCGAACTCCGCAGCCGACTCTTTATGCGTCGTCGGGTTCTCATAAAACGCCTTGCCCAGATTGCGGACGGCCGCCAACCGGTCCCCATCCGCCGCCGGACGCTGCCCGAAAAGCAAAACCCCGGCGAACAAAACGAAAAGGCGCGAATACATACCCATGGAATGGATTGTACCCGCGCCCGTCCGATTCACGAAAAGTGCAGAACTACCGCGTGGGCAGCTGCACCGTGTTCGACGTCAGGCTGTTGATGCGCAGGGAGACCGGCGCACTGCCAGCCGCCACGCCCGCCGGCATCTGGAAGAGGGTGACGTAGCAGCCGGGGAAGCCCGGAATCACCGTCGTGCCCGCCACCGTCGCGTTCTGGCCGCCCACGGTCAGGGTCACGCCCAGAGTCACCGGATTGGGGTTCACAGCGATTTCGCCGGTCGCCAGCGCCGGAGTCGTCTGGCCAAGGCCGGTCGACAGGATCGCCAGCGCCTCACCAGCCCGCGCCGGGGAAGCCGCGCGAACCAGTTCCAACGACGAAGCGCGGATCACAATCGCGCCGCCGCCGTCGAAGAACAACGCCGGAGCCTGCGCCGCCACCGTCGCCTGCATGGTGTTCGACGTGCCGTTGGCGGTCTTCACCACCACAGGCTGCGAACCCACCGGGACGTTGAAGGGAACCTGCGCCACGATGTAGGTGGAGGGGTTGTTCCGCGGCTCAACGCCCACCGCAACGATCGGAGCGGCGATGCCCGCCACCGTCACGCTGGTGCCGTTAACGGCCGCCGGGAGGGACAATCCGTCCAGCCCGCCCAGGTTCGAACCGACCTTCACCAAGTCGCTACCGAAGATAGTGAACTGGCCGCCGGGGGCGATGTTGCGCACGTTCGTGTCGCTCACCGCGCTGATGACGGTCAGAATGCTCGGGGCCTTCGTGTTTTCGGCCGCCATCTGCATACGCACCGCGCCACCGGCGTTCACCGCCGTGTGCAGGTTGATGTAGTGGTTTTCCGGATTGGTCAGAAGCGAGTTCAGCGAGGTCAACGCCTGGCCGCCGGCGATGTTCACCGGGAGGAAGAGGTTGGCGAACCCGGCCGTCGTGTCCAGCGTGCGCAGGCCGCTGTTAATCGTCACGCCGCCGTTGGCGCCGGCCTTGCCGTCGTGAATGTGCAGACCCGTGAAGCGCGTCTCGCCGGGGAACCGGGCGTTGACGTCAAAGGTCACCACAGCCGCCGTCACCGCGCCCGTACGGTCGCGCGAAGCGTCGATCCAGAGGTTGCCCACCGCCGTCGCGTCCAGGCCCGTAATCGCCGGCACTTCATTCGAGGTCAGCATGTTTACCGGGAACCGGATCAGCTCCGTGCGGCCCAACTGCGAACGCATCACGCCGCCCGGGTACTTCGTCGAGTGGATGTTGATGTAGAACTCTTCCGGGAAATCGAACAGCCCTTCCAGCGCCGGAACAGCCGCGGTGCCCGCGACCACTTCCACGCGCCGGGTGATGTTGCCCGTGCCGCCCGCGGCAGAATCAACGGAGTTCACCCCGCCGGCGATACCGGTGTTGATGATCACGCCGCCGTTCACCGTGCGATTGCCGGTGTGGATGTGCAGCCCCGTGAAGTTCGTCGCTTCCGGAACCGTGTAGTCGACACTAAACGTCGTCGCACCGCCGATGTAGCGGTAGTTGGGGTCGTAGGCGCGGATGGCTTCCACGCTGCCCAGCGCCGTACCGTTGAAATCGGTGATGGCCGGGATCTCATTCCGCGGGTTCATACGGCCGATCAGCATCGACCGTTCGGCGCGATACAACTGACCACGAATGATGCCGCCCGCGTACACCGTGGTGTGCAGATTGGCGTAGTAGCCGTTCGGATTGGTAAACAGGCCGTTCAACGCCGCCACAGCGGCTGTGTCGGTCGCCAGCACCTGAGCCTGACGTTCGATGATTCCGCGCGCGGAAGTCACCGTTACCGAGTTCACGCCGCCGGCAATCCCGGTGTTGATCACGACACCCGCGTTCACGCCCGCCGCACCGTTGTGCACGTGCAGGCCAGTGACCGTCGGCGTGTCGGGGAAGTTGTGGTAGACCACGAAATCTACGGAGCCAGAGACGATCTGTCCCTGGGCATTACGCACAGCATGGGCGTAGAGAACGGCCGTGCCGGAGGCGTCGTAACCTGTAATTGCTGGTACTTCGTTGGCCGGGGAGAGCGCGGCAACGAAGACTGCGGTTTCTGCGGACTGAGCAAATACACTGGCGCCGAAGGCGCACAATGCGAGTAGGATTTTTTTCATATCGTTTTCATTTCCCCGCTTGTAACCATACGACAAACAAGCGGGGGATGAATACGCGCAAACTGCAGAATTAACAAGTACTTCGCACTGTTTTACCGGTGGTGCCTTACGCCGTTCGCGCCTTGCCGACGGCCCGCTGCCAGCCGCTCCACAGCGTATCCCGCGTCGACGCCGCCATCGCCGGTTCAAACGTCCGCTCCGCCCGCCAGAACGACTGTACCTCGCCCAGCGACTTCCAATACCCCGTCGCCAACCCGGCCAGGAACGCCGCCCCCAGCGCCGTCGTCTCCGGGTCCGCCGGACGCACCACCGGGCGGTCCAGAATGTCGGCCTGGAACTGCATCAGGAAGTTATTCGCCGCCGCGCCGCCATCCACGCGCAACTCCGCCAGCCGCGCCCCACTATCGGCCTCCATTGCCGCAATCAGTTCCCGCGTCTGGTACGCCATCGATTCGAGCGTCGCCCGCACAATCTCGGCCTTACCAGATCCCAGCGTCAACCCAGTGATCTCCGCCCGCGCCTCCGCGTCCCAGTGCGGCGCGCCCAGCCCCACAAACGCCGGCACCACGTAAACGCCCCCCGTGTTCGGAATCGAATTCGCAATCGCCTCGGTCTCCGGCGCGCTTTCAATCAGGCCAACCTTGTCCCGCAACCACTGCACCGCAGCGCCTGCCACGAAGATGCTGCCCTCGACGGCAAACTGTGCCTCCGCCGTCACCGACGCCGCTCGGGTCGCGAGCAACCGGTTCTCCGAAATCGGTTCTTTATCCCCGGCATGCAACAGCGCAAAACAGCCCGTGCCATAGGTGTTCTTCGACATCCCCTTGGCAAAACACGCTTGGCCAGCCAGCGCCGCCTGCTGGTCGCCAGCGATGCCGGCAATCGGCACCTCGGCGCCAAACACCGCCGCATCGGTATACCCGACGATCGCCGAGCTCGGCACCACCTTCGGCAGCATCGCCCGCGGCACGTTCAATAGCGCCAGCAGTTCGTCGTCCCAATCCCCGGCGCCCAGATTAAACAGCATCGTCCGCGACGCGTTCGTCGGATCGGTCACATGCACACGTCCGCCCGTCAGGTTCCAGATCAGCCACGTGTCGATATTGCCAAAGAGCAAATCGCCGTTGGCCGCCTTGGCCCGCGCGCCGTCCACTTTGTCCAGAATCCACTCGATCTTGGTGCCCGAAAAATAGGCGTCGACAACCAACCCGGACTTCCGCGTAATCTTCGTCGCATGCGCCACCAGTTCGCGGCACCGCGCCGCCGTCCGCCGGCACTGCCACACAATCGCCGGCGCCACGGGCACGCCCGTCGCCTTGTCCCACACTACAGTTGTCTCCCGCTGGTTGGTGATCCCAATGGCACGCACATCGTTCGGACCGAATCCAGCCAGCCCCAGCGTGTTCCGCACAGCCTGCATCTGCGACGCCCAGATCTGCGCCGCATCCTGTTCCACCCAACCCGGATGGGGGAAATGAGAGACCGTCGGAACCGACGCCAGCGCGATCCGCCGGGCCTCCCGATTGTAAAGCGCGGCGCGCGCGGAAGTCGTACCTTCGTCGAGGGAGAGAATATAGGACATCGAGGTGATTATAATGTCGTTATATGTTCTTCCGCCGCGAGAAAGAAACCAAGCTCACTTTTTCTGACCGATTGAGCGCCGCCCGAACGGCTGGATTCACCGTTGAAGGCACGCTGGTCACGCGTCGCGGCCTCGGCTGCGAAGTCACCGAAGGGGCGGAAGGCATGCCGGAAATCGGCGAAGCCGGTCTGCTCGTGCATGGCAAGGAGATCGCCCGCCTTGTCCACGGCGGCTATCAGATGTTCTTCGTCACTCGCGACGGACACAAACTGGCGGCCCTCTCGGAGCACCTCAAGGCGCTCCACACCTTCACCGAAGACCTCACCGAAGCCCTCGGAGCCACGTCCATGTACAACACCGGCCTCGGCACCATCTGCACCGGCCATCTCTACGACCGCGTGAAGGACCGCGATCACGGCGCCGACAAGCGCCCCTGGGAATAACCGGCCACAAAGCGAAATCGAAATGAAAAGGGGGCCCATCGGCCTCCTTTTTTCGTTACCGCAACAAAACAGCTAACCAGTCATCCGGCGATGGCGGCAACTGCCCCGTCGGCTTCGTGCCGGCGATTAACGATTCCAACTTCCGCCACTGCCCATCTCCCGCCGGATCCATCCCATCCCGCGCCACGGCCAGCGCCTTCGCCGCCCCGTCCTTGTCGCCTTTCAGATACAACTGCAGCGCCCGAATCGCCTCCGCCGGAACCGGCAGTCCCGGCGGCATGGGCGCCCCCGTCAGCAGCGAACCCAGAAAAACACTCTCCACCGTATTGCCGTCTAACTCCCGCCGCACCCGCTCCGCCGCCGCGAAGTCCCGCCGGTTCAAAGCCATCAGCCCCAATAAAAACAGGGCTTTCCCCCGCTCCGTCGATTGCGCGGCAGCCCGCAACTTCTCCGCCGCCGCCTCCGGCGCATCCCCATACCAATCCCACACCGCCTGCACCACCAGCGGATTGCGCATCCCGCCTTTGGCCCGAACGTCCAGGTAGCGCTGCAGCAACGCCTCGGCCCGCGCTTTGTCCCCGGCCCGCCGCGCCGCGTCAGCCGCTTTCCACAGATCCAGTCCACCGGCAAACGTAGCGTTCAAATTCGCCGCGGCCTCAAAAAACTGCGCCGCCGCCGCGTAATCGCCAAACGCATACGCCACCTCGCCGCGCGTGTCGGTAAAGGACGGCTCGTTCGGCGCCGCCGCCATGGCCGACGCCGCCGCGCTTTCCGCCTTCGCCCGGTCGCCGGCATACAGAGCCACATACGCCAGCTGATTCGAAAACCGTGGATGCCGCGTCAAACCCGCCAACCGTTCATACAGCCCCATCGCCCCCGCAAAATTCCGCCCCGCCATCGCCTCCCGCGCCGCCTGCTCCTGCAAGTCCAAATCCGCCGGCGAATGCTCCGCCAGCGTCAGCATCGCAGCCGCGTGCGCCTTCTTGTCCTTTCGCAGTTCCGCCAGCGTCGCTCGGATCCGCGCCGCATCGTACGGCGTCATCTGCCCCACCGGCGCCTGTTCCAAGACAGCCACCGCCGCCGTCACACCGCCCTGCCGCTGCGCCTGCGCCGCCCACGCCTGCCAGCCACTCCCGAACAAAGGATCCACCTTCACTACCGGCTCCAACCCGTCCCCTTTGGCCACCGCCCGCACCGTCGCCGCCTTCGGTGCCGTCCGTTTCTCAGCCGCCAACGCCGCCCCCACCGCGCCTGTCAAACGCACGATGCACTCTTCCAACATCCCATCACACACCACCGGTTGGTCGTTCAACCGCAAATGAAACCGGTTCTTCGCCACATACCCGTCCACCACCAGCGATGGCCCCAACTCCGCGATCTCCCGCCGGTGCCCCACCATCGACGCAAATATCCGTGGCTGCCCCTGCAACCCATCCCAAATCGCCAATCGCAAGGCCTGCGCCTCCACCGCCCCGGCGTCGTTTCCGGTCAGGTTCTCCAGCGGCGGCAGAAGAACGCGCCGGAACACCGGAGCCTCCTGCCGCGAACACCCTGCCAGCACTACCAATAAGCCCAACCAGCTACAGCGCACGCGCCTCCAACTTCATCAGATCCTGAAACTCCGGCAACTGCCGCATTGCCTGAAAGTCAGAGTCCTCGGCGAACTTCGTGCGTTCCTTGAAGCCCTCTTCAATCGCCTTCCGAATGTAGAGCAGCGCCCGGTCCGTCTGCCCCGATTTGGCGTACGTCTTCGCCAGATAGAAATGGAACTTCGCCCGCTCGTCCACGCTGCGTTCCTGCAGCAATACGCCGTGCGAATTCCGGTGTTCAAACACTTCCGGATCCAGTGACAACGCCGTCTGATACTCATCAAACGCTTCCTTGTACTTCTTGCGCGCAAAGTAAGCCGTTCCCAGATTGGAGTGGATCGACGCCGATCCAGGCGTCAGCGCCAGCGCCTTCCGGTACTGCGTAATCGCCTTCCGGTAACTCTTCTGCGCGTAGTAAACCGTGCCCAGATTGTTGATCGCCTCAGAGTACTTCGCGTCCAGTCGCTGCGCCCGCTCGTACTGCTTCCGCGCCTGCGGCAGAAACGTCATTTGATGGTAGGCAATCCCGATCTTGTTGGCCAGAATCGGGGAATCGGCGGGCCCTTGCTGGTAAACTTCCACCGCTTCCCGATACATTTTGCGCGCCATGAAGATATCGCCACGTTGCTCATGCGTGAGATTGGGGCGTTGCGACTGCGCCGCCTGATCGCGGGACGGCAGCTTTAATCCATCGTTACTGGCCTGCTGGGCAGACAGGCAAAGTGTTCCGGCGCCCACAACAAGGACCCAGAGGGGGGCAGACTGGCGTTTCATGCATGCGCCTCCTTTGCCATCAGTTTAACTCTACTTCGCGGGCGTTGCGTTCTAGTTCCCGCCGCGCCGCTTGAACCAGTCCCCAATCCGCCCGAACATCCCCTTCTCTTCCTTGGCCGGCTGTGCTGGTGCCGGTGCCGGCGGGTCGCCCGCCGCGGGCTGCTGCACCGCCACCGGCCGCCGGGGCCTCGCCCGGTTCTCCGCCGTCGCCGTGGGCGCGGGCGTCGTCGCATCGGCGGGCGCGTCCCAACTGGCCACCTGCGTCGACGATCCGCCACCTACGCTTGATACACCCGTCGGCTGCGTCCCGGTCACAAACACTTCGGTCTTCGCCCCTTGGTTCCCACCTGACGCCAGCAATCCATTCGAAGGGTCGATTGGCACCGCCACCACGCCATCCGGCATTGGAAACGGCCCCGCGCCGCGATAGGACCGCCGCGTATGCGCCCGCTTCATGAACTCCGTCCACACCGGCAACGCCGACTGCGAACCTTCCAGTTTCAACTCCTCGTTATCGTCAAACCCAACCCAAACCACGCAAATCAGCTTCGACGTATACCCGGCAAACCAGCCATCATGCGACGTCCCCGTCTTGCCCGCCGCCGGAAACGCAAACCCACGATTACGAATCCCGGCGCCGGTGCCGGAACGCGTCACCTCTTCCATCATGTTCGTCATCAGGTACGCAATCCGCGGATCCAACGCCTGCCGCTTCACCGGCTTGTGCGAAAAAATCTCCGACCCCGCATCGTCCCGGACAGACCGTACCCAACTCGGCTTGCTGTACAAACCCTTGTTCGCAAACACTGTATACCCGCCGGCCACTTCGATCGGTGTCACTTCATATGCGCCCAGCGCCAACGCCGGCGTCGGCCGGATCTGCAGGTTCATCCCCGCGCTCCGCGCTACTTTGACAACCTCCCCATACCCCACCGCTTCGGCCAACTTCACCGCCGGGATGTTCAACGACTTCGCCAGCGCCGTCCGCAGCGTCACCGTTCCAAAATAGTGGTCCCCGTGGTTGTTCGGTTCGTAGGATTTCCCATCGAACCAGAACGTCGTCGGCTCATCCACCATCGTCGTAGTCGGCGTGAAAATCGTCCCGCCGGAACCCAGCGCCGTGTTCAACGCCGTCGCATATACAAATGGTTTAAAACTCGACCCCGGCTGCCGCTTCGCCACCGCGCGGTTCAACTGGGAAACGCCATAATTCCGTCCGCCAATCAGCGCCCGGATCTCCCCCGTCACCGGGTCCATGGCAATCAAAGACACCTGCGCCCCGCCCGGATTCGGCTTCTTCCGCTTCTCCAGCAGCTTGTCAACTTCCGCCATCCCAGCCCGGACAGCCTCCACAGCATCCTGCTGCAACTCCGGATCGAGCGTCGTATAAACCCGGTAACTACGCGCCGTAAAGTCGTGGTCGGCCAGCGATTCATGCAGGAAATCGTTCACCAGGTCTACAAAATACGGCGCATCGCCGATATCCCCGCCGCCCTTGGTCACCGTCATCGGAGTCGCGGAGGCTTCGGCAAACTCTTTATCGGTGATGTAGCCGTTATCGCGCATCAACGTCAGCACGATATTCCGCCGCGACTTCGCCCGGTCCGGCCACCGCACCGGATTCGTAAAGCTAGGACGTTGAATCAACCCAGCCAGCGTCGCCGATTCAGCCAGCGTCAGCGACCGAACGTCTTTTCCGAAATACGCCTGCGACGCCTCGCCCACACCGCAAATCTCAAAACTCCCACGCCGCCCCAGCGGGATCATGTTCGCGTAATACTCAAAAATCTGCTGCTTGGTCAGCTTCTGTTCCAGCACCAACGTGATCAGCGACTCTTCAATCTTCCGCTTCCAGTTCTTGTCCAAGTTCAGCCAGAAGTTGCGCGACAGCTGCATCGATAACGTCGAGGCGCCCTCGTCCTTCCGCCCGGACTTCACATTGACGTAGACCGCCTTGGCAATCCGCAACGGATCAAACCCGGCGTGTTCAAAGAACCGCTTATCTTCCACCGACACGACCGCATTCACCAGCGTCTTCGGCATGTCCTCAAACGCCAGCACGCGCCGCTTCTCCCGTTTCCGGTCAAACAAGTGCGTAATCAACTCCGGCTCCAGCGAATACGCCGTCCGCGTCGTGTTATCCCGCAGCGAGATGATGCTCTGGATCTTCCCGTCCGCGAACCGGATCACGCCACCTTCGTTATCGAAATACGAGTCCGGTCCCGGCAGAACCTCAATAGCGTCGGAGCGCTGGTTGTACCAGCCCATCCGGTTCGATTTCGCTTCCCCGTACCCGGCATTCCGCAACGCCCGGATAATCTCTTCCCGCGAGACCTCTTCGCCTACGTTCAGGCTCCGCGGCGCCGCGAAGATCATCGACGTGTTCGGAAACGGCCCATCCTTCAACTTCTCATCGATCAGGTTCGAGTAGTGAATATAGGTGAAGGTGCCGAACACCAGTCCGGTTACACCAAAGAACGTCACCCCATAGAGCAGGTAGCGTCGAAACGGGGTTGGCGTGTTCGTCTTCCGGGGTCCGCCTTTTCCCTCGGATTTTATGAGCGGATCGCTCTTCGCCATACGGTGTCAGATACCATTTTCGCACAGCCAGCACGATCCATCCCGTTTACAAAGGCCAAACTGGCTTACTTACGGCCGCCGGACGATAAACTCTCCAGCTCTCGCCAGATGTTGTCGTCATGTTCCCGCCAGTCATCGCCTTCGCGCCCAGTAAACTGCACCAACTTCACATTCAACGTGCCGTGCCCAAACGGACAGATGTACTCCACCTGCGGCATTCCCAACCGCAACATATTGTCCCAGGCGCCGGAGTTCACAGGCATCCGCAACCGACGCAGACACGTGCGGCACCGGTAACGCTGGTCCAGCACAATCAAAAACATCGCCCCGGCCGCCGCCAGGAAATAAACAAAAATAGCCGTCGTCCAGGTCAGATCCTGACCGAACCGGCCCAACTTATAAGCGCGAATGCTCGCCGGTTCCGGCAACACCGCTTCCATCACCGCCCAGATTCCCACGAACAGGGCAACAGTCAGTACGAGTTTGGCTACAAAGAAAAGCCAGTACTTCATATCGGTATAGACTCCACCAGCGGCGGTTTGGTTGCCGAATCCCCCGGGATTCTCGCCGCGCGTGGCGAATTCTCCTTCTGCAATATCTATCGGCAGCCTCTCCCGCCGCGCTTTAGAGGATTATTCCGGCTAAAATCACCGTAGTAACCCCTTCGCCACAAACCACACGTTCGCCGGCCGCTCCGCTAGCCTCCGCATAAAGTACGGATACCACGCCTCCCCATACGGCACGTACAGCCGCACCCGCCACCCCTCCCCCAACAACCGCTCCTGTAAATCCCGCCGGATCCCATAAAGCATCTGAAACTCCAACTGGTCCTTCGCCGGCCGCTGCGCCAATACGTGCTCGATCATTGCCGGATCATGCGTCGCAAACGCCGGATACGTCCCCTTTTCCAACAATAAAGTCGCCATCCGCTTATAGCTTTCATCCACATCCGCCTTCCGCTGCATCGCCAAATCCGCCGGTTCGTTATACGCCCCCTTGCACAACCGCACCGGCACGCGAAGCCCATTCAACCGCGCAATATCCCCCGCCGTCCGGTACAAATACGCCTGAATCACCCCCCGCACCGGCCCCGCCCCCGCCATCGTCTCCAGAATCGTCAGCGTCCGCTCCGTATACGCCGTCGACTCCATATCCACCTCAACTCGCGACCCCGCCTCCCCCGCCACCCGCACAAGCGGCAATACATTCTCCAACGTCAGCTCCTGCGAAAAATCCAACCCGAACTGCGTCAATTTGATCGAAAGGACAGCCACCGCCGCCTCCCCAATCGCCCCCCGCAACGTCGCCATCGCATTCTCCGCCGCCGCCCGCGCCTCGGCCTCGCTGGAAAGGTTCTCCCCCAACGGATCAAGCGCCGTGAAAATCCCCCGCGCCCGCAACTCCCGCACCACCGCCAACCCATCCTCCCACCGGTTCCCCGCAATGAACCGCCGGCTCAACACCCGCGCCGATGGCGACGTCTCCATCCACCGTCGCAGCCCCCGTTGCCTCGACAAGTAGAGAAAGAAGTTCTTAAACATGGAAAACCTACCTTTCCGGAACGTCCAACCCCACCGCCCGCATCAACGCCAGCGCATTACTCGTCTTCACCACACCCGGCTTCATCCGATAATCAAACCGGATCCGCCCGTCAATAATCTGATCTTCAAAATGCACGTTCACGGCCTGGTTCTCCGCGCGCTCGGCAATCGCCGCCAGCGCCAAATCATGCGTCGTCACCAGCCCAATCGATCCGCGCCGCAACAGCGTCTCCACAATTCCCTCCGCCCCGATCTTCCGATCGTGCGAATTCGTCCCACTCAACAACTCATCCAACAAAAACAGCAGCTTCCGCTCCTCCAACGACAAATCCACAATCGCCTTTAACCGCTGCAACTCCGCATAAAACCGCGACGCCCCCTCCTGCAGCGAATCCACCGTCCGGATCGAAGCTCCCAGCCGCAACGGCGTCAGCCGCAAACTCCCCGCCGGCACCCGCGCCCCCGCATGCGCCAACACAACATTCAGCCCAATCGTCCGCAAAAACGTACTCTTCCCGCTCATATTCGACCCGCTCACCACCAGCAATCGATGCGTCGAATCAAGCGATGCGTCATTCACCACCGCCTTCGTCCGGTCAATCAGCGGATGCCGCAACGCCGTCCCCACAAGAGTCGGCGCCCCTGTCTCCCACGAAGGAGCCACGGTATCCGGATTCTCAAAGTGGAACGCCGCCACCGAACACAACGCCTCAAACTCCCCCGCCGCCGTCAGCCACGTGTCCACCATCGCCCCGTTCTCACGCCGCCAACGGTCCGCCGCCCGCGAAAAATGCAGTGAAAACAGAAACAACAAATCCAGCAGCTTAAACGCCGCGTTGTCCAGCGAATCGATCCACTCCGCCAAATGCGCCAACTTCGCAATCCGCTCACTCGCCGGCGGCCCGTCCCGCCGGATCCGCGCCTGCACCTCCGCCATCATCTCGCTCGTAAAGGCCGACTCTTCCAACAGCTTCAGCGCGCCTTCCAACACCCGCAAATCCAGCCCCGCCTGCGACGTCGTATGCAGCGTCTCCGCCACCCGGCCTTTGTACAGCCCCGCCACCGCCGCCGAAACCATCGCCGCCAGCGCCAGCGGGCTCAAAATCCAAAAGTACAAGGAAGCAATCACACACAGCACCGACACGCCATTCGCCCAATACAACCAAACAGCGGCCTTCGGAAATAGGCGCGAGTCATCCACCGCCCACGCCCGCAACGCCGCCGGATGCAGCGCCGCTTTCAGATCCGGTCCCAACACCGCCAGTTGCTCCCGCAACTCCAACCGTTCCGCCAACTCCTCGGCCGCCGCCAACCGTCGCGGCGCCACCGGCGGCCCGTCCATCCGCAGCAGCCACCCGGCCAGAATCGATTCCCCTTCTTTGGTCCGCGCATGGCACATCCGCTCAAACAACCCACCGGGCCCAAACAAATCGAGATCCCCCGAAAACGGATGGTGCGGATCGTTAAACCGTTCCCCGCGCGAAGCAGCTTTCGAAAAATCTCCCTGCAAACGCGCCAGTCCACGCTGGAAGTGGTCGACAGCCCGCTGCGCCTGCTCCATCCGGCGGATCACCCGCGAATGAATCATCGTCGCCCCGAAGAACAAAACCAGCTGGAGCAGGAACGGCCACGGCACATCGTCCGGCGAGCTCAACGCCAGCCACCCGCTGTAGGCCAACATCGCCCCAATCGCCAACCGCAGATAGCCAAAGTTCAGGTGGCGCCGTTCGTGTTCCTTCGCCGCCTGTTGCCGCGCGGCCAGCAAACTCTCAAATCGCGTACGGGGCTGAGTAAGTATGTCCAATCAACTCCATTGTGTCATCGCGCCGCCTCCGGGGATACCGTCCCCGCCCCAGCCCACTCCAGCGCCTCCCGCCGGTCCCCAAACGTTCGCCCCTGAATCAGCTTGCCATCCCGAAACGTAAACACGTCGCCGATATCCCCCACCCGCCATTCCGCCTCATCTTTCAGCCGCACCCGCACCGCCACTAACGCCACCACCCGATCGCCCGCCACGATCAATCGCTCCAATTCACAACTCCCCTCCGCCCACCTTCCACGCGCCCACAGAAAATGCTCCGTCACCGTCTCCAGCCCCCGATAGGTCCCCGCACCCGGATATTCAGCCGGCTCCACCCATTCGAATTCCGGGTTAAAGTCCCGAACCGCCGCCGCGATATCGTTCCTGTTCAATGCCGCGTAGAAGTCCCGCACCACCTGCGCCTCGTTCATGGATTCCCTACCTTCCCTTGTTTCATCACCGCCCATTCCGCATACGCCGCCACCACCGCATTCCGGCTCCCCCGCATCTCCCCCATCACCAACTCCCGCTCCCGTAACATCGCTTGCAAAGCTCCAAACCACGCGTTCTGCGAAGCCCCCGGCTCGTACCACTGCTCAAAATGAGTCAGCCACCGCCGCATCGCCGCATCCCGCGCCGGCCCCGGCGGCACCAATTGCGCCGCCACCCCCAACGCGTGCGACTGCATCCACCGGAAGTCCACCGCCCCCTTCTCTTCACTTTCCCGCCACCCCTCAATCCGCGACTGCAACTCCCCATACCGCCCCGTCCATGCCTGGCTCTTCCGCTCCTCCAAAGTCCAATACCGCGTCTCCCCCGGCAACTCCCGATTCCCATGATTCAACCACCGCAAGTCCTCCAACACGAGCTTCGATCGCTCCGACTCCCAGAAGCTCACCGTCTCCCACGCCCCCGCATCCCGCGCCGGTCGCATCTGCTCCGGCGTCAACCCGGCCTCCCCCGCCAGAACATTGAACTCCTTCCCCATCTCCGCCCCATCTTTCAAATACGGCGTGCATCGCGGCCCGCTCAAATGCGCCGCCAGATACCCGTGCAGTCCACGCAACAGCGCGGAGACAGCCAATCCCCGCCGCCGCGCCGCGTACACAATCCCCAACAAACTCCGCGTATGGCGCCCAAACACCCGTTCCGACGGCGCCACCCGTTCCAGCGCCCCCGCAAACGCATCCAACAACTCCTGATCCAGCCCCACAAGCAACTTCCCCAACGGCTCCACCTGCGCCGGCGAATGCATCGCAGCAATCGCCGCCTTCAGCAGGTGCCGGGGCTCCCCCCGCTCCCTCTGCTTCACCGAAAACCCCTTCGCAAACACCAGCCCCAATGTCGTGTAGTAATCCTCCAAGTCCGGCACCTGCGTCGCGCTGCACTCCGACACCGGCAACCCCGGCAAACGGGTCTCGGCAAACATCGCCGCCGCCCGCTCCGGGTCATCCCGCAACGCCAGCCGCACCGCCCGCATCCGCAGCGAAAGGATATCCAGCCCATGCTGCGACGACGTCACATACCCGCGCGAGTCCGTATGGCTACCGCCCCGAGTCGGATAGATATCCGGTGCCAACAACGCCAATCGAAACGCCTCCTCCGTCAGCTCTTTCCGCCAAACAGTTTCAACCTTCCCTTCCGCAATCCCCAACAACAAATCCGCCCCAAACTCCGGCGGCAACGCCCGCACCCGGTCCGCAAACGCCACCAACTCCTTCGGCCGCTCCGCCGCCCCCAGTACTAAACTGAAACCTACGAGCCACCCAAAGCAAATCGAAACGATTCTGATTTTCGCGCTGACGTTCCTCGTCCTCGGCCTCGGCCGCCTCCCCGGCCTCCGCATCGACCGTACTGGCGCCTCCGTCATCGGCGCCGGCCTCATGCTCGCCATCGGCGCCATGTCCATCGACGAAGCCTGGAACGCCATCCACCACGACACCATCCTGCTGTTGTTCGGCATGATGATCCTCATCGCAAATCTCAGGTTAAGCGGCTTCTTCGCCCTCGCCGGTCAAGCCATTGTACGCCGCGCCCATCACCCTACCACACTGCTCACCGCCATCGTCCTCTCCACCGCCGTACTCAGCGCCCTGTTCGTCAACGACACCATGTGCCTCGTCATGACGCCCCTCGTCCTCGAAGTCACCCTCGCCCTCAACCGCCGGCCTCTGCCCTATCTGATCGGAGTCGCCGTCGCCTCCAACATCGGCTCGGTCACCACCATCACCGGCAACCCGCAGAACATGATGATCGGCAGCTACTCCCAAATCCCCTACGCCCAGTTCTTCCTCCGTCTCGCCCCCGTCGCCCTCTTCGGCACCCTCCTCGCCATCGCTGTCATCGTCCTCCTCAACCGCGACGAATTCAAGGCCCAGGCCCAACTCGAAGTCCCCGCCCACCCCATCGAAATCGACAAACTCCTCCTCTGGAAATCCCTCGCCGCCGCCACTCTCCTCTTCATCGCCTTCTTCGCCGGCGTGCCCGTTGCCAAAGCCGCCATGATCGCCGGCGCCCTGCTCTTAATCACCCGTCGCATCCACCCCGAACGCATCTACGAACAAATCGATTGGTCGCTCCTGGTCATGTTCTCCGGCCTCTTCGTCGTCCTCGAAGGCGTGGAAAAAACCTCCCTCGACGAACACTTCCTCCAACTCACCAACCGCCTCGGCCTGCAAAACATCGGCATCCTCAGCCTCGTCTCCGCCGCTCTGTCGAACATCATCTCCAACGTCCCCGCCGTCATGGTCATGAAGCCCGTCGTCCAGCGCCTGCCCGACGCCATCACCGGCTGGCTCGCCCTCGCCATGTCCTCCACCCTCGCCGGCAACCTCACCCTCCTCGGCTCCGTCGCCAATCTGATCGTCGTCGAACAAGCCCGCAAACAGGTCACCATCACCTTCTGGGACTACACCCGTATCGGCCTGCCTATCACAATACTCACCATCCTCTTCGGGGCCTGGTGGCTCACTCTGTGATACCTTGCCACCAATGCGCTCACTCGTCGTAGCAGTTCTTCTCGCTCTCCCCACCCTCGCCCAGAACCCGCTCATCCTCGAAAATGGCTGGGCCCGCGTCGTCATGGGCGCCACCGTCCCCGGTCAGCTCTCCCGCCCCCACGTCCACAAAATCAACCGCGTCATGATTCACCTCGACCGCGGTGCCCAGCGCATCGTCAACCTCGAATCCAACACCGCCAAGGACATCCCATTCACCGCCGGCCAGGTCCGCTGGGATCCGCGCGTAGGCCTTCACACCAGCGAGAACAGCGGAGGCACGGCCTTCAAGATCGTCGAAGTCGAACTGAATGACAACCCGCCCCGCAAGTCCCCCGCCCCCGCCAAACTCCCGCCTACGCCACACAAAATCGAAATCGAAAACAGTCAGGTCCGCGTCCTTCGCGTCATCCTGCAACCCCGCGAATCGACGAGAATCCTGTCACCCTTCATCGCCGTCGGCATCCCCTCCGGGCAGACGCACTTCCACCCGGGCAACACGACGATGGAAAACAAGGCACTTCAAACTACCGAGTGGATCGTCGTCGAACTCAAATAACCCAACACGACACCAAGAACCGCCCCAGCCACCACGTCGCTCAGGAAATGCATGCCCAGTAGGATGCGCGACACCGCGATACTGAGCGCGCAGAACACCAACCCCAATGCCATTTCCGGCGACCACATCAATAACGGTGTAATCACCGCGAACGCAGTCATCGTGTGCCCGCTCGGGAACGAAAACTGATCCGGCGGCAACAGAGTCGCCCACGCGTGCGGCGCTATCGCACACGGCCGCGGCCGGTTCGCCAGCTTCTTCAACACAACAAACAACCCCACGCCTACCGCGCCCGCCGCCGTCGCCGCGCCCACCGCCTGGAATCGCCCTTCCCCGCCAAACAACAGCACCGCAAGTCCCACGGCGTACCAAAGCCACCCGTCCCCGCCCCGTGTCGCCCAGATCATCCACAGCCGCACCCATCGCGGCGCCATCCAATTATTACAACGCCGCATCACCACCATGTCCCGCGTGGCGATGTAGTCCAATACGTTCGCTGTCAATAGGCGGCTAGTGCGCATGCTTACTTGTACTCCGCACTCTGTTACAAACCTTTGAAGACTTCAAAAAACATTCGTGAATCAATTTGTTTCGCCAGCCGGACCGCTACAATAGAACTAGTTTACCAAGTGGCGAAAAGACCAGCCGTCGATTTCATATTCTTTGATGCCGGAGGAGGCCACCGCGCCGCCGCCACCGCTCTCGAAGCGCTCATCAAACAGCAAGACCGCCCCTGGGACGTTCGCCTCGTCGATCTCCAGGACGTCCTTGACGAACTCGACATCTTCCACAAACTCACCGGCCTGCGCATGGAGGACATCTACAACACCCTCCTCGAAAAGGGCTGGACCCTCGGCTCCACTCAACTGGTGCCGGTCATGCACGCCATCATCCGCTTCTACCATTCCGCTCAGGTCAAGGTGCTGGAGCGTTACTGGTCCACCAATACCCCGGACATGGTGGTCTCCGTGGTGCCCAACTTCGACCGTTCCCTGTGGCAAGCCCTGCAACGGGTCAACCCCTCCATTCCCTTCGTCACCATCCTGACGGACATGGCCGACTACCCGCCCCACTTCTGGATCGAGCGTCAGAAACAGACCTTCATCTGTGGGACGGAGAAGGCCATGCAACAGGTACGGGAAATCAGCCCCGAGAGTTCCGCTCACCGCGTCTCCGGCATGATCCTCAACCCGAAGTTTTACGATGTAACGCCCATCAATGTCGCCGCCGAACGCGCCAAACTTGCTCTCGACCCGCAACGCGCCACTGGCCTCGTCCTCTTCGGCGGCCAGGGCTCGGAGAAGATGGAAGAGATCCTGAACCTGATCGATCAATCCAACTTCGACATCCAGCTCATCCTCATCTGCGGCAAAAACGAAAAGCTCCGCCGCCGCCTCGCCGAACGCCCCACTCGCATTGCCAAGTTCGTCGAAGGCTTCACCCGCGATATCCCCCGCTACATGCAGATGGCCGACTTCTTCATCGGCAAACCCGGCCCCGGATCCATCAGCGAAGCGATCCATATGGGCTTGCCCGTCATTGTCGAAAAGAACGCCTGGACCCTCCCGCAAGAGCGTTTCAATGCGGACTGGGTCGTCGAACACAACGTCGGCGAGTCGCTGAAATCGTTCAAACAAATCGTCCCCGCCCTCAACCGCATGCTCGCCCCCGGCCGGCTCCAGCAACTCCAAGCCAACGCCCGCGCTATCCGCAACCGCGCCATCTTCGAAGTCACCGACCTCCTGCAGACGTTCCTGCCCAAGTAAGATATTGAGCTCACCGTTCGCCAGAAGGCCCGCTATTTGAGGGCTTCGTTGATTTCAATGTCGCGCTTAAGAACCTCAGTGAGAAGCTGCGAGAGGCCCACGCCTTTACGGTCAGCCTTTTCCGAAAAATATTCCCACACGCTCTTTTCGATCGAAGCGGGTAGAAAAACAGTCGCCGCCGCGGGAACATGATGACGGCCTCGCGTGGCTTTGCTGAAGTCGACTTCCGCCGGCATTTCTTCGTCGATCGGTTGGTTTGTCATTGGCTTTCGGTGTAGTTACGAATCTCGATGGCCGTCGAACGGCGGGCGGAGATGAGTCGAATTTTGATCAGGCCGGCACCAACGTCCGTCCATAGGTAGGATACCGTCATCGGAACCCCATTGTTCGCCAATCCAATTGAGAACCAGCGTTCTTCCGACTCGCTGTGCGCCGTGTCGGCGAGTGTGAGAATGCGAGGATCACTGAAGATCGACGATGCCAGCTCGAACGAGACGCCGTGTTTGAGAAGATTGGCCACAGCCTTCCCCTCATTCCATTCGAACTGGAACTGGTGTTCGTTCAAACCGAAACTCTCCTACAATGCTATACCCGCCGCACGCGTCCCGGGTCGCTTCAGCCTCACGACGCTCAACGCCCCGCCGATGTTTATTTTTTCGGTTTGGCACGCCCCGAACCCGTTCCGGGGTAGTGACCAAGTAAACTCTACTCTACGCCGTTGATCGTGAGTGACACGAAATTAATACACTGTCAGTAGGGCATGGATTCGTTTGGTTTCTCTTACGGGACGTTCGAGCACAGATGGCTTGATGCAACGTTGACCGATGGCGAGCAGTCGGTAAC
Organism: Acidobacteriota bacterium; assembly: GCA_947470805.1. Lineage (GTDB taxonomy): Bacteria > Acidobacteriota > Terriglobia > Bryobacterales > Bryobacteraceae. Next base: position 91,640 of record CANIVU010000008.1, on the reverse strand, counting down.
GCTCATCGCCAGTGCATACCTATACGATGCGCCCACTGATCTTCTCTGGGCGCCAGTTCAGTTGCTGGAGTCGACGCCAATGGTACGCATCCACTGGTTTCATGAGCCCGGCGAGTACCGTTGGCGCATTGAGCGAATGGGAGAATCAGTCAGCATTCGAGTCTGGTGCCTTAAGCAAGCGGGCCGAAGCCTGAACGAAGAGGAAGGCACTCTCGTATTCAGCTCCGTATGCAGCCTGCTACGATTTGCCCGGCAGGTTCGAGCAGCTACGCAGGCAATCCTCGATCGCTACGGGCGCGAAGAATACAGGCTGCGATGGCGGTGGGACTTTCCTGACAGCGCCCACAAACGGCTTGGAGAATTGATCCGATCAACCCGCGCGTAACTCTTCAATCCTGTGAAGTCGCGTGGCATAGCACAGCATAGAGGAAACCCATGAGCAGCTCCCCCACGAGCCAGTCCAGCCGCGACGCCAATCGCCTGTAAAGTCTTACGCCAAAGTAGTGACACCGCCCGCCAAGATAGGTGCGCCCAAGAAGCCCCATCAGTCGACTCAGCCGCCCAATATTCCCACCCACGCCACCCCATTTCCGATAAAATCCACAGATGCGCCTCCTCCCCGCCCTTCTTCTCCTCGCCACCACCCTCCAAGCCCAGCCCGCCTATACCGCCTGGATCAACCAGATCGCCCAATCCCAACTCGCCGCCCGCAAATCCGCCATCCGCCAAATCAAATCCCGCGCCGAAGCCGAAGCCCACCAACGCGCCGCCCACGCCAAAATCCTCGAAGTCTACGGCGGCCTCCCCACCTACCGCGGCCCACTCAACGCCCGCACCACCGGCACCCTCGACGCCGGCTCCTACAAAATCGAAAAGGTGATGTTCGAAAGCCTCCCCAAATACCGGGTCACCGGCAATCTCTACCTCCCCGCCACCCCCGGCAAACACCCGGCAATTCTCTACGCCATCGGCCACTGGAACGAAGGCAAACCCGCCGCCCAGCGCATGGCCGCCAACCTCGCCATGCAAGGCTTCGTCGTCCTCGCCTTCGACCCCATGGGCCAGGGCGAACGCTTCCAGGGCTACTGGTCCCGCGCCGGCGTCTCCCTCGTCACCCCCGGCGTCCCCCAACACTGGACCGCCGGCACCGCCGCCTTCCTCATCAACCAAACCCTCTCCTCCTACTTCGTCTGGGACGGCATCCGCTCCATCGACTACTTGAACACCCGTCCCGAAGTCGACCCCGACCGCATCGGCGCCACCGGCTGCTCCGGCGGCGGCACCCAGTCCACCTACATCTCCGCGCTCGACCCGCGCGTCAAAGTCGCCGCCCCCCTCTGCTACATGCAGTCGTTCGAAATCCTCTTCCCCGGGCCCATCGGCGACTCCGAACAAAGCCCCCCCGGCTTCCTCGCCGCCGGCCTCGACCAAACCGACTACGTCGAAATCTTCGCCCCTAAGCCCTGGTTCATCGGCTCGACGAAGGAGGATTTCTTCACCCCCGCCGGCGCCAAAGTCGTCTACGAAGAGGCCCGCAATTTCTACGAAATCCTCGGCGTCCAGGACAGAATCAAATGGGTCGTCGGCCCCGGCGGCCACGGCACGCCCATCGAGATCCGCGAAGGCGTCTACGAGTGGTTTAACCGCTGGCTCAACAACGGCAACCCCAACTGGAAAGAGCGCCCCGTGAAGATGTTCACCAACGAAGATCTCCGCGTCACCCCCTCCGGCCAGCTCGCCGCCGAATCGCGCGACCTCATCGAGATCCTCAAGGAACAGCGCACCGCCCGCCCCGTCTCCGGCACCCTCGATGAGTTCATCCGCAAACTCGCCGTGGTCGAACCAACCAACAACAAGCCCCAAACCATCTCCGAAGAAACCCGCGACGGCCTCCAAATCCGCAAGGTGAAACTGACCACCGAACCCGGCGTAAATCTCGAAGGCTGGATCCTAACACCGCAAGGCAAATCCAATCTCCCCGCCGTAGTCCACGTCGAACGCACCGAAAAGCTCAGCCCCCGCGCCATCGAAATCGCCAAGGCCGGCGCCCACGTCTTCGCCCTCATGCCCCGCGCCCTGCCCAACCCCGTTCAGTTCGCCGAACACGGCAACTGGGAAGCCGCCACCCGCGCCTGGCTCACCGGCCGCAACCTACCCGCCATGCGCGCCATCGATATCGTCAACGCCGCCCGCGCCCTCAATGCCAACGGCCCCGTCCGCGGCGTCGCCGATGGCCCCCACGCCGTGGCCCTCTTGATCGCCAGCCGCCTCGAACCCAAGCTCAACAAACTCTGGCTGGAACGCGCGCCATACTCGTTCGCGCCAGTCTTCGAAAGCCCCCGCCACCTCGGCCTCCACGACGCCGTCATGCCCGGCTTCTACACCCGCTGGGACTTGGCCGACATGGCCCAGGACCGCCAAGTCACCTGGATGCAGCCCACCGATTGGAACAACAACATCCTCCCCATCACCGGCCCCTTGTACCGCCACCGCGCCTTTGATGAAATGAACGAGGGGATCGTCCGCTGGCTCCTGCAATAATCCTCGCGTTTCTCCTATCCGCCACACTCGCGGCCGCCCCCATTCGCGGCCGCGTTATCGACGCCGTAACCAACGAACCCATCCACCGCGCGCTCCTTGAATCCGGCGCCCAGACTACCACCACCGCCGAAGGCCGTTTCGAACTCAACGCCGCGACAGGCGACCTGAAAATCACCTGCGTCGGCTACCGCCAGTTCACCGTCAAGCTCACCCCGGAAACCACCGACCTCGAAATCCGCCTCATCCCCGACTCCCTCCGCCGCACCGAAACCGTCCAGGTCCAGGCTGGCCCCTTCCCCGCCGAGCCCAACTTGAACCTCGCCGGCACCGAACTCCGTAATCTCGCCAGCGTCCTTGCCGACGACCCTCTCCGCGCCGTCCAAGGCCTCCCCGGCGTCACCTCCAACGACGATTTCTCGGCACAACTCTCCCTCCGCGCGGCCCCCTTCAACCGCATCGGCGTCTATCTCGACGGCATCCTCCTCCACTCCCCTCTCCACACCATCCAAAACGAAACCGGCGCCGGATCATTGACCCTCCTCAGCGCCGATATGCTCGACCAAGTCGAACTCCACGCCGGCCCCATCCCCGTCCCGTTCAACGACCGCACCGGCGGCGCCATCGACATGCGTTACCGCGACGGAGACCGCCAACGCCACTTCCTCCGCGCCGCCGTCAGCGCCTCCAACGCCAGCGTCAGCACCGAAGGCCCCCTCGCAAACGGCCGCGGCAGTTGGCTCGTCAGCCTCCGCAAAAGCTACCTCCAATACCTCATCCAATCGGCGTCCACCGACCCCACTCTCGCCTTCGGCTTCTGGGACATCCAGGGCCGCCTCAGCTACGACCTCGCCCCCTCCCACCGCGTCTCCCTATCGGTGGTCCAAGGCCAATCCGGCCTCAACCGCGAAGGCGCCGAAACCACCCTCGGCCTCAACAGCATCTTCAAAACAGACTACAAATTCAGCCTGGCCAACGCCGCCTCCCGATGGACGCCCACCGGCCGCTGGCTCATCCAAAACAACGCCGCCTTCCTCCGCGAAAACTTCGAAAACGTCAATCGCCAAGCCAATCCGCTCTCCGGCGGCAACTACCACGAATGGGTCTGGAACTCCGACAACAGCTGGCAACAGGGCGAACACGCAACACTCTACTTCGGCGCCAACGTCCGACACCTCGCCGACCAGGGCTTCCTCAATCGCATCACCACGCGCCTCGACGACTACCGTCGCGATGCCATCCGCCCGAGCGCCCACCTCAGCCAGGAGTTCCGTCTGGCCAACGGCCGAATCACCCTCCGTGCCGGAGGCCGCACCGCCCGCAACGCCAACGCCTCCATCGGCCTCGCCGCAACAACCAAAACCCGAATCAGCCTCTCCTTCGGCGCCGCCAGCCAGCTCCCCGAACTCAACCAAATCCGCAACACAAAACTCAACCCGGAACGGGCCAACCACGCCATGTTCTCCGTCGAACAGCGTCTGGACGAAAAGACCCGCCTCCGCGCCGAACTCTGGCACCGTGCCGACCGCGACCTCCTCATCCGCCCCCTCTTCGACCCACGTATCCTGAACGGCCGCGTCTACACCGGCAACATCCTCGCCCCGTGGGCCAACGCCCAACGCCTCCACGCCCGCGGCGCCCAGATCTTCCTCCAGCGCCGTTCCGCCAACGGCCTTACAGGTTGGGCCTCTTACTCCTACACCGAAGCCCCCGGAGCCGACTACGAACAAAAGCACACAATGAACGTGTATTCGAGTTACCGTCTCCGCCCGACCGTGAATCTAAGTGCCCGTTGGAGTTACGGCTCCGGCTTCCCAATAAGAGCTTACGTAACCGGCAACGAAACCCAATACCGCTTTTCCGAAACCCGCAACCTCCTCCGCCTGCCCACCTACCACCGCCTGGACCTCCGAGCGAACAAAACCTACAGCCGCAAAGGCTGGCAGATGACCCTGTACGCTGAAGTAGTCAACGTCTACAACCACCGCAACATCCGCTACGACGAAATCCGTTCGGTCGACGCGCGCACCGGCATCACCCGCCTCGGCTTCGACAAACTCTTTCCCATCCTCCCCTCCGCCGGCCTCTCCCTGGAGAAATAGCGTCGCGACAAAGAGCGTCAAATCGATGCGCCGGATAAATTTAGCCGCGGCCGGAGAGAGGCATTTTGGTCGCCATGATGGTCATGGTCAGGATGTTCGCTTCGAGCGGGAGATTCGCCATGTGGAGGATGGCGTCGGCCACGTGCTGGACGTCCATGCGAGGTTCGACCATCATCGTTCCATTCGCCTGCGGGACGCCTTGTTGCATGCGCTCGGTCATTTCGGTGGCGGCGTTACCGATGTCGATCTGGCTGCAGGCGATGTTCCAGGGGCGGCCGTCCAAGGAGATGCATTTCGTCAGGCCGGTGATGGCGTGCTTCGTCGCCGTGTAGGGGGCTGAGTTAGGCCGGGGCGTTTGGGCAGAGATGGAGCCGTTGTTGATAATGCGGCCGCCTTGCGGGGTCTGCTCCTTCATCATGCGCATCGCTTCCTGCGCGCAGAGGAAGGCGCCGGTCAAGTTCACGCCGACGACCGCCGACCACTGGGCGAACGTCACCTCTTCCATAGGGACGCCCGGGGCACCCATGCCGGCATTGTTGAATAGGACATCGACACGGCCGTGGGCATCCTTGGTTTTGGCGAAGAGATTTTTGACGGCGTCGGGGTCGCTGACGTCGGTGGGGACGGCCAGAATGCCGGGGGCGAGAGCCACAGTTTTTTCGAGTTCTTCGGCGCGGCGGCCAGCGATTACGACCTTATATCCGGCGGTGGCGAGACGGACGGCTGCGGCGCGGCCGATGCCGCTGCCGGCTCCGGTGACAACAGCGACTTTCCCATTGGTTTGCATCGATCCAGCATATTCGATTCGGTATATGCTGGGGACGTGCGGACCTTCCTTTTTGTTGCGATTCCCCTGGTAGCGATGGCGCAGGAGCCGGTAAGTTTTAACCGGGATATACGGCCGATTATGTCGGACACGTGCTTCAAATGTCACGGGCCGGACCGGTCCGGGCGGATGGCGAATCTGCGTTTGGATTTGCGGGACGAGGCGACGAAGCCGAACCGGCGCGGGTTGGCACCGATTGTGCCGGGCGATCCGGGGAAGAGCCACATTATTCAGCGGATTTTTGCGACGGGCGGGCAGCAGATGCCGCCCGAGTCTTCGCACAAAAGATTGACCGCGGCGCAGAAGGAAACCATTAAGCGATGGGTGGCCGAAGGCGCCAAGTACGAAGGCCATTGGGCATATGAACCGGTGAAGCGGCCAGCGGCGGGGGCCACCATCGATTCCCTGCTGCGGGCGCGGATGGGGGCGTTGCAACCGGCTCCGGAGGCGGACCGGCGGACGCTCATTCGGCGGGTTTCGCTAGACCTGACGGGCTTGCCACCGTTGCCGGACGAGGTGAACGCGTTTGTGAATGACAAGTCGGCCGATGCGTATGAAAAGCTGGTGGACCGGCTGATGGCGTCGACGCGGTATGCCGAGAAACAGGCCATGCATTGGCTGGACGCCGTTCGCTACGCCGATACGGCGGGGTTCCACGGGGACAACCCGTTTCCGGCGTGGCCGTACCGGGATTATGTATTGAAGTCGATCCATACGAACCAGCCGTTTGACCAGTTCACACGGGAGCAGTTTGCCGGGGATTTGTTGCCGAATGCGACGGTGGAGCAGAAGACGGCGTCGGCTTTTAATCGGATTCTGCGGGTTTCCGCGGAGGGAGGCGTGCAACCAAAGGAGTATCTGGCCAAGTACGGGGCCGACCGGGTGCGGACGACGGCGACGGTGTGGCTGGGTTCGACGTTGGGTTGCGCGGAGTGCCACGACCATAAGTTTGATCCGTTTACGGCGAAGGATTTTTATTCGATGAAGGCGTTCTTCGCCGATATCAAAGAGACCGGGTTGGTGGCCGATAAGGGGCCGTTGGCTTGGGGTTCGCAGTTGGACCTGGCGACGGCGGAGCAGAAGGCGAAGCGGCGGGAGTTGCGGGCGGCGGTGGATAAGGCGTCGGCGGAGTTGGTGAAGGGCCGGGGGACCGAGGCGGGGTTGATGCAGCGGAACGAGGCGGGGGAGTTGCAGTGGGTGTATCAGCGGCCGGTGGCGGCCGCGGCGGGCAAGGCGACGTTGACGATTTACAACGACGAGATTCCGCCGATGGTGAATACGCCGAAGATGGAACGGCCGGGGAATGGGTTGATTATCGCGAGTGGGGAGAACCCGGAGACGGAGACCTACACGATTACGATTCGGCCGGGCGCGGGGAAGTGGTCGCAGTTGGGCGTGCAGGCGGTGCAGGATGAATCGCTGGCCGGGTTGGGCGTGGCGCGGGGGGCGGACCGGTTGATGATTTCCGAGGTGGAGGCAGAGTTGTTGCCTTCGAAGAAGAAGCTGAAGTTCGTGTCGGCGGCGGCTAGTGCGCGGCTGCACAATTTGGACCAGAACCCGATGAATGCGATTGATGGGAACGCGGCGACGGGTTGGGGAGGGTCGCCTTATCACGATGGGGTACTTCCCTTCCTCGCGTTGCGGTTGGCGGAGCCCGTTCAGACCACGGCGGACACGCAGATTTTCATCCGGCTGCGGCATGAGACAGCATTTCGGAAAGCGACGACGGGGCGGGTGCGGATTGCGCTTTCGCCTGGGTTGGCGGCGCCGGTAATGGACGGGACGAATAAGAAACATGAGCAGGTGGACAAGGGGCTTTCGGGCGCGATTGTGGATGCGTTGAAGAAGCCGGCGGAGAAGCGCAGCGAAGAAGACAAGACCCTGATTGCGAAGGTATTGAATTGGACCGATGGGAAGCGAATGGACCTGGTGGCGGCGCGGGAGCGGGCGCAGGCGAAGCTGGACGCGTTTGAACTGACCGTGCCGCGGGTGCTGGTGACCGAGGCGACGACGCCGGAGACGATGCGGGTGTTGCGGCGCGGGAACTTTATGGACGAGGACGGGCCGGTGGTGGAACCGGCGGTGCCGGCGTTTTTGGGCAAGGTGAATACCAGCGGAAGGGCGACGCGGCTGGACTTGGCCAATTGGCTGGTTTCCAAGGACAATCCGCTGACGGCGCGGGCGTTTGTGAACCGGCAGTGGCGGCTGTTCTTTGGGACAGGGCTGTCGAAGGTTCTGGAGGATTTAGGGTCGCAGGGCGAGTGGCCGGTGCATGCGGATGTGTTGGACTACCTGGCTTCCGAGTTTATGGACAAGGGTTGGGACCGGAAGCATGTTAGTAAGTTGATTGTGATGAGCCACGCGTACCGGCAGAGTTCGGCGGTGACGGGCGACCAGGATCCGGACAACCGGCTACTGACGCGGCAGAACAGGCTGCGAGTGGATGCCGAAGTGGTGCGGGATATTGCGCTGCATGTTTCCGGGTTGTTGACGGAGAAGTTCGGCGGGCCGAGCGCGCGGCCGTATCAGCCGGACGGGTATTTGACGGCGCTGAACTTTCCGAAGCGCGACTACGCGGCGAGCAAGGGCGAGGACCAATACCGGCGCGGGTTGTACACCTTCTGGCAGCGCACGTTTTTGCATCCGAGCCTGGTGACGTTTGACGCGGCGAGCCGGGAGGAGTGCACGGTGAACCGGAGTGTTTCAAACACGCCGTTGCAGGCGCTGGTGTTGTTGAATGATCCGACTTTCGTGGAGGCGGCACGAGTGTTTGCGCAGCACACGATGAAGAGCGCCGATGCGCCGACGGCGGAGGGCCGGGTGATCTGGGCGTTCCGGCGGGCGCTGGGGCGCGGGCCCAGCGACGAAGAGCGCGGGATTCTGGTGGACCTGTATAAGAAAGCCCTGCGCCGGTTTGACGCCGATCCGGCAGGGGCGCGGGCGTTTATCAACACGGGCGATGCGCCGGTGCTGGTTGGTGCGAACCCGGTGGAGGTGGCGGCGACGGCCACGGTGACGCGCGCGATTTTGAACCTGCACGAGACGATCACGAGGAACTAACTGGCCATGGATACGAGACGGGCATTTCTGAACAAGACACTGGCTGGGGCGCTGGGGATGACGGCGTTGCAGCAGTTGATGGGCAAGGGCGTGATTTCGCCGCTGCATCATAAGCCGACGGCGAAACGGGTGATTTTCCTGTACCAAGCCGGCGGGCCTTCGCATTTGGAGACCTTTGACTACAAGCCCCGGCTGGCGGAAATGCATCTGAAGCCGATGCCGGACTCCTTTACCAAGGGGCAGCAGATTGCACAATTACAAGGCAAGCCGCTGATTTGTTATGGGCCGCAGTTGGGTTTTAAGAAGTTCGGTAAGTCGGGGATGGAGATGTGTGAGTTGTTCCCGCACATGGGGTCGGTGGCGGATGAGATGTGTATTATTCGCTCGATGTGGGGGGAACAGATTAACCACGATCCCGCGCACACGTTGATGAACACGGGATCGATTCTGGCGGGGCGCCCGAGTATGGGGTCTTGGGTGTTGTATGGGTTGGGCGCGGAGACGCAGGACCTGCCGGGGTATGTAGTGTTAATGTCGGCGGGACGCGGCGGGCAGATGCAGCCGATTGCCGCGCGGCAGTGGTCCGCCGGGATTTTGCCGAGTAAGTTGCAGGGTGTGAAGTTGAACTCGATTGGCGATCCGGTATTGTATATCAAGAACCCGGCGGGACTGTCGGGCGAGTTACAGAAGGAGTCGATTGACGCGGTGGGGGCGTTGAACCAGGCGGCGTATAAAGAGCTGCGGGATCCGGAGATTTTGACGCGCGTTTCGCAGTATGAGATGGCGTTCCGGATGCAGACGTCGGTGCCAGGGTTGATGGATATGACGAAGGAGCCGAAGTCGGTGTTGGAGGATTACGGGGCGGTGCCGGGTGATGGGTCGTTTGCGTCCAATTGCCTGCTGGCGCGGAAGTTGGCCGAGAGCGGGGTGCGGTTCATTCAGCTATACCACCGCGACTGGGATCACCACGGTGGCGTAAAGGCGAATGTGGCGTTGAAGGCCGAGGAGGTAGACCGGCCGACGGCGGCGTTGATCCGGGATTTGAAGCAGCGCGGGATGCTGGACGATACGCTGGTTGTGTGGGGTGGGGAGTTTGGGCGGACGCCGATGTCGCAGGGTGGGGACGGGCGCGACCACCACATTAAGGGCTTCAGCTACATGATGGCGGGGGGCGGGATTCGCGGTGGGTTGGCGTATGGGAATACGGATGAGTTGGGGTATGCGGCGGTGGAGAAGCCGGTGAGTGTGCATGATTTCCATGCGACGATGCTGCATGTGCTGGGGATTGACCATCTGCGGATGACGGTGAAGTTCCAAGGGCTGGACGCGCGGTTGACCGGGATTAGCGGGGAAGTTGTGAAGGATATTTTGGTGTAGGGGGGGCTTCCGACTTTTCGCTCCTCCTTCGGAGGGGTGTGTCAGGTCTTGGGGGGACAAGCCTGTGGTTGGGTTACGGGCCGAATCTCGTTGGGGGTTCTGCCCGCCATGTCCCCGGTGGTGGTTGTACGATGCGGCTTGGCGACTTTTACCGAAGCTACTGCACGCGCGATTGCACGGGCATGCTGGCGAATTCGTCCTCTGTAGCGCGGGCCGGTGGCTTGCGTTGCAGACCTTCGCGGGCGATTTCGAGCGAGCGTTCGGCGGAGCGGATGGCGGCGTGGTACGTGGATTCGGCGCCACGAATATCTTCGGCCTTGATCCCGCTGCGGACAAAGTGATCAAAGAAGCGCTGATAGCGTTCGAGCTTAAAGAGCGCGTGAATAATAGTGTCGCAATCGAACTCTTCAACGATGTTCGAGGGATGCCATTGTTCCCGTACCTGACGGGAGAAGTGCTCGATTCGCTTGACTGTCTCGCCGGGCAGTAGCGTGATCGAGATGTGGCCTATGCGGACCGTTTTGGATTTCGGTGACCGGGCGGGCATGGGGGAGCCTCTTTATTGTAATCGGTTTTGAATAGAAAATCCTGTAGTGCTTTTTGGCTGCAGGGTGGTTTCGTTCTGAGTGCAATGGGATTATTCTTGAGAGGACTTTTCTTTTGGAATGAAATGACAAGTCCTGAACCAAGGCAGTGGGAAGGACGCTTGGGCCGGGTAACGGGCCAGGTGAAAGAGGACGGCAGCATTGCCGTTGTTTCCACCGCTGGTGATGTCGAAAGGCTATTAGGCGACGACGGGCTGGCGAGGTGGTGCCAGGCTCCGGTGGCGCGGATTGCCGTGCGGGAACACGGGCGACCGTTGCGGTGGGTGGCGGCGGAGCAATTCGATGAAGACGGGTTGCGGCATGTGTGGCTTCGCGATGTTACAGCCGAATGGCGAGCCGAGCAGATGCTGCACGGGATTACTAGGGCACAGGCGAACTGCCGGGCCGACGGAGACACGCCCCGGGCGATCGAAGAGCTATTGGAGTTACTGTTGGCGGTGACCGACAGTGACGCAGGTGCGATTGAAGAACAGGCCGATGGCACGACGGTGGTTGCGGCCGGCCGCGGGACGCCGGCCGCGGATGGACTGGCGTTACCGCTGGAGGCAGGCGAGGCCAGAGTCGGCACGGCGCGAATCAGCGGGCGGCCGGGCGGCTACGACGAAGAGTTGCGACAGAGCCTGGAACCGCTGCGCACCGCCTGCGCGAGCCTGTTGCAGGCATGCCGGCAGCGACAGGAGCGGGAGCGGCTGGAAGACCGTTTGCGCGGGCTGGCGGAGGTGTCCGATGAGTTCCTGTGCACGCTGGACAGCACCGGCAAAGTGATTGAATGCAATGCGGCGTTTCCGCGCGCGCTGGGGTACACGATGGACGAACTGCTGACGCTGACGCCGCTCTACCTTTCAGGAGTGCGGCACCGGCAGACGACGGCGGCGGCGATGCGGACGGTGTTGGAGGGACAGATTGTACGGGGGCTGCAATTAGCCCTGCCGCGCAAGGACGGGGAGATCTTGTGGACATCCTGGAATGCTCGGACCGAGCGGAACGAACGGGGAATGATTTTCTGCGTCGGGCGAGACATCACCGACGAACGGGCGCAACTGGAACGAATCCGGACGCTGGCATTGATTCTGGAGCGGACGGAGACGGCCGTGTTGTTGACCGACTTCGATCACCGGGTGGAGTGGACGAACGAAGCGTTTGAGCGTTTGACGGGATTCACGCTGGAACAGTTGCAAGGGCGGCGATATCTGGAGTTGGACGCGCGCTGCAAGAGCCTGGGAATCCTGGCGCAGTTGGAGCGAGGGGAGGCGGTGTTTGGGGAGACGCAGGGCCAGAGGAGAGATGGGGGAACCTACTGGGCGCAGTTCGAGGTGAGGCCCTTGCGGGATGAATCGGGCCGAATTACGCACCATGTAAAGCTGCAGACCGACATTTCAGAGCGGAAGCGGGCCGAAGCGCAGGTGGCCACGCAACGGGCGCTGTTGGAGCGAACGGGCGAGTTGGCAAAGATCGGCGGGTGGGAGTACGACGTAGCACGGGACGAATTGGTGTGGTCGAGGGAGGTGTACCGGATCCACGATGTGGCGGAGGGCACGCCGGTGACGCGGGAGATGTCGCACCGGCATTACCACCCGGAGACGGTGGAGGAGATACGGCGGAGCGTGGAACGGGCCATTGCGGAACTGTTGTCCTTTGATATTGAGTCGGCATTTGTGACCGAGAAGGGCCGGCCGTTACGGGTGCGCCTGGTGGGGACGCCGGAGGTGGAGGGCGGCCGGTGTGTGCGGCTGGTGGGGACGTTGCAGGACATCACGCAGCAGTGGGAGGCCGGAGAGCGGTTGCGACTGGCGTTGCAGGCTTCGGGGCTGGCGACATGGACGTGGGATCTGGATAAGGACGAGATCCTGTGGGACGACGCGATGTATCCGTTGCATGGGTTGAAGCGGGATGGGCCGATGACGCCCCAGAAATTTGGATCGGCGATCCGGCCGAAGGACTACCGCCGGTTCTCGTCGATGGTGCGGCGGAACTTCCTGGGCCAAGACGAGTTGCAGTTTGACTATGAGATTTGGAGTAGTGGGGAGATCCGGTATTGCGAGGGTCGAGTGCTGGTGCAGCGTGCACCGGACGGGCGGGCGCGGAACATCATCGGCGGCTGCCGGGACACGACGACACGGTGGCGGGCGGAGAAGGCCGCGGCGGAGCATTTGGCCGAATTGGAACAGGCCAGAGAGGAGCAGACGGCGCTGAACGTCGAGCTACAGACGGCCAAGGAGCGGGCGGAAAAAGCGAACCGGGCGAAGGGTGAATTTCTGGCGGTGATGAGCCACGAGATTCGTACGCCGCTGAATGGGATTCTGGGCATGAGCCGGCTGTTGGCCGAGAGTGAGTTGCCGGATGAAGAGCGGGACATGGCCGGAACGGTGGTGCGGAGCGGCGAGGCGCTGCTAGGGATTATCAACGACATTCTGGACTTTTCGAAGATTGAGGCGGCAAGCTGGAGTTGGAGAGCGATCCGTTCGGGCTGTACCGGATGGTGGAGGACACGGCGGATTTATTGCAGCCGCGGGCAGCGGAGAAGGGGTTGGTGCTGGGGGTGTTGATCTGTCCGACGGTGCCGGCGGAGGCGCGCGGGGACGCGGGGCGATTGCGGCAGATTATCCTGAATTTGCTGGGGAATGCGGTGAAATTTACCGAGCGGGGGACGGTGACGCTGACGGTGAATACGGTGCGGCCGGGCGAGGTGCGGTTTACGGTGCGCGATACGGGAATCGGGATTCCGGCGGGGCAGATCCACCGGCTTTTCGACAGTTTCACGCAAGCCGATTCGTCAACGTCGCGGCGGTTCGGCGGGACGGGACTGGGATTGGCGATCAGCAACGAACTGGTGGAGCGGATGGGCGGGCAGATGTTCTGTTCGAGTGTCTTGGGAGAGGGGTCGGTATTTTCGTTTCACGTGCCGCTGGAGACGGTGGCGGAGGCGACGGCGGCGGCGTTACCGGAGCACTGCGAGGTGCGAATGCAGGCCGGTCCGGTGCGGCGGCTGGTGGAGTATATGTTGGAACTGGCGCATGTGGAGGCGGCCGATGGCGGGGATCTGGTGATCTTCGACGAGGCCAGTTTCGTGGCGGAGGCGGGGCGGCGGGCGGTGCTGGTGGTGCCGGAACGGCGGTACGGCGAGCGAATCGGGGTGACGGTCTTGACGCAACCGCTGAAGTCCCGGGCGCTGGCGGCGGCGCTGTGCGGGATGGCGGCGGAGCCCCACTGGGTGGGACCGGCGGCAACGTGGGAACCGGTTCCGGGTGCGGCGGTGTTGCTGGTGGAAGACAATGTCGTCAACCAGCGGGTGGCGCAGAAGATGCTGGAGAAGTTGGGTTGCCGGGTGACGGTGGCCGGGCACGGCGGCGAGGCGTTGGAGCGGTTGACGGCGGAGCAGTTTGACGCTGTGTTGATGGACTGTCAGATGCCGCACATGGACGGGTTCGAGGCGACGCGGCGGATCCGGCGGATGGCGGGTTTGGCGGAGCTGCCGGTGATTGCATTGACGGCAGCGGCGTTTCCGGAGGATTTGAGCCGTTGCCGGGAGGCAGGGATGGACGACCACCTGTCGAAACCGGTTACTTTGGAGAGTTTGGCGGGGGCATTGCGGAAATGGGTGCGGACTCTGAGAGAATAGTAGGTTCATGTTCCGTTTCGAAACTGCCGGCGAGTCGCACGGCGAATGTTTAGTGGCGACCCTGACGGGTCTGCCCTCCGGCGTTCCGGTGTCCCTGGAGCGCGTGAATCGTGAATTGTGGCGGCGCCAACAAGGGTTTGGGCGTGGCGGCCGGATGAAGATTGAAACCGATACGGTGGAGATCGTCGCCGGGGTGCGCCATTCGCAGACGATTGGCGCGCCGATTGCGATGATTATTCGCAATAAGGATTGGAAGAACTGGCTGGAGCCGATGGCCGTCGAGGACTTCGAGGGCAGCGACGAGAAGCGGAAGAAAGTACTGCGGCCGCGGCCGGGGCACGCCGATTTGGCGGGCATGATCAAGTACAACTACCACGACGCGCGCTACATTCTGGAGCGGGCGAGCGCGCGGGAAACGACGGCGCGGGTAGCGGTTGGCGCGGTTGCCAAAGAGTTGCTGCGAGAGTTCGGCATTACGGTGTTGAGCCACGTGATCGCCGTGGGCACGGAAAAACTGGGCCGGGCGGCGACGTGGGACGAACTGGTGGCGCTTTCGTTGAAGGAAGAGGTGCTGCTGGGGTGCGTGGACCCGGAAGCCGAGCAGCGGATGAAGGCCGTCGTGGACGAGGCCTACAAGACGGGCGACACCGTGGGCGGGGTGTTTGAAGTAGTGGCGCACGGGCTGCCCATCGGGCTGGGCTCGCACATCACGTGGGACCAGCGGCTGGACGGGAAGCTGGCGCAGGCCATTGTTTCGATGCAGGCGGTGAAGGGCGTGGAGATCGGCTACGCGGCCGAGGGCGCCGAGGCGTTTGGGTCGAAGGTGCAGGACACGATTCACTACAACAAAGAGGACCGGGCGTTCTTCCGTGGCGCCAACCGCGCCGGTGGCCTGGAAGGCGGCATCACCAACGGGCAGGACCTCCTGGTGCGCGGCATGTTGAAACCGATCTCGACGTTACGCCGTCCGTTGGAGAGTGTCGATATTGTCACGCGCGAGGCGGAAAAAGCCGCCTATGAGCGCAGCGACGTGGCGGTGGTTCCGGCGGCTGGCGTGATTGGCGAGGCGATGGTGGCGATCGTGCTGGCGCAGGTGTTTTTGGAGAAGTTCGGCGGCGATTCGATGGAAGAGACGCGCCGGAATTATGATGGGTATTTAGAGCAGGTGCGAAATTTCTAATGGTTTTAGGGATACGGAAATACGGTGACGCGGTGCTGGAGACGCCTTGCGACAAGGTGGCGAACTTCGGCAGTAAAGAGTTGAAGGCACTGGTGTTCGACATGTTCGAAACCATGTATGCCAACAAGGGCGTGGGGCTGGCGGCGCCGCAAGTCGGCGTGCTGCAGCAGGTGACGGTAATCGACACGTCGGCGGGCGAAGTGGACGAGGAACGGCTGGTGCTGATTAACCCGGAGATCGTGCATCTGGACGGGCAGCAGCTGGGCGAAGAAGGATGCCTGAGCATTCCCGGGTTCCGCGAAGATGTGCGGCGGGCGATGACGGCCAAGGTGCGGGCGTTCGACGTGGACGGCAATGCGTTTGAAGTGACTGGCGAAGAGCTGCTGGCGCGGGCGATGCAGCACGAAATCGACCATTTGCATGGAATTTTGTTCCTGAAGCACCTGTCGCCGTTGAAGCGGGACCTGATCCGGCGGAAGATTTCGAAACTCGTGAAGGCTGGCGAGTGGTAGTCGTTTTTATGGGGACGCCGCTGTTTGCGGTGGCGTCTTTGGAGGCCCTGGTCGCGGCCGGTCATACGGTGGCGGCGGTTTATACGCAGCCCGATCGGCCGAAGGGCCGGGGGCAGGAGCTGGCGATTTCGCCGGTGAAGGAAGCGGCGCTGCGATTGGGATTGCCGGTTTATCAGCCGGAGCGGGTGCGGCGGTGCACGGAGGAGTTGGCGGCGTTTTGGGCGAAGGCGATGGTGGTGGTGGGCTACGGGCAGATCATTCCGCAGTCGATTATTGATCTGGCGCCGTTGGGGATTGTGAATGTGCATGCTTCGCTGCTGCCGAAGTATCGCGGGGCGGCGCCGATTCAGTGGGCGATTGCCAATGGCGAAACCGAGACGGGCGTGACGACAATGCGGATTGACGCGGGGTTGGACACGGGCGATATGTTGATGAAAGCCACAACCGCCATCGGGGCTGAGGAGACGGCGCCGGAACTTTCGGCACGGCTGGCGGGGATGGGCGCGGAGTTGTTGATCGCAACACTCTCGGCGATGGAGCATGGGCGGATGACGCCCGAGCCGCAGGACAGCGCCGTGGCGACGTTGGCGCCGATTTTGAAGAAGGACGACGGGGTGATCGATTGGTCGTGGCCGGCGGCGGTAATCCATGCGCGATTGCGCGGATTTACGCCGTGGCCGGGGGCGACGACGACGTTCCGCGGGACGGGGTTGAAGATTCTGACAGCGCGAGTTTCCGGGGTGACCGGGCTGGAGCCGGGCGAGTTGGCGGTTCGCGCGCGGTCGCTGGTGGCCGGGTGCGGCGAGGGAACCGCGTTGGAACTGGCGGAAGTGCAGCCGGAGGGGCGGAAGCGGGTAAGTGGAGAAAGCTTCGCCAACGGCGCGCGGTTGTTAGAGAATGAACAGTTAGGAAAATAACGTGAACTTACCGCTTGGGTTTCGCTACTCGGCCTTGTATGCCGGCATTCGCAAGGCACAAAAAGATGACTTGTCGTTGATTGTCTCCGACGTGCCGGCGGCGGCGGCGGGGGTGTTTACGCAGAATAAGGCCAAGGCCGCGCCGGTGATTTTGTCGCAGGAGAACCTGGCGGCGACAGGCGGGGTGGCGCGCGCCATTCTGACCAACGCGGGCAACGCCAACTGCGCTACGCGGACCGGGATGAAGGTGGCGCTGTCGACCTCCAAGGCCGTGGCGAAGGCGCTGAAGGTGCCGGCGACGCAGGTACTGCCGGCGTCGACCGGTGTGATTGGCGTTGAACTCGACCCGTCAAAGATCATCTCGCAGGCCGGGGCGCTGGCGGCGGGACTTTCGGCCGACCGGTTTGAAGACGTGGTGAACGCGATCATGACCACCGATCTGGCGCCGAAGCGGGCGACGGCATCGCTGGCAGTAAAAGGCGGCGTGATTCATATCGCGGGGATGACCAAGGGCAGCGGGATGATTCAGCCGTTGATGGCGACGACACTGGGATACATTGTGACCGACGCGCCACTGGCCGCGCCTGAGTTACAAAAGATGTTACGCAAGGCGGCCGACCGGAGTTACAACGCGATGAGCGTGGACGGCGATACGTCGACGAACGATTCGGTATATTTGCTGGCCAATGGCGCGAGCGGACTGACGATGTCATCGTCGGACAAGGCGCTGTTCGCCGATGCGTTGACAGTGCTGATGGAAGACCTGGCCAAACAGATCGCCCGAGACGGCGAGGGCGCCAAAAAGCTGGTGACGATCGACGTCGAAGGCACGCGGAACGACAAGCAGGCAATGCAGATTGCGCGCGTCATTGGCAATTCGCCGCTGGTGAAGACGGCCATTGCGGGCAGCGACCCGAACTGGGGCCGGATCATGATGGCGGCCGGGAATGCTGGCGTGGATTTCGAGTTGAAGAACGTCGATATCCGCATGCAGGGGCTGCTGGTTTGTAAGGGCGGGCTGGCGAAGGATTTTTCGGAACCGGAACTGACTAAATTGCTGGATGAGCCGGATTGTCATATCTCGTTTTCTATTAAGGGAGATGGCAAGGGCAAGGCGCGGTTCTATACCTGCGACTTTACTGAGGGCTACATTCAGATCAATGGCAGTTACCGGACGTAGAAGGAAATAATGGAAACCGAATTGGGCTTGTGGTTGATTGAAGTGGCCGAGGGGCTGGACCGCCTGGAGTACTGGCGGGCGGCGATGCACATTGGCGAATTGGGCGCAATGCGGGCCACGCGGCGGTTGAAGCAGGTGGTGCTGGAATCGGCCGAGCCGGACCGGCGGGCGGCGGCGCTGTATGCGCTGTGGCTGATGGGCGACCGGCGGGCGACGGCGTTGTGCCTGCGGGTGGCGGCGGACGCGAACGCCTCCGACCAGGAGCGGATCATTGCCGTCGAGGCGTTGTGGGTAAGCGCGCACCGTCCGCATGTGCAGCGGGAGCTGGCGCGGTATCTGAGCGACCGGTTGCCGGAGGTTCGTTATTCGGCGCTGTGCGCGGTGAGCTGGGTGCGGAGTATTGGCGCGCCGGTGGGCCCAGCGTTGCGTGAGGCGTTGGAACGGGCGCAGGGCGATACGGCGCGGGTGTATGAGGACGGCGATATCGCGCGGTTGGCGACGCAGTTGTTGGACCCAGCGAAGCGGGCGGCGATTTCGCGGGAAGGTTCGGCGGAGTATCCCGGTGGACGCGGTTGAGCGGAAGGGTTTAGCGTATTTACGAGTTGGGGAAATGGCTTCCGTGGAGGAGGCCATTTCTATTTTTGGGGATGAGGGGCAGGCGATCCGGCGGCGATGTTTGGCGGTGAAGGCGATTTATTTGTTGGGGGATTTGGAGCAGCGTGGGGCCGTGATGCGGTGGGTGCGGGAGCCGGTGCTGGGGGCAGCGATTCTTTGGGCACATGGGCGGCGGTTCGAACGGCGGAAGCGGCGGGGAGCGGCGTTGGAGGAGTGGCTGACGGAATTGGCCGAGGGACCGGATATGAATGGCTATTGGGATGCCGCAGGGAAAATCGGGTCGTTGGGCTTCCGGCGGGCGACGCGGCCGGTGATGCGGATCGTGCGAGAGTCTGGCGAACCGAACCGCCGGGCGGCGGGGTTGCTTGCGTTGTGGCTGCTGGGGGATCGGCGGGCAAGGTCATTGTTTTTGCGAGTGGCGGGGAATAGGGATGCGTCAGAGAAGGAACGGATGATCGCGGTGGAGGCGCTCGGGATAAGCGCACACCGGTGGCAGGTGCAGAGGGCGCTGGCCCGGTATTTGAGTGATCCATTGCCGATGGTCAGGAATTCGGCACTGCGGGCGATTGAGGCGGGGCGGGTTCTTGGAACTCCGATCGGCGTGGAACTGCAGGCCGCGCTGGAACGGGCGGACGTCCAGGAGGATGAAGACGCGCAGTTGTTGGCGCCGCCGCAATTTGGAACGTTTGGCGTGCAGGAATCATCTGTATAGGAAAAGGAAATATCCCGAAAATGGGCGTGATAGCCTGAAGGTGTGGAAATCCCCGCCATCCGCACAGAAGCCCTAACGAAATCGTACCGATCTGGCGATGAGATATTGACGGTCTTCGACAAATTGAACCTCACTGTCGCACAAGGCGAGCGCGTGGCCCTGATCGGTGAATCCGGAACAGGGAAGTCCAGTCTTTTGCATTGTTTAGGCGGTCTGGACAGGCCCTCCAAGGGTAAGATATACTTCGGGCAGAACGACCTTCAGGCGCTTTCAGAAACTAGGCTGGCAGATTTTCGCAACCGTGAGATAGGTTTCGTGTGGCAAACCCATTATTTGCTGCCGGAGTTTACCGCGCAGGAAAACGTTATGATGCCGCTGCTCATCCGCGGAGTCCAGTACGAGGAAGCGGCGCCGGTGGCGTTAGCGAGGTTAGATGAAGTTGGTTTGCGAGCACGGGCGCACCATCGGAGCGGCGAACTCTCCGGCGGCGAACAGCAGCGAGTGGTGCTGGCGAGGGCGCTTGTGGGAAAGCCAAAATATTTGTTCGCCGACGAGCCGACCGGGAATCTGGATGAACGGACGGGCACGATGATCTCGAATTTATTGACGGAGTTGCACCGGACGCATCAGCTCACGTCCATTTACGTCACGCATAGCCGTGACTTTGCCCGGTCTTGCGACCGGGTTTTGCGTCTACAGCACGGAGGTCTGGCCGATGTCACGGCCGGGGAGTAGCCATGTTTGAACGTTATACCGAGAAAGCCCGCCGGGTGATTTTCTTTGCCCGTTATGAAGCTTCCCAGTTCGGCAGTCCCTACATAGAAACAGAGCATCTGTTGCTGGGGCTGTTGCGCGAAGACAAGGCGCTGGCCAACCGCTTTCTGCGGTCCAATGCTGCCATCGAATCGATCCGGAAACAGATCGAAGCGCATACCACCATCCGTGAAAAAGTTTCGACGTCGGTCGATCTACCGTTGAGTCACGAGTGTAAACGCGTGCTCGCCTACGGCGCCGAAGAGGCAGAACGGCTGAACCACAAGCACATCGGCACCGAACATCTGTTGCTGGGCCTGCTGCGCGAAGAAAAGTGCTTCGCCGCCGAGATCCTGCATGAGCGCGGACTGCGGCTTTCGCAGGTACGGGAAGAAATCGCGCGCAGCTCGTCGGAGCGGATCACGACGAACAAGCCAAAAGAGTCGTCGCTGTTGGCCGAGTTCTCGCGCGACCTGACGCAGGCGGCGATCGACGGCCAGCTCGACCCGCTCATCGGGCGCGACCACGAGTTGGAACGCGTGGTGCAAATCCTCTGCCGCCGCACGAAGAACAACCCGGTGCTGATCGGCGAACCCGGCGTCGGCAAGACGGCGATTGTCGAAGGTTTGGCGCAGCGGATCAGCGATGGCGACGTGCCGTCGTTCCTGAGCGAAAAGCGGATCCTGGCGCTCGACCTGTCGTTGATCGTCGCCGGCACCAAGTATCGCGGCCAGTTCGAAGAGCGGCTGAAGACCATCATGAAAGAGTTGATGGAGAATCAGAACGCGATCATCTTCATCGACGAGTTGCACACGCTGGTGGGCGCGGGTTCGGCCGAAGGATCGCTCGACGCCGCCAACATCTTGAAACCGGCCTTGAGCCGCGGCGAAATTCAGTGCATCGGCGCCACGACGCCCTCGGAATACCGCAAGTCGATTGAGAAGGACCGTTCGCTCGAACGGCGATTCCAAGCCGTAAAGGTACCGCCGCCGAACGAGAGCGACGCGATCAAGATCATGTTCGGCATCAAGGAACGCTACGAGAAGTTCCACGCCGTGGCCTACACGGACGAGTCGATCGAGACTGCGGTGTTCGCCTCCAACCGGTTCATTCCGGATCGTTTCCTTCCTGATAAGGCGATCGATTTGATCGACGAAGCGGGCGCTCGCGTGAAGCTGAAGCAGACCACCCTGCCCGCCGACGTTTCCGAAATCCAGAAGCGCATCAAGTTCATCGTGCACCGCATGGAAAACGCCATTGCGAATCACGAGTTCGAAAAGGCGCGCTTCTACTCCGACGAAGAGCGCAAAGAACGCGAGAATTTGCGGGCGCTGCGTGAAAAGTATAACCTCGACGACACGTCAACGGGCGTCGTCACCAAAGATGACATTGAAGACGTCGTCGCGCGGTGGACCGGCGTGCCAATGACCGCCATTCGCGAAGAGGAAGTGTCGAAGCTCCTGCGCATCGAACAGGAACTGCACAAGCGCGTCGTGAGTCAGGAGAAGGCGATCAGCGCCCTCGCCCGCGCCATTCGCCGGTCGCGCGCCGGGTTGAAATCGCCGAAGCGGCCGTCGGGCTCCTTCCTATTTCTGGGACCCACGGGCGTCGGCAAGACCGAAGTCGCCCGAGCGCTGGCCGATTTTCTGTTCGGCTCGGAGAAGTCGCTCATCCGTTTCGACATGTCCGAGTACATGGAGAAGCATTCGGTCTCGAAGTTGATCGGTTCGCCTCCCGGTTATGTCGGGTACGAGGAGGGCGGGCAGTTGACCGAACGCGTCAAGCGCCAGCCCTATTCCATCATCCTGCTCGACGAAATCGAAAAGGCGCATCCGGACATCTACAACATCCTTCTGCAGGTGTTTGAAGACGGCCAGTTGACCGATGGACTCGGCAACACGGTGGACTTCAAGAACACCATGATCATCATGACTTCGAATCTCGGAGCCCGGTTCCTGGACAAGAAGGCCACTCTCGGTTTTGCCACACCTGCGGCCGGCATGCCGCAGAAGGTGGAAGACCAGGTGATGAACGAAGTGAAGAAGGCGTTCAATCCGGAGTTCCTGAACCGGTTGGACGAAGTGATTCTGTTCACCTCGCTTGCCGATGAGGATCTGCTGCAGATCATGTTCCTGCTTGTAGATCAGGTGAATCTAAATCTGCTGGCCAAGCAGATCAAGATCAAGTTGCTGCCGGACGCGGCGAAATACATTCTGGAGAAAACCCTGGTCGACCGCAGCTACGGCGCGCGGCCGCTGCGCCGGGCGCTACAGAAGTACATCGAAGATCCGCTGTCGGAGGCGCTCATTCAGGGTTCCCTGCCCCACCCGGCGGAGTTCGACGTCTACCTGGGCGACACCGGGATTTACATCCGCCAGATGGTCACCGAAGAGGCGACTGTTGGCGCTGGCACCGCCGTCGCGCCGATCGTAGCCGAACTCTATTCTTTCCTCTAAACCGGAAATCCGCAAAGAAAAAAAAGGGCAGCCTCCGGGCTGCCCTTTTTCTATGCCAATCCACCAATCCCCGCCCACCGCCCCTTTTTCATTAAATTGGTGCCAGGCACCAATTTAATCAACGGCGCCAGGAAAGCCGCATGCGACCGTCCCGCGCGATAAGAAGGTTGCCGCGGCGGCTCCTGCAACAGCCGCCCGATCTGCCCCAGATCCACCCCCTCGCACAGTATCGTCCCATGATGCAGCAGCCAACCGCCCGACCGGCGCTGCGCGCACCCAGCCACCTTCCGCCCCGCAACAACCAAATCCGTCCCCTCCACCGCCAATCCCGCGACGCCCATCGCCTCCACCACCGCCCCCAAAATCAACGAATAACTCGAAGAAACGTTCATCAACCCCGGCCGCGCCTCCATCGACAACACCAGCGCATAATTCAAACACCCCGGCGCCAACAACACCGTCCCGCCCCCCGAACTCCGCCGCAACACCGGCACCCCCTCCGCCTTACACGCCTCCACATCAACATCCGTCTCCACCCGGCAACTCCGCCCCAACACCACAAACGGCCGCGGACTCTCCCACAAACGCAAAACCTCCCGCCCGCCGGCCAGCAGTTCGTCATCAAAAGCCAGGTTTTCTTCCGGCGTCGGCCGGGTTACTTCGAGCACGGAAAACACGTCTCTTTGACTCTACCCCACCCGTTCCGTCACCCTATTGAGAGACCATGGCCGCTTACCTGGACTGCGCCGCCACAACACCCCTCGACCCCCACGTGCTCGACGTGTGCATCCGCTATCTAAAAACCGACTTCGGCAACGCCGGCAGCCGCACCCACGCCCCCGGTCAGGAGGCCCGCCGCGCCGTCGAACGCGCCCGCGATCAAGTCGCCGCTGTCGCCCAAGCCCAACGCGGCGACGTCCTCTTCACCAGCGGCGCGACGGAGGCCAACAACCTCGCCCTCCTCGGCCTCGAACTATACGGCCGCCAAACCGGCAAGACCCATCTCGTCTCCACCGCCATCGAACACCGCGCCGTCCTCGAACCCCTCGAAGAGCTCGAACGCCGCGGCTTCACCCTCACCCTGGTCCGTCCCAACTCGGACGGCGTCATCGACCCGCAGACCATCACGCAAGCCCTCCGCCCCGACACCCTGCTCCTCTCCGTCATGCAGGTCAACAACGAGACCGGCGCCCTCCAGCCCCTGGGCCAAATCGCGGAACAAATCGTCAACGAACCCGTATACTTCCATACCGACGCCTCCCAAGGCTTCGCCAAATCACCCGAAGCCCTGCACCACCCAAGGATCGACCTCATCAGCCTCAGCGCCCACAAAATCTGCGGCCCCAAAGGCGTAGGCGCCCTCATCGCCCGCCGCCGCGGCCGCGAAAAGCCCCCTCTCCAACCGCTCACCTTCGGCGGCGGCCAGGAACGCGGCCTCCGCCCCGGCACCCTCCCGGTGGCACTGATAGCCGCCCTCGGCGAAGCCGCCGAACGCTGGAGCCGCGCCGCAGCCGAACGCCAACAAGCCGGAAAACGATTCCGCCAACAAATCCTCGAAGGCCTCGCCCCGCTCCATCCCCAAATCAACGGCGCCCCCGAACAAAGTTTGCCATTTATTCTGAATCTTTCTATACCGGGATTTGAATCCAATGAGGTTATGCAGGCCTGGGAACATCTGGCGGCGGTAAGCAGCGGCGCGGCCTGCTCGGCCCAGTCTTATACCTGCAGCCCGGTCCTCGCCGCGATGGGCATCGGGGGCGACCGCGCCGCCGGCGCCATCCGCCTCAGCTGGTGCCACCTCTCCGAACTGCCGGACCTCGACGCCATGGTCGCCACCCTCCAGGAGGCGCGGCTTGCTCGAGTATAAGCGGACCCGTTTCGGCACCCGCCTGCCCGAAAACATCCTCTACACCCGCAGCCACTACTGGCTCGCCGAAGCCCCAAATGAACCCGGCCTCTGGCGCGTCGGCTTCACCAAATTCGCCCTCCGCATGCTCGGCGACCTGGTCGAATTCCAACTCGAACCGGCCGGCAAAACCGAGATCGAAATCGGCGCCCGCATCGGCTGGATCGAAGGCTTCAAAGCCGTCAGCGACATCTTCTCCGTCGCCCGGGGCCAGTTCGCCGGGTCCAACCCCGCCCTCCGCGACGACATCACCCTGCTCGAAAGCGACCCCTACGGCCGCGGCTGGCTCTACGCCGTCCACGGTACGCCCGAACCGGAAGCCGTCGACGTCCACGGCTACGTCGGCATTCTTGATGCCACAATAGACAAGATGCTAGCCAACAGACACGAGGAAAAATGAGCAAATCACAATACCTGATGATCGGCGGTTTTCTGGGCGCCGGCAAAACGACCGCCATTCTCCAACTCGCCCGCCACCTCACCGCCCAGGGCAAAAGAGTCGGCCTCATCACCAACGATCAAAGCGTCGGCCTGGTCGATTCCGCCGTCCTCTCCCACGCCGAATTCCCCGTCGAAGAGATCACCGGCGGCTGCTTCTGCTGCCGTTTCAACACGCTCGTCGAAGCCTCCGATCGGCTCACCGAATCTACCCGCCCCGACGTCTTCATCGCCGAACCCGTCGGCAGTTGTACCGATCTGGTGGCCGCCGTCAGCTTCCCGCTCCGCCAGATCTATGGCGAATCGTTCCGCGTCGCCCCGCTCAGCGTCCTGGTCGATCCCATTCGCGCCGAACGCGTCCTCGGGCTCGCCCCCGGCGCCAGCTTCTCCAGCAAGGTCATCTACGTCTACGGCAAGCAGCTCGAAGAGGCCGAAATCATCGTGCTCAATAAGTGCGATCTGCTCGACGATGCCCGCCAGGACCGCCTGGAAGCCGCCCTCCGCGCCAAGTATCCGCAGGCCGACGTCGTCCGCATCTCCGCCCGCCAAGACGTGGGGCTCGACAGCTGGCTCACCCGCATGACCGCCGAAGAGATGCAGGCCGAAACCGCCCCCGATGTCGACTACCAAATCTACGCCGAAGGCGAAGCCCTCCTCGGCTGGCTGAACGCGACGATCTCGATCACCGCTCTCCACGAAATCGATGGCAACGAACTCCTCCGCACCGTCGCCGCCCGCACCCGCGCCGCCATGCCGGACATCGAAATCGCCCATCTGAAAATGACGCTCATCCCCACCGAAGACGGCGGCGATATCGGCGTGCTGAATCTGGTCCGCACCGATGGCGTGGCCGAAATCTCCCATTCCCTCAAAGCCCCGCTGGCCGCCGGCGAACTCCTGCTCAACCTCCGCGCCGAAGCCGATCCCGAACTCCTCCGCACCGCCGTGCTCGACTCGCTCGCCGCCTGCGGCTGCGAAGCCGAAGTGAAGCACCTGGAACACTTCCGCCCCGGCAAACCGGAGCCCACCTACCGAATGGCGCATCGATGAGCCAGCGCGTTCTCTACTGCCATTGCGCCTTCGCGCGCGTGGTCCCGGAAGCGGTGAAGCAGGAGGTGCTCTCCGGCCTCGCCGCATCGAACCTGGAATTCGAAGCCGTGCCCGACATGTGCGAAATGTCGGCCCGTCGCGATCCGCGCCTGGCCGCGTGGGTCGATAGCGGCGACACACTGCAAATCGCCGCCTGCTACCCCCGCGCCATCAAGTGGCTGTTTTCCGCCGCCGGCGTTGTACTCCCCGAAGATCGCGTGCAAATCTTGAATATGCGCGAACTGCCGGCCAGCGATATCGTAACCTCAATCCTGGAGGCCAAATCATGAGCGTGCAAGTCGTTCTCTACGAAGGCTCGGGAAGCCAGCCGCTCGAACCCGCCGAACGCGGCGCCATGATGCGCGCGTTGCTCGAAAAGGGCTACCCCGTCGAATCCGTGCGCGCCGGCGGCGTGGCCAACTTATCCCCCGGCGCGGCCACTGTCGTCCTCGGCAAGTTCGATGGCCCGCTCCCCCAAGCCCCCGAACTCCACTTCCGCGACCTCGACGGCACCGCCACCCCCGACATCCTATCGGCCATCGATTCCGTCCGCGAGGCCGCTTCCCTGCCCCAACCCGGCAAGTGGAAACCCTGGTTCCCGGTCATCGATTACAAGCGCTGCACCAACTGCATGCAATGCCTGAGCTTCTGCCTCTTCGACGTCTACGGCGTCGCCAAAGACGGCAAGATCCAGGTCCAGAACCAGACCAACTGCAAAACTGAATGCCCGGCCTGCTCCCGCGTCTGCCCGGAAGTCGCCATTCTCTTCCCCAAGTACAAGCACGGCCCCATCCACGGCGGCGAAGTGAACGCCGACGACATGCGCCGGGAAGCGATGAAAGTGGATATTTCCGCCCTCTTGGGCGGTGATATTTACTCCGCCCTGCGTGATCGCAGCATCAAAGCCAAGTCCCGCTTCTCCAAGGAGCGCGACGAGGACCGCGCGTTGAAAGAACGCATGAACTGCCTGAACAAGCTGCAAAAAGAGATGGATATTCCGGCCGAAGTGTTCGCCGCCCTGCCCAGCGTGGATGAGATCCGCGCCAAGGCCGACGCGGCCAAGCGCAAAGCCGAAGCTGCCCTGGCGGAGAAAGCGCAATCATGATCTTCAAGTACGGCTGGCGAATGTTACAGGAAGCCGATCCCAAGGCGCTGTTCAAAATCGCCTATAACTTCGGCTACAAAGGCGTCCGTAGCGTAGAGTTATACAAGAAACGCATCAAACAGGGCGTTCACTTCCCGCCGTTCCTATTTATCTCGGTCATTTCCGGTTGTAACTTGCGCTGCCAGGGCTGCTGGGTCGACGTCGAAGCCCCCAGCAAACACATCAACCTCGCCGACATGAACAAGCTGATCAACGACGCCAAGGCGCACGGCAACAGCTTCTTCGGCATCCTCGGCGGCGAACCGTTCATGCACCCGGAGATCTTGGAGATCTTTGCCGCCCATCCGGACTGCTATTTCCAGGTCTTCACCAACGGCCAGATGATCACCGACGCCGTCGCCAAGCGCCTCCGCGAACTCGGCAACGTCACCCCGCTCATCTCCATCGAAGGCAACGAAATCATCTCCGACGAACGCCGCGGCCGGCTGAACGTCTTCAGTAAGACGCTCGCGGGCCTGGAAAACTGCCGCCGCAACAAACTCATCATCGGCGTCGCCACCTCGGTTTGCCAGACCAATATCGAACTGGTCTCCGAAGCCTGGCTGCAGAAGCTGATCTCCCTGGGGGTCCACTACGCCTGGTTCCACACCTATCGCGTCGTCGGCCCCAAGCCGGCCTCGCATCTGGCGCTCAGCCAGGAACAGGTCCGTCGCGTGCGCAAGTTCATGGTGGAGATGCGCAAGAAACTGCCCATCGCCATCGTCGACGCCTATTGGGACGACAAAGGCGAAGCCCTCTGCCCCATGGCCACCGGCGTCAGCCATCACATCAGTCCCTACGGCGACATCGAACCCTGCCCCATCATCCAATTCGCCAAAGAGACCATCCACGATGGGGCGAGCGTTTTTGAGACAATGACCCAATCGGAGTTCCTCAAGGACTTCCGGAAAACTTCGGCCGGCGCCACTCGCGGTTGCGTGATGCTGGAACGGCCGGACCTGGTGGAGGGTTTAGTGGTGAAGTACGGCGCGCGCGACACGACGCAACGGCAGGAAGCCCTCGCCGAACTTCGTGCGCTCGAACCGCGCAACAGCCAGCACGACCCCGGCAATGAAATCCCCGAAGACCACTGGATGTACCGCTTCGCCAAGAAGCACTGGTTCTTCGGTTTTGGCGCATACTCGTAAAGGCCCCTGATGCTACTGCCGATCCTACAACTCCCGAAACGGATCCCTGTTCTGCCCAGCCGGCAGCCCCAGGAAAATGTCCCGCAGACCCGCGCCGAACGCGAGCATCTGAAGCAGTTCGTCACCGATTACGTGGCCGAACACTCGACACGCTTCGTCCCGCCGCTCGTGCTGGACGAACTCCGCCTCGGGGCTGAGGAGATCGTCCGCGCCGCCGCCATCGATCCTCTCTTTACCGATTACGTCGGCGTCCTGCTCAACAACGAAGTCTGGCGCGAACAACTGGCCACCGTTCCCTACCAACGCCGCCTGCTGTTGATGCCCAAGTGCCTGCGCGTCGAAGACAAGTGCCCCGCCCCCTTCGACGATTTCGGCCTGCTCTGCAAACAGTGCGGCCTGTGCTCCATTCAGGATCTGCAGGAAGAGGCGGAAAAGCTGGGTTACGCCGTCCTGGTGGCCGAAGGCTCCGCGCTCGTCATGGCGTTGATTCAGACGGGTAAGATCGATGCCATCGTCGGCATCAGCTGCCTGAGCGTGCTCGAAAAAGCGTTCCCCTACATGGAAGCCGCCGCCGTTCCCGGTATCGCCATTCCGCTCTTGCAGGACGACTGCAAGGATACGTCGGTCGATATCGAATGGGTCTGGGACGTCATCCATTTGAGCGGAGAAGACAAGACCCGCCGCATGGATCTGGATGCCCTGCGCCGCGAAGTGCAAGAGTGGTTCACCCCGGCCGGTCTGCGGGAAATCATGGGCCCCGAAGCGCCCGGCGAAACGGATCGCATCTCGCGCGAATGGCTTGCCCGCGCCGGCAAACGTTGGCGCCCGTTCCTCACGGTCTGCGCCTGGAAGGCACTGCAATCGGATCCCGATGCGGAGATGCCGCGGGCCCTGAAGCAGCTCGCCGTCGCCATGGAGTGCTTCCACAAAGCCTCGCTCGTACACGACGATATCGAGGATGACGATGCCGAACGCTACGGCACCGAAGCGCTGCACGTCGAACACGGCGTGCCCATGGCACTGAACTGCGGCGACCTCCTCGTCGGCGAAGGCTACCGCCTCATCGCCATGTCCGGAGCCCCGGGCCGCGTACTGCAAGCCGCCGCCCAAGGTCATCGGACTCTATGCCTCGGCCAGGGCGCGGAACTGGCGTGGATGCGCAAGCCGCGCGTCATGTCGAGCCTCGAAGTATTGGAGATCTTCCGCCAGAAGACGGCACCGGCCTTCGCGGTGTCGCTCGAAGTGGGCGCGCTGCTCGCCGGCGCCGATGACGATGTCGTCGAAGTGCTGCGCAAGTATAGCGACGCGCTCGGCATCGCCTATCAGATCCGTGACGATCTGGACGACATGGCCCCGGCCGATGTCCGCCCGTCGCTGCCGCTGTCGATTGCCTATGAGCGGGCGAAAGGCGAGCGCAAAGCCGCCATCGAACAAGCCTGGTTGCGCCAAGGTGAGGTGTCGCCGATCCTGGTCGGCGAACTCGCCGAGGAGCGTTGCCGCGAACTGCTCGAATCGTACAAAGAGGAAGCCGTCCGGTCCCTGCCGGCGCTCGAGAATCCAAGCCTGAAAGGGCTGCTGCGCCGCGTGGTGGGCAAGATCTTCCAGGTGGAAATCAAAGGTTGGTGCCGTGAGTTTGAGACTCGAAATGCTGCAGATCGCGCGGCTGTCGCCGAAGCAGCTGGGTGATTCGGCGCCGCTAGTCGAAGCGTTTCTACGGTCGCAGCTGGCCCCCTCAGGTGGGTTTTGCGACCGTGCAGGCACGCCTGATCTCTATTACTCGGTGTTCGGCCTCGAAGGGTTGATCGCGCTCGGCGCCGCCGTCCCCCCGGAGACTGATGGGTTTCTGCGCACGTACGGCAACGGCGAGGACCTGGACCTGATCCACCTCTGTTGCCTCATCCGCTGCTGGGCGGACGTGTGCGGACCGCGAGCCCTACCGCTCGACGCCGCCGCGATCACCCGCCGTCTGGAGTCATACCGGACGCCCGAAGGCGGCTACAACACGGTGGCGGGCTCCGACGGCGGCACCGCATATGCCTGTTTCATGGTGGCCGCGGCCTACCAGGACCTGCGGGAGCCGATGCCCGAACCAGAGGAGATGCTGCGCTGCCTGGCCCTGCTAAGGGCCGACGACGGCGGCTACGCCAACCAGCCGGACCAGATGTTAGGGCTGACGCCATCAACAGCCGCCGCCGCGACGATCCTCCGCCTCCTGGGCGAGCCGTATCCGGAAGGCCTCGGCGAGTGGCTCCTGGCGCGCTGCCATAAGGATGGCGGCTTCTACGCCGTGCCCGCCGCGCCGATTCCGGATCTCCTCTCCACCGCGACAGCGCTCCAAGCCCTGGCCGGCATGAAGGTGTCGATCAGTGAAGTGCAGGAAGTCTGCCTGGATTTCGTCGACTCACTCTGGACCAACAAAGGCGCCTTCTACGGCAATTGGATGGACGACGCCGCCGACTGCGAGTACACCTACTACGGCCTCCTGGCCCTGGGGCATCTGAGCCTGTGACGCCGCCCCCCATCCCGGCCCGCTTCCACTCCCACGACGCAGCCCTTATACCGGCCAACAGCCAGACCGACGCCTCAACCCACATCCCGGCCAGCCCTGAGCCGCCCGCTCCCAGCCAGTCCCACGCCGCAGCCCACATCTCGGCCAAACCCAGTCCCCCCGCGCCCCGGCAACCCAACGCCGCCACTCACATCCCGTCCCTCAACCAGACCCACGCCGCAGTCCGCATTCCGGACAAACCCGGTCCACCCGCTCCCCGGCAGCACCAAGCCGCAGTCCGCATCCCGGCCCCCCCCGCGGACTACGCCACAAACCACAGCCCGACCAGCCGCCACACCTGCGCTTCGACCCGGGTCCCCGCCTGTCAACCGTGGAATCAAGCCCTTCGAATGACACGTCCGGCGAGTAGCCGCAGGAGGCACGCGCAATGACACCCGCCGAGCGGCTCCTGGCCGAGCGCGGCCCGGCAGGGCATTGGGTCGGCGAGTTGTCCAGCAGCGCGCTCTCCACCGCCACCGCCGTTATGGCACTCCACCTCGCAGGCGGACGGGAGAAGCTCGTCGCCGGCGGGCTCGACTGGCTCGAACGCACCCAGAACCCCGATGGCGGCTGGGGCGATACCGTCCGTAGCATCAGCAACATATCCACCACCGCTTTGTGCTGGGCGGCATTCACACTCTGCGGACGCCCTTGCGACCGGGCCAAGGCGTGGATGCTACACGAATCAGGTTCGCTGGAGCCGGCGAGGCTCGCGACAGCCATCGCGTCTCGCTACGGCAGCGATCAGACCTTTTCCGTACCGATCCTCACTGTCCTTGCCGTCGCGGGTATCGTGCCTTGGCAACTGGTGCCACAACTGCCGTTCGAACTCGCTGCCTGTCCGCAGAAATGGTTTCGTTGGTTACAGTTACCGGTAGTTAGCTATGCGTTACCTGCACTTATCGCCATCGGCCACGTTCGCTGGCGGAAAGGACGGCAACTGAATCCACTGAAGGCCGCGACGGCCAGCTGCACGCTCAATGTGCTCGAGTCGATCCAGCCGGTGAACGGGGGCTTCCTGGAAGCGACTCCACTAACAAGCTTTGTTTCCATTAGCTTATTGGCAGCAGGCTACAATTCACATGAAGTCGTCCGCAAAGGGATCGGCTTCCTGGAAGCCTCGGTCCGCACGGATGGCAGCTGGCCGATCGATACCAATCTCGCCACTTGGGTCACAACTCTTTCCGTGAACGCGCTGGGAGAGAAACTGCCAGCCGCGGACCGGAATCAGATCCGGGAATGGCTTCTCGGCCAGCAGTACCGCATCCGCCACCCCTACACGGGAGCGCCGCCCGGCGGCTGGGCCTGGACCGACCTGCCCGGCGGCGTGCCAGACGCTGACGACACCTCCGGGGCCCTCGTCGCCCTGCGCCATCTCGGAAATCTGGACAATCGGGTACGGGAATCGGCCGCCATGGGCATCACCTGGCTGCTCGACCTGCAGAACCGCGACGGGGGAATGCCGACCTTCTGCCGGGGCTGGGGCAAACTTCCATTCGATCGCAGCAGCCAGGACATCACAGCCCATGCCCTGCAGGCCTTCGCCGCCTGGGAGGCAGAACTGCCGGCGCTGCAGGCGCGGATCCTAGCCGGACGGAAAGCAGCGCTCGCATATCTTGAACGCGTGCAACGAGATGACGGCGCTTGGATACCACTTTGGTTTGGAAATCAATTCCAAGCCAATGATGAGAATCCAGTATACGGAACCGCCCGGGTTCTCCAGGGTGTCCCCAAGTCGGAACCCATGTGGGACCGGGGCGCCAAGTGGCTGCTGGGTGCGCAGAACCCCGATGGCGGCTGGGGTGGCGACAAAGGACTGGCCTCCAGCATCGAGGAAACCGGACTGGCGCTATCCGCTTTAGCTGGCACCGATCCGACCGCGTTGGCCCGCGGCGAAGCGTGGCTCGAAACGGCAATCGGCGACGGGGCCTACGTCCCGTCGCCGATTGGCTTCTACTTTGCCCGACTTTGGTACTTCGAGCGGCTCTATCCGATCATCTTCTCTGTCCGCTAGTCGAGCGAGCGGCGGATGGCGCCGGTATCGGCGGAGGTGGTGAGCGAGGCGTAGGCCTTCAGCGCGGCGGAGACCACACGCTCCCGATTCTTCGGCTTCCAGGCCTTGGCACCGAGTGCTTCCATGGCGGCACGACGTGAAGCCAACACTTCATCTGATACAGCCAAATGAATGGTTCGATTGGGGATATCAATCTCGATCGGGTCCCCTTCCTCCACCAGTCCGATCGTGCCGCCGGCCGCCGCTTCGGGCGAGGCATGGCCGATGGAGAGGCCCGAGGAGCCGCCGCTGAACCGGCCATCGGTGAGCAGCGCACACTGCTTGCCCAGACCGACCGACTTCAGATAGCTGGTGGGATAGAGCATCTCCTGCATCCCGGGACCACCCTTCGGCCCTTCGTAGCGAACGACAACCACGTCTCCGGGGACGATCTGCCCACCAAGGACACGGTCGACCGCCTCCTCCTGGCTTTCGCAGACTTTAGCAACGCCACGGAACTTCAGAATGCTCTCATCCACACCAGCGGTCTTCACAATGCAGCCGCGTTCAGCCAGATTGCCGAACAGGACAGCCAAGCCGCCATCTTGCGAATAGGCGTTTTCTTTGTTACGGATACAGCCATTTGTTCGATCAGAATCTAACTCTGGATAGTAACGATTTTGACTGAAGGCCACCTGGGTCGGCACGCCACCGGGAGCAGCGCGGTAGAACTCCTTGGCGGCCTCGTCGGTGCTTTGCACAATGTCCCATTTGGCCAGGGCATCGGCCATGGTGGGGGAGTGGACGGTCAGCGTCTGGCGGCGCAGCAACCCCGCCCGGTCGAGCTCGCCGAGGATGGCCATGACGCCGCCAGCCCGATGTACATCCTCCATGTGATACTTGTTTGTTGCTGGCGCAACCTTAGACAAACAAGGAACTTGCCTAGAAAGACGATCGATGTCCGCCATGGTAAAGTTGATCTCCGCCTCGCGGGCCGCGGCGAGCAGGTGGAGCACCGTGTTGGTGGAGCCGCCCATGGAGATGTCGAGCGTCATCGCGTTCTCGAAAGCTTCGAAGTTAGCGATGTTGCGCGGGAGGACCGAGGCGTCGTCCTGCTCGTAGTAGCGCTTGGCCAAGTCCACCGACAGGCGCCCGGCGCGGAGGAAGAGATCCTTGCGGGCGGCGTGGGTGGCGAGCAGAGAACCGTTGCCGGGAAGCGCGAGGCCGAGCGCTTCGGTCAAACAATTCATGGAGTTAGCGGTGAACATGCCGGAACAGGAGCCGCAGGTAGGGCAGGCCGAGCGCTCCATTTCGGCGACATCGGCATCGGAGACGCGCTTGTCGGCGGCTTCGATCATGGCGTCGACCAAGTCGACAAAGCGGGTGGTGCCCTGCCAATTGACCTTGCCGGCCTCCATAGGGCCACCGGAGACGAACACAGTCGGGATGTTTAAGCGCAATGCTGCCATCAACATACCGGGGGTAATCTTATCGCAATTCGAGATACAGACGAGCGCGTCGGCGGTGTGCGCGTTGACCATGTATTCGACCGAATCGGCGATCAGTTCGCGCGAGGGGAGCGAGTACAGCATGCCGCCGTGGCCCATGGCGATACCATCGTCGACAGCGATGGTGTTGAATTCCTTGGCAACGCCGCCGTGAGCTTCGATCTCCCGGGCGACCATTTGCCCTAAGTCCTTTAGATGCACGTGACCAGGGACGAACTGGGTGAAGGAGTTGGCGATGGCGATGATGGGTTTGCCGAAGTCCCCTTCCTTCATGCCGGTGGCGCGCCAGAGGGCGCGGGCGCCGGCCATGTTGCGGCCATGGGTGGAGGTGCGGGAGCGGTAGGGAGGCATGATTGACCCTTCCATTTTACCGGATCGCGACCGGCAATCCAGCCCTCCGGGACCGGGAGAAGCGCTCGGAATCCGTTTTTGGGGTGTCATTTTGCACGTTTTTTGCACCAGAAAGCGTGCAAAACGGTGCATTTTGGCGCGGTTTTGGAGTGCTTTTTTCAGGCATCCGGGCCCCATGGGAGGGGGACCGGCGGTCTGCGGGCCTGAAAGAGGGCGAATCGAACCGACCGGGGAATTCCGAAATCACGGGGTTTCCCGGTTACCCGGTACCAGGGGAAATCCGGGTTAGGGGCAGAGGTGGGATTCGGTGGCCCAGGCGAGGAAGCGCTTGGCGCAGAGGTCGAGGTTTTCCAGGCTGCCTCCACCTTTGAGCGGGGAACACATTTCGTAGGCGATGGAGCCTTGGAAGCCGTGGGTCTTTAGGGCTCGGAGGAAGAGACTGTAGTCGATGAAGCCTTCGCCCATTGGCACCGCTACGACAGCGGGGGTCTGGGATTCGTAGTTAATCAGGTCGGGCCGGTACTTATAGCGGGGGCGGAGTTGGTAGTCGGCAATCGTCGTGTGGACGGTGTGGGAGGCGAGCTTGCTGGCGGCGGTTTCGATGTCGACGCCCTGGAGGGCGGGGGCCCAAGCGTCGTAGAGGGCTTTCAGGTTGGGCGAGTCGATGGTGTGGAGAATGTCGTGCAGGGCTTCGTAGCCGACGCCGATGTCGTGGTGGTTCTGGAGGCCGAGCACCACATCGTATTCGGCTGCGTGGCGGGCTGCTTCTTTAAGCGTGTCGACGACCAGGTTCCACTGTTCGGGGTAGCTGGCGTGGGCGGACTCGTAACCGGTGAAGATGCGGACCGTCTTTACGCCGATTTCGTGGGCGAGGTGGCAGAGCTCCTTGAGGTAAGCCAGCTGGATTTCTTTGTGGGGGATGTCGCGGCGGTCGAGGCCGGTGGTGAGGTCGCAGTAGCCGGCGAGGATGTTGTGGTCGAGATTGTGTTTGGCGAGCTGGGCGCGAAGGTGGGCGCGCTCGGCGGGACCGTAGTCGAGGGGGGAGACGTGGGGGCGCTTGGCCATGAGCATGACGCCGTCATAGCCGAGGGATTCGGCTTTGGCAAGAAAGGCGTCGATGGGGAGGAAGGCCTGGCCCCAGAGGCCGGCGTAGCTGACGGAATGGAGGAGGAGCGGATGGCGCATGAGCTTTGCTGCCCATAGTATCGCGGATGTGGCGCCGAAGGTCGGCATCGGACAAATCCTGGGTGACAGTCACCCAGGATTTAGGAGGGGGGGGTATTGGGATTTACCGGAGGACGCACTAGGCTACGGCGGATTGGGCCTGGCGGAAGAGGCTTAGGCAGAGCTGGCCGTTTTCCAGTTGGAGCATAGCGATGCGGGCGGTGGTGCCGAGCACCATCTCCAAGCCGCGGGTGAAGCCGAGGGTGGCCGATTCGACGGTATCAACGTCTTCAAACGCCGAGCGGACACCGGTGCGGACGGCTTCCTGGAGCCGGTCCTGGAAGTCGAACATGGGGTTGTACATCCAGACGGGGAGGGGCTGGATGTCGATGTCGAAATCGAAGGTGACGCGGACGTTGTTGAACGAGATGCGGTTGTCGGCACAGCCGAGATCGAGTTCCACCAGCAGCTTCATGTGGGCGAGGTGGATGGGGAAGCTGCCGATCAGTTCGTCGCCGTCCTCCTCAAACCCGATCTCCAGGCGCAGGGTGCCGCCGGGGTTGGCGACCGAGCCGGGCAGGAGGCGCATGCGAATGGAGTTGCTGTTGATGTCGCTAATCTGTTCAACGATCTGGAGTTCGGGCAGGAGCGGCGGGGAGACGCGGCGTTCGAGCGCGGGCACGGTGAAACGAAAGTCACGCACGCCGAGGCTGGGGGCGAAACGGATGGAGCTGGCGTTGCGACCGTGCTGGAGGCAGACGGTGGTTTCGGCGAAGAGGCGGCTGGCGATGGCTTCCAAGAAATGCGATGGGAAGTGGCGTACCTGCAGGTCTTCGATGCCGGGGTAGGAGACTTCGAGGGCCACCTGGAGCGGCAGGCTGTTGATGTTGATAATGCGGGCGGTCCAGAGGTCGGCGCTGTTGCGGGCGTCGAACTCGAGGATGCTGAGCAGGCCGAGGCCTTCGACTTCGCGGACGGCGACGGGGTGGATGGAGCCGGGCTGGTAGAGTTCGACCCGGTAATGCGCGGGGGCCGACAGGTGGAGCGAGCGACGGCGCGCGGAGGCAAAAATCGTTATTCGACCGGGACGGCCGACGGGAACGGTGAGGTCAAACGCCTGGCCTGGGATGAGTTCTCGACCGCCTTTTACGTGTTCCGGTATGTTCATTGCAAGTTCCTCTGCAATCGACAATACGGAAAAGGCCTAGGGAAATGATCACCGGGTGGTAAGGAAATTGTAATTCCTTTATACGGGGTCAGCAGCCGACGACTTCGTAGAGCTCCCAGGGGTCGGGGTGGCCGGGGATTTGGAGGTTTCGGCCATCGGAGAAGCGGATGCCGGAGCCGGCGACGAGATCCTTGACGACGCGGGAGACGACGACGCCACCGAGGGGCGACTGGGGGAGCAGAGTGCCGGCCATTATGACGGCGGAGCCGGCGGGGAGGCCCTTCTGATCGAACTCACATTCGCCCGTATGGAGTGAGGCGCGGAGGCGGACGCCGTAGCCACCGGCGTGGGTGACGATGGAGTGGGCGCAGCGGATGGCGCGGGCGGGCCCATCGAAGGTGGCGAGCGGCGCGCCGGTTCCGAGATCGCCGGGGCGGCCGCGGAACCAGCCGATTTCGCGGCGGAGATGGATCTGCAGGCGGGCGAGATCGGGCGTGGGGATTTCGACGCAGAGGATGGTGGCGAGGGAGCGTTCGGGTTCGATGGCGCTGGCACTGTGGGCTAGGAACGATTGGATTTCAGCGAAGAGGGGTTCCTGGTCACCGATGAAGGGGAGATGGTCGGCGCCATCGAGTTCGACGAAGCGGGCGCCGGGGATGCGGTCGGCCATGAGGCGGCCTTCTTCCAGGAGCAGGCACTTGTCGTCCCGGCGGTGGAGGACCAAGGTGCGAGTGCGGATGGTGGGAAGGATGGGGCGGACGTCGATATCGGCGTTCATCCGGGTGAGGGCTTCGGCGGCGCCGGGGCTGGCGCCCATGCGGAGGTAGGTGGCCCACCAGTCGCGGAAGGCGGGGTCGGTTGCGAGCGAGGGGGCGCGATCCTCAATGCCGACGGGGCCGCCCCAGTTTTCGCGGATGTAGCGGCAGTAGAGATCGCGGTCTTCGCGGGTAGGGCCCCAGGGATAATCGGCATCGCGGAGACGACGGGCGTAGCTGCCGATCATGACGAGGCCGAGGGTTTTTTCCGGGTGGGTGGCGGCGAAGAGGGTGCAGAGCGGGCCGCCTTCGGAGACGCCGCAGAGGACGGCGCGTTGGGATCCGGCGGCTTCCATGACGGCGCGGACGTCGTCCATGCGCTGTTCGAGGGTGGGGAGTTGGGAGAGGGGACGCGGTCCGAGAGGCCGGTGCCGCGCTTATCGAAAAGAATGACGCGGGCGAGGGTGCCGAGGCGGCGTAGGAAGGCGGCGAAGCGGGGCTCGCGCCAGAAGTATTCGAGATGCGAGACCCAGCCCATGACGAAGACCAGATCGATGGGGCCGGAGCCGAAGACATGGTAGGCGATGTTGACGTCGCCACTGACGGCGTAGCGGGTTTCGGGGATGGGCGCGGCGGGCGGCGGGGGTGGCGGCGCGGCAGCGACGGGGGCGGAAGCGGGGTTGGCTGCAGCGAGAAAGCAGTAGCCGCGGCGAGAGCGGGTTTCGATGTATTGGGGGGACTTGGGCGAATCGCCGAGGGCGCGGCGGACGTCGGCGATTTGGACGGAGAGAGCGTGATCGTCGACGAAGGTATTGGGCCAGAGGGCGGCGAAGAGTTCGTCGCGGCTACAGACGGCACCGGGACGCTGGGCGAGGTAGGCGAGGAGGTCGAAGGCCTTGGGCGCCAGGACGATTTCGGCGGGCCCGCGCCAGAGGCGGCGAAGGTCGACATCCAGTCTAAATTCGCCGAAGTGGAGCATCATGCTCGTCGCATCGTAGCAGTGTCATCCTCCCTATGGCAATTGGCAAAGGCGGATGAGCAGATGGACGACGGGCATGGAGAAGAGGCTGGAATCGAGCCGGTCGAGCCAACCGCCGTGGCCGGGGAGGGTGGTGCCGGAATCCTTCACGCCGGCGCCGCGTTTGAGGGCGGATTCGGCAAGGTCGCCAATCTGGCCGGCGGCGTTGCCGGCGATGGCGAAGAGCAGGGCGAAATGGAGGGGCACATCGGGCAGCAGCCAGCGGAGGAAGAAGACCCCATAGAGCCCCGCGGCGATGGCGCTGGCGATGGCGCCTTCCCAACTCTTGCCGGGGCTGATGGCAGGGGCGAGCTTGTGTTTGCCGATGGCGCGGCCGACGTAGAACGCAGCCGTGTCCCCGACCCAGTTGATGGTGAGCGCGAAGAGGAGCCAGTACTTGGAGTTGGTGTGGAGCGCGATGGCCGAGCGCCACATGCCGAACGTGTAGAGAATGCCGAGAGTGTAGAGGCCGGCCGAGGGGAAGGCGTCCTTGAGATTGGCGGTGCGGAGGGCGAAGCCGAGGGCGGCCAGGACAAGACCGATGAGCAGCAGGAGCTCATCGCGCTGGATGAGCAGGAACGCCAGGCCAGGGAGCCAACCGGCGAGGACAGAAAAGCGCGCTCCGTAGTGGGTGGCGATGCCCGCGTATTCCATCCAGCAGAGAGAGGCGAACAGGCAGACGGTGGCCGCAAAGACGAACTGCGGGGCGAAGAGAACAACCCAGGTTATGGTGGGAATGAGGATGAGCGAGGTGACGACCCGCTTCATCTGGTGGGCACCGCTTCCGCCAGAGCCTGGGCATCAACGGCGCTGAGCCCACCGAAGCGGCGGTCCCGTTTTTGATAGTCGACGATGGCGTTGAGCAGATCGCGACGTTTGAAATCGGGCCAGAAGGTTTCGGTGACGTAGATTTCGGCGTAGGCGATTTGCCAGAGAAGGAAGTTCGACACGCGGAGTTCGCCGGAGGTGCGGATGAGGAGATCGGGATCGGGCAGGCCGGCGGTGTAGAGATTGGCGGCGAGGGATTCTTCGGTGACGCGGAGCGAATCGAGCGTGCCGGACTGGCGGGCTTTCGAGATCAGCTGATTGACGGCATCGACGAGTTCGGCTTTGCCGGAGTAGTTGATGGCCAGATTGAGGCGGAGGCCGGTGTTGGATTCGGTGGCGCGGATGGTGGAATCGAGCTCTTCGCGAACGGCGGCGGGGAGATACTCCAGGCGGCCGATGGCGTTGAGGCGGACGTTGTTTTCCTGCAGCGTGGCCAGTTCCTTGCGGAGATAGACACGGAGCAGGCTCCAGAGCGTGTCGACTTCGGTGCGCGGGCGCTTCCAGTTTTCGACCGAGAAGGCATAGAGGGTGAGTGCTTCCAATCCGAGCGCGGAGCACGTTTCGACCGTGGTGCGAACGGGTTGAATGCCAGCCTGATGACCCGCGACACGGGGCAGCAAACGGCGATTGGCCCAGCGTCCATTGCCGTCCATAATGACGGCCACATGGGCAGGGAGGCGTTGCGGATCGATGGCCAGAGCAAGAGCCAGGTCCGGATCGCTGGGACCGAGACTCTCCAGGAGCGCTTTCATCAGCGTAATTCCTCAGTGTACAACAGCATCAGCCAATCCTCGCACTGCTTCCATATAGGCGACGGCCAGCGCCGCGATTCCCATGAATGAGCCGAAGGGAACTTCATAGGTAGACGCCTCCTCTTTCGTGAGGAGAATCACGGCCAAACCGGCCACAGCACCGAGCACAGAACCGATCATCAAGGCGAACAACATGGGCATCAGCCCAAGGAACGCGCCCATCATGGCAGCCATTTTAAAATCGCCCATGCCCATGCCTTCCTGGCCGCGGAACTTGCGATAGAGCGCGCCGATGGTCCACAGCGAGCCGTAACCGAACGCGGCACCGAGGGCCGATTCAACGAGCGAGTGAACCGAAAGCGACGTGCCCATGGGGACGAAGAGCGCGGAAAAAGAGACCGGGAGAAGAGAGAACCAGGCGAGCGGGAGGCCGACGATGACGCCGCCGAGAGTGAACTCATCGGGGAGAATGCGTTCCTCAAAATCGGTGGCGATGAGCTGGAGATTGATAGCGGCGAATAGCGCGAGTTTACCGGCAATGAGAGAGAGGCCGAAGCGCTGCACAATTAAAAAGTACATTATTCCGCAAAGTAATTCAACTACGATGTAGCGGAGGGGGATGGAATAGCCGCAGTTGCGACATTTGCCGCGGAGGAGGAGGTAGCTGAGTACGGGGATGTTGTCGTACCAGGCGATGGACTTTTCGCAGGAGGGGCAGAAGCTGCGAGGCGGGTCCCAGATGGTGATATCCCGCGGGAAGCGGAAGATACAAGCATTGAGAAAACTGCCGATGAGAAGGCCGAAGAGTCCTGCCAGTATGGCTTCGAGCATGGCTATAGAACACGATAGCAGGAAGGGGGATAAAACAGACCGGGATGGGAATGTTTTAGCTGTGGCCGACGACGTTGAGCAGGGCGGTCATCCAGGCTTCGACGTCTGGCGAGATACGGCCGCGCATGGGAGCAGGAGCGTTGGCGATGACATCATCGAGGGTTTTGGGAATCGCTGGGGCGACGACCTGGAAACCGACGGCGCTGGCGACCGAGCAGGCGACGCTGACCACGGAGAGCATGTCGGGTTCGTCGCCGCTGATGTGATCGTGGTGACGGCCGGCGACGATGCGGATTTCGTCCGGCAGATTGAATTGTTCGGCGAGGATACGACCGGCTTCGGTATGGTCGATACCGAAGAGTTCGCGTTCGGCATCGATGATATCGATGTAGCCTTCCCCATTGAGAAGTTGATTGTGTTTAGCGGGCGCGGCGATGGCGAGGCCAAAGCGGCCGAGATCGTGCAGGAGGCCGGCGGAAAGGGCAACGTCGGGAGGGAAGTTGAGACCGGTGGCGAGAATCTTACTGATTTCCGAGCAGGCGATGCAGTGCGCCCAGCAGCGATTAAGATCGGCAGTGGGCATGGATTGGCCAACGTAGTCCTTCACAGCGGTCCGGATGATGGTCTGCGAGAACGTCTCGGCGCCGAGCGCGCGAAAGGCCGAGCGGATAGATCCAATCGTGCGTTTGCGGCCATATAGGCCGGAATTCGCCAGTTTCAGAATCGCAGTGGTGAGGGAGACGTCCTTTTCCACCATGCTGACGACGCGCTGCATGGGGACATCAGGATCCTTCAGCAGATTCAGGACATCGGTGGCGATTTGCGGGAACGGCGGGATTGCGGCGAGCGATTTTGTAACATCAGGACTTTTCGCCATGGCTATTAACGTTATCGGTCAATAGCCACGGCGTGTGAATTTGATTCTCTATTCGGGGAGCGCGAAATACTGTTTGGCGTTCGAGTAACAGATATTCCGTACCATCCCACCGACGAGCGGCATATCGTTCGGCAGTTCGCCGTTTTCGATGTCGCGGCCGAGCATGTTGCAGAGCGTGCGGCGGAAGTATTCGTGGCGCGGGTAGGAGAGGAAGGAGCGGGAGTCCGTCAGCATGCCGACGAAGCGGGAGAGCAGGCCGCAGTTGGAGAGAGCGTTGATCTGCATCTCCATGGCCTCTTTCTGATCGAGGAACCACCAGCCGCTGCCGAACTGGATCTTCCCGGGGACAGAGCCGTCCTGGAAGTTCCCTATCACCGTGGCGAAGGCGTAGTTATCGGCCGGGTTGAGGTTATAGAGAATCATCTTGGGCAGGGCGCCGGCCTGATCGAGATTGTCCATATAGCGGGCAACGGCGTCGATTTGCGGCCAGTCACCGATGGAGTCGAAGCCGGTGTCGGGGCCGACCTGGCGGAACATGCGGGTGTTGTTGGCGCGGCGGGCGCCGAGGTGGAGCTGCTTGGTCCAGCCTTTGGCGGCGTCCAGGCGGCCGAAGAAGTGCATGAGATAGCTGCCGAAGTGGGCGTGTTCGGTAGCGTCGGCGGGTTGGCCGTTGCGGGCGCGGTCGAAGATGTTGGCGGCGTCTTCGTGGGAACAGGGGTCGGAGAAGGCGGTGTTGAGACCGTGATCGGAGAGCCGGGAGCCCATGGAGTGGAAGTAGTCGTGACGGTTGGCGAGAGCGTCCAGGAAGCTTTGGAAGCCGCGGATTTCGGTGTTGGCAGAGGCTTCGAGTTTGGCGGTCCAGGCGTTGAAGATGGCAGGGTCGTGGACGGCGAGAAACTTGTCGGGACGGTAGGCGGGGAGGACCTGGGTGGCGAGGCCGGAGGCGGCGATTTGCTTGTGTTCGTTGAGGGAATCGGTGGGGTCGTCCGTCGTGCAGAGGGCGCGGACCTTGAACTTGCCGAGGATGCCCTGGGCGGAGAGTTCGTCCGTTGCGAGCCGTTCGTTGGCGCGATTCCAGATGGATTCAGCGGTGTCTTCGTTGAGGATTTCAGGGATGTCGAAGTAGCGCAGGAGTTCGAGGTGGGTCCAGTGGTAGAGCGGGTTGCGGAGGGTGAAGGGGACGGTTTTGGCCCAGGCCTGGAACTTCTCGCGGGGGCTGGCCGAGCCGGTGATCAGCTCTTCCGGGATGCCGTTGGCACGCATGGCGCGCCACTTATAGTGATCGCCTTCGAGCCAGATTTCGTGCAGATTTTTGAAGCGGCGATTGGAGGCTACTTCCTGCGGCGAGAGGTGACAGTGGTAGTCGAGAATGGGCTCGTCTTTGGCGTAGGTGTGATAGAGCTCGCGAGCGGCGGCGGTCTGGAGGAGGAAATCGTCGTGGATGAATGGCATTGCGGTGACCTTCCTATTTTACGACGTTGAGGCGGGGTTCTTCGGCTTCGAGCACAGCGCGGGGTTCGGCGGTACGGCCCTGGTCGTTGGTTTCGGTGATCCATTGATCGAGGCGCTTTTTGAGGCGCTCGAAGGCTTTTTTGTGGGCGGGGTCGGCGGCGAGGTTATGGACTTCGTGGGGGTCGGCCTGGTGGTCGTAGAGTTCAAACTCGGGGCGGGTGGGGGCGACCCAGCGGGCTTGGAGTTCGTTCAATTTGCCCTCTTTGGCGAGGGTTTGGAGGACGGTGAGGGTGGGGTAGCTGGACCTGATGTATTCGTTGAACTGGGCGTAGGAACGCTCGGGGTAGAAGTTGTGGATGAGCTTGTAGCGGGCATCGCGGACGGCGCGAATGCGGTCGACGGTCATGTCGCAGCGGTCGCGGGCGGTGAAGATCTCGGTGCGGGGTTTCGCCTTCTTGAAGAGCGACTGGCCGTGGAAGAGCTTGGGGTGTTCGATGCCGGCGGCGTCGAGGGTGGCGGCGGTGATGTCGAGCGAGATGACCGGGTCCTTGCGGACGGTGCCGGGCTTGAGGTGGCCGGGCCAGCGGACGATTAGCGGGACGTGGGTGCCGGCGTCGTAGAGCCACTGTTTGCCGCGAAGGAGGCAGCGGCCGTTATCGCCGAAGACGAAGATGATGGTGTTGTCGAGGAGGCCGTCTTTTTTGAGTTCATCGAGGGCGACGCCGAGTTGGCGGTCCCAGTTGTTGACGGCATCGAGGTAGTTGGCGACTTCGTCGCGGACGGTGGGGTGATCGGGATAGTAGGGCGGGAGTTCGACTTTGGCGGGGTCTATTAACTTCGCCTGCTTGCGGGCGAGGGGCCACTGCGGGCCTTTGTGGGGCGCGGTGAAGTTGATCTGGGCGTAGAAGGGTTGACCTGCGGGGCGCTGGCGCCAGTGGGTGCCGTCGAAGGGTTTGTCGACCTTGAAATTGAAATCGGTCTTGCCGGGGACGCGGAGTTCGGGGGTGAGCTGGGTGACATTTGCGGTGAAGTAGCCAGCGTCTTTCAGGCGGTGGGAGACGAGGCGGACGCCGTCGGGAAGGGTGTAGCCGTCCTTGCGGTGGCTGCGGTGGTTGTGGGCGCCGATGGTGGTTTGATAGACGCCGGTGTTCCAGCCCGAGCGGGAGGGGGAGCAGACGGGGGCAGTGGTGAAGCAGTGGGTGAAGC
The DNA here is from genome assembly GCA_947470805.1 of Acidobacteriota bacterium. Classification (GTDB taxonomy): domain Bacteria; phylum Acidobacteriota; class Terriglobia; order Bryobacterales; family Bryobacteraceae. The sequence continues at coordinate 47,012 of CANIVU010000008.1, read as the reverse complement.
GGACGCCTTCGGCGGCGAGGCGATCGGCGTTGGGGGTGTGAACGAGCGGGTGGCCGTAGCAGCCGAGTTGGGGGCCGAGGTCGTCACCGAGGATCCAGACGATGTTCGGGCGGGGCTGTTGCTGGGCCTGAGCAACGAGGGTGGCTAACGTGCCGAACGCGGCACGGCGGGTGAGGAGCATGTTTTGCAGTTTCTCACGATATGGCGCGGCGGTAGGCGGCGAGGGTGGCTTCGGCCATGTGGGAGGTGAGGAATTTCTGGTGGACCAGTTCCCTGCCCTGCTGAGACCAGGCGTCGGATTCGGGGGTGAGGAGGCGGGCGGCGGCGTTGGCGATTTCGCGGGGATCGTTGACCGTGAGTAGGCCGGTGCGTTCGTGTTCGACGATTTCCGGGAGGCCGCCGATGCGACTGGCGACGACGGGAACGCCGGCGCTCATGGCGAGGAGCGCGGCCGAGCCGAGGCCCTCTTCGCGGGTGATGTAGAGCAGGCCGCGGGCGGTTTTGAGGGCTTCCGGGAGGTTGGTGGTGAATTCGACTTCGAGGCCGGATTGGCGAATGAGATCGGAGCCTTTCATGGGGTCCGTGGAGGCGGGGGCGATAAGCGGGCCGGTGCGAGTGGAGAACGGCAGGGACTGCACGCCGTCGTAGACGATTTCGATTTTGTGAGCGGGGACGCCGGCTTCGATGAGCTTGCCGGCGACGTATTTGGAGACGGCGAGGAAGAGTACGGGCTGGCGGTATTTCCAGCGGCTGGTCCAGGTGTTTTTGATGGGGAATGCCACGCGGCGGCTGACGATGAGCGGGGCTTTGGCGAAGAGGGCGGCGCGGGTGTGGCTCTTGGCGTCGTGGGCGTGGACGAGGTCGAAACGGGCGCGGAGTTTGGGGAGGGAGAAGGGCTCGCCGTGGGGGCTCAAGAATTGCTGTTCGATGCCGCGCGCGGAGAGTTCGTCGATGAGTTGGAGGACCTGGAATTGGCCTCCGCGCATTTCCCGGCCGGAGTCGAGGTGGAGGACGCGCATGGGCTTAGTGGGCGAGTTGGGCGGCGATGGCGGTGGCGATAGATTTGCCGTGGAAACGGCCGTTTTCGATGAAGATTTCGTTGGTGTGGACGCCGGCCACGATGACGCCGGCGAGATAGATGCCGGGGCGCTGGCTTTCGAATGTCTCGGGGTTGGTGTAGGGGCGGCGGGTTTCGGGATCGAGCGTGATGCCGTGGGCGGCGAGGAATTCGAAATCGGGGTGGTAGCCGACCATGGCGAAGACGAAGTCGTTCTTGATGGTGACTTCGCCGTCCGGGGTATTCAGGACCACGTCGTGGGCGCAGATTTCCTTCACGCTGCTATTGAAATACATCGGAATTTCGCCGTTCTTGATGCGATTTTCGATGTTCGGCTTGATCCAGTATTTGACGTGGCGGTGGATCTCCGGGCCGCGGTGAACCATGGTGACGCGGGCGCCGGTCCACCACAATTCGAGCGCGGCAATGGCGGCGGAATTCTTGGCGCCGACGACCAGCACGTCGTGGCCGTAGTAGGCGTGGGCCTCGCGGTAGTAGTGGATGACCTTGGGCAGATCTTCGCCAGGGACGTTCAGGTAGTTGGGCTTGTCGTAGTAGCCGGTGGAGAAGATGATTTTCTTGGCGCGGTATTCGTGCGTGTCGCCGTTTTGATCACAGGCGATGGCGAGGAAGGCGCCATCTTCACCGCTTACCGATTCGACGCGCTGATACTGGCGGATGTCGAGTTTGTAGTGATCGGCCACCCGGCGGTAGTACTTCAACGCCTCGGTGCGGTTGGGTTTTTCGTTGAGCGACGTCATGGGGATGTCGCCGATTTCGAGCAGCTCCGGCGTGGTGAAGAACACCATGTTCGTCGGGTAGTTATAGAGCGAATTGACGACGCAGCCCTTGTCGATCAGGACGGCACGCACGCCTGCCCGTCCCAACTCAATGCCGCAGGCGAGGCCCGTAGGCCCCGCGCCAACGACGACTACGTCCGTATCAAAGGAGGCCATCGACCTGTGCGTAGACCGACTCCAGCACCTTGCCGAGCGCCGCGGCGTCTTTGCCACCCGCTTCGGCCAGATCCGGCCGGCCGCCGCCCTTGCCGCCAACGGCGACAGCGATGGGTCCGATCAGTTTGCCAGCGTGGACCTTCTGCGTCAGGTCCTTGGTAACGGCGACAACGAGCGCGACACCGTGATCATCGGCGGTGCCGAGGACGACGACAGCGGACTGCCACTTGTTGCGAAGCGAATCGGCCAGGCCGCGCATCTGGGCGCGATCGAGGCCGTCGACCTCGACGGAGAGCACACGGACACCCTTGATCTCGCGGACCTGCGTTTCGAGTGAACTGCTCTGCGACTGGGCCACCTTGTTTTTCAGGGTTTCCAGTTGTTTTTCCAGATTACGCTGGTGGGCGAGGAGCTTATCGATCTGTTCGAGCAGATCGGCTTCGGAGGCATGGATCGTTTGCGCGACGCGGGCGAGCGTCGTGGTCGCGCCCTGGAAACGCTCCACGGCGGCATTGCCGGTGATGGCTTCCAGACGGCGGGCGCCGGCGCTGACCGAGCCTTCCGAAACGATCTTGCAGAGGCCGATATCGCCGGTGCGGGAGACGTGCGTACCGCCGCAGAGTTCCTTGCTGAAACCGGGAACGTTGACGACGCGCACCTTCTCGGCGTACTTCTCGCCGAACAGCGCCATGGCGCCGGTGGAGATGGCGTCTTCGAGTTCCATGACGTCCGTTGAAACCGGCGTGTTGCGCATGATCTCTTCGTTGACGATGCGTTCCACTTCGGCGATTTCCTCCGGCGTCATGCCGGTGTAGTGGCTGAAATCGAACCGGAGGCGGGTGGGGTCGACCACCGAACCGGCCTGCTTCACGTGCACGCCCAGCACGCTGCGGAGAGCGGCGTGGAGCAGGTGCGTGGCCGTGTGGTTACGGCGGGTGGCGGAGCGGAGTTCGGTGTTGACGACGCCGCGAACGACATCGCCCTTCCTGATTTCGGCGACGGCAACAACCTTGTGCACCGAGAGGCCGGGCACGGCCGGATAGGTGTGATCCACCATGGCAACGGTGTCGCCGGACTTGGTTTGCAGTTCGCCGTGGTCGCCCACCTGGCCGCCGGATTCGGCGTAGAAACAGGTGGTATCGAGCACGAGTTCGGCGGTGGCGCCGGCGGGGATGGAGTCCACTTCCTGCTGGTCGACGAGGATCGCGAGGACCTTGCAATTGTCCTGCACCATGACGTCGTACCCGGTGAATTTCGTGCGGCCATTCTTGGCCTGCAACTGGCCGTAGACAGGGGCGACGTGGGCCTTCTCGGCCCCTTTCCAGGAGGCGCGGGCGCGTTCGCGCTGCTTGTCCATTTCGGCGTCGAAGCCGTCTTTGTCGATGGCGAGGCCGAACTCGCGCGCCATCTCTTCCTGTTCGTCGGCGGCGAGGCCGTAGGTGTCGTAGAGCTTGAAGGCGGCAGGGCCGGGGAGAATGCCCCCGACGGCTTTGCGGGCCTCATCGTGGAAGACACGCTCGGCCACTTGATAGGTGGTGGCGTAGCGGTTTTCTTCTTCCTTCACGATGCGGGAGACGCGGCCGATGGATTCGATCAGCTCCGGGTAGGCCGGCTTCATGAACTCGGCAACGAACCCGGTAAGCTTGTGGAGGTAGGGTTCGACAACGCCGATGCGGCGGGCGTTGCGAAGCGCGCGGCGCATGATCTTGCGGAGCACATAGCCGCGGCCTTCGTTCGAAGGCACGACGCCATCGTGAATCAGAAACGCGGCGGCGCGAGCGTGATCGGCGTTGATGCGGAGGACGACATCGTTCTTCGGGTCATCGCCGTAGTGCACGTCGCAGAGGGTGCCGCCGAAATCAATGATGGGGCGGATGAGGTCCGATTCGTAGTTGGTCGTCTTGCCCTGCATGATGGCGGCGAGACGCTCCAGGCCCATGCCGGTATCGATGGAGGGCTTCGGCAGACGGGTCATGATTCCGCTCGAAGAACGGTCGAACTGCATGAAGACGAGGTTCCAGATTTCGACGAAACGGCCGCCGCCGTCGAGCGGGAACTCTTCGTGTTCATGGCCGGGTTCGGCGTGTTCTTTGCCGAGATCGTAGTGGATTTCCGAGCAGGGTCCGCACGGGCCGGTGTCGCCCATCTGCCAGAAGTTGTCCTTTTCGTCGAGGCGGAAGATGCGGCTCTTGGGGATACCGGTGACCTTCTGCCACAGCTCTTCGGCTTCGTCGTCTTCGCGGAACACGGTGACGTAGAGCCGCTCTTTATCGAGGCCATACTCCTTGGTGATCAGCTCCCAGGCAAAGTCGATGGCTTCGGTTTTGAAGTAATCGCCGAAGGAGAAGTTGCCCAACATTTCGAAGAACGTGTGGTGGCGGCGGGTGTAGCCGACGTTCTCCAAATCGTTGTGCTTGCCGCCGGCGCGGACGCACTTCTGGCTGGTGGCGGCGCGGTTGTAATCGCGCTTTTCCATGCCCAGAAAGATGTCCTTGAACTGGTTCATGCCGGCGTTGGTGAACAACAACGTCGGGTCATTTGCCGGGACCAGGCTGGAAGACTTCACAACGCGGTGGCCGCGGGAAGCGAAAAAGTCTAGAAATTTTTGGCGAGTATCGTGGCCAGTCATGCGGAAGCCTTTATTTTCGCATGTTTGGCTAGAAGGCGTAGCGGAGCGTGAACTGCATGACGCGGGGGAGGGTGAAGGTGTCGGTGTATTTGCCGAAGGTGCTTTGGGCGCCGATGGTGAGGTCGATCGATTTGGGGTCGAAGCGGGCGGTGTTGGTGACGTTGAAGACTTCCCAGCGGAACTGCATGGAGTGGGATTCGCGCCAGGGCATTTGGAACGTTTTGCCCAGGTTCATGTCGATGTTGAAATTGCCATCGCCGCGGATGCCGTTGCGTGGGCCGGGCAGGCCGGGGAGCGACGAGGTGAAGGCGGCGAAGGCGGCCACCGGATTCTGGAAAATATTGGGGCCGGAGGTACCGCCGGTGGGGGCGGGCGCGTTCTTGTTTGTGCCGTCCTGGAAGGGCAGACCGGTGGGCGTGGCGTAGCCGGCGATGTTCCAGTTTGTTGGGAAATTGCGGCCGTTAGAGGAGGAAATGGGCAGCCCGGAGGACTGGCGGTAGAGGCCGCCCAATTGCCAGCCACCGAGGAAGCGGCTCTTCTTCATCCATGGCAGGCCGTAGATCCAGTTGGCGTTGAACTGATGGCGGGCGTCGTAATCGGACACGCCGCGAAACTGGGCGCGGTTCCAGGAGTTGATGATTGTCCCGTCGGAGGATTGCGAACTTTCGGGGCGGGAGCCGAGGTCGATGGATTTGGAAAGGGTGTAGTTGAAGTCGAGCTGATCGCCGTTGGCGAAGGTCTTGCGTACGGAAAACTGCATGCCGTTGTAGTTGCCCTTGCCGACGCTGCGCAATGCGCCGAGAAAGGCGTACTGCGAGTTGAAATAGGCGTATTTGCCGAACTTGCTGCAGGCGGGCGTGCAGGTGGTATCGAGTTGGTAGAGCGCGGTGACGAAGTCCGGCGAGTTGTTCAGGTAGCGCTGGTAGACGCGCTGGGTGGCGGAGAGGGTGGCGTTGGCCGCGGCGGGGAACATGTTTTCCCAGTAGGGGATTTTCTGCACGCCGGCGGCGGGTGTATTGGCGAGGGCGAGGCGGGCGAGTTGTTGGGCGGCTTCAAAGTACGTCACGCCGGAAATGGAGTCTCGCAGATTGGTGGGTTGGGCCATGTCCTCGTAGAGAAGAGAGCGGCGGGAGAGGCGGCCGACGTAGGAGCCCTGCACGAACCAGCCGCGGCCGAAATCCTGGCTGACGGTGAAGTTCATATTCATGGTGTAGGGCGGTTTGACTTTGTCATCGATGGCGGAATTGATGTCGAACAGATTCGGCGCGACGAGGGGGAAACCGGAGGCGGGGGCGGCGGGGAGGAGACCGGCGGGGATGGAGTGGAGGCCGGTATAGCGCGGGGCGGTGGCGGCTGTGAGCGAGCCGCTGGGGTTCGAAATGTTGGACTGGAGGCCGAGGGAAACGGAGTCGTAATTCGAGATGAGGCCGGCGCCGATCAGGTCATAGTACATGCCCCAGCCGGCGCGGACGACCGTTTTGCCGGGGGCCCAGGCGGCGGCGAAGCGGGGGGCGAAATTCTTCTTGTGGAAGGGGTAGAGATCGCGACCGCCGGGCTGTTCCTTCAGGAGATATTCGACGGGGGCGACGCGGGATTGAGGGATGCCGTTATCGGCATAGGCGGCGCGCTGGGCGAAGAAATCTGAGAGAGGAATACGGGTGGAGGTTTGCGTTCCGCTGGCTTCGTGGACAGGGGGCATGAGCGACCAGCGGAGACCGTAGGTGAGCGTGATGGTCTTGGTGGCTTTCCAGGTGTCCTGGGCGTAGAGTTCGTACTCTTCAGCGTCAAAGCGGCGGGCGATGGGGGCGCCCAAGGCGAGGGCCTGCCCGGTCTTCGTGTAGTTGTAGTGGGCCGTGCCCTGGCTGACGATGCCGATCAAGTCCATCGCGGCTTCGCGGAACTGCGTCTGGCTGCCGCGGGCCATATCGGTGAGGCGGGTGTTGAGCGAGGCGCCGGCGTCCGACAGCCAGGTGGGATTGGCGGTGGCTTCGTGGAAGGAGTTGGAATAGTCGTTGCGGGAGTTGCGGATGAAGCGCAGGACGCCGCCGAACTTGAAGTCGTGGCGGGCGTGGGTCCAGGTGACGTCGTTGGCGAAGGTGTGGGTGGGCGTTTTGCGGATATAGGCGCGCGTGTCGCCGGTGGCTGGTTCCAGGTTGCGGAAGTAGACGAACGATTCCTTCGAAAGGCCGGTGTCTTCGAAGCTTGTACGCGTGATGCCGTAGCGGAAGGTGTTTACGAGGGAGTTAGTCAATACAGCATTCCAGCCGACGGCGAGGCCGCGGCTGTTATCGAGGCTGGTGTTATTCGGCGGCTGGCCGGGGAATTGGGGAATTTCGTTTTCCTTGTCGTCTTGCAGGTTGCCGCGGACGAAGAGTGTGTGTTTGCTGGCTTTGTCGAGGATGGCGTCGAACTTCGTCATGTAGGACTGCCAGTGGAGGCGGACGGGGGCGTTGAAACGGAAGCCGGAGGTGTTGAGGCCGTCGCCGGTGCTGGAGTCATTGGGCAGGGGGTATGAGCGGAGCACGGCGAGGGCGGCGGCGTTGGCACCGGTGCCAAGCGGGTCGACGCGGGTCTTCACGTCATCGGGGGTGAGGGTGGCGGTGGTGCGGTCCGTACGGAGGTACTTCAACTGGCCGTCGCGGAGGCTTTGTGCGGGGACGCGCTGGACGGTGGAATCTTCGCGGCTATCGTGACGGCCTTCGTAGTTACCGAAGAGGAAGAGGCGGTTTTTGCGGACCGGCCCGCCGAGGGTTGCGCCGTAGATGTTGCGGTTCAACTTAGCCAGCGGGACGCCGGCCTGGTTATTGAAGAAGCTATTGGCGTTGGTGGCTTTGTTGCGGAGGAATTCGTAGGCGGAGCCGTGCACGTCGTTGGTGCCACCTTTGGAGACGAGGGAGATCTGGGCGCCGGAGGCGCGGCCGAGATCGGCGTTGGCGCCGGTGGTGACGACGCGGAACTCCTGCACGGTGTCGAGCGAGATACGGAAGGCGGTGGTGAAGCTGGCGCGCGAGTCCTGATCATTGGCGTCGACGCCATCGAGCGTGATGTTCGCCTGATCGGACTTACCTCCATTTACGTTGCCGGACCGATAACTGGACGGGTTATTTTCGCCGTAGTAAGTGACGCCGGGTTGGAGGGCGAGAAGTCCAATAATATTGCGGCCTTCGAAAGGGAGTTGGAGGATTGGTTTTGACGAGAAGTTATTGCCGAGGGAGGAGTCCTGCGTGTTGACGGGATTGGATTCGGCGGAGACCGTAACGGAGTCGGCGGTGGCGGAGAGTTCGAGTTCGATGTTGCGCGTGGCCGGGGATTGGACTTGTACGGTAACGCCGGTGAGGGAGAGAGAGCGGAAGCCGGCGGCGGCGGCGGAGAGCGTGTAGGTGGCTGGAGAGAGTTGGGGGAAAGTATAATTACCGGCGCTATCGGAGGTGGCGGCGCGTTTGGCGCCGGTGGCTGCGTTGACAAGCGAGATCGACGCACCGGGTATTAGCGCGCCGGAGGGGTCAGTAACAGAACCGCTCAGCGACGAGAGCGCCTGGCCACTGAGAGCCAGACCTGGCAGGAGAAACAACGCCCACTTCCACATGCCTAACGGTAACAAAAACAAAAAGGGCGGCCCACGAGGAGCCGCCCTTTTACCGTAAAGTTCCGTTATTAGAAGTCGTAACGGAGAGCGAACTGCATGACGCGTGGCAGAGTGAGCGTGTCGGTGTATTTACCGAACGATCCCAGGTTGCCGAGGTCAGCCGAAGTAGCAAACGGATCAAAGCGGGTGCTGTTGGTCAGGTTGAACACTTCCCAGCGGAGCTGCACCTTGTGCTTCTCGCTATAAGGCATGGTGAAGGTTTTCGCCAGATTCATGTCGATGTTGAAGTTGCCATCGCCACGGATATTGTTGCGATCACCGGTCTGACCGGGCAAGGTGTTCTGGAACGCCTTGACGGCCGCGACCGGATTCTGGAACAGGTTGACGCCGGACTTGCCGCCAGGAGGCGCAACGGCGTTCCGGTTGGTGCCGTCCTGCACAGGCGCGATCTGGGTGGCATTGCCGGTAATGTTCCAGTTGGTGGGCCAGTAGCGGCCGTTGCCAACGGAGGTGGGCAAGCCGGTGGACTGCCGGTAGAGGCCGCCAATCTGCCAACCGCCGACGATGGCGTTCACCAGGCCACCCTGCGTCAGGTACTTCCGGCCCTTGCCCATGGGCAGACCGTAAACGAAGTTCGCATTCCACTGGTGGCGCGAGTCATAGTCCGACACGGCGCGGAAGAGATTGCGGCTGAAGGCATTGATAATTGTGCCGTTGCTCGCGGTGGAATTTTCCGGCCGGGAAGCCAAATCGATGGACTTGGACCAGGTGTAGTTCAGGGTGATGCTGTCACCGGAGGTGAAGCGCTTCGTCGCCGTCCATTGCATGGCGTGATAGCTGCCCTTGCCGATGGAGCGGAGCGTACGAAGATAGCTGAACTGGCGGTTGTAGAAGGCGTAGCGTCCCAGTTTGCTGCAACCCGGATCGCAGGCCACGTCGAGATCGTACAAAGCGGAGGTGTAATCCGGCGCGTTGAAGTCGAACTCATCGGCAACAACCTGTGTAGCAGTTCTGGTGGCCGTGGCCAAGCCGGGCCACATGTTTTCGAAGTACGGGATTTTGGCGATCGTCGCCGGGTTGGCGCCGGCGTTCAGTTGCCGGGCGAGGGCGCTGGCGGCTTCGAAATAGGTGACGCCCGAGGCGGGGTCCTTAATGTTGGTCGGCATGGCGATGTCTTCGCTGGTGAGAGACCGGCGGGAGAGGCGGCCGACGTAAGAGCCCTGGATGAAGATTCCATGTTTGAATTCGCGGCCTACCGAGAAGTTCAGGTTCATGGAGTAGGGAGTCTTCAACTGATCGTCGAGGCTGTTGGTGATGGCGAAGTTGTTAGGCTGCGTCACCGGGAAGCCGCCGGCCGGAGCCGCGGGCAGGAGGCCGGCGGGAATCGAGTTCAGCCCGGCGAAGCGGGGGGCGGTGGAGGCGGTCAGGCTGCTCGACGGATTGGACAGCGACGTGGAAAGGCCGAGCGCGGAGGCATCGTAATTGGTGATGAGTCCACTGCCCATGACGTCGTAGTACATACCGAAACCAGCGCGAATCGCGGTCTTACCGGCGCCGCCGAAGAGGAACTTCGACAAGCCGGAGTCGCCCTGCGGCGAGTAGGCCAGGCCGAGACGCGGCGAGAGGTTCTTCTTCGCGAACGGGTACAAATCGCGGCCGCCCGGCTGTTCCTTCAACACATAACGCACCGGAGCCACGGCCGCCTGGGAGAGGCCTGCGTTGGCAAGGGCGACGCGTTGATCGAAGAACGAGGCTAGCGGCTGTTCGGCGACGGTCTGAACGCCATTGGCTTCATAAATAGGCGGCATCAGGCCCCAGCGGAGTCCGGCCGTCACGGTGAGGGCGCGGCTAACTTTCCAGGTATCCTGCCCGTAGAACTCGTACTCTTCCGCGTTGAACTGGCGGACGACAGGCGCACCCTGCGCGAGCGGCGAGCCCGTTTTGTCGTAGTTGTAGCGAGCCGAACCCTGCGACACAATGCCCAGTACGGCCATCGTCGCATCGCGGTAGGCGACACGCGCGGCGGAGGCGATATCGGTGAGAGGTGCATTCAGGGTCGCACCGCTGCCGTTCAGCCACGACGCATTGGTGGTCGCGCTCGAGAACGAATTGCCGTAGTTGACGCGGCTGTTCCGGATGAAGCGCATCTGGGCGCCGAACTTCACTTCGTGCTTCCCTTTAATCCAGCTGAAGTCCTCGGCCAGCGTGTGCACCGGAGTCTTGCGGATGAAGGCGCGAGCGTCGGAGTTGATCAGGTCGATGTTGCGGAAATTGACAAACTGCTGATTCGAAATACCGGTGTTTTCCACGCCGACGCGGGTGATGCCGTAGCGGAAGTTGCTCACTTTGTTAGAGCCGATGGTAGAGGTCCAACCGGTGGCAAGGCCCTTGCTGTTGTTGAGGTTGCTGTTCGTCGAAGGTTGGCCGGGGAACTGGGACACGTCGCGGAACACGTCCTTCTGCAGGTTGCCGCGCAGGAAGACGGTGTTCTTGGCCGCGGCGTCAACGATATAGTCGGCGCGGGAAATCAGGGTATATTGGTCCAGCTTGATGGGGGCGTTGAACCGGTAACCGGCTGTGTTGATGCCGTCGCCGGCGGCGGCGTCGTTCGGCAGCGGATACTGCTTGAGGATGGCCAGGGCGGCGGCGTTCGGGCCGATCTGCAATGGGTCAATGCGGGTCCGGAGGTCGGCCGGCGTGAGTTCGGCGACGGAACCATTGCTGCGGATGTACTTCACCGTGCCTTCGCGCAGGCTGGCGGTGGGAACGGTACGAAGAACAGAATCCTCGCGGCGATCCTTGCGGCCTTCGTAGTTGCCGAAGAGGAACAGGCGGTTCTTCTTGATGGGGCCGCCGAGCGAGGCGCCGTACACATTGCGATTCAGTTTCGCCAGTCCTACGCCGTTCGTGTTGTTAAAGAACGAATTGGCATTGGTCGCTTTGTTGCGCAGAAACTCATACGCCGAGCCGTGCAGTTCGTTGCTGCCACTCTTGGTGACGAGCGAAACTTGCGCACCAGAAGAGCGGCCGAGTTCGGCGTTGGCATTGGTGGTCACAACGCGAAACTCCTGGACGCTATCGAGCGTCACGCGGAGCACGCTGGTGAACGGATCGCGATTCTGCTGGTCGTTCACGTCGACGCCGTCAAGGGTGACGTTCGCCTGATCGTTCTTGCCGCCGTTGACGTTGCCGCCGCGGTAACTGCCGGTCAGGTTCTCACCGGCGAAAGTCACGCCGGGCTGCAAAGACAGCAGGCCGACCACGTTGCGGCCTTCGAAGGGCAGTTGCAGAATCGGCTTTGTCCCGAAGGAGTTGCCGATACTGGCGTCCACCGTGTTCAATTGGACCGATTCCGCCGAAACCGAAACCGTGTCGGAAATCGTGCCGACTTCCAACTTGATGTTCACCGTAGCAGGCGTATTAACCAGAAAACGCAGACCGGTCAGCACCGCTGTAGAGAATCCACTTGCCTTCGCGGTAATCCGGTAGTTGCCCGGCGTCATTTGCGGAACCGAATAGGCACCGTTGGCGTCAGTGGTGACATCCCGCTTCGTGCCGTTATCAATGTTGCTCAGTTCGATGGATACCTTCGGGACAACCGCGCCGGAGGGATCGGTCACAAGACCAGTCACCGACGTGGTCGTCTGACCGAAAGCAAGCGAAGCAACCAGGAGAAGACCCCCCAGGAGCTTGAAACCAGTTTTATTCATGTTTTTCCCCAAAAGCATGCCTGACCGGGATCACCGGCGGCGTGGCGACAACCTGCATTCTCGCTTCGCGTTGAGCGAATACGAGCATAGATGTACGTCATTGTTAGCAGATTGAAAAAAAGGGGTCAACGGCGTGAAACAGATCGCGATCCAGCGCCACACCGCAGGCGTTGTCAAACCTGCTGCCGCTAACTCATTGAAACAGAAGCGGCAAACGGATCGCCCCGTAAAAGAAACACCACCGCAGCGTGGTTACTCGGCGGAGTTATCGATTTTCTTTATCGACCCGACAGCTTCAATTCCGCCAGAATTTCCCGCACCGCTTTGTTCGGATCCGCCGCCCGGGTCACCTGCCGACCAATCACTAAATGACTCGCCCCATCGGCCATCGCCTGCGCGGGCGTCGCCACCCGTTTCTGGTCTCCCTTGGCCGCGCCCGCGCTCCGCACACCCGGCGTAACCAGCAACTTATCCGGCCCCACGGCCTTGCGCACATCGCCTACTTCGAGCGGCGAACAAACCAACCCATCCACCCCGGCCCGCACGGCATTCCGGACCCGCAGATCGAACAGCTCGCGGATCGCAATCGTGTAACCCATCTCGTGCACGTCCACCTGGTCCAGGCTCGTCAGCACCGTCACACCCAGGATCTTCAACTTGCCAGTTCCCCGCCCCGCCACCGCCGCCCGCATCACTTGCGGTTCGGCATGTACGGTCAGCAAACTGACTCCGCTTTTCGCAATCACCGCGGTCGACCGCCGCACCGTCTCCCCAATATCATTCAATTTCAAATCGAGGAACACTTTCTTCCGCCTCTTGATCAGTTCGCGGACAAACTCCATGCCCGCCGCGGCGTATAACTCCAGGCCGACTTTATAGAAGCCAACCGTTTTCGACGTCGCGTCCACAATCGAGCGCGCCTCGGCCGCCGTATCGCAATCCAGAGCAATGATGATGGGGTTCATTCGATTTCCAATAGTGTCGTTCGCCGCTCCACCACGCGCCCAATCCGGCGCGCGGGCGGGTAGAGTGCCTGCATTTTCGCGACATCGCCTTCCGGCATCGCGATTAACAATCCGCCGGACGTCTGCGGGTCATAGAGTAAGTATTCCAACGCCGGGTCGATCTCGCGCATCTTACTAACCGCACATCCGGCAAACTCCATATTATTCCTAAGTCCACCCGGAACGGCGCCGGCGGCAGCGTACTCGTACGCGCCCGGCAGCAGCGGCACGTTGGCCGATTCGATGATAAGCGTCACATCACTCGCGGCCGCCATCTCCCGCGCATGGCCCAACAGCCCGAAGCCCGTGATATCGGTGCACGAATGCGCGTCGACCGCCAGCATCGCCTGGCAAGCCAGATTATTCAACGTCAGCATGCTGACGATCGAGGCGTCCATATGCGCCGTCGTCGCCGTGCCCCGCTTCAACGCCGTTGAAATCACGCCCGTGCCAATGGCCTTCGTGAACACCAGCGCATCGCCCGGCCGCGCGCCGCCATTGGCCAGCACCCGTTGCGGATGCACCGTGCCGGTGACGGCGTAGCCAAACTTCGGCTCCGGGTCGGCCACACTATGCCCACCCAGAATCACGCACCCGGCCTCTTTCATCTTGTCCAACCCGCCCAGCAGCACCTGGCCCAGGTCCTCGGTGTCCCCGTCGCGCGGCCACGCCAGAATCGAAAGTGCCGAGATCGGCACACCGCCCATCGCGTAGACATCGGAGAGCGAATTGGCCGCCGCGATTGCGCCGAACAGATAAGGATCGTCCACGATGGGCGTGAAAAAATCGACCGTCTGCACCAGGGCAGACTCCGGCGTCAGCTGGAAGACCCCGGCATCGTCGGACGTGTCGAAGCCTATCAGCACACGCGGATCGGATTGTTTCGGCAGAGCGCCGAGCACCTGGTCCAAAACCTTTGGACTCAATTTGCTCGCTCAACCGGCGGCTTTTACGTGCGCTGTCAACTTGCGATCGGACATTATTTCAATTGTAGGATGGCTGGCAGTTCGGCTTCCGAAATAATGCGGACGCCCTGCGGCATCGGCCGCGCCGCCAGGTTGTAACGCAGCCATGCCGCCACCACCGTTTTGTCCACGGCGCCATCGGCGCGGCCAAACAGTTCGCGGCTTACGCCCTCGCTCGTTCGCGGGCCGAAGATGGTTTCCCAGGACTCCCAGCGCCCGCCATCGGGGCCGAGTACGTTTTCTCGCAGAGCCGAGGAAGCAATGCTCCACGCCGGCACAAATGGCCGCGGCCGGCCTTTTTCATCGCGATAGAAGCTGCCGATTTCGCGCGTCAAATCGACGCCGAAAAAGTTCCGGAAATCGAGCGGATCCGGCCGTACCGCCCACACCGCGCCGAAGCGTTCCGGGTGCAGCTGTTTCAGCCGCACCGCTGCCCAACCGCCTAAGCCTTCACCCAACAACCCCGGCACCGGCCCCGGCCCCAGGGCGGGCAGCAACTCTTCCAGCAACGCGCGAGTCCACGGTCCGTTCACATCGGAATCGGTAAAGGCGTGGTGGCCAAATTGGTCCACACAATGCAAGTAGATCAATGTCGGCGCAGGTCCATGCAAGGTACTCCGCAGATGGCTCCGCGCGAACGTCTCGCCGAACGCATGCAACACCAGCACGCGCCCCGGCAGCGTGCCTGGCACCACATCGGCCCGCAGCGTCACAGGCCGGTGATGGAACCGCGAAAGCAGCTCGCTCCGCAACTCCAACGTGGCGCGCGGCAACGGAGCTACGCCCGCACGACGCGACAAGGCAAAGGCATGAACCCGGTCGGCTTTCGGATCGAAATCGTCAATCACCGTGAGTTGACTGCGCAAATCTTCGGAGCTCAGCCCGGCATACGGGAAGTCGTGCTCCGGATCGAAAATCACTGAGAAATAGAACTTCCCGGCATCGGTGGCTGTCATCGGCCCGGGGAACGCGAGCGACATCGGATCCAGCGTCACGGCCTGCCCGGCGGGCCACTGCAGCACCTCGCGCGCCGACATCCACACCAGGTTCGGTTCATTCTCCACCGGCAACACCACATCCCCCACCGGGGCCTGCCGCGACGCGAAAACCAGAAGGCGCCCCGTCAACGTACGCGTGGCGGAATGGGTGATCGAGTAGCGAGCTTCGCGCGGCCCCACGGACGCGCTAACCGGCACCGCCGCCGCCCCTGGCGTTTGCCAGCAGTCGAGCATCGGCTTTTCAGCATAATAATGCAACCCATAGCGCAACCCGCGCGAAACCCCCTCCGCGCAGGCATCCGCCGTTACCTGCCGGCTCAACTGGCGCGCGGTAATCTGCGCGTCCAAAAACGGCGGCGCAAACAACTTCACCAACAGTATCAAGCCCAACATCGCCCCAGCCACTCGCCGCGGCCAGCGAGCGCCATCAGCCACGCCCGCCGCCATCAGCACGACCAGCGCCGGCGTCAATGGCAACACATAACCGGGCAGTTTATTGGCACTCGCCGAAAACACCAGAAGGCCCCACAACACCCACACCAGGAAATAGCGCCACCGCTCCTCCCGCCACGGCGCACGGCCCAGCAGCCAGAACCACGGCGCCAACAGCCCCAGCAGCACCGGCAGATAAAACCAGAATGGCTGCACATGTTGCAATTCATCGGTAGCGAAACGGCTGAAGTGGTGCTTGATGATCAACTCATCAATGAACGCCCAACCCTCCAGCCGTGTAATGGCGACGTACCAGGGCAGCGCCACGGCCAGTAACGCCCCCACCAGCAACGGCCACTGCCGCCACCGCTTTCGGGCGAACCAGGCCAACGGCGCGGCCAGCGCCAACGGCACCAGCGCCTTCGCCAACACGGCCAGGCCAAACAGCACACCCGCCAAGACGGCGTCCCGCGCGCGACCCTCTTCAATCCACGCCAGGCTGACCAGCATGGCAGCGGCAAAACAAATCGTCAGCGGCACATCCGTCACCGCGACATAGGAGTACGCAATCCACCCGGCCGAAGTGGCCAGCATCGCCGCCGCGCAGAAGGCCTGCCCGTCCGCCAACCACCGGCGCAGATAGAACCGGAACCAAACCAAAAACACAACCGACGCCAGCACCAGCGGCACGCGCGGCGCGCTCTCCGGCCCCAGCCCCAGCCGGAATCCAATCGCCGACATCCAATAGAGCAGCGGCGGCTTTTCCAGCCATGCCTCCCCATCCAGGCGCGGCGTAATCCAATCCCCGGTCGCCGCCATCGCCCGCGCGATCGACGCATAGCGCGGCTCGTCCGGACCATAGAGTCCGAACGCCGTGGTCCAGCCCAGATAAACGATGACGAGAGCCAAGAGCGGCGCCCACCGGCGCGCCCAATTCAGTTGCACCTAACCAGTATAGAAACCGCACGCGATAGAATGATCGGGATGTGGCGAAAGCTTGTAGTAGTGGCAGCGGCGAACCTCGCCGCCTGGGCCGCGATTGACCGCTGCGGGTGCGACCCCGCCCAACCCGAAACCCTCTCCGCGCGCGTTTGCAGCCTGACCAATGAGGCCTACAAACAACCGGAATCAGTCGAATTCTTCTTCCTCAAAGACGCCAACCCGCGCAAGGCCAACCGGACCCTCGCGCTCCCCCGCCGGATCGTCGCCCGCGACGTGCACGAACTCCGCCACCTCTCCGCCAAGGAACGCAACCAGCTGTGGCGCGAGGCCATCAACAAGGCGAAACAGCTCTGGGGCGACAACTGGGGCGTGGCATACAATGGGGTCAAAGTCCGCACCCAATGTCACCTCCACATCCACATTGGAAAACTACTGAAGGGCGTTGATAGCGGCAAAGCGATTTACGTCAACCGCCTGGAAGACATCCCTGTGCCGAAAGACGGAACGGGCCTCTGGATCCACCCCGTTGGGAAACGGTTGAAGGTCCACCTGAACGAACAGATTTGCGAAACGGTGTTACTACGATGAGTCTCCTCGATATTGCCAAGTTGCCGACGGCGGAAAATTCCGCCATTCACCTCAATGCGATGGATAACGTCGCCGTGGCCCGCGTGCCGCTCGCCGAGGGTCAGGATCTGAAGGTCGGCGAAGTCGCCTTCAAGGTCAAAAACGCCGTGCCCGCCGGGCACAAAGTGGCGCTCCAGAACATCGCCCAGGGCGAGATCATCTACCGCTACGGCCAGGTGATCGGCCGCGCCAAGATGAGCATCGAACAGGGCCAGCACATGCACGTGCACAACGTTGGCTTTGAGGAACAGGCGTTCGATTACGAGTTCCCCGCCATCGAAGTGCCCCTCCCCGCCCTGCCCGCCAACATGCCCACCTTCATGGGCTACAAGCGCGAAGACGGCCGCGCCGGCACCCGTAACTACGTTGCCGTCGTCGCCGCGTCCAACTGCGCCGCCCACACCGCCGAACTCATCGCCCACAGCTTCGACGGCACCAAACTGCCCCCCGGCGTCGATGGCGTCATCGCCTTCCCGCACGGCGAAGGCTGCGGCATGTCCATCGGTCCGGACACGCAACAACTGCAGCGCACGCTGGCTGGCATCCTGGCCCATCCGAACGTCGGCGCGGCCATCATCCTCGGCCTCGGCTGCGAAGTGAATCAGATCGATCACTACCTCGGCGCCAACGCCCCGCGCTCCTCGCGCCTGATGGGCATGACGCTCCAGAACTCCGGCGGCACCCGCGGCAGCGTGGACGCCGCGCGCAAGTTCATCATCGAACAGATGGACCAACTCGCCGCCGAACAGCGCGTCGAACTCCCCGGCAACCTCATCACCGTCGGCCTCAACTGCGGCGGGTCGGACTCGTTCAGCGGCATCACCGCCAACCCCGCCCTCGGCTACACCTCCGACCTGCTGGCCGAAATCGGCGCCGCTTCCGTCCTGGCCGAAACCACCGAGATCTTCGGCGCCGAACACCTGCTCGTCAAGCGCTCCCGCAACCGCGCCGTGGCCGATCGCCTCCTCAGCTTCGTCACCGGCTACAAGCGCTACTTGAGCCAGTTCGAAGGCTCCAGCTTCAACGACAACCCCTCGCCCGGCAACAAAGAAGGCGGCCTGACCAACATCGTCGAAAAATCGCTCGGTGCCGTCGCCAAAGGCGGGACGTCGACGCTCAACGAAGCGCTCGATTACGCCGAACGCATCCACGGCCCCGGCTTCTGCTTCATGAACACGCCCGGCTACGACCCGGCTTCGCTTACCGGCCTCGCCGCCGGCGGATCGAACATCATCGTCTTCACCACCGGCCGCGGCAGCGCTATCGGTTTCCCCACCGTGCCCGTCATTAAGGTGGCGACGAACACCAACATGTACAAGCGCATGCGGGACAACATGGACATCAACGCCGGCCGCATTGCCGACGGCGAAGCCACCGTACCCGGCATCGGCAAGGAGATCTACGACATGATCATGCGCGTCGCCAGCGGCGAGCGTACCTGCGCCGAAACGCTCGGCCACCAGGAGTTCGTACCCTGGCGTATTGGCCCCGTGATGTAGGTATAGGAAATGTAGTCGTAGTACTGGTTTCCATTTACGATCCGCTAAGGCCGGATACAATAAAAAGCGATGCGCTTTCTTGTATCCGGCCTTTTCTTTTTGTCTCTCGCCGTGGCGCAAACGCCGCCCGTGGCGCAAAAGTCATTTCTCGATAAGCCCACGCTCGAAGCCTACGTACGCCATCTGTTCCTCTGGCCGGCGCAGATTTCGGTTGCTGTCGGTGACCCCAAGCCGAGCGGAATCGATGGCATGCTGCAGGTTTCCGTCACCGGATCGATGGGCAACGCCAGCCAGGTAGCCAGCTTCTTCGTGTCGAAGAACGGCGAAAAGGTCATCCAGGGTTCGTCGTTCGACGTCAAGGAAAACCCTTTCAAAGCCAATATCGACGGGCTGAAGACGACCTTCGCCCCCGGCATCGGCACCTCCGGCGCCCCGGTTGTGGTGGTCATCTTCAGTGACTTCCAATGCCCGCACTGCAAGGAAGAGGCCAAGATGCTTCGCGCCAACCTCATCCAGACCTTCAGCAAGGAAGTGCGCGCGTACTTCAAGGATTTCCCGCTCGAACAGATTCACAATTGGGCCAAACCGGCCGCCATTGCCGGCCGCTGCATCTACCGCGAAGAGCAGGACAAATTCTGGCCGTTCCACGATTGGGCCTTCGACAAGCAAGAGCAGTTGACCGCCGAGACCTTCCGCGCCAAACTCGAAGGGTTCCTCGTTGACAATAAGATCGCTGCCCCGCCCGTGTTGAAGTGCTTCGACGCCAAGTCCACCGAAGAGGACGTCAACAAGAGCTTCGCCGAAGGCCGCGCGCTTGACGTTAATTCCACGCCAACCCTGTTCGTCAATGGCCGCAAACTGGCCGGCAACCTCAGCTGGCCGCAACTGAAACAGATCATCGAGTTCGAAATCGAATACCAGAAGACCGCTAAGAACGCTGGGGAAAACTGCGGCTGCGAGTTGACCCTGCCATCCCTGTTACCGAAATAAGAAAGCACATGACCAAATTCAAACTGTTCGCCGGCGCCCTTGCCGGCGCCGCGCTCTGGGCCGCGGAGATGCCCAAAGAGTTAAAGTTCGACGCCGAACACTATTTGAACTACGTCAAGGTGCTGGCATCGGAAAAAATGCGCGGCCGCGGTACCGGCTCTAAAGAGTTGGAAGTGGCCGCGGAACTGATCGCCAAAGAGTTTAAAGCGGCCGGGTTGAAGCCGGTCAACGGCAGTTACTTCCAGAAGTTCCCCGTCACCACCCACGCCAAACTCGGCGGCGCCAACCGGTTGACGATGCAGTTCGACGGCAAAAAAGAGACGCTCGAGTTCGACAAAGAGTACATCCCGTTGAACTTCACCGGCGCCGGTGAAGCAAGCGGTGAAGTGGTCTTCGTCGGCTACGGTATCACCGCGCCCGAGTACAACTACGACGACTACGCCGGCATCGATGTAAAGGACAAGATTGTCGTCTTTTTCCGCCGCGAACCGCAGGAAACCGACGACAAGAGCCCCTTTGCCGGCCGCGTCTACACCCGCCACGCCCAGTTCGATGCCAAGGCTACTAACGCTAAACTCCACGGCGCCAAGGCCGCCATCGTGCTGTCGGACATTCTCGGTTCCGGCTCCGGGGATCTGGAAAAATTTGCCCGCTCGGCCGGCCCGGCCAACGCCGGCATCCCGTTCCTGATGATGAAAGCCGAAGCCGGGGAGAAACTCCTGGAGAAGGCCGGCAAGAACCTCCGCGATATCTATCGCGATATCGACAAGGACCTGAAGCCCCGGTCCTTTGCCCTTCCGGCCACCATCCAGGTCACGGTGAAGGCCGACGTCGAACGCGTCGTCAAGACGGTTCGCAATGTGGTGGGTTACCTGCCCGGCGAATCGGACGAGCATGTCGTCGTCGGCGCCCACTATGACCACCTCGGCATGGGTGAACAGTTCTCCATGGCCCCGAACATGATCGGCAAGCCCCACCTGGGCGCCGACGACAACGCCAGCGGCTCAGCCGGCGTCATGGAATTGGCGCGGTGGATGGGCTCGCAGCCCAAGCCCAAGCGCGGCGTGCTCTTCATGACCTTCGCCGGCGAAGAATTGGGGCTCCTTGGCTCCAGCTACTACGTCAACCACCCGCTCCTGCCTATCGAAAAAGCCGTCGCCATGATCAATATGGACATGATTGGCCGGATTAAGGACGGGCGTATCTTCATCGGCGGCAGCGGTACCGGCGCCAACTTCAACGATCTTCTGAAACAGCTCCCCCAGCCCGAAGGCTTCAAGTTCGACATGTCCGAGACCGCCGGCTACGGCTCCAGCGACCATACGTCGTTCACGACGAAACAGGTCCCGGTGCTGTTCTTCTTCTCCGGCCTCCACGGCGACTATCACAAGCCTTCGGACACCTGGGAGAAGATCAATTCCCAGTCCGCCGCCCAGCTGCTGGGCTACATCGGAGGGGCGCTACAAAACCTTTCCTCCGACTCGCCCCGGCCCCAGTACGTGCGCGTTCTGCCGCCCGCTCCTTCCTCCCATGCCACCGGAACATCCTCCTCCGGCGGCAGCAGCGGCTACGGTCCGGCGTTCGGTTCGATCCCGGATTTTGCCGAGCCGCCCACCGGCGTTCGCTTCGCTGACGTCCGCGAAGGGACCCCGGCCGCCAAGGCGGGGCTCAAAGCAGGCGACATAATGATCAGTTTTGACGGCAAAAAGGTGCAGAATCTGATGGATTTCACCGTCCTTTTGCGTCAAAAAAAGCCGGGCGACAATGTGGAAGTAAAGGTTTTGCGGGGTGGGGAAACTCTCACCGTTCGGGTACTACTGACCGCACGGAAATAAAAAGATCATCTATTCCTTTCCCGGCATTCCGCCGATTAGATTGGAAGGAGAGGCTTAACCCGTTGTCCAACACGACGATTTTCGCGCCTGTAGACCGGTCTTGGAAGCTTCCGCCGCTCATTTTGCACCCGTTTTCCGACGCGGCGGGGCCCAACAAACTGGTCGAAAGCACGCGCGCCAGCATGATGCTGCAGGGGTTCCTGCCAAATAATGAGTTCTCGGTTTCGGAGCTCGATCGGAAGCTGCTCGATGGGCGGTACTGCGAGATTCGGATGCTCTACTACGTCGGGAAGGACCTGACGCGGTGGATTGAGCAGTGCATGGATATTGTGAACCGCGATTCGGTTTTGCAGGCCGAGGGTGTGAAAGAGCAGAGTTTTGCCAACCTGCTGGTGGATGATCCGCCGGAACTGGTTCGCGAAAAGCTGCGCAAGTGGCAGGTGGCCGACTATCGGTCCATATTCTCGCGTGCGATGGGGCTGAACATGGTGTTCGCCGATGCGCCCGGCCGGGATGACTTGGCCGACGCCTTCATCCGTCACTACTACCGGTATGCAGACCACATGTACGCCTGCTACCAAAGCCAGCAGACCAGCCGGCAGATCCGCTCGACGGCCTTCCCGTTCGATCTCTACGCATCCGGCGAGTATTCGCGGATGCTGGAGCGCGAATGGCAGGATTCGATCGACGCCACCTAACCCGGACGCGACTCAAACCCAGGCACTCCCAAAACCAGGGAGTATTGGTATACTCCCCTAAATGGAACTGCCGCGCATTATCCGTGTTAAACAAACCTTTCCTGACCGTGGTCTCAAAGACGTAGCCGGGTCGGTTTTGGCTGAATTGAAGGCGTCGCCCTTCGCTTCCCGCGTCAAGCCGGGTGGTCGTGTCGGGATCGGCGTTGGTAGCCGCGGCATCACAAATATTGCCATCATCGCCAAGGCGGCGGTGGAGTTCTGGAAGGGTGCGGGCTGCGAAGCCTTTATCTTCCCCGCGATGGGCTCCCACGGTGCGGCGACGGCCGCCGGCCAAGCCGACGTGCTGGCCCACTACGGCATTACCGAAGCGACGATGGGTTGCCCGGTGATCAGCCAGTTGGAAGTGGTTTCCCTCGGCAAAGACTCCAATGGCATTGAAGCCTTTATGGACAAGGTTGCCTATGACGCCGATGGCGTTATGCTCCTCGGCCGTGTGAAATGGCACACCGATTTTGCCGGCAAAATTGAAAGCGGCCTGTTCAAAATGATGGCGATCGGCCTCGGCAAGTTCGCCGGTGCCCAACGGTACCACACCTATGCCTACCGCCTGGGTCTGGAACACGTCATTCGCTCCGTGGGCCGGCAGGTGTTGGGTTCGGGCAAGATCCTCGGCGGCTTGGCCATTCTCGAAGACGCCCACCACAAGACGGCGCAACTGACGGCCGTGCCGGTGGAAACGATGGAAGCCCAGGAAGAGCAACTCTTGGAGCTCACCAAGTCCTGGATGGCACGCGTTCCCTTCGATCTCGACATCCTCATGATTGACGAGATCGGCAAGAACATCTCCGGCGCCGGCATGGACACCAAAGTGGCCAACCGCGGCGTAAACGGCGAATACAACCCCTGGCCCGGCCCGAAGTTCCAGCGCGTCTATCTCCGTGACCTGTCTAGCCTTAGCTACGGCAACGCCGTCGGCCTGGGCATGGCGGACGTCATCCACGATCGCCTGCTCGGCAAGGTGGACTGGAATCCGACCTCGATCAACTCCCTGACCGCGTCCAGCCCCAGCGCCGTGAAGACGCCGCTGCACTACGGCAGCGATCTGCTCTGCCTGCAGAAGTTCTGGCCGACCGTGGGCAAACTGGATCCGAAGGACGTCACGCTGGGTTGGATCAAGAACACGCTCGTTCTCTCGCCCATCGCGTTGAGCGAAAACCTTCTGCCGCAGATCAAAGAACGTGGCGACCTGGAAATTCTGGGTGAGCCGGAAGCGTTCGAACTCGACTCGGCTGGCAACTTCCGCACCACGTTGTTCGCTCCGCAAGATCTGGATCTCGCCCACTAGTGTGCTGATCAAAGCACTGCGAGCCTTCGCGTTTCTAGCCTTGCTACTCCCGGGTGCCTGGTACGCCTGGGAGTGGCGAGCCATGCCTCACGCCAGCGAGTATCACGACGACGGAATCTACTACGTCAGCGCGAAATCACTGGCGGAGACGAATACATTCGCCATCGAAAGTCTGCCGAAATCCCCGGCACAGACCAAATACCCGCCGTTGTGGCCCGCTTTGCTCTCGGTTGCGTGGCGGATCAACCCGCATTATCCCGACAACCTGCCCGCCGCCATGTTCCTGTGCTGGATCTGGCTGCCGCTTTCTCTGGTGGCATTCCGGCAATGGCTGATCAAGGCGGAGGTCAGCGAGAACGTTGTGCTGCTGTTGGGCGCGATGTGGGCGCTAAACCCTTACGTCGTACTGTTCAGCACCGCCATGCTGAGCGAAATGCAGTTCACGTTTCTGCTTCTGGTTTCGCTCCTTTGCCTGTCGAAGGAGAAGCCGTATTGGGCTTTGGCGGCTGGGATCCTTGCCGGGCTGACGTTCCTATCGCGAACGGCCGGCATTGCGCTGCTGCCGGTGGCGCTGCTGTATTTCGGCTTGCGATCACGGTGGAAGCAGATGGCCCTGTTCGCCGCCGGCATGTTGCCGTTTGTACTGGGGTGGATGGGTTGGTCATTCACGAACAAAACGCCTGGAAATGACGCGGTAACGCTGTACTACACCAACTATTTCGGCTACTACCTGTCCATCTTCCAGTGGCGGGAAGCGCACCTCTATGCCTGGAAAAATATAGACGGCGTGCTGCACGGTCTGGGGGCACTGCTCCTCCCCAATACCACCCGCTCCCTGTTGGACAAAGTTTTGGCGGAAAGTCTGGCGATTGCGGGCATTATCGGCATAGGTCGCATGGTGAAGGAGAAACGGGAATCGCTGTATGTACCCTATGCCGGATTCGCCCTGATCTACGCCGGGATGCTCGTTTTCTGGCACTTCCCCCCGACGGAACGGCTCATGCTCCCCGTCGCGCCGTTGTGGCTGGCCGGGCTGTATCTGGAGTTGCGACGCCTGGGCGAGAACATCTACAAGGTGTTCCAGAAGCCGGAAACGAGCCAAAAGGTAGCCGGAGGCATCATTGGCGGGTTGCTGGCGGGTGCGCTCCTGTTCTGCGGTTGGCGGCAATGGGAACTGCTGACCGATGGACTGCCGCAATTCTATGAGGAGCACGCGCATCGGCTGGAACAGTCGGAATCAGCGATGCAGTTTATCCGGGAAAAGCTCCCTGCCGAGGCCCGATTCCTGTCGGAAAACGACCCGCTACTCTACCTGCGGACCGGTCGCCAGGGCTCTGGGCTGGAAATGATTCTGAACACGATCCACTGGTACCGAGAAGATCATGCGGCCCGGACGGCGGATCACGCCGAAGCGCCGGCGTACGCCCGCAAGCATCACCTCGACTACTTCCTGCTGAACGACTGGGATTATGGCCGTGACATGCCATCCGAGGAGCAACAAAAACTGCTCAAGTCGCTAAGCTCGGACGGGCGGTTGGAGCTTCTATTCGGTTCCGGTCCCACGGCAATCTACCGGGTGCGTTAAGCGAAGACAGTTCCGCCGCCGGAGTGCTTTCGCACCCGCGGCGGCGGTGGGAGAGTACCTGCTAAATCAGACTCTTACGAGCCCTGCGCGGCGGCGCTGCCCATGGAACTGGCGACCTTGGAGAAGATCTGGCTGATGTTGGTGGATACACCCGGCATGATCGCGCCCGCGGCAACGGCAACGAAGCCGGCCATCAAAGCGTATTCAATCAGGTCTTGGCCTTTGGTGTCCTTCAGGATCTGTAGCGTCCAGAAGAGATTTTTGATTTTGTTCATACGTCGTAATTCCTCTCGTGCGGCCGGATTTAGCCGACCGCTGACTTGATGGTAGGCGGGAACGCGAACGGGAGAAATCGGTTGAAGACCTTAAGGCGTGTCCGATTTTTGCGCGGAATAGAACTAGAACCAAGGGGAATATCTATTGTTTGGGGCGCCAGCATGCCATAGAAAGAACGTAGGAACCACAAAGCAAACGCGGCTCCCGAAGGAGCCGCGTTTGGGAACGGCGTGAGCCGTGTTGAATTCGGTTAAGAGATTAGGAGCCCTGAGCGGCGGCGCTGCCCATCGAGCTGGCGACCTTCGAGAAGATCTGACTGATGTTGGTGGAAACACCGGGCATGATGGCACCGGCGGCAACGGCGACGAAGCCGGCCATCAGTGCGTACTCGATGAGGTCCTGGCCCTTGGTGTCCTTCAGGATCTGCAGCGACCAGAAAAGATTCTTGATTCGGTTCATTGTGATTATTCCTCTCCCTGCAACCACTTATCTTTGGGCTGCTAAGATTATACTAACGATCCCTGGAGTCATTGAAAATGAGCAGAAGGCCCTATTCAGACACTGATTGTTGCTAAGGTACCGTTCCCTTCGTGTCGCCGAAAGTACCAAAACCTGATACAAACAGATGCGGCCAATGGGAATCAGTTATTCGGATCACAATGAGAAACGGGACCTGGTTCCAAGTCCCGTTCCGTCGTTATCTGTGGCTTTTAGGCCTGCGTAGAGCTTAGGAGCCCTGGCTGGAGGCGCTGCCCATCGAGCTGGCGATCTTCGAGAAGATCTGGCTGATGTTGGTGGAAACGCCAGGCATGATGGCGCCAGCGGCAACGGCCACGAAGCCGGCCATCAAGGCGTATTCGATAAGGTCTTGGCCCTTGGTGTCCTTCAGGATCTGCAGCGACCAGAAAAGATTCTTGATACGGTTCATTGTTTTGTTCCTCTCCCTGCAAACGGTTCGTACCGCCTGCTTGATTCAAAGATAACTGGATTCCAGGGCGCGACCAATCAGCAGGACCCCCTAATTGGCCAATGGATATTTCTCAGATTTTTCGTGGAATATATAAACTAAAGTACTGAAACCCAAGAGTCCTCCGTCCTGCCTTCGAGACCGTCCGGCCGCCCCCCCACGCATGCCCCCAAAGAGGACCGAAATCGCTTTGCAAGGCGGAACCAAAGTACTGTAACCAAGCCAGTTATGGTCCTGTCAGTAGCAAGATCGGGGCGTCACAAATCTGAGCGTTTCGAAGTGGAACGCGGTTTAGGACTCCGGCCATTCACACGAAACCCGCCTCGAAGTGCCACTCCACGCGGAGTATTACGAGCGATCCGGTCGATAATTCCCCCGCCCAACAAAAAGAAAATCAACCCTCGTTACTCCGGCCGGTTCGGGGCCCCGCGCCTCCGGTGAACGGCGCGAATTGTGCGTCGGCACTGTACCGGAATTGCGGAAGTTCCATATGCCGATCATCCACGTCGATTCTCGCATTTCTGTCTTGGATCGAATGGGCGCCACGCCTGCGCCCCCCACCGGAACTTCGGCGCTCGCAAGAAATGACCCACCCCTGCTCACCAAAAGTTGACCACCAGTCAGGGCCGGATTTCGCGAAATCTGCGCCGGGTGAGGTGCTCGACGAGAGCGGCCGCGCCGCGCGGATGAGAACGCCGCCGCCATACCGACTAAAGAACTTATGCGCCAGCGGCGCGGGTGATGAACTGACGCTCGCCGTTCCGTGCCACGTGGCAACGTGTGT
Source organism: Acidobacteriota bacterium (assembly GCA_947470805.1). GTDB lineage: Bacteria > Acidobacteriota > Terriglobia > Bryobacterales > Bryobacteraceae. Next base: position 20,127 of record CANIVU010000008.1, on the reverse strand, counting down.
TTTCGACGTAGTCAACTCTGTCCGATTAGAAGTGGTCAACTTTTGGTGAGCGCCGAGGCGCAGGAATGGGCGCAGACGTGCCCCAAGGCCCACTCCACCTTGACACTGGACGGTCCACAGGCCAACGGGACACAAACGCTACCGGAATGGCTGACAAATTCGAACAGCCCGTTCAAAGACAGTCAACCTTCCTCCGGCGTGGCTAACTGCTCCTGCCGTTCCCATCCTGGACAGCCCCCGAGCGTCTCTTACGCCTCATTCGAGTCCTGGCATAGCACTGGGGCGCCCGCCAACAGATGCCCTTAGCACCACAAGGCCCCTTGAGTTTCCGCAGCGTAGATCACCTCCTAGGAGGAAGTCCAAGCCAATTAGCGGAGAGAGGGATTCCGTCTGGTGCACTCCGCCTGGTCTGAATCCGGTAGCGACACAGCCCCATTCCATTCTCCGGCTCCCTGGTGCGCATCCAAAGCACCGGCCCAAGCCTGATCTCCGCCGCCGGACCGGGCCTGACCGGAATTTCGTACCCGAGGCCGCGTGATATCGAAAATCCCCCGATGGTACAAAGATTTGTCCTCATCGCGGTTGATCAAACCGCAAGGCCGAATTCCAGCGCCGGCGCCGAGCCAACCACACCCGCAGCACCAACATCCGCTGTTCACCACGGCGAACTCCACGCAAAAAGCAGGTCCGTAAAACGCCGAAACGGCGGAAGTCCGGCCGGCCCGCTTTCGCGAGACTAGACCGGGACTTCCGCCGTAAACGGCGAATCCCAGGGATTCGTTGAGAGCTTAGGAGCCCTGGCTGGCGGCGCTGCCCATCGAGCTGCTGATCTTCGAGAAGATCTGGCTGATGTTGGTCGAAACGCCCGGCATGATCGCGCCAGCGGCAACGGCCACGAAGCCGGCCATCAAGGCGTATTCAATCAGGTCTTGGCCTTTGGTGTCCTTCAGGATCTGGAGCGTCCAGAAAAAGTTCTTGATACGGTTCATATTGTGTATTCCTCTCCCTGCAACCATCTTTAGTTTTTATTGTCCCGGCTGCACTTCCAAAGTTACAGGGAACTGGCCCCCCTTTAAATCAGCAGGAGTACGCGAACTGACTGAGAAACATACTCAGAAAAATCCTTTCACGGTAGAACGAAAGTACTGTCGGCCGCATGGGAAATTCCGGAAGGGCAAAATGACCGCCGGAAAAGCGAAACGGCGGAAGCCCGGCCCTCACAACCCTGGAAATAGGGGGGAGCGGGACTTCCGCCGTTTCGGCGAGTTCAATCGAACTAGGGCGATTACGAACCCTGGCTGGCGGCGCTGCCCATGGAGCTGCTGATCTTCGAGAAAATCTGGCTGATGTTATCGGAGACGCCAGGCATAATGGCACCAGCGGCGACCGCGACGAATCCGGCCATCAGGGCGTATTCGATCAGGTCTTGTCCTTTCGTGTCCTGCCAAACTTTGGCCGTCAAAATCATCTGCTTGATCCGCTTCATATTCTCGTTCCTCTCGGTTCTCGTGTGTGCCGTCTTGCTTGCGGCTAATGCAATAGTAGACTGACCGCAGAGATATTGAGATTAGGGAAAAACCCGAAGTCTAGGGGAAAAACGTACTCATGAATCGTTAGTACCATAGCGAAGGTACTACTGCGCACCGGGCGACTCGAGCACCAAACAGATATCTTCTTTCTTCTTCTTTGAAATGTCTGGCAATGTGGTTCCCGCTCGCGGGTAGCCGACGGGAATTAACAGAAAAGCTCTTTCATTGGCGGGCCGCCCACAGATCTTCGCCAGGAACCCCATCGGATTCGGAGTATGCGTCAACGTCGCCAATCCGGCAACGTGCAGCGCCGCGAGCAGGAATCCGGTGGCGATTCCGACCGATTCGTTCACATAGTAGTGCTTCTGCTTGCCCCCCTCCGCGGAAAGCCCGTAGTCGATCCGGAAAACCACGATCAAGTACGGCGCAACCTCCAGGAACTCCTTGTGCCAATCGGTACCGAACGGAGCCAGGGCCGCCAGCCACTCAGGCGGAAACCGGCGTTCGTAGTTTTCCCGCTCCTCCGCCTCGGCCGCCAATCGAATCTCGCGCTTCACCGCCGGATCGCCGACGACGACGAAACGCCATGGCTGCTGGTTCGCACCGCTCGGCGCGGTCCCGGCGACGGCAATTGCCCGTTCGATCAGTTCCAGCGGCACCGGCTCAGGGGAAAACTCGCGGACCGTGCGCCGCGTCCGCATCGTCGCCTCGAATTCGCGGATCGCCTCCAGTTGCTCCGATTCTGGAACACGGTTCCAAACAAGCGGCACAAAACGCGGCGGCTGAGGCATCCCCCTATTGTGGCAAGCCGAAACAGTACAGCGTCGAGCGCGTCCGCACGTAGATCCGATTGTCCCCGAGCGCAGGGGTGGCGAACACTTCGTCGTTCAAATCGTTCACCTTGAGGATTTCCCAATCGCCCTGGGCCTTGAACACCGACAGTTTCCCGGCCTGGCTGATCATATAAACCTTTCCATCGGCCCCCACCGGCGACGCCCAGTAGGGCTCCAGCGCATTCGGAATGCGGCCCTGTTTCAATACCTCGCCCGTTTCCGGGTTCAACGTCGTCATCACGCCGCCGTCCTTCACCATCCACAGCGCGCCGTTATAAACCAGCGGCGTTGAGCAGTTCGGCAGCGACTTCCGATAGCGCCAGCGGACGTGCGTCTTCGTGACATCACCGCGCCCGCCCAACTGAATAGACATCACCGAATTCTGCGCCTGCCGGTGCAACTTCAGAAACGCCCAATCGCGCTCGTCCATGAAGTTGTCGTGGTTCAGATCGTAATTGGACACCGCCGCGGCGTTCTTCAGCCCAGCTCCGGCCGACTCTTCCACGCTCAGTTTTCCGTCCCCGTCGCGATCAAACTTAGACGCCACCACCGTCCATTCATCCACATCGGGCGGCGTTTCCATATCCCCGCCGCTCTCCCAGGAGTTCAGGAACATACGGTCGCCCACAATCACCGGCGCGCCCTTCAACTGCCACGCCATGCCGCCGGCCCACCATAACTTTTTGCCGGACTTCAATTCATACGCCGTCGTGATGTAGGCGCCGGGCACGATCAACTCCGCCGGGCCACTCTTCGGCCGCCACACCGATGGCGTGGCGTAGCCCCGCGTCGTCTCCGGGCGCTCCACTTTGTAGCGCACCTTGCCGGTCGCTTTATCGATCGCCAGATAGTAGGAATCGGTATCCTGATCACAGATAATCAGCACCAAATCGTCGATGATCACCGGCGAGGAGCCGTGGCCGTTCATGTTGTTGAAAGGGCCCAGCGGGAGTTGCCAGAGAGGCTTTCCCTCCACCGAATAGGCCAACAGGCCATAGTCGCCAAAGAAAACGACCACCATTTTTCCATCGCTCGCGGGTGTGCCGGAGGCGGCCGAATTGGTCTTCAGGAATGTCTCTTTCCGTGGGCGCGGCGCCTCACGCCGCCACAGTTGTTTGCCCGTCGCGCGATCAAGGGCGATGGTGAACAGTGCCTCCAGATCCACCGCCGTCAGGAAGACGCGCGGACCGGCCAGAATCGGAGACGAATGCCCGGGCGGCACGTCGGCCTTCCAGATGACATTCTTCTCCGGTCCCATCTCCACGGGCAAGTTACGATCCTGGGTGACGCCCAGCGCATTCACGCCACGATACTGCGGCCAGTCGGCGGCGAACAGAGTAAGTGAAGTAAGGAAAAAGAAGAGTTTCATGCGCCGGCTATTATTGTTGGGCGAAGCAATAGAGATGTTCGTGCGTACGAATAAAGATCCGGCCATCGACAAACGCCGGAGTCGCGTTCACGGCCTCCCCGAGCGGGTTGACAGCCAAAATCTCCCAGTCCTTTCCGGGTTTGATGACCACTACCTTGCCTTCCTGCGAAGTGGCGTAAATACGGCCATCGGCGGCCACCGGCGAGGCAAAATAGTCCCCCAGCGCGCCGGTCAGCCGTGCCTGTTTCAGAACCGCGCCGGTCTCGGCATCCAGCGCCGTCATGATGCCGCCTTCCTTGGTCAAATAGATAACGCCATCATAATAGAGCGGCGACGGTACATTCGGCAGCGACTTATAGTAACGCCACTGCACCGACTTATCGGTCATATCACCACGGCCGCCGAGTTTGATTGCATTCACGGCATTCACCACCTTGCGGCGGCGCTGATACATCTTCCAATCCCGCTCCTCGACAAACCCTGTCCGATCCAGATCCATGGCGGCCCAGTCCTTGGTCAACCGGTCGTCGGCAATTTCCTCTTTGGTTAACTTGCCGTCCTTGTTTGTATCGCGCGTTTTCAGCACGGTCGCGAAATCGGGAATGTTCTCCTGCGCACCTTCGTCGGAACCACCTGCCCAACCAAGGACGTAGACCGTATCTCCATGAATAACCGGCGTCGGCTTCAACTGCCACGTCAGCGAATTCACCCACCAGATTGGTTCACCGGTCTCCACCGAGTAAGCCATCAGAGTATTGGACCCGGCGATCAGCGCCTGCAACGGTTCGTTGGCGGGTTTGTAGAGGACCGGCGTCGAAAAACCGCGGGTGTAGTCCGGACGTTCCCGGCGCCACTTTCGCTTGCCTGTGTCCTTGTCCAACGCCATAAAGAACGAGCCGCTTTCGGCATCAATGTTCAGCAGCAGCGTCTTGCCCGCCAGCACCGGAGAGGTGCCCAGGCCGAAGGGGTTATTGATCGCACCCAGGTCGAACTGCCAGCGTTCTTTCCCGGCGGCGTCGAACGAAATCAGCCCGAAATCGTTATAAAGGGCGTAGACGTTTTCGCCATCGGTTACCGGGGATGGACTGGCGGGCGTCGACGATTTGTGATGCTCAGCCACGCGCGGCCGGGGAATCGTCCGGCGCCAGTTTTCCTTGCCCGTTTTGCGGTTCAGCGCAATCAGGTAGATACCGTTCTTGTCGTAGGCAGAGACAAAAATCTGCGTTTTGCTGAAGACGGGTGAGGAGTGGCCGGCCGGCAGCGCGGTCTTCCAAACGACGTTGTGATCCGGGCCAAACGAGACCGGCAAGTTCTTCTCATCGGAGACGCCGGAGCTGTTCACCCCACGGAACTGCGGCCATTCTCCAGCGGCCAGATTGGCCAACGTCAGCAGGACAGCGGCGAAGAGACGCGTGCGCATGATTTGGTAATCATAACTCGCCGAATCGGCAATCCGTTTACGGGGATGTTTCGTACTCTATTGAGAATGCGCATTTCCCCAAAAATGGCAGCGCTGGCCTTGTCGCTGGCGGCGATACACGGGCAGGAGCCGAAGGCCGATCTGCCCAAGGTGCATACCAGCATCACCATCACCGCGCCGCCCGTGGAGCCCGCCATCGATCATCGCAACAAAGAGGTTTTTGAACAGACGCTCTTCTCCCGCGATGACCAGGTTTTTCATCAGCTGAACGCCGGAATCAACGCCGGTCAGCACGAAGGCGGAGGCAAGTCGATCGAGATCCGCCGCTTCGGATTCAACCTCGATCACGGCGGCGTGAACGGTGGCATGAAGATCCTCGTCGACAACGTCCAGCAGAACCAGAGTACACAAGGCCACGGCCAGGGCTATCTGGGCAGCCTGAAGAGTTTGACCCCGGAACTGATCCAGGAGGCCAATCTCATCAACGGCCCATTTAGCGCGGAATACGGCGACTTCAGCGGCCTCGGCGTCGTCCACATCCGGCTTCGCGAATCGTTGCCGGACCAGTTCACCATCCGCGCGCAAGGAGGATCCTTTAACACGCAGCGCGGCTTCTTCGCCGTCAGCCCCGACATCAAAAACGTCGACTCGTTTTTCGCCTACGAAGGCTCGCACACCGACGGGCCCTTCGTGAAATCACTCGGTTACCGGCGCGACAACCTGACGGCCAACGTTACGCGCCGCCTCAGCGGCCAGCGCAGTGTGGGCTTCAAATTCAATGGAGGACTCAACCGATACAACTCCTCCGGCCAGATCCCGCTGGACCTGGTCGCCACCGGCGAGCTCGATCGTTTCGGCTATCTCGACCCCGGTGAAGGCGGCAAGATCCGCGCCGCCACCGCCGCCGCATATTTCCGCCAGGAGATGAAAAATGGAGCCATCTGGAAGCTTGACGGCTTCGCCACGCGGTCCCTGTTCGATCTCTATTCCAACTTCACGTTTTTCCTCAACGACCCCATCCACGGCGACGCCATTCAGCAACACGATTCGCGTCTCGTCCAAGGCGCCAACGCCCAATATCTACTGCCCCACAAAACCGGCGCGTCGTATTCTTACCTCACCGCCGGCGGCAACTTCCACGCCAATCAAATCAACGTCGGCCTCTACCCGCGCATCGGGCGCGACCCAATCGGCGTCACCACCGCCGCCAACGCCAACGTCATCAATGGCGCCGGCTACGCCCAGGAAAACTTGAGCTTTTTCGCGGGGAAACTGCTGGCTACGGCTGGCCTCCGCTACGACGTCTTCCGCTTCGACGTGCGCGACCGGCTCACCCCGGCCCAATCGGCCGCCGAGCCCGCCGCCCGCTGGCAGCCAAAGTTCAGCCTCGCCTACACGCCCACGCGGCGTATCCCCATCACCCTGCACGCCAATTACGGCCGCGGGATCTCCTCCATCGACGCGCGCAGCATCCTCACCCGCCGCGACAGCACCAGAGTCGCCACCACCGATTTTTACGAAGCCGGCGTCGCCTCCAACTGGCATCGGTTCTCCCTCGCCGCCGACGCCTTCTGGATCGACCGGTCCAACGAAATGGTCTACGTCGCCGACGATGGCACGCTCGAATTCCTTGGCCCAAGCCGCGCCTACGGCGTGGAGGCAAAATCGTCGTTGCAACTCACCCGCCACGTCTCCCTCAGCGGCGGCATCACGAAGGTGCTGAACGCCTTCTACCGCGACACGGCCCCTCGCGCCTACGTCGACCGCGCCCCGCATTTCACCGCCAATGGCGCTATTACCGTCGCCGCCTGGAAAGGCTGGAGCGGCTCCGCGCGCGTCCGCGCGATCAACAGCTACCGGCTCGATCAGCAGGACGCATCCCTCCGTGCCACCGGCCACACCGTCTTCGACATGAGCCTCGTCCGCCGCCTTAGCCGCCAGGCCGACTTCCTGTTTTCAATCGATAACTTCACCAACCGCCGCTACTACGAAACGCAGAATTACATCGAATCCAGACCATTTGCGGGCGGCCCGGCGCGCCCCGCCATCCATGGCACGCCGGGCTACCCGGTCACCTTCTCCGCCGGGCTCACGTTCCGCTTCCGGGGCAAGTAAGCTGGTAGTGTCATGATCACCGGAATTGAACATACAGCCATTGCCTCCACCGATATCGCGGCACTCGCCGACTGGTACGTGGAAACGCTCGGCTTCGAGATTAACTACAAGTCCGCCGGCGCCATCTTCGTACGCGCCGAAAACGGCACCATGTTGGAACTGATCCACTCCGAAGGTGAGCGGCCCGCCACTACCATGAAAACGCCCGGCATCCGACACCTGGCACTGACGGTGTCTGACTTCGATACGGCCTTCGTCCGCCTCACCGCCAAGAGCGTTCACTTCATCACCGAACCGATGGAGAGCAAGGGCAACCGCGTGGTGTTCTTCACAGATCCGGAAGGCAATATCCTCCATCTGCTGCAGCGCGCAACCCCGCTCCCCGAACGGCTCTAAAAGCGCCAGCGCAATTGCACGTGCGCCGATCGCCCCGGCGAATCAATACCCGAGCCGTGGACGCGGTAGTTGCGATCCGCAATGTTCGTCAACGCCGCTTCCACGCTCACCTGCTCCGTCAACGGCAGGCCAGCGCGAAGGTCCACGCTGGCCCAGCCAGGCGTGCTGTTGAACAGCGTCACGCGCACCGAATCGGCCAGCCCGGGCAACACTCGGTTTTGGATCTGCAGCAGCGTCTCCGCCCCACGCACCTGCGCGCCGCGGGCGGAGTTGTAGAAGTCCGCAATGTCCTGCCGTCGCCGGCTGGCGCCGATTCGTTCGTCGTCGCGATCGCCGCCACTCAGACGGTCCTGCGCACCGCTGGCCGCCAGTTGCGCCTCCGCCCAGAACTTCGTCGCGTTGTAACGGAGCCGCGTCGAACCCTGCTGCGGCGGCAATCGGCGAATGTTCCGATTCGGGTCCAAGTCACGGCCCAGCAGGAACGAGTAGTTGTTCACCCAGCTCCAACGGCTGCTCAGCCGCTGCTCCCAGTTCGCCTCCACGCCCCAGTAGCGCGAACGCCCGTCATTGACGAAAGACTTCAGCGCGCGGGGGTCAATGGCACTCGCCACCGTCACCACTCCTTGCGCCCGCTGCGCCGCTGTTTGAGGAATCGGCGTCACCGCCAACCCGGCGATCGCCGTGGGCACGGCATTCACGGGGAACAGAAGCGTGCGCCGCACAATCGGGTCCTGCAACTCCGCGTCGAAGAACTGCAGCCGCGCCCGGTGCCCGCCGGTCTGCCAGCGCAGCCCCGCTTCTAAGTTTCGCAACCGCTCGACGCCCAACGTCCGCAACGGCACGCCTTTGGAGATGGCGCCCTCGCCGGAGGAGTCCGACAGGAGAGCGTTCGACGCCTCCCGCGCCGGCACCTCGTAACCCAAATCGTTAAGCCCGATCGCGCCCAGATCGTTCAAATTCGGCGCCCGGAAACCACGGCCCGCCAACCCGTGCAACGCCAGCGATGGCGTGAGTTTATAGAGGAGACTCGCCTGCCACGTCCAGTCGTTGAACGTCTGTGCGGAGACGGGCATATTGAATGCCGGGTTGGCTGGATTGGAGTAGGAAACACGCGAATAGCGGACCCCGTAGCCGGCCCGCAGGCGGCGATATTCGGTTGCCCCTTGCGCATACACACCGCCAATAAGGTACTGCGAATTGTCCGGATACAACGGCCGCACGGCCGCTCCATTCACCCGGCGCGTGGAACGCACCGCTTCGTCGTAAACTTCCCCTCCCATGCTCAGCACCGTGTGGCGCTGCACGTGCGTAATGCCCTGCCCTGCATATCCCAGTGAGCGCACTTGATTGAATTCCGTTGTTACAGAGTCGGTCGTCCGCAGCCCCTGGCGCGTGCCGCCGTCCTGCTGGCGATTCACCGAAAACCGGCCGCTCAGCGAGTCAAAACCCGCCAGCTGCAGCCTTTCGTAGCGCGTATAAAACAGGTCCAGGATCTGGGGGCTCAGCGTCGATTGCAACCGTCCCAGCCCGCCCCACAAGTCCTTCGTATTCCGCAGTCCGTGCACCTCGCCGCGCTGATACCACGTCGTCCAGCTCTGCTTCTCGTCCGGACGAACCGCGAACTTTCCGTGGGCGCCGCCCTGCGTATAGGCCGTGTCCAACAAGCGGTTGCCCAACACGTCGCGCACCTGTTCGTTGGAGTAGCCGAAGTAGTGAGTCAACACGTTGCGCGAATCGAATCCCTGTCCCGCGCGGATGTTATTGTGCCGCCGCCCGGCCGCGCCCACCTGAAACCAAACCTTGTCCGTGCCCCGCGAAATCGCCGCCGCGGTCCCGGCCGAAAGGTCAGCCGTCTGGCCAAGAATTGACAGGTCCCCGTGCCACGCCGGCGAAGCGTCGAACCGTGCCTGGTCGGTCAATACCTGGATCGTCCCGCCCAACCCATCGCTGCCGTACTGCGTTCCGCTCGGCCCCAGCATCGCCTCCACATGCGACGCCTGGCTAGGCTCCAGATACGCCAGATACTGGTTCGGTCCCGAACGAAACGTGGAGTTGTTGAACCGCACGCCGTCGACCAGATTCAGCACCTGATAACCAGTCAGCCCGCGCAGAAACGGCGACACCTGCCCGGCGCCCGTCTGTTGCAACATCACATTCGGCTGCGTCTCCAGCGTGTGCGCCACGGTCGATTCCGTGGGCCGGTCCCCGGCCAGCACCATCTCCGGCCGAATCATCACCTCTTCGGCCAGCCCCGGCGTCGCCAGCACGGTGATGCGCGAAAGCGTCACCGCCGCGGCGCCCTTCGCCACCGTCACCGGGGCGTACCCAGGCGCCGTCACCCGCACCTCAGTAGCGCTGATTTCCTCCACCCGAACATCGCGCAATTCCCTGCCCTGCCCGTCAAAAACGCGCATATCCGCCGCCAACAGCCAGCCTGCGCTCGCCAGAATTAGTAAGAGTCTCATTGTCCTGAAATTTTGTACGCCGCCATCTCCGTGCCATTCCGCACGAACAACCGCCCATCCGCAATCGCGGGGATGTTCCACGTCCGCCCTTCCAGCGCCTGGAATTTCGCCACTTCCTTATGTGCCGTAGGGTCCGCCTTCAACAACACCACCTCGCCCTGCTCGCTGGTGATCACCAGATGCCCGCTCGCCGCCAGCACCTGCCCGTAGCCGTACCGGCCTGCCTTCCAAGTCGGCTCGCCGGTCTTGGCGTCAATACAAGTAAAAATCGATTCGTCGAAGCCGTAGATATACCCATTCAAAAACACGCTCGAATTGAACTTGTTCTTCAGCTTCTTGTTCTCCCACAGCTTCTTCGCCCCGCCCGCGCTGATCTCGAGCATCGCCGCGCCGTGCCCATAGCCCGACGAAATCAACACCTGGTTCGGCCCCGCCACAATCGGCTGCGCGCTGTTGATGTCGTACTCCGTCGTCCACGGATACTCCCACAACAGCTTCCCGCTCGCCGCGTCCAGCCCCACCGCGCGCAGCGCGGTAATCGTAATAATCTGCCGCTTGCCAGCCAGCGTCACCAACATCGGCGACGCATACGACGTCCGGTCCCCCAACGAGCCCCAGACCCGCGCCCCGGTGTTCTTGTTGTAAGCAACAATCGACTTGTTCGACGCGCCCCCCGGCTGCACCACCACCGTGTCGTCCACAATCAACGGCGACGCCGACATCGCCCACGTAATGTTCTCCGCGCCGTTGTCCTCCAATATGTTCTTGTGCCAGATCACCTTCCCGGTCAGCGCATCGAGCACAAACATCTCTCCCGTCGCGCCCATCGAGTAGATCTTCCCCTCGTGCCACGTCGGCGTCGCCCGCGGCCCCGGCCCGCCCATCGACTCCTGGAAATCGGCCGCATACTTATGCGCCCACACCTCGCGCCCCGTCGCCACGTCGTAGGCCGCCACCACCTCCTGCTGCCGTCGCTGTTCAATCGTGTAGGCCAGCTTCCCAGCCACCACAAACGACGCCCAACCGCCCCCCACCGGCTTCCGCCACAGCTCCTGCAGCTTCCCGCCCGGCCACACGGTCAAGATCTTTTCTGTCGATATCCCGTCCCGCGCCGCGCCACGGAAATCCGGCCAAGCCGCCGTGACGGCCGCCTGCACCACGGTCGGTTCCGCCACCGGCGCAACGGTCTCTTTCACAGCTTCCGGAGCGGCCGGCACTGTCGCCGCCTCCCGCGCCCGGTCCGCCTCAATCTGCGCCGCCTGTTTTTCCGGATTCTGGAAGGTAACAAATTTGGGAATGCCACCGCCTTCCATTTCCATGCGCATCCCCGCGGCAAACAGCAGCGCCACGGCAAACACCGCCACAAAAGGCCCCGCGAACAATACTTTCCGCCACATCGGCACCTTACGGCGAACAATCACAAAGACGAGCAGGCCGGCCAGCGCGGCAACAATCCAGGGAACCATGTCTTCATTATGCGATGCCCTTGATGTCACGGAAATTACAACCACTGCAAAGCAGAGGAATCTGCCAGTAATATAGGAGTCTCATGTCCACAGCGAATGCACCCGAACTAGCAGCCCGAGTCCAGGCGTCCAAAGAAGCCCTCGACGCCCACGTCCGCGAAATTATTGAGTGGCACTTCAACCCCGAAACCGGTTGTCCGTTCTGGCTCAACTGGGCCGAAAAAGCCGGTTGGGATCCGCGTAAGGAAGTCCACAACTACGCCGACCTGGACAAATTCGGCAACTTTGAAGACGATTGGCTCCGCGGCGGCCCCGTTCGTCGCTGGGTCCCGAAAGGCTATGCCGACAAACCGGTCTACGTCTTCGAAACCGGCGGGTCCACCGGCGTGCCCAAGTCGCGCATGCAGATCAACGACTTCCGCATCGACTACGAACAGTTCTCCACAACGCTCCCCGACGCCGCCTTCCCTAAAGGGTCTGACTGGCTCATGCTCGGCCCCTCCGGCCCGCGCCGCCTGCGCCTGGCCGTTGAGCACCTCGCCCAGCACCGCGGCGGCATCGCCTTCTGCGTCGATCTCGATCCCCGCTGGGTCATCAAGCTCATCAAACGCGGCGAAATCCGCGAAGCTGAACTCTACAAGCAACACTGTATCGACCAGGCGCTCACCATCCTCCGCGCCAACGAAGTCAAGTGCATGTTCACCACGCCGAAGCTGCTCGAAGCCCTTTGTGAGAAGATCGATCTCGCAAAATACGGCATCAAAGGCGTGTTCTGCGGTGGCACCGAAATGACGCCCCAGTTTCACCGCTTCGCCGTGGAAGAACTGCTCGGACCCGACGTCTACTTCGCCCCCACCTACGGCAACACGCTCATGGGCCTGGCCACCCACCGCGCCCCCGCCAAAGAGGACAACTGGGCCATCATCTACTATCCGCCGGCTCCCCGCGCCTTGCTCGAAGTGGTCAACCCGGACAACCCGCTTGAGCTGGTTCCCTACGGCGCCACCGGCCGCGTCCGCCTCACCACGCTCACCAAGGAAACTTTCATTCCGCGGTTCCTCGAACGCGACGAATGCGAACGCGAAGCCCCCTGCGATCAGTATCCCTGGGACGGCGTCCGCAACGTCCGCCCGTTCTCGAAATTCCAGAAGTCCGTCGTCGAGGGGGTCTACTAGTCATGATCCACATCCCGATTCTGCGGCAGGGCAAGCCGTATAAATCGATCGACGTGAACCGGGCGTACCACTACCGCACCGGCGAACAGCTTGCCGAAATCAGCCAGGCCAACATCGGCCTCATCCGTCGCGACCTGTTAAAACAGGGCGAAATGCAGGCCGCTCTGCAGGGCTTCACCACGCGCGAACTCATCGCGCTGGCCAAGAAAGCCGCCAAACACTTCGCCGAAGACGAACTCCCGCTCGGGGACTCCATGCAGTCGCCAGACGATATCGTCAAGCAGATCACCGGCACCACCGGTTCGCCCAACGTCATGGTGCGCCGCAACATGGAAAAGGTCCGTGGCGTCCTGGACTCCATGGAAACGGTCCTATCCGGCCTCACCCGTCTGCCCGATCTCGACATGCTCGACCGCGGCTACGGCGAAATCGGCGGCCGCGCGCTCAGCTTCTTCCCTCGCGGCAAGTCGCTCGGCGTCATCCTGCCCTCGAACTCGCCCGGCGTGCACTCGCTGTGGGCCCCGGCCATCGCCTTCAAAACGCCGCTGATCCTCAAGCCCGGCGGCTCCGAACCCTGGACGCCATACCGCATCGCCCAGGCCTACATCAAGGCCGGCGTGCCCCCGGAGGCCTTCGGCTACTACTCCACCAATCACGGCGGCGGCGGCGAAATCCTTCGCCAAACCGGCCGCGGCATGCTGTTCGGTGACGTCGGCGCGGCCAAGGCCTGGTCCGGCGACCCGCGCATCGAAATCCACGGTCCCGGCTACTCCAAGGTCATCCTTGCCGACGAAGGCGCCAAGAACTGGGAGAAGTACATCGACCTCATCGCCGATTCCATCGCCCAGAACTCCGGCCGCTCCTGTGTCAACTGCTCGTCCGTCTGGACCACCGCCAATGGCAAGGAGATCGCCGAAGCCCTCGCCGAACGCTTCGCCAAAATCGCCCCGCGCGCCGAGGACGATCCCGAAGCCGCCGTCGCCCCGTTCGCTTCTCCGGACATCGCCCGCCGCATCTCCGCCATGATCGATCAGGAAATGGATGGCGCCGTCGATCTCGTCGAAGCCAAACGCGGCACCCCGCGCGTCGCCGAAAAAGACGGCTGCACCTACGTGCTCCCCGCCGTCGTCCACGTCGACAAATCGCACGCCCTCGCCAACCGCGAGTTCCTCTTCCCTTACGCCAGCGTCGTGCAGGTTTCGCCCGAAGAACTGCCCGACTGCCTCGGCCCCACGCTCGTCTGCACCGCCATCACCAGCGATCGCGCCCTGCAGCAGCGCCTGCTCGCCAACAACCACATCGGCCGGCTGAACTTCGGTCCCATCTCCACCATGAAGATCAGCTGGGATCAGCCGCACGAAGGCAATTTGTTCGATCACCTCTACGCCCGGCGCGCCTTCCAAAGCGTGCTGGAAACCGTTGCCTGATGCGTATTTTGCACGTCACTGCGGGAGCCGCCAATATGTACTGCGGCTCCTGCATGCGCGACAATGCCCTCGCCGCTGAACTCAAGCGGCAGGGGCATGACGTCGTACTCATGCCCGTCTATACGCCCACTTTAACGGACGAAGAAAACGTCTCCGACGGCCGTGTCTTCTTCGGCGGGATTGCTGTCTATTTGCAGCAAAAATCGGCCTTTTTCCGGTACACTCCGGCCTTCCTGGACCGAATGTTATTCGATAACAACTGGGCCCTGCGCAAAGCCTCGCAAAAGTCCGTCGGCGTCTCCCCGCAGTTCCTCGGAGAAATGACCGTCGACATGCTCCGCGGCGAACGCGGCCCCATCGCCAAAGAGTTCCGCAAACTCTCCGCCTGGCTCAAAAGCGAACCCGCCTTCGACGTCATCAGCCTGCCCTTCACGCTCCTCATCGCCATGGCCGAACCGCTCCGCCGCGTAGCACCAAAAGCCAAAATCGTCTGCTCGCTGCAGGGCGAGGACCTCTTCCTCGAAGGCCTCCCGGAACCATATAAATCCGAATCCAAACGCCTCATCCGCGAAGCCATTCCCCACGTCGATCGCTTTCTCGCCGTCAGCCGCTACTACGCCAATTTCATGAGCGAGTACATCGGTATCCCGCCTGAGAAAACCCGCATCGTCCCGCTCGGCATCTCCTTCGACGATTGCGACGCCACGCCCAAGCCCGCCCACGACGTCGTTAAAATCGGCTTCTTCGCCCGCATGGATCCGGCCAAGGGCTTCCACCATCTCTGCGAAGCCTACCGCCTGCTCCGTCAAAAACCCGGCCTGCCCCCGCTCCGTCTGGAGGCCGCCGGCTATATGCTCCCCGAACACCAAGGCTACTTTGAAACGGAAAAGGCTGCGCTCGACGCCGCTGGCCTCGGCTCCGAATTCACCTACCACGGCGCCCTCTCCCGCGAGGAAAAAATGAAATTTCTCCGCGATATCGACCTCCTCTGCGTCCCCACCGAATACGTCGAACCCAAAGGATTATTCGTCCTCGAAGCCCTTGCCAACGGCACGCCCGTCGTCCTCCCCGCCCACGGCGCCTTCCCGGAAATTCTCAATCGCACCGGCGGCGGCATACTCGTCGAACCGAAAGACGCGCACGCGCTTGCCGAAACGTTGGAAAATATGATTTGCGATCCTGCGCGCCGTGCGACACTGGCGGAGCAAGGCGCCGAAGGGGTCCGCCAGTTCTACTCGGCAGGCTCCATGGCGGCGGCACAACTGGCCGCATTCGCATAGAGGCACATGCTACAAGCGCGCGCGATATCGAAGACCTACGAATCGGCGGCCGGCCCTGTCCCGGTCCTGGAAGACGTCAACCTGGATCTCAACCTCGGTGACGCCCTCTCCATCATGGGCCCCTCCGGCAGCGGCAAAAGTACGCTCCTGCAGATCCTCGGCCTCCTTGACCCTCCCACCTCCGGCCAACTCTCCTTCGACGGCGTCGAGCCCTGGAAACTCAAGGAAGCCGAACAAGCCCGCTTCCGCAACACCCGCATCGGCTTCGTCTTTCAGGACCACTGCCTGCTGCCCCAGTGCACCGTGCTCGAAAACGTCCTCACGCCCACGCTCGTCGGCGAACGCGACGACACCGTCATCGACCGCGCCAAAGAGCTCATCGAACGCGCCGGCCTCACACCCCGCATCGACCACTTCCCCGCCCAGCTCTCCGGCGGCGAAAAGCAGCGGGTCGCCATCGCCCGCGCCCTCATCCGCCAGCCCAAACTGCTCCTTTGCGACGAACCCACCGGCAACCTCGACGAAGCCACCGCCTGGCAGGTCCTCACCCTCCTGGCCGAACTGCAGAAGGAGATGCGCGGCATCCTCATGATCGTCACCCACAGCCCCGCCATCGCCGCCGAATTCCCCCGGCAGTTCACCATGCGCGGACGCCACCTGGAACGCACGGCTTAGCCCTATGACACGGCGCGACCTGACGCAGCGCGGTTTGCGGCACTACTGGCGGACGAATGTCGCCGTAGTGGCCGGCCTCGCCATTGCCACCGCCGCGCTTGCCGGCTCCGCGCTCGTCGGCGAATCGGTCCGCGAAAGCCTGCGCGGCATCGCCACCGGCCGCATCGGCAACACCGGCACCGCCATCGTCGCCGCCCAACCCTTCACCGAAGCGCTCGCCCAACGAGTCGGCTCCGCCTCCGCCCCCGTACTGTTCTTCGAAGCCGTCGTGAAGCACCAAAGCACGAACCGGTCCGCCAGCAAAGTCCTCGTCTACGGCGTCGATGATCGCTTCTGGAAACTGCACAAACTGCCCAACCCGCTCAGCGCCGAACGCGATATCGTCCTCAGCCAACCGCTCGCCGACGAGTTCAGCGCCCAGGACGGGGAAGGCATCCTCCTTCGCATCGAAAAGCCCAGCGAAATCCCCCAGGAATCGCTCCATGCCCGCAAGGAGCAAGCCGTTCGCACCACCCGATTCCGGTACCGCTCCGCTCTCCCCGATGACGGCATCGGTGGCTTCACGCTCCAACCGCGCCAGGGCGCCGTCCGCGCCGCCTTCGTCAAGCTCAGCACCCTGCAGAAGGAACTCCTGCTTGATGCCCGCGCCAACATGCTCCTCCTCCCCGACGAGCTCCGAAGCGACCTTCCCCTCCTCGGCCATCTCCGCCTGGAAGACGTCGGCCTCCGCATCACCCGCCCCGCCGCCTGTCGCTGCATTCAACTCGAAAGCCCCTCCGGCCTCCTCCGCGATGATCAGGTGGAACGCGCTCTCGCCACCGCGAAGAAGGACAATCTCCGGCCCGAAGTGTTTCTGATGTACATGGCCAACGCCATTCGTACCGCCACCGCCAGCATCCCCTATTCCCTCGTCGCCGCCCGGGAAAACGTGCCGGAAGGCGCGATCGTACTCAACGACTGGGCCGCCGCCCAGCTCCAGGCCAACATCGGCGATCCCGTCACGCTCGATTACTATCTCTGGAAACAGGAGGGGCGCCTCCTCACCGGCTCCAATACCTTCGCCCTCAACGCCATCCAGCCCCGAGAAATCCTTGGCGATCGCCAAATGGCGCCCGACTATCCCGGCATCTCCGACACCGTCAGCCTCAGCGACTGGGACCCGCCCTTCCCGCTCGACCTCAACAAAATCCGCCCCCAGGACGAAAAATACTGGGACGACTACCGCACCACGCCCAAGGCCGCCATCAACCTCGCCGAAGGCCAGAAACTCTGGCAAAACCGCTTTGGAAAAGTCACCGCCATTCGTTTCTACGCGCCAGAAAACGCAACCCCGCCAAACCTCAACCTCACCCCGAGTACGGACCTCGCCCGCGACGGCATCTCCCTCCTCCTTCCCCATCAGCAAGCCGATGAAGCCTCCCGCGGCACCACCGATTTCGGCGAATACTTTGGCTATTTCAGCTTCTTCCTCCTCGTCTCCGCGCTGCTGCTGACGGCGCTCTTCTTCCGCCTCGGTGTCGAACAACGCCTGCGCGAAATCGGCCTCTATCAGGCCTTGGGCTTCGATCGCGGCGCCGTCCGCCGCGTCTTCCTCCGCGAGGGAATTCTACTCGGCATCGCCGGCTCGGTCCTCGGCATCTTCCTCGGCATCGGCTACTCCGCCTTCATCCTCTATGCCCTACGCACCTGGTGGGTGGACGCAGTCGGCACCACCAGCCTCACCCTCCACTTCGCCCCAGCCCCCTTCACCGCCGCCGTCTTCCAAGGCGTCGTCATCGCCGTCATCATCATCACCGTCAGCCTCCGCCGCCTCCGCAAAATGTCCCCGCGCCAACTCCTCTCCGGAGCCCGGCCCGAGACCATTCTCAAAACGCCCCACTGGCTCCGCATCGCCGCCCTCCTGCTCTTGCTCGGCGGCATCACACTCGTTGCCCTCAGCGCCCTCGGCCGCGTCCCCCCGGAAGGCGGCTTCTTCGGAGCCGGCTCATGCCTGCTCACAGGTGGCGCTCTCTACTGTCGCCTCTGGCTCGAAAGCCCGCGCCTGCAACCCGTCCAGTCACTGACCGACCTCGCCCTCGCCAGCGCCGCCCAACAACCCGGCCGCAGCTTCCTCACCATCCTGCTCATCGCGCTCGCCGTCTTCCTGCTCGTCGCGCTCGAAGCGTTTCGCCAAAGCCCAGGCGCCTTCGACGCCTCCAAACAGTCCGGCACCGGCGGCTACCCACTGCTCGCCGAATCGCAATGGCCTATCTATCAAAACCTCTCCTCCATCGATGGCCGTGCCGCGCTCAACATCAATGAAGACGCCGTCCGCGGCCTCCGCGTAGCCGCCTTCCGTGTCCGCCCCGGGGAAGACGTCAGCTGTCTGAATCTCTATCAACCCACGCGGCCAAAGATGGTCGGCGTCCCCGCGGCGTTCCGTGCCGAGAATCGTTTCCGAGTCTCCCCGCCTGACGCCTGGACCCAACTCGGCGCCACGCTCCCCAAAGGCCTCGTCCCCGCCATGGTTGACGCCAACACGCTCGAATACGTACTCCACAAACACATCGGTGACACCCTCGATATCCCGCACGGCGTAGACCCCATCCGCCTCCAAATCGTCGGCACCCTCTCCGGCAGCCTTTTCCAGAGCGAAATTCTCATCGGCGAAGAAGCCTTTCTCCGTATCTTCCCCGAAGAGCAGGGCCACCGCCTCTTCCTTCTCGATGCGCCTGAAGCCATGTGGGGCATGGTCACCTCCGCGCTCGAAGAATCACTCTCCGACAGCGGCTTCGACGTCACGCCCGCCGGCGATCGCCTCGCTCAGTTCCATCGCGTCGAAAACACCTACCTCTCTACCTTCCAGGCCCTCGGCGCCCTCGGACTGCTCATCGGCACCATCGGCCTCGCCGCCGTCCTTCTCCGCAACGTCCTCGAACGGCGCCGCGAACTCGCGCTCCTCCGCGCCGTTGGCTATACTCAGCGCGAAGTCATGACGGTAGTCTTCCTGGAAAACGCCGCCCTCCTCGCCGCCGGTCTCTTCATCGGAACCGTCTGCGCGCTCATCGCCGTCAGCCCGGCGCTCGCCCAGCGCGCCCATTCGCTCCCCTTCGTCGCGCTTACAACGCTCCTGGTCATCGTCGCCGCCGTCGGACTCCTCTCAACCTGGATCGCCACCCTCGCCGCGCTCCACTCGCCTTTGCTCGAATCCCTCCGCTCGGAGTAGCATAGGGTCTATGCACCTTCGCACCGCAATCGCGTTCGCCGTCCTGGCTCTGCCGGCCTGCGCACAGGACAAGAAACAGCTCGAATTAGGACGATATCTCGTCGAAAATATCGGACAGTGCGCCTCCTGCCACACGCCTAAAAATGACAAGGGCGAACTCGATAAATCCAAGTGGATGAAGGGGACCATTATGGACATTCAGCCCCTCGGCACGCCCCCGCCCGGCTGGCATAAAACCTCGCCCGATCTCACGCCCTCCGGCAAGCTCTGGACCAAATGGGGCGAAGGCGCTCTCATCAAGTATCTGCAGACCGGACTCGGCCCCAACGGCAAACCCGCCGGCCCGCCCATGCCCATGTATAAGTATTCGCCCGAACACGCCGAAGCCGTGCTCGCCTACCTGAAATCCCTGAAATAAGAGCCCGGCCTAGGTCTGGTGTTGGGACATGTCGACGCAACCGTACAGCCACTGATCGTCATACTCGGTTGCGTCGGCTGCCACCACGCGCCCTGCGTATTGCCGCAGATCGCGCTCCAAAACTTCGGGATCGACTTCGCCCTTCCGGGCTCGGGTCACACGCAATCGCTTGTCCCCTTCAGCAAGTAGAGACTCGCCGCGGGAGAGGGGAATAAACCGCAGTTCTTCGCCCATCACCTTTCGGCCGGCGAGAATGGATACAACGGCCACTACGCCCCGGAATACCATTCAAGCCTTACGAACCCAAATCTCATTTCCCTATAATAAACAAGTTTAGAAGTACTTGTTTTATGG